>JAAENC010001036.1 GCA_024224815.1 Chloroflexota bacterium
ACGCTTGCGAAAGCATGAGGCGCTCAACGGAGACACTGTCAGAGGTGTTGCATTGCAGACGTCAGCACGGGTCATGAGATGTACGGTTAAGTCCGGTAACGAGCGCAACCCTCGCCGTATGTTATATGTGTCATGCGGGACCGCAGGTTTCAAACCTGAGGAAGGTGGGGATGACGTCAAGTCAGCATGGCCTTTATGTCCAGGGCTACACACACGCTACAATGGACGGTACAATGGGTTGCCAAGCCGCGAGGTGGAGCCAATCCCCCAAAGCCGTCCCCAGTTCAGATTGTAGGCTGCAACTCGCCTGCATGAAGTCGGAGTTGCTAGTAATCGCGCGTCAGCTATAGTGCGGTGAATACGTTCTCGGGGCTTGTACACACCGCCCGTCACGTCATGGAAGCTGGAAACACCTGAAGTCGGTAGCTTAACCCTCACGGGAAGGCGCCGCCTAAGGTGGGGCTGGTAACTAGGACGAAGTCGTAACAAGGTAGGTGTACCGGAAGGTGCGCCTGGATCACCTCCTTTCTAGAGTAAACCGAATGAAAGTCCAGTCTCCACTCACGGAGGCAGACTGAAGTTCTAAAAAAGTCTCATAACGGTATTGAGACGATGGCTTGACAGGAAACAAAATGTACGCTTCTTATCACTCTTCAGTTGCTAAGGTCAAAGATCGGGCTTGTAGCTCAGTTGGTTAGAGCACTGTGCTGATAACGCAGGGGTCACAGGTTCGAATCCTGTCAAGCCCACTCACCAAGAAAATCTTGGGGATGTAGCTCAGCTGGGAGAGCGCCGCCTTTGCAAGGCGGAGGCCAGGGGTTCGAGCCCCCTCATCTCCACTTGTTAGCTACGATGTAGACAAGGTGAAGTAAGATTGAATTTTTTAGTTGCTCGGTTAACATAACTCTTTAGAGATTTATCGCAAGGGAATATACGACCCAGCGATAATGCTGGGTCGCTTTGTCTAAATTTACAACATAGCTTGAAGGGCGAGCGATGCCCTTGATATAGAATCAAGATCATCGCTCGCTGGTCAAACAGCGAATAGAACCTTAAAAACTGAATAATAATCAACCAAATTTAAATTTATTACAAACATCAAGAATTTTGTTTGTAAGCCGATAGTAAGAAGATAGAAAAGAAAGAAAAGTATCAATTTCTCCGCATCACGTGGAGAAGCTACTAAGAGCTTACGGTGGATGCCTTGGTGCCAAGTGCCGAAGAAGGACGTGGGACACTGCGATAAGCCTCGGGAAGCCGTGTACAGGCGTTATACCCGGGGATTTCCGAATGGGGAAACCCACTATGGTAAACCCATAGTATCTCCAGCTGAATATATAGGCTGGACGAAGGTAACCTGGGGAACTGAAACATCTAAGTACCCAGAGGAAAAGAGATTATTTCCCTAGTAGTGGCGAGCGAACGGGAATCAGCCCAAACCATTTGTGCTTGCACAAATGGGGTTGTAGGGTCTGGCAACATAGAGTTACAAAACAATTGGTTAGCAAAAAGGTGTGGGAAAGCCTGCCAAAGAGGGTAACAGCCCCGTATGCGAAAACTAATTGACTCTTGCTAGATACCTGAGTACTGCCGAGCACGCTAATTCGGCAGGAATCCGGGGAGTCCACTCTCCAAGGCTAAATACACTTGGCAACCGATAGTGAACAAGTACCGTGAGGGAAAGGTGAAAAGAACCCCTGTTAGGGGAGTGAAATAGAACCTGAAACCGTAAGCTTACAAGCAGTCGGAGGGCTAACAGCAAGTTGAGTCTCCTAGAGATAGGAAGATTCCTTGCTATGCCTGACGGCGTGCCTTTTGGAGAATGAGCCTGCGAGTTAATCTCAGTGGCAAGGTTAAGGGAGTGACACCCGAAGCCGTAGCGAAAGCGAGTCTTAATAGGGCGTACAGTCGCTGGGATTAGACACGAAACCTGGTGAGCTACCCATGGTCAGGGTGAAGCGAGTCTAAACGCTCGTGGAGGCCCGAACCTTTCAACGTTGCAAAGTTGTGGGATGAACTGTGGGTAGAGGTGATATGCCAAACGAACCTGGAGATAGCTTGTTCTCCCCGAAATAGCTTTAGGGCTAGCGTCATGCGTTTAGTACCGGAGGTAGAGCACTGGATGGGCTAGAGGGCTTACCGCTTATCGAACCTAACCAAACTCCGAATGCCGGTACTCCAGAGCATGGCAGTCGGACCACGGGAGATGAGTTTCGTGGTCGAAAGGGAAAGAGCCCAGACCATCGGCTAAGGTCCTCAAATCTATGCTAAGTGGGAAACGAGGTGAGGTTACTGAAACAACCAGGAGGTTGGCTTAGAAGCAGCCACCCTTTAAAAAGTGCGTAACAGCTTACTGGTCAAGTGACCTTGCGCGGAAAATGTAACGGGGCTAAGCATAGTACCGAAGCCATGGGTTTCAACATTAGTTGGAGCAGTAGGGGAGCGTTCTGTCAGCAGTGAAGGTCGACCGTGAGGGCGGCTGGAGCGGACAGAAGTGAGAATGCAGGCATGAGTAGCGTATAAACATGTGAGAACCATGTTCGCCGTAAATCTAAGGTTTCCGACGCCAGGTCATTCCGCGTCGGGTTAGTCGACCCTTAGTCGAGGCCGAAAGGCGTAGACGATGGATATCCGGTTAATATTCCGGAACCACTTATGATTAGTTGATGAGGGGACACAGCGAGGTAGGCTAGCCAGCGATTGGTAGTGCTGGTGCTAAACGTCTAGGTGTTGAGGTCTGTAGGAAAATCCGCAGACTGAGCTGAAGCGTGAATGCGAGCCCCTGAGGCAGAAGTAGTTGAGCCTTGCTGTCAAGAAAAGCCTCTAAACGTTTGAGTCATTAGTGTCCGTACCGCAAACCGACACCGGTAGATGGGTAGAGAATACCAAGGCGAACGGGAGAACCCTCGTTAAGGAACTCGGCAAATTAGCTCCGTAACTTCGGGATAAGGAGTGCCTCCTATTGTGATGTGTAAACTGAAGCATAAGGAGGTCGCAGTGAAATGGCTCTGATGACTGGTTACCAAAACCACAGGTCTCTGCTAAGCCGAAAGGCGATGTATAGGGGCTGACGCCTGCCCAGTGCCGGAAGGTTAAAGGGAGAGGTTAGCGCAAGCGAAGCTTTGAACTGAAGCCCCGGTGAACGGCGGCCGTAACTATAACGGTCCTAAGGTAGCGAAATTCCTTGTCGGGTAAGTTCCGACCCGCACGAACGGCGTAACAATCAGAGCACTGTCTCAACGAGGGACCCGGTGAAATTGAAATGGCTGTGAAGATGCGGCCTACCCGCAGCAGGACAAAAAGACCCCGTGAAGCTTTACTGTAGCTTGACATTGTGTTTGGGTATGATTTGTGTAGAATAGGTGGGAGACTGTGAAGCTGGAGCGTTAGCTTCGGTGGAGTCGCCAGTGAAATACCACCCTGATCATGCCTAGGCCCTAACCCCATTCCGTAATCCGGGTGGGGGACAGTGTCAGGTGGGCAGTTTGACTGGGGCGGTCGCCTCCCAAAAGGTAACGGAGGCGCCCAAAGGTTCCCTCAGGCTGAATGGAAACCAGCCAAAGAGTGTAAAGGCATAAGGGAGCTTAACTGCAAGACCAACGCGTCGAGCAGATACGAAAGTAGGGCTTAGTGATCCCACGGTTCCGAGTGGAAGGGCCGTGGCTTACCGGATAAAAGCTACTCTGGGGATAACAGGCTAGTGAAGTCCAAGAGTTCACATCGACGACTTCGCTCGGCACCTCGATGTCGGCTCATCGCATCCTGGGGCTGGACAAGGTCCCAAGGGTTGGGCTGTTCGCCCATTAAAGCGGTACGCGAGCTGGGTTCAGACCGTCGTGAGACAGGTCGGTCTCTATCCGCTGTGGGCGTAAGGGATTTGAGAGGAGCTGCTCCTAGTACGAGAGGACCGGAGTGGACAGACCTCTGGTGTGCCAGTTGTCATGCCAATGGCATCGCTGGGTAGCTACGTCTGGCAAGGATAACCGCTGAAAGCATCTAAGCGGGAAGCCTGCCTCAAGATAAGATCCCTCTGTCCGTAAGGACTTAAGATCGCAGATAGACTATCTGTTATATAGGCAGCGTGTGTAAGCGCAGTAATGCGTTGAGCTAAGCTGTACTAACGATTGAGGGCTGATCTGTGTGATGTGGAGAACTTGATACTTTTCCGTCGGCAAGGTTGAACTTATTATTCAGAAATTTCATTTGTGAAATTGTCTCTTTGGTGATTGGAGCGATGAGGATACACCCGGTTACATCTCGAACCCGGCAGTTAAGCTCATCAGCGCTGATGGTACTTGGGGGGTAGCCCCCTGGGAGAGTAGGTCATCGCCAAAGAGACTTTTCTTTTTTCTATTAGAGTTTCACAAGATAGAAGAAAGAGTGGGGACACACGAAAATTTGGGCTTGATGCCGTCTAACGGTAAATAGCTCATGAGTAGATATTTTTTCGGGCAAGGAAGCAAGTTTTGGATCAAGTTTAATCTCCGATTCCGACATCCTTCTCTTCTCAGACTTTCGTTTGTATAGTATAATTTTTCACGTTGTGAAAGTTAGCGATTTCCCTTTTACATTAAGTCGAGGAGTGTGTACCAAAAGTTTGGTATGCGAAAGCTGATTGTACTTATATTTTGAAAAACCTCGGCTGAGTTCGTCTTTCAGTCGATTTTTTGTTTAATTATCCTTCCTAGAAGGAGGTGAATTATCATGGCCGTAGTAAAATTACGTTCGAATGAATCTCAAGAGCAACTTTTGAAGCGTTTTCGTAAAAGCGTTGTAAAGAGTGGCGTTTTGGGTACAGTACGCGATAAGCGTTGGTTTGTCTCTCGTACGGAGCAACGACGTTTGGAAAAGAAAAAAGCAATTCGTCGCCTTAAACGCAAACGACGAAGTTATTAGACATTGGATATAATCTATGGCGAAAACTGAAGATAAGATTAAGTTAGAAGGTACTGTGATCGAGGCTCTACCAGGAACACAATTTCGTGTAGAGCTAGAGAATGGTCACGAGGTGCTGGCTTATTTATCTGGTAAGATGCGGAAGTACTATATTCGTATTTTGTTAGGGGATAAGGTGCAGGTCGAAATGTCACCTTATGATCTTTCTCGCGGACGAATTACTTACCGCTACAAGAAAGGTCGCCCACGCCCTCAATAGTTTTCTTTTTCGACATAAATGAGAGATTCAAAAAGCCCGTCATTTGGCGGGCTTTTTTCCTTTAATCTGATGTGAAGCTATGAGTAGGAGTGGTTAGTTCATCAACCACTCCTACTTGTTTATATTTATTCTTCTTTTTCTTCTTTCTTGTCGTAGCGCATTCCTGCCATTTGCTCGTAGAGCTTCCAACGAGCTTCTGCATCGTCCTGTGCTGCTTGCATTAGGGTTTCTGCACGGCTTTCGTTGTTCTGGGTTAGGACACGGTAGCGCGCTTCGTTGTAGGCAAAATCGCTTACGGGGATGCTTGGTTTTCTAGAATCGAGTTTAAGTGGGTTCTTGCCTTGCTCAATATTCTCAGGGTTGTAGCGGTAAAGCGGCCACAAACCGGATTTTACGAGCAGTTTTTGTTGGGTCAGACCGTCTTTCATATCATAACCATGTGCGATACAGTGGCTGTAGGCCAAAATGATAGAAGGCCCATCGAAAGCATCTGCTTCGCGGAAGGCACGCAGGGTTTGAATATCGCTGGAGCCCATGGCAACTTGTGCGACGTAGACATAGCCGTAGGACATGGCGATCATGCCGAGGTCTTTGCGAGCAATATCTTTACCTTGTGCTGCGAATTTTGCAACTGCAGCGAGCGGTGTCGCTTTGGATGATTGCCCACCGGTATTTGAGTAGACTTGGGTATCCATAACGAGGATATTTACATTGCGACCGGATGCAAGTACGTGGTCGAGACCACCGTAGCCGATATCATATGCCCAGCCGTCACCACCAACGATCCAGACACTCTTTTTGACGAGTACATCTGCGATGCTGAGAAGATCTTTAGCTTTGAAATCGTCGCTATTTGCAAGTTTTTCTTTTAGTTCTTCAACGCGGGTGCGTTGTGCCTGAATGCCTTCTTCTTCGTTTTGATCGGCGTTAAGAAGTGCGTCTACAAGATCCTGCCCAATGGTGTCTTTTAATGCCACCAAAAGCTCACGAGCGTACTCACTTTGTTTGTCAATGGTCAAGCGCATGCCAAGTCCGAACTCGGCGTTATCTTCGAAGAGGGAGTTTGACCAAGCCGGTCCACGCCCATCTGCATTTTGGGAGTAGGGGGTGGTGGGAAGATTTCCGCCATAGATAGATGAACAACCAGTTGCGTTGGCGATGATTGTGCGGTCGCCGAAGAGCTGGGTCATCAATTTGATATATGGAGTCTCGCCACAACCGGCACAAGCACCGGAGAACTCAAAGAGCGGCTGCAAGAGCTGCGAATTTTTGATGGTGCTGAGTTTCATTGCGGTGCGATCTGCTTCTGGGATGTCCAGGAAGAAATCCCAATTTTCTTTTTCAGTTTCGCGGATCGGGGGCTGCGGAGCCATATTAAGGGCTTTGCGTTCAGGATTCTGCTTATCTTTTGCAGGGCAGACTTCTACACAAAGGTTGCAAGCGGTGCAGTCTTCAGGAGCGACCTGAATGGTGTATTTGTGCTCAGGGAATTCTTTGAATTTTGCATCGAGGCTCTTGAAGGTTTCAGGAGCGCTATCGAGCAATGCCGGTTCGTAAACTTTCTGGCGAATGACTGCGTGCGGGCAGACGAAAACACATTTACCACATTGGATACAAAGGTCTTCTTCCCAAACAGGAATATCAAGCGCAAGGTTGCGTTTTTCCCATTGGGTTGTGCCGGAGGGGTAAGTGCCGTCGGTAGGCATAGCGCTGACAGGGAGATCGTTGCCATCACCAGTGATCATCTTGCCGAGTACATCGCGGACGAATTCAGGGGATTCTGCAGGAACGGGCAAGCGGCGGGTCATTTTGCTGCTAATTGCATCAGGATACTCAACTTCATAGAGATGAGCAAGAGCCTGGTCTACAGCGGCATAGTTTTTCTGGACGATTGCTTCACCACGTTTGCTATAGGTTTTCTTGATAGCAACTTTGATCGCTTCAATAGCATCGTCTTTGGGGAGAACACCACTAATAGCAAAGAAACAGGTTTGCATAATGGTGTTAATGCGTACGCCCATGCCGGTTTTTTGCGCAACTTCGTAACCGTCGATCACATAGAATTTGAGTTTCTTTTCAACAATGGTCTTTTGGTCTTCTTGTGGGATTTGATTCCAAACTTCATCAGCACTAAAGGTACTGTTCAGTAGGAAAACTGCGCCGGGCATGGCGAATTTGAGCATATCAATTTGCTCAAGGAAGTTGAACTGGTGGCAAGCCACGAAATTCGCTTTTGTGATCTCGTAAGGAGCATTGATTGGGTCAGGTCCAAAGCGCAAATGTGAAATTGTCTTTGCGCCAGCTTTGCGAGAGTCATATACAAAGTGACCTTGTGCAAAGTTTTCGGTTTCTTCACCAATGATCTTGATCGAGTTTTTATTTGCGCCAACAGTACCGTCGGAGCCAAGCCCAAAGAAAAGCGCGCGGATGGTGCTTTCGCCTTCGATCGAGAAATCTGCGTCGTAATCTACGCTGGTGTTGGTGACATCGTCAACGATACCAACGGTAAAGTGATTTTTCGGGGTATCTTTTGCCATTTCATCGAAGACACCTTTTGCCATAGCTGGGGTAAATTCTTTGGATGAAAGACCGTAACGCCCGCCAATTACACTTGGCATCGTTTCGAAGGGCGCGGAGCCGTCCCCTAAACCTTCGTTAAAGGCAGTAATAATATCTTGATAAAGAGGCTCGCCAGTCGCGCCGGGTTCCTTTGTTCGGTCAAGTGTAGCAACCACTTTAACGGAAGCAGGCATAACGTCGAGGAGGTGTTTTACCGAGAATGGGCGATATAAGCGGACGATGACAACACCCACTTTTTCGCCTTGCGCGTTAAGATGTTTAACGGTCTCAGCAACGGCTTTGCCACCTGAACCTAAAACAACAATTACGCGTTCTGCATCGGGGGCGCCGAAATACTCAAAGAGTTTATATTCGCGTCCAACCTGTGCTGCAAATTTATCCATCATTCCCTGAACGATTTCAGGGCAAGCGTCATAATAGCTATTAACAGTTTCGCGTGCCTGGAAGAAAACATCCGGATTTTGAGCGGTACCACGAATTACAGGGCGATCAGGTGAAAGACCGCGTGCACGATGTTCGTGCACCAACTCATCGTCGATCATTGTGCGAATATCTTCGTCAGCCAAAATCTCAATTTTTGCGATTTCGTGCGAAACACGGAAACCCTCAAAGAAGTGCATAAAAGGCACGCGAGATTTCAGTGTTGCAGCTTGTGAAATAAGCGCAAAATCGTGTGCTTCTTGGGTAGAGCCAGATGAAAGCATGGCAAAACCGGAAGAGCGGCAACCCATTACATCTGAGTGATCACCAAAAATAGAGAGTGCCTGTGCAGCAACCGAGCGAGCAGCTACATGGAAGACTGTAGATGTCAATTCGCCCGCGATTTTGTACATATTGGGCAACATCAAAAGCAAGCCTTGAGATGCAGTAAAAGTTGTAGTTAATGACCCTGTTTGCAGCGCACCATGCACTGCTCCAGCCGCGCCACCTTCGGCTTGCATTTCAATTACTAAGGGGGTTGTGCCCCAAACATTTTTCTGCTCTGCGGCAGACCACGCATCAGCCAACTCACCCATTGGGGTGGAAGGGGTAATTGGATAAATCGCAATCACCTCATTCGTTCGATGCGCAATATTGGCGGTAGCTTCGTTACCGTCAATTGTTGCAATCTTTCGTTTCATAACGATACTCCTTTATTCAGTATGCACGATGCACACTGCAAGATTAGAAAACTAAATTAATCACCATATAGTGTATTCTTTTGCGCCCTATTTAGGAAGTTACCTATGGCTAAAAAACACTCGCGACTTGTCACAGTTTAATCGATGATGATTAGCAGAACTTTAACGACTAACTAAATATGGATGTAAGTGCGGGCGTGCCATAAACAAAGCTGCCAGCGTTTTCGCATCTGGTATTTGGCCTGCTTCCGCCATGGACAGCGCTTCTGCGACCGGAACTTTCTCTACACCCAAAAATTCATCTGCATCAGGTGCCAGGGGGTTATCATATAAGTCTGTGGCTAAAAAAACAGACATCAACTCAGTTGAATAACCGGGCACGAGATAAAATTTCCCTAATTCAACAATTTTCCTGGCTGCCATGCCCGTTTCCTCTCGTAACTCTCGCCCTGCACAATAAGCAGGGTCCTCGTTTGGTTCATCGAGAGTTCCGGCAGGGAGTTCGAGTAAATTACCCTTCGTAGCATGACGATACTGACGCACGAATAAGAGATTACCATCTTGATCTATCGGCAAAATGACAACAGAACCATGGTGCTCTACAATATCAAATTTAGTAGTCCGTCCATCGGGTGTACGTAAATTATCCCGTCGAATAGTAAATACCCGCCCCTTAAAAACTTCTTCTGAACTAATTAACTTGAAATTCATATTAAAGCTCCAGACATAGAAACACCCAAGAAAAGAAAAGTTCTTCTCTTGGGTGTTTTATTAAGCAAAATAAACTTAGTCTATTTGTAAAACAGTGCCAGCCGCAACATTATTTGGGTTAGCAATATTATTTCTGCTCACAATCGCGGCTGGGTCAACATCACCAAAGAAACAGGCTATGCCATATACCGTTGTATTAGAGGGAACAGTATAAGACACCGGGTGTGCATGTAATGCACGAGTGGATGGGAATGCTTTTCCGCTTTGGGGAATGCTGAGTGTTAGCCCGGGTTGAAGGCTCTGTGCTTGTGCCGAAGAAAGGCTATTTAAGTTTAATAATTCTGTCGGGTCAACATTAAAGCGACGAGCAATACAATAAGGGAATTCTCCCTTTTTAAGCGTATAACTGGCTGGTTTTCCAACCACTGGGGGATCAGCAACAATAGCTGTCGGCGTTAGCGTTGGATCTATTTCAGGGGTTACAGTAGCATCTTCCGGTACAGCCGTTGGATCCTCAGATACAGGAGCTGCTTCTTCAGTTACTTTTGCCGGGGCATCGTCACCTACACCTGCAGCAAGGGCTGTAGCCGTTTGTTCACCGGCAATAGCTGTTTGCGCGCCAAGTTCGACAAGTTCCATACTATCAGCGGCAAGGGGGGTAGCAAATCCTTCACCTTGAACAACTGGAGTTGCTGCGCTCTCATCGATCGGAGCATATGAGCGCTCGCAACTGCTAAGGGCCAGCATTGCAATGACTATGGCAATAACGAGAATTAATCTTGTTTTTTTCTGTGTATTCATTGTCTTTCTCCTCTTGATAAATACACCTTTTTTCTCTTAGAACAGGTGTTTTCCTCGCTTGATAGTAGCACAACACAATACCCCCGTCAAGTTGCCCTAAAGGGGGGATGATGTGCTAAATGGAGAGCGATTTTATGGGGAGCAGTTTAATTCTGCCAGCATATTTTGCGCAATATTTTCCCCTTTTATATCACCTATCTCTGCCTCTGCGCGCACCCATAATTGGCATAAGCCTTTACGCAAGCGAGGCTCTTTTTGAATAGTGAGTTGCGATATATTTTCTGCGCGTTCCAAACTTCCCATATAAGCATAAGCTTCAATAAAAGGCAGCCATTCAAATGCATCGACAGGATAATATCCTTGCGCTTCTGCTTCATCGCCTAAATGTGCAACTTCTTCCCAGTCCCTTTTTTGGCGGGCTAATTCGGCTTTGGTGGAGTAATAGCACCATTCATGAGTCGGTTCTTTTCCCAATAGCGATGTCGGAATATTAGGGCTCTCTGCATCAGTCAAAATCCGGGAGGGGTCAGAGAGATAAATTGCGTCGGTCAGGAAATCATCTTCTTTTTTATAGCTTTGTGCGTTTGCATATACTGAATCTAAAACACGCAGGCAGCCATTTTTAGGCGCGTATATGACGATAGCGGCAGATGTGTTCCCTTCAAAACGCACCGTTCTATAGGGCACGATAATCTCTGTATCCATTTCGAGCGAGGGTAGGGTATAGCCGCCAAGCCTTTTTTCGGTGTTGACAAAAGCGTAGGGCAGCAAATCGCCAGCCTGATAATTAGGGGCGTAAATCCAATTTAGGGGGGCGGTCATGGCTTGGTCGCTTTCGTAAACCATCGGCAATTCATGCGTGATAAGGGCTGTGCCTTCTTTCATTGCGGGGATTCGCCAAGTGAGTTGCCACGCCAAATTGCGCTGTCTTTCCCAATCGCGTCGAAATTCATTTGCGCTGAGAAATTGTTGTCCAACTGCTAAGGCGAGGAGTCCGCTCAATACTAAATTGCGCCATTTTTCATTCTTTATCAGAAACTCCAATAAGCCTGCTACAAGCAAAGCCGACGCAAACATAATAGAGATTGTTAAGCGGTCGAAAGTGCTGCCGATCTTTAGCGGTAATCCTGTTATAAAGGAGGGCACACGCCCCAGAAAAATGCCCACGAAGCCAATAAAAATGGCTTCTTTTGCCCACTTGCCCCCATCCCAGCCTTCTCCCTCATGGGGAAGGGGTAAAGGGGAGTTAGAGGGGGGCGTTAGGCTCAAGTTTTGACGGTAGATGATGATGAGAGAAAATGCCAAAATAACGAGGGCAAGCCCAAGGATCGAGGTCGGCGCGGTTGGTGAATCCAAAAAATGGGGGATGAATTGAGTCCAGATCATCCAGAGGGATTTATAGAGCAAATCCCATATACCGATGAAGACTTCGGCGAGTACGCTCATGGATTTTTGACTTGCTTCCACGCTATAAGAGTTATACTCGCCCCGAGTGTAGTAATAGGCGAGCCAGCCTGCGTTTGCCAGCCAGAGCGCGAGGTAAGGCAGCCATCGTTTTGCGGACTCTTTTATCCGTACCAGGAAATTTGGTGTTGTTTCGTTAAGGATGAAAAAGATGAAAAGGGCGCGCAGCGGCTCAATGCTGACGAAGTATTCGGTCGGGAAAAGCCCCCAAAAAAGGAGCAGGAGGGCGAGCATTGTTTTTTGCCATTTGCCCGTGCGAATGGCTTGCGCTGTTAGCCCAAATGAGAAGAGGTAGGCGATTAGCGAAACCCATTCCTGATTAATATGCGTGAGCGCGACCCATTGCTGGCTGTAGCCGGGATAAAGAAGAAAGAGCAGACTAACGGCGAGATTTTGTGCTTTGTTTTTTGTCCAAATCTGGTTGAGCGCCCACCACGCCGCGAGTGCGCTGAAAAAACGAATGACCAGCCCAAATATCTGCCAGACAAAGGGGATGGGAGGAATGATGCTTGTGGTGAGTACAAATATAGGCGCAATAAAAGGACGGAAGGGCGCAAAGGCGGGGATAAATTCTGTGGGGCCGAGAAAGTTGCCGATCCAGGCGAAAGCCCAGTCATCCCAATGAAAACCGACCCAAGGAGTAAGGAGACCGTAGGCGAGGATTGTGAGTATTGCAAAGAGAAAGGGGATTGATTTTTGAGTGAATTTTTGCATGGGTTTATTGCGTAATGGTTTAAGCAAGAGCAAGATTTTCTATATCTTCGCGCATTTGCTTAAAGTTGAAGTCTAAGGTCTGAAGTCTGACGACTTTTTGAATTATACTTTGTCTCATGTATCCTGTCCCTGCAAAGGAAATTCGACGAGAAATTGTGGTTGGTGGTTCGCGTTTTATTGCAACGCTGGTTCCTGCTTTTAGCGTGGATGAAGCGAAAGCCTTCATCGCTCGGATGAAGAGCGAATTTAACGATGCTTCTCATAATGTCCCCGCATATTTGATTGGGGGCGGGAATTCTGTCACGGCGCACGCATCGGATGACGGAGAACCTTCGGGAACGGCGGGGAGACCGGCTCTTGCTGTTTTGCGCGGTAGCGCTTTGGGAGATGTGGCTCTTGTTATAACGCGCTATTTTGGCGGTACCAAATTGGGGACCGGTGGGTTGGTGAGGGCCTATACTCAAGCTGCTCAGGCGGTCGTTTTGGATGTCCCACGCGCGCAAAAGGTGATGGCGCATACTCTCTTGCTCGCTGCACCCTATTCTTTGCTGGAGCGCATCCGGCTGTTGGTTACTGAGTATAAGGGTGAGATTTTGGATGAAGATTTTGCAGCAGATGTAACGATGACGATCCGTTTTGGAGTTGAGAAATTGGCTTCTTTTGAAGAAGCTCTTTTGGAGCTTTCCGCGGGGAAAATAACTGTAGAGCTCATGGAAACCAGCGAGATTTTGCTGAAATTAGATTAAGAAAGGAAATACTATGTTCAAAATATTCAAGAAAAAACCAGATAAATTCATACTTCTGCTCATTGAGCAAGCTGCCCTAAGCTATAAGGGCGTTGAGGCTTTGCAAGAATATATGAAAAGCCACGACCATGATTTAGCAGAAGAAGTAACCCGGATAGAAAAAGAAGCTGACGAAGTACGGCGAATTTTGATCGATGAACTGAACCGCTCTTTTGTAACGCCAATTGATCGCGAAGATATTTTTGCACTTTCTCGTTCAATTGACGATGTTGTTGACTATGCATATAGCACGATCAGCGAAATGGATGTCCTAGATGTAGAGCCTACAACTTTTATGATGCGAATGACTTCATTGATAAAAGAGGCAACCTACGAGCTTTATATGGCGATGCAACGCTTAGAAGAACATCCTGCTGTAGCGGTTGAACATTCGCAGAGAGCAAAAGCCTTAGAATCGCGCGTAGAAAGAGCATACCGCGAGGCAATTGCGGATATTTTCAGTGGCCCAGAAGACGTACATCACGTTTTTGAGATGCTAAAACGCCGTGAAGTATTGCGCCATCTCAGCAACGCTGCTGATCGTGTGGATGAAGCAGCAAATTTGATTGCGGATATTGTCGTTAAGACGAGTTAAGGAGTATAGAATGATGACTCCTATTTTAATTGTGATGATCGTTTTATCGATCATTTTTGATTTTCTAAACGGCATCCATGATTCGAGCAATATTGTGGCGACAATGATCGCTTCTCGGGCTTTTAGCCCGCGTGTAGCTTTAGGAATCACCGCTATTGCGCATTTTATTGCCCCTTTTATCTTTGGCGTAGCCGTTGCAACGACTATTGGTCATGAAGTTGTCGCAGCAAAAGCGATCACGCTCAACGTACTTATTGCTGCCTTAGCAAGTGCCATTATTTGGAATCTGCTTACCTGGTTTTTGGGTATTCCAAGCAGCTCTTCACACGCGCTTATTGGCGGGATGATCGGTGCCGTGGGTATTGGGGCAGGTTTGGATGCGATCGAATTGCGAGGGCTGGAAAAGATCCTGATAGCTCTTTTCATCTCTCCCGTCATCGGGTTGCTTTTGGGACATATTTTTACGAAAATAGTATTTTTCCTGGCTCGTAATGCGACACCAAAGATCAATGTTTTCTTTAAGCGCTCTCAAATTGTCTCGGCAGTTGCTCTTTCGCTTAGCCATGGCACAAATGATGCCCAAAAAACGATGGGTATTATCACTTTGGGTTTGGTTGTTGCGGGTGTTATCCCAAACTTCGAAGTACCCTTATGGGTTATCACGATCAGTGCAGCCGCCATTGCATTAGGCACGGCTTTGGGCGGATGGAAGTTGATCAAAACGCTAGGTTCTAAGTTTTATAAAATCCGCCCTGTGCATGGTTTCAGCTCACAGCTTACCTCTGCGGTCGTCATTCTTGGCGCATCCATTTTTGGTGGCCCTGTGAGCACCACGCAAGTCGTTAGCTCGTCGATCATGGGCGTTGGTTCAGCAGATCGCGTAAAAATGGTGCGTTGGGGCGTAGCAAAAGAAATCATGGTCGCTTGGCTGATAACGATCCCCGCCACAGCCGCAGTTGCTGCCGGAATTTATTGGCTCATCGAGAAATTTCTTTAGATGGATGAAAAACCGCACCAAACTTCTTTTGGGCTTGATACCGTCAAATAAGATTTTCCAAAAAAACAAAAAATACCGTTAAAAAGAGAGACCGCCAATTTTGGCGGTCTCTTGTTTTGTGTTCTTTCGCTAATCAACTTGATCTGGGCAGTTGTTCACGAAAGTGTAGGTTGGGTAAGTAATTTTATCGGGTTTAGAGATAGATACTTGTACCGAGCGTGGTGCCGGGCCAGCGCCTTTGTGCAGAGTCCAGTCCATTGATATTGTTTGTGAACCTGCTTCTTCAAAGAAGAGAGTTTCTTTTGGGGTGTGGTTCCCATCGCTTTGCAGGAATTGTGCAACAACGGTCATTTTGCCGCTAACTGTAATGGTTGCGTTAATATTCCAGTGAACATTTGTAGGGCACCCAAAATCTGGTTCTCTGTCCAGAGAATAGACAACGGATGTAATCCCAATATCTTTCTTTATATCATCGGGATTGGCAATAGCGACATTCGCCGTGATAGGGGCATTATATTCACCAACGCCAAAAACATAGCCTGAAGGCGATTTGAATTTCCATTCATTGCCATAGCTGCCCGGGGTGTCCGGAGCAAGCAATTGGATGGGAAGGCTCATTATTTGCCCTGGAGGAGTATCTTCAAAAAACTCATACTCAAAAGCACTACCCAAGCGGTCACCACTCCAATAGATGAGTTTATATCCTTTATGCCAGGTACAAGTCCCATCATTTCTTATACTCCAACTTTTTGTAAAGTATTCACCAATTCCGATAACGGTGCCGTCAGGGATGGTTTCACCGACGAAGGTGGCTACAAGGCATCCTTCTGGAGCAACACCAGGAACAGGGGTTTCTGTGGGCGTTGGAGTGAATGTAGGTGTAGCTTCTTCTACATTTTCGACTGGCTCGGGAGTAGCGGTTTTTTCTGCTTGTTGCGTAAAGCGTGCTTCAACAGTTTGGGCAGCAGAGGTTGCGACCATAGATAGATCTTCTTCTGATGGAGTACCTCCGCATGCACTGATGATGAGGCTCAGGGCGAAGCCGAGAGCTAGTATTTTCTTTTTCATATCTTTTTCCTTTACCAGAATAGTTGTTTTTGGTCTGGCGAAGGCTATTATACTGATTTTTCTTATGCTGTATAGTCCACAGAAGTCCGCCAAGATCGATATTTAAAGGGGATAATGTTGATCTTAACGAATAAACTTCTTTAGCGGAAGCAGGTTGAATTCACGGGCGGGGCGGAAAATCCTATCCTGTTTATGGGCAGTTAAAGGATGCTGATCCGAATTCCTGGTGGTTTGGATCGTCTATATATAGGTGCGCAGTGAAACTACCTGCGTGAGGGCACGATGTCCAGAGTGTGGCAGCTTCTTTGGTTTCACCGGATGCAAAGTTAAGTTCTTCAGTGGCTGTGGTTATGTCAGGTTGTCCTGCTTCACGAAGGATCCAATGGTATTCTACTTTTCCTGCTTTATTTGTTGTGATTTTTGCAGAGAGTGCTACGCCACGCCCGCTAATATGGAAGGAATCCATATCGCTGACGCTGGTGACGGCAAAGGCACCACTTTGTACTTTGATCTGGACATAGACTTTTGCAAAAAGCACATTTTTATTATTACGAATTTGCCAACTGCTAACATAATTGCCGCTTTCTGTTGGCGCAGTGAAGTTGACAGAAATATCTACTGTGCTTCCAGGAGCTACGTTACCGAGCATGGGTTGAGGAGATACACCGCCCATTTTCTCGCCACTGACAAAGACGAGGTCATAATCGGATGTCCAGGCACAAGTGCCGATATTTTTTACACGCCATGTTTTTGTAAAAGTTTCTCCAGGTGAAAAGGCGGTTCCATCGGGTACTGTGACATCTGTGACGAAATCGGCTTTGTTACATGAATCTTCTGTTGGCGTGAGCGTAGGAATAGCTGCTGTTGGGGGAGAAAGAGTAGGTGGGCTAAGCATTGGTGCTGTGCTGCCAGAGTCTTGCGTTGGCGCGTTATTTGCGCGAGCGACTTCGGTTAATTGTACTGCTGCGGTTTGAGCTGCGGCTGTAAAAACGATATTGGGGTCATTTTCCCGTGCTTCTTCTGATGGGAGCGTACAGGCAAAGATAAGTAGCGTTCCTAGCGCAAGAAGAATAAGAAGTTTTGTTTTTTTCGACATGAGAATCTCCTCTTTTTAGATATAGTGCGTAATTGTACATCATCGAGGAAGCCTAAAAAAGGATTTTTATTCCCCGCAAGATAGTAAATAAAAAGGACGCTCCTTTTGGAGCGTCCTGATTTAGTGTTTTTATACTACAGCTTCGGGAGTTGCCCCGGCCATCCATAAGCCAAGTTGCTCTCGGGTGGTGCCTTTTGCTTCTACAATCGTCACAATTTCACCGCGGAACATAATAGCTATGCGGTCAGATAGTGAGAGAATTTCATCTAACTCGGCAGAGATAACGACAACGCCGATGCCCTCGTCACGCATTTTGACGATCTCTTTATGAATATATTCGATCGAGCCAACATCAAGACCGCGCGTTGGTTGATTAGCAATTAAAACCTTGAGCGGGCGGCTGAATTCTCGTCCTACAATAACTTTTTGCTGATTTCCACCGGAGAGCGTGGATGCAGCAACATCAGGTCCCGGTGCTCGAACATCGAAGCGTTCAATTAACCCGAGTGCGTTCTTAAGAACGGCTTGCTCGTCGCGCACCAACATCTGCCCGGCATATGGCTTTTGATAGTAGGTATTCAAGACCATATTATCTGCCAGATCATAGGGGAGAACCAAACCATGTTTGTGTCGATCTTCAGGAACATGCCCCACTCCATGCTCTACAAGATAACGTGGATTTTCAAAGGGAATTGTCTCTCCAGAAAGGTACACTTTTCCGGATGTTGCATCACGCAACCCCGTCATCGCTTCAACTAGCTCAGTTTGCCCATTACCCTGGATGCCTGCGATGCCTAAAATTTCACCTGCGCGAACTTCAAAGGATATATCTTTAACGACTTCTACATCGCGTTCGTCAGTGATTTTGAGATGCTCCACTTCAAGGACTACATCTTCGGGCTTTGCAGGAGATTTTTCGACTTCGAGGAGAACATCACGTCCTACCATCATGGTCGCAAGACCTTGTTGGTCTGTCTCTTTGGGAGATGTATGCCCAACAACTTTACCGCGTCTCATAACAGTAACGCGATCAGCTACATTCAGGATTTCTTTGAGTTTATGTGTAATGAAAATGATGGATACACCCTGTTCTGTAAGCTGCCGCATGACCACGAAAAGGTCTTCAGCTTCTTGAGGAGTTAATACGGCTGTAGGCTCATCAAGAACAAGGATATTTGCTTTACGATAGAGCGCTTTTAAAATCTCAACACGTTGCTGCACGCCAACTGGAAGGTCTTCGACGATTGCATCGGGATCTACTTCGAGGCCATAAGCTTCTGAGATTTTTAGAATCTCTTTGCGTGCGCGGTTCAGGTCAAGACTGGTGCCTTTCGTTACTTCTGAGCCGAGGATCATATTTTCGGTCACACTAAAGACAGGGACAAGCATGAAATGTTGATGCACCATACCGATGCCGTAGTTAATGGCATCGCTGGGGCCGTTGATTTCAACCAGTTTATTGTCAATGAAAAATTCACCTTCATCTTGAGCATATAAGCCATAGACAACATTCATCAAGGTGCTTTTTCCAGCACCATTTTCACCGAGCAACGCATGAATTTCGCCCTTGCGAAGTGAAAAGCTTACATTGTCATTAGCCAGAACACCAGGAAATCTTTTGGTGACGTTGCGAATTTCGAGAGCCAGGTTTTCTTCTGTCATGGCCTACTCCTTCTCGTAGGGGACGCCATCTGCGGCTGGAACGCGGGTGCGCCCAACAAAGCCAGATAAGATGACAATGGTCAAAACATAAGGCAACATCCCGATGAATTGATGTGCTATTTTGATGTCGGCAAATTGAAGTTGGGTTTGCATGGCGTTTGCAAAACCAAAGAGTAACGCTGCGCCCCATGCGCCAAGTGGGGTGTATTTACCGAAAAGCATGACTGCGAGTGCTACAAAACCGCGCCCGTTCGTCATTGCTCTTTCAAATGAACCGACAGCTTCCAGTGTTAGGAATGCACCTGCAAGACCGGCGATTGCGCCGCCAACAATTACGTTTACATAGCGAACTTTGAATACATTGACACCAAGGGTATCTGCTGCGCGTGGGTGTTCTCCAACTGCGCGGGTACGCAGTCCCCATTTAGTGTAAAAGAGAACGTAATGAACAGCGATAACGAGAATAAAAGTCGCGTAGGTGATGGGAGGGTTATTGAAAAATGCTGGTCCAATAATGGGAATATCAGCCAGAGGGCCGAGAGGGATGGGTAACATTTTCCCATCTGTAGTTAAGCCAACTTGGTAAAAATAACCCGTTAGGCCGAGTGCGAGGATGTTGATAACCGTTCCGCCGATGATCTGGTCCATTTTCAGGGTTACGGACATATAGGCGAGTAGCAAGCCCATGAGCGCACCAGCGAGAATAGCGGCGATAACGGCGATAAGAAGGTTGCCCGTCCAAACATTGACGAGAAATCCGACAAATGCACCGAGGAGCATTTGTCCCTCGATCCCGATATTGATAACAGCGGAGCGTTCGCAAAGTAATCCACATAGGGCGCCTAAAACAAGCGGGGTGGATTGTCGAATTGTCGATGCGAGAACAGCTTCTGTAACTTGGGCGTTTAGGATATATTGCCAAATGGTAATTCCGATGACGGCTATGGCAATAAAAATGGTAACGCCCCATTGCTTAAGAAATTGTTGTGAAGGAGAAAGAGGAGCGGGGAGAGTATTAGTTGTTTGCATAAGAGACTCCCTATTGTTGTCCCCAACCGCTGAGGGTGACAGTTTCGCCACTTTCAGCTTTGGAACGGATTAATTTTCGGATAATTATGTCGGCAGTCACAAAGAAAAGCATGAGGGCTTGAATAACATCAGTGATTTCTTTGGCTACACCTGCGTTAAATTGCATGGTACTGGCGCCTGCTTTCATTGCCCCGATCAAAATAGCTGCGGGAATAATCCCAATGGGATGCGTTTTGCCAAGTAATGCGATCGTGATCCCGTCAAAACCAAGGCCTGCGTTGAAGCCAGGCTGGTAGCGATATACGATGCCCTGCGTTTCAATTGCACCGCCAATACCTGCAAGAACACCGCTAATAACCATTGTCAAGATAACGGTTGCTGCAACTTTCATACCAGCATATTTTGCAGCGTGGGGACTAAGGCCCACTGTGCGAATTTCAAAACCGAGGGTGGTACGCCAGAGCAGCCACCAGACAATAATAGCTGCCAGAACGGCTAATAAAAAGCCAACTGGAATTTCGCCAATAGAGGGGATGCGGGCACTATCTAAAATTTCGGGGGTACGAGCAACAATATTTCCTTCTGTTCTGTCTTTGAAGGGACCGTCAGCGAAGTAGTCGGTCATATTAATTGCGACGTAATTGAGCATGATGGTTGTAATAACCTCATGTGCTCCCGTGTAGGCTTTAAGTGCGCCAGGGATAGCGGCAAATAAAGCGCCTGCTGTTGCCCCGATAAGAAGAGCGAGCGTCGCGTGCAAGAAAGGGGGCAAGCCAGTGATCATAAAACCTGCTGCAGCGGAGGCTAAAGCACCAAAGAGTAGTTGTCCTTGGGCGCCGATGTTAAAAAGCCCTGCTTTAAACGCAAAAGCTACAGCCAGCCCACTAAATATGAGCGGTGTAGCTTTTGCCAGCGTGCGGCCAAAGGCTTTCATGCTTCCAAAGGAGCCTTCTACGAGAGCAGCGTAGGCTCTAAATGGATTTGCCCCTGAAACAGCGAGCAGGATTGCGCCAATAACGAGTGCCAATAGCACAGCCGCCAAAGGAATCGCAATCACTCGCCATAAAGCACTTAGCTTGTCCATCATGGATTGATTGTCTTCTTGGGAAATTTGTTGATCTTCCATAGTAATTTACCTTATTTAACAGTGGAATACTCGAAGCTGAATTCTACCGTGCTTTGGAAGAGGCGTAAAGCATTACAGAGAAATAGTTGATGATTTGCAATATTTTAACTATGCATTAGCAACAGGATTAGTTAACACGCCCAAACCTTCAATATCTACTTCTACTACATCATCTTCGGCAAGTGCTCCTACACCGGCTGGCGTGCCCGTATAGATTAAATCGCCGGGTTCGAGGGTCATAACAGATGAAATAAAGGCGATAATAGTGCCGACACTGAAAACCATATCGCGCGTGGATGCCATTTGGCGCATTTGCCCATTAACGCGGCAAGTGATAACGGCGTCGGCGGGGTCGAATTCTGTATCTATCCAGGGACCAAAAGGGGCGAAGGTGTCGAAGCCTTTTCCACGCGTCCATACACGATCAGCACGTTGGAGGTCACGAGCGGTTACGTCGTTCCCAATACTGTAGCCGAGAATATATTCTTTCGCGTCTTCGGCGATGATATTTCGTCCGCGTTTCCCTATCACAACGACTAGTTCTGCTTCATGCTCCACATGCTGAGATTGGGGGGGCAGAATAATTGTATCGTTGGGGTTAAGGAGAGCAGAGGGCGGTTTGTGGAAAATAAGCGGCAACTCTGGTACCTCGGCATTATGCTCTTTTGCATGTGCGGCATAATTTCGTCCCACGCAAAGGATTTTACTGGGCTGAGATGGAGCGAGCAGTTTTGCTTCAGAAAGAGGAGTTGTGGCGTCTAGCCGGCGGAATTCGCTAAAAAGATCTCCTTCGATGTCGCCTATTTTGTCATCGAGCAGCCATCCGTAGCGAGGGGATTTCTCTTCTGTTTGATAACGTACGAAGCGCATGGGGTGTCCTCCAAAATTGATAGAAATTGTCCCTAGAGTTTAACACAAAGTCGTGTATAATATGCTCCGCAGTAGGGGCGCTTAGCTCAGTTGGTTAGAGCACCTCGTTTACACCGAGGGGGTCGGGGGTTCGAGTCCCTCAGCGCCCATAAATAAAACCGCCATTTGGCGGTTTTATTATTTAACTTAGGGATGTACTAAACGATATATACTTGCAAATATACTAATAGAATATAATTCTAGTCTCAAATATTATTGTTATCTTTTTTCTTTAGCCCGTCAGGAAAGGATTTCGATACTATTTTCTTTGAAAGATCTTCAATTTATTTGTAGGAAACAGCGGTATTTGTGCAATGGAAGATAATTCGCTTGACACAGCCACTCTTCGTATCCAGACCTTTGGTTTATTTCAGGTTTGGCATCAGCAGGAAATTCTGACTTGGCCGACTCAAAAGAGCAAGTCTTTGTTTCAGATTTTGCTGGTCGAGCCGGGGCGACTTATTTCCACAGATCAGATCCTGGAATATTTGTGGCCTGATTTATCGCCTCGAAAAGCACAAAATAATCTGTGGGTTACTGTTAGCCAATTACGCCGGGTACTCCAACCAGATTTACCTCCGCGTGCGCGCTCAATTTATATTTACAAGCAAGGTGAAGGGTATCGTTTTAACTCGGAAAGTGACTACCAATTAGATTGCGAAATATTTGCTACACACCTAACGAGTGCCCAAGTATCATCTAATCTATTAGCAAAGACTGAAAGTTGGGAAGCTGCCAGAAAGCTTTATCAAGGAAATTATCTGGAAGATAACCTATATGCTGAGTGGACACAAATCCCCCGCTCTCAATGGCAGCAACGATACGAACAACTGCTGATCAATTTAGCTGAGGCTTATGTTCAAAATGGTCGTTTTCAGCAAGCTATTATCCATTGCCAAGAAATCCTTACTTTGAATAACACCCATGAAGCTGCTTACCGATTAATCATGCGTTCTCATGCATATTTGGGGGAGCGCGCAACTGCAATAAATATATTCGATGATCTAGTACGAATATTACTAGATGAAATTGGCATAGATCCTGCTCCAGAAACAGTAGAGCTTGCCCAACAGATTCGGCACTCAGAGGGGGATTCTAAATTAAGCATTAAAGAACGGATATTTCACAATACCGAACCTATTCCATCTCTTCCTTTTGTGGGGCGTGGTAAGGAAATCGATCAAATTGCTCAACAGTTATTGCAAACAGCTTCTGGTCACGGACAATTGGCTTTAGTTTCTGGAGAGCCTGGGATAGGTAAAAGTCGTCTAATAGAAGAAGCAACGTTTCTGGCATCTCAACAGGAGTTTCAATTTTTTAGCGTTCATTGTTACCAAGTGGAACAAACTATGCCTTACCAACCGTTGATAGATCTAATACGTCAGCTGATGGTAAATGATAATTATTGGCATGGGTTGGCACCAACCTGGCTTCATGAACTATCAATCTTGGTGCCAGAAATGGAAGATGTAGTGGCTACAGTGGCCGCGGTTTCCCTTCCTGCCGATGAGTTGGATGAAAGTCAGCAAGGAAGATTATTTCAGGCGATTTTTCACTTTTTTGTAAATCAAGCAAAACAACAAAATTTATTATTGATAGTAGAAGATATTCATTGGGCTGACCCAGCTACGCTGCAATGCCTTCACTATTTGGCTCGCCACATTGGTAGAACTCCTGTTTTTCTCATCTTCTCTTTTCGAGAAGAAAGTCTATCTGCCAATGCAGATCTGGTTGCCTTACTCCATAGTTTACAAACTAAACCACTTGCTACATCTCTATCTTTAGCACGCTTGACTGAGGCAGACACAACAGCGTTGCTAAAGCAGTCAACGGACACCGCTCCCTATGTTGAACGGCTAAATAATTGGATATACAAAGAAACTGCTGGTAACCCCTTTTTCCTTGTCTCTTTGCTTCAATCAGTACGAGAAGAAGGCTTATTAGAAAACCTTACAAAATCAAATGCATTAACCCTAGGGCGAACAGACCCAAACTTGGCCTTGCCAGACGCTATTCGAAATTCCGTTCGTAATCGCTTACAACGCTTATCACAAGTAGAGAAGGAAGTGCTTGACTGGATGGCAGTTTATGGTCGCCACCTTGATTTTTCCATTCTACGATCCATTAGCGAACAGCCGCAAATAACTCTACTAAATACAATAGAGATACTGATAGAACGGCAATTATTGGTAGAAACGATTGGGGAATATGATTTTAGTCATAATAAAATTCGTGAAGTTATTTATCATGACTTAAGTGCTGCCCGACGTACTCTTTACCATCAGCAGATCGCAGAATCATTGGATGCTAATTCATCATCCTCAGACACGGCAGCTTTATTAGCCCATCACTTTGAGCGTAGCGGAAAAAGCGAGAAAGCACTGAATTATTGGATGCAAGCAGGAAAATATGCACTAGAAACCTATGCTCATCAACAGGCAGCACATCACTACGAAAGAGCACTGGCTTTGACCGACAAAACAGGAAATAAAATTGATGCGTATCTGGGACTTGGAAATGCCTTCATTTTGCTGGATGATCATAAAGCTGTAACAGCCGTTATTCAGCAAGGACTCCATCTTGCTAAAGATCATGATAACGATACCCGAAGTGTTCAACTCTTGTACGCGCAAGCCCAAAACGCCAATCGTCAGCATCGCCTTGATGGGGGTAGATCAGAGATTGAAACCGCCCTTGTTGCAGCAGAGCTAGCGAATAATGAGTATTACTTAGCGCAAAACTTACTCTTGCTTACTGAGGTTCATGAGAGTAATGGCGATCTCAGCAGCGCTCTCGAAACAGCTACACGAGCCCAGGCAGTAAGTAGCGAATTGAGAGATCCCCAATTAGAAGCTCGTGCATTAGTAGAAATTGGTTTTTTGAATGCCCAAAGAGGCGAGTTTAGCGAATCTATCAGAGTCGTCGAATCAGGCTTGAAGTTGTTGGAAAAGGTAAACGATCGTAATGCCATTGCTTATGCCTGGAATATTCTGGGGCGGGCATTGGGCGGACGTGGTGATTATGATCGCGCCTTTGATGCCTTTCAGCGTAGTGAGAAAGAAGCACAAATAATCGGTGACCGCTATCTGCTTGCACAAGTATTCAATATGAAAGGTTGGCTATATCGCGAACTAGGTGACTATAAAAATGCACTAAAGTTTGATCTAGAGGGCGTTGAATATGCAAAGCAATGGGGCAAACCCTCACCAGAGATTAGCGCTCGACTAAATGTATGTCTGGATATGTTGCATCTAGGTGATTCAGATCAGGTTTTAGAATTCTTAGATGAGATTGAAGTGCAAATCAACGAAGGGGCATTTGGCTTTCATAGCTGGCGTTGGAAGTTGCGGCTTATGCATACACGCGGATTGTGCTTTCAAATGCTCAACAAACCTGCTAAGGCGCTTAAGTTAGCAAAGGAAGGATTAGTCCTTGCGGAAGCGAACATCACACGCAAATATATTGCCTTAAACCATGAGCTAAAAGGGGAGACACTGGCAGAGCTAGGGAATATGGATGATGCAATTAGTGAATTAGAATCAGCTATTTCTTTAGCTGATCTTATTCAATATCAACCCACTCGCTGGGCAAGTCGTTATAAACTAGCTGAAATATATAGGCAAGAGGGGCGTGAACAAGAAGCAAAAAAATCTTTATCTGATGCAAAAAATATCATCCAAACTATCGCTGCAGCTCTAGCAGATGAAAAATTACGATCTGTATTCTTACACTTTGCTAGTCCTTAACTGCACTATAGGGGATTTAGTTCTACAGGCGAAACTGTTTATCCAAAATCTGTCTCTGTGCCCTATATTTATAAATCCTATTAAGTTGCCATTAAGTTGCTTATTCTAGTATGTGGCATCAATCCCAATCAAATAGCCGATGATGGCAAAAGGAAAGGAATAAATATGACTCACCCACTCGTAACTCAACTCCGTTTTGCTCGCAGTGAATTTGTTCGCTGCTTGGAAGGCATCTCTGATAAAGACGCTCGCAAGCGTATCATGCCCATGAACTGCATCAGTTGGATGGTTGGCCACCTGGCAGCCCAAGAGCAGTACTATTTTGTGTTTTTCTCTGAAGGGAAAGTACCTCACCCTCAACTAAATAAATCGGTCGGTTTCGGCCAACCTGCAACCACACCACCACTGGCAGATATGTGGCAGGTTTGGAACGATATCACGAAAGCTACTGACACTTATTTGGATACACTAACTACAGAAGACCTAAAACCTCACTTGACACAGAATACGGGTTCCAAAGAAAATGGCTATGAAGCCGCTACATTTGCTGGAGTCAGCAAAAAGGCACTGGCAAAAGGTGAGATCCGATCATGGGAAAACGTAGGCACTATGCTGCTTCGTACTACTTATCATTACTTTTTTCACACGGGTGAAGCCCATGCCGTCCGCCAGCAGTTAGGGCATTCAGATTTGCCATATTTCGTGGGCGATATGCCAGATTATTTGTTTAGATGAGAAACGATCGAAAAAATATAACATGGATCAATGAGTAATCAAAATATAACGATCTGTAGAAATACTAAGGAGAGAAAATGTCCACTAGTCACATTAAAGAATCTGTAGATGGAGTTGTTGAATATTATAGAGAAAATCCCGACGAAGCTAAAGGTGCGGGTGCGCCTTTTAAAGCAATAATGGAAGATGGACTTCGATGTCGTGTTGAAAAACTTGATGGGACAGAAATACTAAAAACTGATATGGCAAAAGGGATTGGCGGGGGTGGTTCAGCCCCTTCGCCGGGCACATTATTCCGAGCTGCTCTTGTCAGCTGTGATGCTACATTTGTAGCTTTAAGAGCCGCACAGTTAGGCATAAAGCTCACCACCTTAGAAGTGACTCTTGAAGGTGATCCAGATGACGACAGCACGCTAGGCTTTTTAGGAATTGATGATTCGATTCCCGCTGGTGAACGAACTTTAAAACTTAGCTTTCATCTAGGAGCCGAGAATGCAACATCTGAACAATTACACGAACTTGTCGAATGGATTGTGGCTCACTCACCTGTTGGAGATAGTGTGAGCAGGGCCATCCCAATAACAGTTGATGTCAAAACAGTGTAAATGGTTCTTCTCATAGATTATGAAAACACCTATGCATAAAGCCACATTCATCCTTCGTCTTTGGACAGATAGTGATCTGGTTGATGCTAACTCCTGGCGTGGGACTGTCGACCACATTGGTAGCGGTCAATCTCATCAGTTTCAAACATTGGATGAATTTATTTCTTGGTTACGTCAGGAATTAGCTAAAACAGAAAAAGATATATAGAAGATTAGAAGGCGAAAAGAGAGCTTATTGATGAGCTTCCTCTAACACCTACAATTAAAAAACCGCCAAACGGCGGTTTTTTAATTGTAGAAATATGGCATTTTCTTAAATTATAATCACTGCAAACTCTTCGATAACTCTAACTACATGAGGAAAAATTATGCATATAAATAACCCTAACCCTGCCTTTGGCTCCGAACTTGAACCTTTTCATGGCATCCCCTCTTTTATGCGCCTGCCCGTCACACGAGAACTGGATAATGTTGACGTAGCTATTATCGGCATTCCGCTTGATAGCGCAGTATCGTATCGAAGCGGCACCAGGTTTGGGCCAAGGAAGATCCGCGAATCATCTTTGATGATCTGGGGATTCAATAGGGTACTAAATATTTCTCCAGCCAGCGAGTTAAACATCGTCGATTATGGTGATTTAAGCGTGATCCCTATGGATATGCAAGCGACAATGGAAAATATCACGGAGGGAACGAAATCGGTTCTTGAAAAAGATGTGAAGGTGATTGCCTTGGGCGGCGATCACTCTATCAGTCTTCCTTTGCTGCGCGCCCACGCTGCAAAACATGGTCAACTGGCCGTGATCCATTTTGACTCTCATCCCGACACATGGGATGAAGAATTTGATAACCAGCTATATAGCCACGGCACGCCCTATCGTAGAGCGATTGAAGAAAAATTGATTGACCCTAATACTTATATTCAAGTAGGTATTCGTGGACCAATTAGTGGGTCTGAAGATATCACAGAACCAGAAGAGATGGGGGTGAATGTACAAACCATAGAAAAGGTCTTTGATAGGGGGATTCCTGCGATAATTTCGGAAATCCACAAGACAATTGGCGACTGCCCTGTTTACGTTTCTTTGGATATTGATTCAGTCGACCCTGCATTTGCGCCTGGTACCGGTACACCCGAGGTTGGTGGCTTGTCGAGTTACCAAATTCTGCAATTGGTGCGCGGGCTAAAAGGTTTAAATATCGTTGGCTTTGATCTCGTAGAAGTAAGCCCTCCCTACGACCACAGCGAGATCACCTCGATTCTGGCAGCCAATTTAGCCTTTGAGTTTCTTTCGCTTTTAGCACTAATAAAATGATCAGCACAGATTAATCTCTCTCACCCCTCCTTCAACTCATTCTTGAGAATACACTAGTTTTATCGAAACTAAGTTGCCCCTCTAGGGTTTTGGTCAAAGAAGAACTTAATCTTTTATCTAGGAGAAAAAAATGAAAATCAATTTACCCAAGAAATCTACTTTTTATATTTCACTTGTACTCGCCGTTCTCGGTTTACTCGGCGCACTCGGTGTATCTTTCTTCGCCGGCTTCGCCTTCTGGCTCTTATTTGCAGGCTATGCTGTTTTGGTCGCTGGTTTATTCCTCAAAGGTTTCTAAACTACGATTTTTTATCACGTATTACCAAAAGCTCCCTGAAATATTCAGGGAGCTTTTTTGTTTAGATTATCTCGATTTATTTATGCTAATACTGCTCCTTCAAGCCGTAATAGCCATTTTTTTATATTTAAGCCTCCCCCATAACCGCGCAATTTTCCATCTGAGCCTAAAACACGATGGCAGGGAATCACCAAAGGCATCGGATTTGTCGCTTCGGCGCGACCAACGGCTCGGGCAGAGCGTGGTCGTCCAATTTGCATAGCAATTTCGCCATAAGTACTTGTTTGTCCATAGGGGATAGCAAAAGTAGCTAAAAGTGCCTCACGCTGAAAAGAGCGCATCATTGACCAATCGATGGCAACCGTAAAACGTTTGCGCTCGCCCGCTAAATATTCACGTAATTGGCTATCGGTATGCGTTAATCGACGCGGATTATTTTCAAGCGGTGTTTTGATTCGTCGGGAGAGATTTTTTACGAAAGCACTTTCACTTTGTTCCCAATCAACGGCAACTAACCCCCGTTCTGAGCAAGCAACCCAGATATCGCCAATAGGGGTATCGCTTATATTGCCAAAATAGATCGTAGGCTTTGGGGAATGCGCCATAGAATTCTCCTCTTTCTTTCATCTTATTGTAGCCCTTTGCCTCTCAAAATCAATAGCCAAGCCTGAATTACCTTACATATTCGATAACTATAGGTTCTCCGTAGGGTAATCGTAGGGTAAGCGTCAAGTAGGCTTTCTGCCATCGTGTTAATATATAGGCAGTAAGAAGTGATTTCTCTTCTCCTCCTTTCAAAAGAGAACCAAGGTCGGCGTCCTTGGTTCTCTCGATTCTAAAAACCTTGCGAAATTCTCGCAAGGTTCTTTTTTTGCGGGGTATAATCACCAAAAAAGACCTAAAGGAAGGATTTTCCATGACCATACAAATCTCTATTATCGGCTTGGGGCAGATCGGTGCATCCATCGCTTTGGCACTTTCTGAGCATAAAAATCTCCTGCTTGTCGGGCATGACAAAAACGTGAATACCGCAAAAGCTGCTGAGAAAATGGGCGCGGTGCATAAGATCAATCGCAATTTGCCTAGTTCAGTAAAAGAAGCAGATATTATCGTCCTTGCCCTGCCATTTGGCGAAATTCAAGAAACAGTTGGCTATTTCAAAGAAGATCTAAAAGCGGATGCCGTGATTCTGGATACTGCCCCGAGCAAAAACGCTACCAGTAAATGGATGCAGGATGAACTACCAGCGGGACGCTCCTATATTGGGCTTGCTCCCGTTATAAATCCCATTTATCTCGACGAGAGAGAGCGGGGCGTTGATTCTGCGCGAATAGATCTTTTCCACAAAGCAGTCACGATGATCGCAGCACCTACCTCTGCATCTGGCGAAGCATTGCAACTTGCCGCCGATTTTGTACAGTTGCTCGGTTCTCAACCCCTCTTTGCCGACCTCGCCGAAGTAGATGGTGTGATGGCTTCTGTACATTTGCTTCCGCAGTTAACGGCTGTGGCTTTACTCAATTCAACGGTAGATGCCCCGGGGTGGGGAGAAGCGCGAAAAGTTACGGGGCAGTTTTACGCCCAAATAACGGAATCAAGTCCAAAAGGAGAGCGTACGCCATCCTTATCCGCAGAGGTTTTGGCGAACGAAGAAGGTGTCATCCGCGTTTTGGATGGGCTGATCGCATCTCTCGAAGAAATCAAAGAGAGTGTTGCTTCTGCTGACGAAGAGGCGCTGTTTGAAATATTAGATCGTGCGGAAGAAGGGCGCGCTGTTTGGTCTGGTGAGCGACGATCTGCCGATTGGTTATCGGGCGAGGAAAAACCCCAAACGCCTATAGAAATAGCCGGTATTGCCGAACGATTATTTGGTTTTAGACAGAAAAAACCGCGCAATTAATGCCTTTTTACTGTTATATGGTTGAGTGTGCTGATGGCACTTTTTATACGGGGTGGTCAACTGATCCTGAACGCCGCGAGAAGGTTCATAATACTGGGAAAGGGGCAAAATATACGCGAGTACGCCGCCCTGTAAAGTTGATCTATGTGGAAGAGTTGCCAGATAAAAGCAGCGCTCTAAAAAGAGAAAGGGCAATCAAGAAGCTCTCCCGGAAAAGAAAAGAAGCATTGGTTAAATAAAAAAGGCCGAGTATTTTCAAAATACTCGGCCTTTGCTTTGATATTCCTTATTCTGTAAATAACGGGATATGTCCTAAAGAGACGATATCTTTCCACTCTTCTTGATCTCCCTCTGTGAGAATAGCCGTTTCTGCAACGACTTCTGCTTTGGCTTTTGCCATAAGCTGGTGCATCCCTTTTAGGGTTGAGCCAGTGCTAATAACATCATCTATGAGAATTACTTTTTTGTTTTTGATAAGGTCGCTGTCTTTTTCATCAAGAATAAGCGTTTGTGGAGCGCCTGTTGTGATCGAGAGCGTTTTTGCGATTGTTGCATCGCCCATATAGAGTTTGTAGTTTTTTCGCAAAACAGCGTAGGGTTTTTCTGTGACCACTGAAAGCGCGTATGCGATAGGAATTGATTTTGCTTCGGGGGTGATGATTACATCATAGTCGAGCGTTTCGAGTTTTTTTGCGAGTGCTTTTGCGCAGGCTTCGACAAGTTCTGTGTCGCCAAGAATATTTAAAACAGCAATTTTTAGACCGGGCTTGATCTCGAAGAGAGGTAATTCTCTTTTAAGCCCTGCTATTTCAATAGGATGTGTTGTATTAGATGACATTTTTTCTCCAAAAGGATTTTTAATCGTGGGTAGTTTATCATATTTTGGATGAGAAATAATGTGAATCGAGAAAATATTTTTGGCTAAGAAAATCTTGTCGACGTTTTGCAGACGCTATTTGAATAAAATCTGTACATTAGAAAAACTACTGGGCTCGGCGGGCAGTTGTTCTTAAAGGGACAGTCGGGCAAGCACGACAGAAATCGGCAGTGATGAGGGAGAGCTCTACTGCCGATTTTTGAATCCATTTTAAAGCCCAAAATTTACAACCAAAAACTTGTCAACGTTTTGCAGACGCTATATGAGTAGAATACAAGCATTAATGAAATGGCTGGCGCGCAGTCGGACAGGGGGAGGGAAGCTGCGCGAAGAAAAATCAAAAATCGGCAGTGATGTGGGAGAACACTCTGCCGATTTTTGACTTAAAAAAATGAAGTCTGAAATTCTACTAAAACCTATATTGACCCTTAAAAAGCTCTTTGATAAACTCGTCAAATATAACTTTATATAGATTTTACTGGATAAGGACTTGTTAAATGATCGAAAAACTCACAGAAGAGTGGCTAACCCTGAGCGATGTTGCATCCATACTCGGAATGCACCCTAGCACAGTTCGTACTTGGGCAGATCAAGGCATTCTGCCTGTTTATCGCACTAAGGGTGGACATCGCCGTTTTCTTAAAAAAGAAATTGATCTGTGGGTACAGACCTCCCGACAAAAAAAAGAAGTAAAGCCCGAAAATGCCTTACGAGATGTTCTTAGGCAAATCCGTTTCAAAATTGGGAAAAATCAACTTGAGTCAGAAAAATGGTATCAAAAATTAGATGACGAAGCTCGCCTAAAATACCGGATGAGCGGCAAAAATCTTATGCAAAGCCTTGCTAGTTATCTTGGTGCAGAAGGCGAAGATGCAATCGCAGAATCTCGTTCTTTGGGCTATGAATATGCCTCGCGTGGGCGCAGATATGGCCTTAGTCTTATTGACGCAACATGTGCCTTTCTTTTCTTTAGAAATGCGCTTCTCGAAGCAATGATTGCTATTTACCTCGACGCGCGTATTTCCGATACAGAATCCTGGGGCGATATGCTCTCACGCATCCACGCTTTTACGGACCAAACTATGCTTTCATTAATGGAAACTTACGAAGCATTCGAAAAGAATAATTGCTAAGCTTAATAACAATACAGAAAAACATAAAAACGTCAGTATTCAAAGAGAGTACTGACGTTTTTTCATTACCAATAACGGGGAGGGGATTTGCTAAATATCTCAAGATACTGGCTATCTTTGTGAAAATTTTTACAGCTTCTGTGCTATAATCTCTCTTGTGCTTTTTTGCACATGATGGTTGTGTGTATAAGACAGCTTGAAAGCTTTCTATGAGGAGCTCATCGTTGTTTACAAAACTCCCTGTTTCTCTTCCTACCGGCTTATTTATATCTGGAATATATAAGTTCTTAAAGACTTGATGCATTTATGCATCAAGTCTTTTTATATTAGGAGATTCAGATCAAAATCACATACACCGAGAATATTAAATAACTATCTATAATTGATAGAGGAGAATACTATGCTTCATAAACCAGCAAGTCCTCAGAAAGAGGATAATGCAATTCCCTATAAGACCCGTTTAGGTGTACGAATGTTTATCTTTTACGCCCTGATCTACGCAGGTTTTGTCGTTATTAATATCACCAAACCTGTTTTGATGGAAAAGACAATTGTTTTTGGATTGAATTTAGCCGTCGTATATGGTTTTGGATTGATCATATTATCATTGATAATGGCCCTGATCTACAATCGACTTTGCACTAAAGCAGAAAAAGCTTCAGAGGGAGATAAATAATATGAGTGCCTTACCCGTAATTCTTTTCTTATTTTTTGTTGGGCTTGTTTTAGGATTATCTTTCTTCTTTGCTGGTAAAGCCAAATCGGCCAGCGGTTATTTTGCGGCTGGAGGCAATATACATTGGGCTGTGAATGGGATCGCTTTTGCTGGAGATTATCTATCTGCAGCATCATTTTTAGGCATTTGTGGCATGATTGCCACACTCGGTTATGATGGCTTTCTTTATTCCATCGGATATTTGGCGGGCTGGGTTGTAGCACTTTTTGTGGTTTCTGAGCCAATGAAAAGATTGGGGAAATACACCTTTGCAGATGCGCTTGATGCAAAATTCAATTCACGGGGTATTCGACTGGCGGCTTCGATTAGCACCTTGGTAGTTTCTCTTTTCTATCTTATCCCGCAGATGGTTGGTGCGGGTGTTTTGGTTACACCTTTATTGGGTTTATCACATGCTACTGGTGTGATTATGGTTGGGGCAATTGTTATTACCATTGTTGCTACAGCGGGTATGACTTCAACCACCTACGTACAATTTCTTAAAGGTGGGTTGTTAATTGTGTTCTCCACTATATTGGTAGCGGCTGTCTGCGTGCGTGGTCTTAGTACAATGCCTAATGGAAGCCATGAATTTCAGGCTCTATCTGTAGAAATTTCTGGAGAAAAAGTCGTTGTACAAGATAATGTCTATGAATATCTTGAGCAATACGAATCTAAGGGAAAAGTTTTTGTTTCCTTAGCTGATGCAAATGAAAAGACTAGTTGGTGGAAACTCGAAACGAACGAGAGCGGCGAAGCTATTCTCTTAGAGTCTCAATATGCCTCGACAAAAGCAGACGGTAGTGAGTGGATCAATGGTGCGCCAGCCTCCGAAGAAAATCAACTGCTCCAAGTTGGCAATCTATCACAAATTGCTGGGAAGAGTGGACCAGAAGCAGATTCCGGCAGTGTGGGTGTTTTTAAATTCTTGTCTTTGATCAGCGATAAAGACAGCACTGTTCAGCTATGGAAGAAAACCTCCTTTGAGAAAAATGGTGAAAGCTTGACTCTCTATTACCCAGAGCAAATTAGCGGAAATTTATTCATGCGCCCTGGTTTGAAATTCAAAGTGGAAGGTAGCTTTATTGACCGCGTTGATTTTATTTCCCTAATGCTGGCGCTTTTCTTCGGGACGGCAGCGCTGCCTCATGTCTTGATCCGCTACTACACAGTTCCTGATGCAGCCTCAGCGCGGAAATCGACCATTGTTGCTATCGCAGCTATCGGCTTCTTTTATATCCTGACCCTTTATATGGGCTTGGGCGCAATGGTAAATGGGGTTCTCAACCCCGTAGATGGGAATATGTCTGCGCCTTTGCTGGCAAAATCTTTTGGCGTTTTTCTTTTTGCCGTTATTTCCGCCATTGCCTTTGCAACGGTCTTGGGCACTGTCAGCGGATTGATTGTAGCAGCCTCCGGTGCTGTAGCGCATGATTTTATGGATATGTTCCTCAAGATCAAGATGACGGATAATCAAAAAGTTTTGGCAGGGAAGATAACCGCAGTTGTCGTGGGTATTCTTGCGATTATATTGGGTATTATCTTTGAAGGAATGAATGTCTCCTTCTTGGTAGGGTGGGCTTTTGCTGTTGCAGCTTCTGCCAATTTACCGGCCATTATGATGGTTCTATTCTGGGATAAAACGACATCTCAAGGTGTGGTAGCTTCTGTCTTTATAGGTATCGTGGCAGCTCTGGGCATTATTTTGCTCTCCCCCGATATGTATGTCCGCTATGGCCTAGACCCCGCTTCTGCTCCCTTCAGTTTTAGCCAGCCGGGCTTATTCTCTATTCCTATTAGTTTTATTACCCTGATCGTTGTATCACTAATGACTCAGAAAATGAAAAAAGAAGTAGTTGCACCCGAGCTAGCAGCTTAGGCCGCATTTTTCTTGGTTCACAAATTAAGAATAAGTCTCGTCTTTAAAGATGGGGCTTATTCTTTTAAAGGGTATAATCAGCGCATCTCAAAATGGAGCCAAAAATGTCCTTTTTAAATCTGCCTTTCCTTCTTGAAACTCGCCGCAATCATGCGCTCGAACACGCTACGCTGAAAATTCTAAGTCCTAAATATCCCGCTGTGCCAATGGGCGGACACTCTAACCCAACTGGCTATTTTGTTATGGGAGATGTTCATGTGGATGATCTCCGCTCCGCTGCGGATGAGGCCCTCGAGCGTTTACGCGCCGGAGAAAGCGATCTTGCCATTCATCCGGGATGCGGAACAAACTACGCGACATCGGGCTTGCTTGCCGGTTCTCTAGCTTGGTTCGGATTGAAGGGCAACGGTGCGTGGTACAAAAAACTATGGAGAATTCCCTTCATTTTGCCTTTAGCGCTACTCGTTTGGGGGTTGAGTAAACCGCTGGGTCCCAAGTTGCAAGCCAAGGTCACGACCGAAGCGAATCTTGGGGCAATGGAAATTGTATCGGTTAATAAAATCCGTCCAGCCTTGCATCGTGTAATTACTCGATAATCCTATGGCCAAGAATAGCTTACGCATCCTTTTTATCTACGGAAATGATGAATTTGCGCTCGCGCGTCGATTGAAAAAAGTTCAGCAGCGCGTAGATAAAGAGGGAATGAACACCACCCAGCTCGAAGCGCGTACGATGAGAAAAGAAGAGCTAAATACGGCTGTCAACGCGATGCCATTTTTAGCCGAACGTAGATTGGTATTATTAGAGAAGCCATCAGGGGAATATAGAGGAAAAAATCAGCGAAATGATTTTATTGCTTTCCTGGAGAGTGTCCCTGAAACAACAGTTCTGGTGCTTTTTGAAGAAATGGACGAGAAAAAGGCAGCAAAAAATTGGCTTGTTAAATGGGCACAAGGTGCAAAAGAAATTGCGCGGGCAGAGGCGTTTATGCTCCCCAAAGCCTGGCAAACGGCCGATTGGGTAGCTCGTATCCAGAAAGAAGCGAAGTCGCAGGGCGGAGAAATCGAGAGCCAAGCTGCCGCGCGTTTAGCAGAAATGACGGGAACAAATACGCGCCAAGCTGCGCAAGAAATTACAAAATTGCTCACTTATGCAAATTTTTCCCGCTCGATCACCCTCGCAGATGTGGAGTTGTTAAGTGTAAATACCGCGCAAGGCGATATTTTTGAACTTGTTGATGCATTGGGGAATGGTCGGGGCAAAGACGCGCAGGCCATGTTACATCAATTGCTTGACGAGCAAGATGCCTTCTCAATTTTTGGGATGGTTGTGCGGCAATTCAGGCTTTTGCTCTTAGCTCGTGAAGTGCTTGATAACCGGGGCAATGTGCAAGCAGAATTAAAACAGCACTCTTTCGTTGCCAAAAAACTGACTGCACAGGCGCGCCATTTTGAAATATCAACGCTTGAAGCCATCTATAAACGATTATTGCTTATAGATGAGGAAGCAAAAACGGGCAAAACGGCTCTTGATCTATCTTTGGATATGTTGGTCGTGGAATTAGCGGGGAAATAAACCTTTCTATAATTATCTCACCCAAGCGGATACGAGATCATCTCTGTTTCCCAATTACATTTTGGAAATAGCAATAATATTTACAGTTCTATTTCGTAACATGAACATGCTATTGACGAAAAAGCAGGAAAGCATAATGCAGAAAACAAGACATATCTTAATACACCTAATTACTATAATGCTCCTTACCTCCTTATCTTCTTGTAGTTCAACTGTTGAGCCACCACTTGAATTTGAAGAAGGGAATCTAAATAATCAAGTGAGACTTTTTGTCAGTCCTCAAGGGAACACATTTAAATCTACTGATCCAATTGCTCTTGGGATGATGTTCAAGACAGATACGGATATAGTTTTCCCAAACAATTACAATCTACGCTTATTTATTAGGGACAAAGAAAGTTGGAGAGAAATATCAGAGAAACCTGTTAATAGATATCCAATCGGAGAGTTCGTATTTTTTCCTGCAACTTCTCCTCAAGTGCTTTCTTTCTTTGTTGAACCCGAAGTAGTTACTGCACAGAAGTATTGGGTACGAATCTATGTTTCGGGCGAGATGATAGAGAACGGCGTTTCAAAAACAGTAGCATCCTACATCGACATTGAAATGAGACCATGATAACGATTTTCTCAATGCTCATCGTTTGGTAAGAGAAGAGTGTTTTACTTCCCAGAAATAATCTTTTTTGAGTGCTTTTGTTAGAACGCCCCAAGCATTGCATTATCTACATCAAATTTGTTGGTCACGACGCTGCCTATCGTAAAGGTAAAATGCCATTAAAGATGGCGAGAGTGAGCTTTAATTTCTCATTTAAGATCATCTCGCAAAGGATAAAAAACATCCATAATTTCACAGTCAGTTAATGCTCGCCCGCTGTGTTTCACATTTGCAGGGATCAGTGCAATTTTCCCTTTTTCGAGCAACTCTTTTTCGCCATCGAGAATCATTTCAAATTTGCCCTCCACAACAACTGAAATTTGCTCTTGCGGGTGTGCATGTTCGGGCAATTCTGCGCCCTTTTCAATGCGCCAAAAAGATGTGGTCATATTTTCTGTATGGGCAAATTTCCCGTGAAAACCAGGCACCATTTCTTTTTCTTTTAGTGTCGAAAGATCAACAAAAGCCATTTTTTTCTCCTCATATTTTTTTGCAGTAGAATCACCTCCATTCTAAACCATAAAAGGATTCTCATATGAAAATTCGCTCCATTACCTATTTTTTTAATCCCGGATTTCCGCTTGATGAAAATAAACTTCGTGCTGCGGATGATTTTCTCCGTAATGCAAAAACTGCCTATCAAAATGCGGGATACGAAGTGCAAACCACACGCCTAGCAACGCCCTCCTTTATCAAAATTCTCGGCGAAAGTAATTTGGATAAAACGCCCGCGCTCGCAAATCAACTTGCTTCCGCTATGGAGACAATGGATGCTGAGTACGCATCTCTCGGCCCCGCCCTACCCGAATATCCGCGCAGCTACGAAATGATTCCTGAAGCGATCGCCGCAAGCGAAAACATTTTCTTTTCTGGCGAAATGGCTTCTGCGGAAAAAGGAATTTCCCTTCCTGCTATCAAAGCGTGTGCTGATGTGATCGTTAAAGCCGCAACTATCGAAGCGAATGGTTTTGCCAATTTACGTTTTACCGCATTAGCAAATGTCCCCGCTGGCGGGCCTTTTTTCCCCGCTGCCTATCATGATGGGGATGAACCAGCTTTTGCGCTTGCCCTCGAAGCCGCTGATTTAGCAGTAGATGCTTTTGACGGAGAAAATACTGTAGATGAAGGGCGAAAAAAACTGGTCGAATCCTTTGAATCTCATGGGCAAAATCTTAGCAAAATCGCTAATTCGTTGAATTGCAGATTCTTGGGGCTTGATTTCTCCCTTGCCCCTTTCCCTGATGATGCAATTTCATTGGGCGGCGCAATAGAAGGTTTTGGTGTTCCCAAAGTGGGGATGCACGGCTCGTTGGCGGCATCCGCTATTTTGGCAGAATCCATTCAAAAGGCAGAATTTCTACACACCGGCTTTAACGGGATGATGATGCCCGTTCTCGAAGATTCTGTTTTGGCGAAACGTGCTGCTGAGGGGAGTTTAACGGTGAAAGATTTGCTGCTTTATTCTGCGGTTTGCGGGACGGGCTTGGATACTGTCCCTTTGGCGGGAGATGTGAGAAAGGAAGAAATTGCTGCTTTATTGCTGGATGTCTCAGCCTTGTCGTTGAGATTGGCAAAGCCGCTTACGGCGCGGTTGATGCCGATCCCCGGCAAGCAAGCTGGGGACAGGAGCGAATTCGATTTCGCCTTTTTTGCTAATAGCCGCGTGATGAGATTAGAATCCGATGGGTTGAATCATCCTTTTGCTGGAGATGAAATTATCCAAATAAAGCCGCGTTTATAAATTGAATTTGCGAGGAGAATGCTCCTCCGACGAAGCAATCTCACCGAGTTTGAGACCGCGTCGTCGCAAAAACATGCTCCTCGCGGAATCATTTGATATTTCTCTGTGCGCTCGCTGTACTCTGTGGTAAAACTGAGCGGAGAATATATTATTGGAGGCTACGATGAATTTACCGAAATATGCTTATTTTAAAAACAAGATTGTCCCCTATGCAGAGGCGAAGGTGGGCGTGCTGACCCATGCATTAAATTATGGAACGGGCGTTTTTGGCGGGGTGCGGGCTTATAAAAATGATGATGATGGAAATTTATATCTTTTCCGTCCTTACGATCATTACAAACGCTTTTTGAATTCGTGCAAAATGATGTTGATGGATTTTGACGAAACACCAGAGAGCATGACGCAACATACGATCGATTTGATTCGTAAAAGCGGTTTCAGGGAAGATGTTTATATCCGTCCTTTGGCGTATAAATCGGATGAGATCATTGGGGTGAAATTGCATGATGTGGGCGCGGATTTTACGATCGTGGCTTTGCCTTTCGGGAAGTATGTATCGAATGATACGAATGCCCATGTGACGATTTCTTCGTGGCGACGCTTGGATGATAATGTGATCCCCGCGCGCGGGAAGATCAGTGGCGCGTATGCGAATTCGGCTTTTATCAAGACCGATGCGATGCGCTCCGGTTTTGACGAGGCACTCGTTTTGACGCAAGCCGGGCATCTTTCGGAGGGTAGCGCAGAAAATATCTTTATGGTGCGGGATGGTGTTTTATATACGCCCGCTGTTTACGAAAATATCCTTGAAGGGATCACACGCCGCTCGATCATGGAAGTGGCAGAGAAAGAATTGGGGATGAAAGTGGTCGAACGCCCGATAGACAGAACAGAAATTTATATTTGTGATGAATTCTTTATGACAGGAACCGCCGCTCAAGTGACCGCGATTACGCAAGTGGATCATCGCCCCGTTGGGGATGGCGTAATGGGGCCGGTTGCCTCGAAATTGCGTGAGTTATTCTTTGATATTGTGCGCGGGAAGAATCCCAATTATAAAGATTGGAATGTAGAAGTTTAGAAAGCTAGGAAAGAGGGATTAGGTAATTAGGAAACAGAAAAATCTCTCAAGATGAGTTGTCTTGGGAGATTTTTTTATACGTACGAGTAGAAGAAAAAATATAATTATGATTAAGAATATTACTAAGGTATTTCTTCTTGCATTCAGCATAACACTTACTTTGTCTTTGTTTCTCTTCGTGTACACCTACTTAGATCTCTACCCAAAGTCATACGATATCCAAATAAAGAAACCTGGCGTAGGCAAATATGTCGCAAATGGATCCACTGTAATACCTTCTGGACACAAAATTTGTGAAACACTTTCTTGGGGTATTGAAGCTCAAACAAATGAAAAGTTAAGAGTTGTGCAAAATTATTATCGAGAAAGATTTGATGAATACGCGTATTACCCTGATGTAAATACATTTACTGTATATGCGATAAATGGAGAAAAATATGGGGTATCTGTTGTGAAATATATCTGGTTTTTTACGCCGAAAACATCACCATTTGCTTATGAAGTATCAACACATATTGATTTCTGTAGATTTTGATATTAGTCTATAAATTGCCATCAGCTAAAAGCGTACACTTGTTATTTTTTTCGCCATCGCCTATAGAAGGCTGAGAAAAACTAACTCCTATTCACCAAATACCCCCCAAAAGGATAATTGAAAAGGGATTAGGTAATTGGGAAAGAGAAAAATCTCCCGCTCTTTTGGAAAGAGTGGGAGATTTTATTTTAGGAATAACGACTGTTGCTAATCTTCTGGTAATGCTTCAAATTCTTTTTTCTTTTTTTCGAACCATTCCTTCATCGCATCTGGTTTTTGCATTAGTGCTTGCATTTCATTCATTGCATCAAGATGTGCCTGATCTTTCTTTTGAAACATCTTTGTGCCATGCTGCTTGCTCATTTCTGCGATCTCTTCAAAAGAGTTTGCGTGAAATTCTTTCTCACATGCGCCCCCGAGTTCTTTGCAGGTCATCGTTTTCATATCTTTTTATCCTTTAATAAATTCTCAAACTGAATATTGTGAATTTCAGACATTTTATGTCGCATTTAGATAAGCAGTATAACATATTTGATTTTGTCAACAAAAAGCATATCTTCATTAATATGATGTTTTTGAATAGGTGTTGCATATAAAGCATAAATTGAATTCTGTGAGAATATCAGATATGAATACTGTACAACAAAATCATCTAGCTCCTATTTACCAAATAAACGCCCAAAAGAATAATTGCCCCGCCGAGCAAAGAAACCCATGTGATTGGCTCTTCTAAGATCGCGGCGGCAACAACGACTGTGACGAGTGGCTCAAGATAAAGAAATGCACCTACTTGTGATGTGGAGAGTTCTTGGAGGGCATCGTACCAGGCAATATAAGCCAGCCCTGAGCAAAAGACGCCTAAAAAGACAATGCCTATCCAGCCATTGAGTGATAAGTTGGGGATTTCGCTCCAGTTATTACCAGCAAAAAAGGCGATGGAGGAGAAGAGCCAGCCAAAGATCATGACGTAGAACATCATCCGTGCGGCGGGATGGGTTTTTAGTCCACGGCGGGATAGGGCGGAGAAAATTGCCCAATTTAGGGCGCTGAGCATAATCATATAGTCGCCTGGGGTGCCGAATTGAGAGGAGAAGATGCTTTTTAACTCTCCGTTGCTGACGATTAGAAGCACGCCAAATGCCGCGAGCGCTATGCCAATACTTTGTAGCCAGGTTATTTTTTCTTTTAGGATCAGCCATCCCAACAATGCCATGAAAATGGGTGCTGTGGCGACAATCCAGGCTGTGGTGGAGGCTTGGGCAGTGATTAGCGCTGTTGATTGAAGCCACTGATGCCATGTGATTCCGAGAAATCCGAGCAGGGCGAAATAAGCCCATTCATTTTTAGCGGGGAGGGCAAATTCTTTTCGTGCCGTGACAGCGATGCCGAGAATGATTATGCCCATCCCAAAACGCAGCCAAACGACAGTGATGGGGGAGACCTGTTGTACGCCGATTTTTGTGGCAATAAAGGATGCGCCCCAAGCGATGACGGCGAAGAGAACTTCGAGATAGAGGATGGCTTTTTCTTTGTTCATTTTTTTGCCCGTTTCCTAAGAGCAATGCTTTGCATTGCGATTTGTTAGAAATTCCAACGCGGAGCATTGGGACGAGGACTGTAAGCATTTTCTTAATAATTCGGAGAATTATACTCCGCTTGCCTTCTTGCGGGTATAATATGGGATGGAGGATCAACTATGGAAATTACTTGGTACGGACAATCTTGTTTTAGACTTACAGAGCGCGGTTCTGCCTCTGTCGTGACAGACCCCTTCGATCATAAAGTCGTTGGTTATAGTGCTTTAAAACTTAAATCAGATATTGTGACCGTGAGCCACGAGGCCCCCGGGCATAATTTTTTGGATGCTGTCAAAGGCCATCAACATTTGCTTGATGGCCCCGGTGAATATGAGATCGGTGGCGTCTTTGTAACTGGCGTGCGAACAAATGGAAAAAAGAACGATGATCAGCCCCGTAATACGCTCTATGTTTTTGATTATGATGGCATGACCGTTGCACATCTCGGCGATTTGCGGGAAGTGCCCACCCGCGCACAAGTCGATGCGCTTGGCGAAGTTAATATCGCCTTAGTGCCCGTTGGCGACGGTGGTGGATTAAGCGCCGCAAAGGCCGCAGAAGCGATCGGTGTTCTGGACCCAAAGATCGTTGTGCCCATGCACTATGCCACAGCCGATTCTAAATTGCCTTTTGATCCTCTGGATAAATTCATCAAAGAAATGGGTTTGGGAACGATCGAAACAGAAGCATCGCTAAAAATCACAAAGGGAAGTTTGCCAGAAGATACGCGTGTAGTTGTTCTTGAATATAAGAAATAAATAGGAGCAATGCTGTGCCTGTCAAAATTTTGATGACCTGGGATATTTCACAAGAGAACGAACAGAAATACTTTGAGTTCGTCATTGGCGAATTTGTCCCTGGTGTACAAAGGCTCGGATTTCATCCCCTTGATGCGTGGGCAACCCTTTATGGTGATTATCCCCAAATTCAGGTCGGGATGATGGCCCCGGATGCTGAAAGTGCGCAAGAAGCCCTAAACTCTACTGCATGGATAGAGCTAAGAGAAAAACTTTTTGAATATATAGATGATTTCTCATATAAAATTGTCCCTGCACGGAGCGGGTTTCAATTTTAATTAATGCCTAAAATATAGAAGTGGGCACAAAGTATCTTTTTGCTTTGTGCCCACTTTTGTTTAGAAAAAGCGAGATTGAAATCTCTGCTCAAACAGTAAGTCCGTTTAAACGGACTTTTTATCTAAGCAGAAAATTCATTTTCGCTCTACCACCAAACCAAAAATGTAAAAATGACCGCTAACAAAAGAAATAAATATTGGCCTTTCTTTTTTTTACTTGCCAGCCTCGAAGGATGCTATGCTCTCTTCGCTTTGCTGCGCCTGCCTACTGACCCAACGAACAGCCTTCTTTTTGGGCTTTCTGCCTCGCGTTTGCTCATGGCAGCCGCGCTTTTGGGGTCGGCGGTCATCTTTGCATTCTTAGGGTATTTCGCATGGCGTAAAACTGATTGGCGAGAAAAATATCTTAACCCGGAAAAACGCCCACAACTTTATAAAACATTAAATTATCTTTCTTTTTTTATTGCGTTTTTGGCATCTATTGCCCTATTTTTATTGCGTTATTACAACCCCACAAGGTTTTTGCCTTATTTTGAGCGAGCAAAACCCCTTGGGCTTTATATTATCGTTCTTGGTATTCAACTCTCTTTATGGCTGCTCTTTCTTCGCAAGGGATTTCACCGCCGAAAAGAAAATTTTACGCCTACAGCGATTGCCTTTGCCATTTTGCTGGCTCTATTTGCCTTTGTCGCCATCTCTCGGATTGGATTAATCCCAGATACCGCCTATTGGAGCGAACCCGGCATCGCTATACAAGGCTGGCAATTTGCCCTTGCCCTTATTCTCGGTTTTTTGACCCTTTTATTATCTTTCAAACTCTCTCTTAAAAAGAGTGACACTATTTTTGCGCTTCTCATCTGGGGTATCGCCATCGCGATTTGGTGGAGCGTCCCGATGGATGTGCTAAAGAGCAGCTTCTACGCGCCCTTTGCCTATCCCCTCGGGAAACCCCTTCCCTATTCCGATGCCGGTTTTTACGATTACCTCTCTCAAGGCCTTCTCCTGGGTAATGGTTTTCTCTCCCCAATTCCGCCCCGTCCGCTCTACCTTGTTTTTTTAACAGGCTTGCGCGCCCTTGTTGGGATTAACGATTATGACAAAATTATGTTGGGGCAAACCATCGTCTACGCCCTCTTCCCTGTCGTACTCTATTTTCTCGGGAAAAATCTCCACAGCCGCGCAGCTGGTATAACAATCGCATTTTTTGGGATATTCCGTGAATGGACGAATCTACTCGTTTCCTCACAAACGCGCGTTTCAAATAGCCGCACCACCCTCACAGATCTCCCGACCGCTCTTCTTTTGGGCTTGGTTGCCCTGGTCGTCATCTACTGGCTCAAAAATCGTAGCAATAAACGCATCCTCCCGTTCATCTCTGGTGGCCTATTCGGGATGCTTCTCCTCCTGCGCACCCAGTCGATGCTTATCCTGCCTTTTATTTTACTTCTCGCCCTTCTCATTTTCCTCCCCAACTGGAAAAACTGGATTCGTGTCAGCATCATCTTTATCTTTGGCGTGGCTCTCAGCATTTCCCCCTGGTTAACGCGCAATGCTCGGCTTACAGGCAAAATTACTTTTGACGATCCCAGTCAACTTGCTGTTCTTGCCAATCAATATAAAGCAACAGATAACCTGAGCACAGAATTTGATCATGAAAATGAAAGTGTCTCCAACTCCGTTCTCGGTTTTGCTCTACAAAATCCTGCTTATGTTGCTAACTTTATTGCCACCCATTTCCTTGCCACAGAAATTAACGGACTCTTTGCGCTGCCTAATATTGAACCTTTTAATGGATTTCAAGAACCCCCTAATGTCTACTGGACAAATTGGGATGGGCATCTTAGCTCCGCCAATCAATTCTTGGTCGTCTTTTATCTTGCGATCATTGCGCTGGGTATCGGTGCATCATGGAAAAAGTTGAAATGGGTTGGGCTGGTTCCCCTCGCCTTTAGTTTAGGTTATGCCTTCTCCAATGGCGTTGCTCGCTTCTCTGGCTGGCGTTACGATTTCCCTGCCGATTGGATCGCCTACTTCTATTTTGGGATCGGTTTTGCAGAACTCTTATTTATCTTAGCCTCTTTCTTTGGCCTAAAAGCAGATAAAAAAGATGAAACTCCGGTACAGTTGTCCAATTCTCCATCTTCTCCATGGCAGTGGATACTTGCCTCTTTCCTCTTTCTCTCAATTGGCTTTTCTCCCCTAGTTCTGGAAAAGAATATTCCTGCACACTTCGAACCTCTTTCTAAAGAAGAATTTATTGCGACAGTTTCAGCGAACTCCGCTGAAATTGAGCCATTTATGGCACAAGAAAATACTAATATTTTGATGGGACGTTTAATTTATCCGCGCTTTTTCTCTCGCGGCTCCGGGATTTATTCCGCGAATCCCTGGCCTGCCTATGCAGAACAGGATTTTGCACGGATGGGATTTGTGCTCATCAACGAGAGAAATACGCAAGTTCTTTTCCCTGTCAAACATATGCCTGTTGAATTTCCAAATGGGGTAGATGTAATTCTTCTTGGCTGCCAAAAAGATCGCTACCTTGAAGCACGCGCTGTTTATGTAATGGAAAGAGAGCAAATGCTCCTAAGCGAAAGAGAATTCATTTCTTGCGAAGAATAACTATTCGATGATTCTACGAAGAGCATGCACCTGCGACGCGGCAGTCTCATGCCGTAAAATGAGATTGCTTACACCTAAAGGAGTACTCGTCAGCGATGAAACTGCCTCGCACGCGTGCCCTTTGGGTAAAATCATTGTTATGTAATACGTATTACGCACTTTCCTATGTCCAAAATAACATCCCGTCTCTTAAACTGGTACCAAGAAAATAAACGAACCCTCCCCTGGAGAGATCACCCCGACCCTTACGCTGTATGGGTTTCTGAAATCATGCTCCAGCAAACGCGCGTGGATACGATCATCGGCTATTTTCAGCGCTGGATGGAGAAATTTCCATCCATTGAAGATTTAGCCGCTGCCGATGAACAGGATGTTTTAAATCTCTGGGAAGGGCTTGGTTATTACAGCCGCGCACGAAATTTGCATAAGGCAGCAAAACTTCTTCTTGCTGAATATGGTGCTCAGCTACCCGAAGACACGAAAACGCTGATGAAGCTCCCCGGTATCGGGCGTTATACTGCGGCAGCTGTTTCATCTATGGCTTTTGGACATGATGCTGCCGCACTGGATGGGAATATCCGCCGAGTTTATGCACGGGTATTTAATGTTGAAGAGCCTTTAGGGACAAAAGATGCTGAAAATATCCTTTGGGCGCTTGCTGAAGATATTTTGCCAAAGGGTGAAGCGGGGGATTATAACCAAGCCTTAATGGATTTAGGCTCCGCAATTTGTACGCCACGAAGCCCAAGTTGCGAAAAATGCCCCATTAAACAGGATTGCGAAGCCTACCAACTGGATATTCAGGAAATGCGCCCTGTGCGCAAGACAAAAAAGGCTGTGCCACATCATATCCATGCAGGGGCGGTGATTGTTGATGAGGGGAAAGTTTTACTTGCTCAACGTCCGCAAAAGGGGTTGTTGGGGGGAATGTGGGAGTTTCCGAATGGGCGGGTCGAAGAGAATCCTGTTAAGGAACTGGCATCCCTGATTTGGGAGGGCTACCAAGTTAAAATCAAGGTTGGGAATCCGATTGGGGAGATTGACCACGCTTATACCCATTTCAAAGTCACGGAGCATGTTTTTCTGTGCGAGTTAATCCAATTATCCCAAAAAGAGAATTTACGTTGGGCCAATTTGAAGGAATTAGATGACTATCCAATGGGGAAAATTGACCGAGAAATTGCTAAGAGACTTCAGACATCAGCTCTTAGCAATTAGCAAAATCTGAAATCTGATGTCTAAAGTCTGAGGTCTTTAAAATGCCAAATCTGATTTTATTTAACGGAAAAATCCATACGCAAGATAAAAACACGCCAAATGCGAGCGCAATTGCATTGCGAGACGGGAAAATTTTAGCGGTGGGCAACGATGCCGAAATTAGAGCATTGGCAAGCGAAAAAACGGAAGAAATTGATCTGCAAGGCAAATGCGTTTTGCCCGGGCTGACTGATTCGCATATCCATTTTTACGAGTGGGCGCTGCTTTTGCGCGGCATCATGCTCGAAGATACGCGCTCGCTGGCAGAGATGCAAAAGCGCGTGCAGGATGCCGCTGAAAATCAGGCGGCGGGCACGTGGATTATTGGGCAGGGCTGGAATCAGGATAATTGGGCAGAGCCGCGCACCCCCACAAAGGCAGATCTGGATGAGATTGCGCCCGAAAACCCCGTCATTTTGTGGCGCAAAGATTTGCATTTGGCCTTGGTCAATTCTCTTGCCCTCGAAAAAGCGGGCATTAACGCCCAAAGCCCCGACCCCGCGATGGGCGTGATTCAGCGCAATGAAAATGGCGAGCCAAATGGTTTGTTAAACGAACTCGCAATCAATTTGGTACGCGATGTGCTCCCCATCCCCTCAACGGAAATTGTCGATAAAGCCATGCAAAAAACGATGACCCGCCTGCACAAATTAGGCATCACGGGCATTCACGATTTCCGCATTATGGGCGGCGATGGCGGCGCGCCCGCTTTGCGTGCTTTTCAGCGTTTGCACAATCAAAAAAAGCTCAAATTGCGCACTTTGGTCATGCTGCCGGGCGAGTTTGTCGAAGAGATCGCAAGGGTCGGTTTGGAGAGCGGTTTCGGCGATGATTTTCTGCGCATTGGTGGCATCAAGCTCTTTTCTGATGGTGCGTTGGGGCCGCGCACGGCATGGATGCTCGAAAATTTTGAAAACGAACCTCATACCGGCATGCCCCTCACACCGATGAGCGAGATGGCAGAGAAAATCGCGCTCGCCGAAAAAGCGGGGTTGAGCAGCACGATCCACGCTATTGGTGATAGGGCGCTACGCGAGTTATTAGACGTATATACAGAAATTTTGGGTGGGGATGTCGATGAGCGGGATGCCCGCCCCAAACATCGGATCGAGCATGTACAGCATAGCCACCCCGATGATTTGGATCGCCTCGCGTCTCTGGGCTTGGTTGCCTCTGTTCAGCCTTTGCATTTGACCGAAGATATGGATATGGTCGAAAAAGCCCTTGGTGATGAACGTGCTGGCTACACATATGCTTTCCGTGATCTTTTAAGTGCAGGAACAACCCTCGCATTTGGCTCCGATTGCCCCGTTGTTTCCGCAAATCCATTTTTTGGGATTCAAGCTGCCGTCACCAGACAAAAAAATGACGGCACACCAGCAGAGGGATGGTTTCCTGAGCAGCGTCTTACCGTAGAAGAATCGGTTTTTGCCTACACAATGGGCGCAGCGATAGCGGCGGGAACAGAGAATATGCAGGGGAGCTTATCTCCGGGCAAAGTAGCAGATTTAGTTGTGCTGGAAGATGATATTTTTGAAATTTCTGCGCTAGAGATTGGGAAGACGGAAGTTGCGATGACGGTTTTTGATGGGGAGATTGTTTATCATAATAAACAAGAGAATGAGACAAAATAATCACGGGAAGGTATCAAATGGTATTTTTTCACTTATAAAATGGATTATTGGTATTCTTTTTTTAACAGGTGTGATTTCCCATGCAATGTGGAATAATGGTGGTCCAGACTGGTTGTTTTGGGTTGGTAATTTAGCACCAGCGTTATCTTTAATGATGCCGGGTATAACAACTATGTTTATACCAAAACTTCCTCTTGAGTTAGTCAAACATTTAGGCCGCGTAGGACGTGGTTATGAAAACCTTGAATGGGAACATTTAGATTTTTTGCAAAAATTATATCTATATTTTTTAATGTTTTTTCTTGCTACACTTGGGGCTGTCGTTTTATTTATGACCTTATTTATGTTTCTACATGACTGTTTGCCCGGTACTGACTGCTCTGGTTTTTGATTGTATGAATTTTGAGCGTTTTGTTCTAAAAACAGATTTTCTACACACTTACAACAGCTTGGAAGACTGTCACCAGAAAAATGCAATTCTTTAAGCCCAAAGCAATATAAACGAAATCAAGCTAAAAACACGTTTGATACGGATTTTTATCCCAAATAAAAAGAGCAGACTTTCAAAAAGTCTGCTCTTTCATCTTTTTTCTTTTATTGCTTATTTAGCTGCAATATCTTCCAACATGGCTGTGGTGAGTGATTTCGGTCGCTCAAGGGGTTGACCGAGAGCGCGTGCCCAAACGTAGTTGGCGGTTACGCCAAGAGCGCGGCCAACACCAAAGAGTACGGTGTAGAAATCAAATTCTTTGATGCCATAATGATATTGGAGCGAGCCACTGACTGCGTCCACATTTGGCCATGGGTTTTTGGCTTTGCCCTGTTCTTTTAGTACGGCAGGGATCACTTCATCCATCATCTCAACTATTTGGAAAAGTTCATCATCAGCGAAGTGTTTCTTGCCAAAGTTAAATTGTTCTGTGTAGCGGGGGTCTGGTACACGCAGAACAGCATGTCCATAACCAGGAATTACGCGACCGCTGTTGAGTGTTTCCCAGGCATATTCGGCCAATTGCTCTTTTGTGGGGACACCATTGAATTCTTCGTGAATGCCCATTACAAAGGCTAGACAGTTTTGATTTGCCAAACCGTGCAGAGGGCCAGCCAAGCCATTCATCGCGGCTGAGAAAGCGTAGAAAATATCGGCAAGAGATGAGCCGACCAAGTGCATTGTGTGGGCTGAAACATTGCCTGATTCGTGATCTGCATGCAGGATGAAATAGAGGCGGGCCATATCTTCATATTTTTTATCTTTGATGCCCATCATGCGTGCAAAATTTGCACCATAGTCTGCATCGTGATCGTAGAATGGTTCACCTTTGTCACCATATTTCAGGCGATAAATGAAAGCTGCGATTACGCCTAGTTTACTGGTCATATAGATCGCATCATCAAGTGCAGGGCGCCAAAGTGCTTTTTTGCCCATGCCTTCGGCATAGCGTTTTGCAAACTCAGAATCTACCTGAAGTCCCAAAATGGCTTGGGAGAAAAGGGCCATCGGGTGTGTATCTTTGGGCATGCCACGCAAAATTTTGAAGACATGGTCAGGAACAGTGCTGTTTTTTGCCCATTCAGCTTCAACTTCTAAGGCTTCTTCTTCTGTGGGGAATTCACCAACCATAAGCAAGTAATAGAGACCGCCGACATAGGGCATTTCTGCACCTTTTGGCTTTGGCAGTTTTTCTAAAACTACAGGAAGTGTATGCCCACGATAGCGAATACCAACGGTGGGATCAACGAAAGAAATATCGGTAACAAGTGCTTTTACGCTTCGCATACCGCCATAAACCTGGCTAATGGTCACTTCACCGGCAACTTTATCGCCACTCTCTTTTAGAAGTTTTGTTACGCGAGTGCGCCAGCTTTCTAATTGTGAATCTATTTTATTGTGTAATATCATTTATTTCTCCTCTTTTCTAGTTTCCATCAATTAAAGCTCAACCAAGCCTTTAAGTTCTTCAACGCTCTTAGCAACAGCATCTGCAGATGCTTGCAGGGCTGCCATTTCTTCTTCGTTCAATTCATATTCGATCACTTTTTCAACACCGTCTTTGCCTAGCAAGGCAGGTACACCAAAGAAGATGCCCTCCTGACCGTATTCACCATTCAAGTATACAGCACAAGGAAGGATCAGTTTGCGGTCAGACAAAATAGCTTCAGCCATTTGTACGACAGCCATTGAAGGGGCATAAAAAGCAGAGCCGGTTTTCAACAAACCAACGATTTCACCGCCGCCTTTACGGGTACGGGTAAGAATAGCTTCCAGCTTGTCAGATTCAATATATTTTTCCAGAGGAACACCAGCGATATTTGAGTGACGGGTCAGCGGGACCATCGAATCGCCATGGCCACCGAGAACGAAGCAGTTGATATTTTGTACGCTTACGCCGGTTTCCATTGCAATGAATGCGCTCATACGAGCCGAATCCAAAACGCCAGCCTGACCCAAAACCTTATTAGCGGGCAAGCCCGTCTTTTTCATGGTCATAAAGGTCATTGTATCGAGGGGGTTTGTCAAAACGATATAAATAGCATTGGGTGAATATTTAATGGTCTCTTCGGCAACTGAGCCAACGATATTCGCGTTTTTTACGAGCAAATCTTCACGGCTCATGCCGGGTTTGCGGGGTAAACCGGCGGTGATAACGATAATATCTGAATCTTTTGTGTCAGCGTAATCATTTGTACCGGTAATTTTTGCATCTTTACCAATAATGGGCATTGCCTCTAAAAGATCGAGGGCTTTCCCCTGTGGCATCCCTTCCATGATGTCGACCAAAACAACATCGGCGATCTCACGTTCAGCAATCCAGTGCGCAGCGGTGGAACCGGTCATTCCGGCTCCGATTACAGAAATCTTTGGCATTTCTCCTCCAATGGAAAATAAATTTATTATATAAAAAACGACTGTTCAATGGGTTAGAAAACAGCCAGCGATAAGAATACTATATTGTGCTTTTAGCGAACAGTTTGTTTTGTCATATTTTGAATATGCAAAAATGATACCAGACACTTATAAAAAAAGAAGTTTTGACATGATTTTCTGCCAAAACTTCTTTTTTGAATACAATTACAAACCCTTCTCTTCAATATATCGGATAGCCTGGATAGCCGCCCCCGCGCCCATTCCCGCTGATGTAATTACCTGGCGGAAATGCGGATCGGCGACCTCGCCTGCCGCGTAAACGCCCTCGACCCCAGCTTGCATCAGACCATCAACAATAATGTAGCCCTGATCATCGAGGGGCAATTTCCCTTCGAAAAGCTCGGTGTTTGGCGTATGACCGATAAAGATGAAAACACCCTCTGCTTCTATAGCAGATTCTTCTCCGGTTTTCACATTTTTTGTTTTAACAGTAGCAACTTTCTCTCCGGTAGGGATTTCGGTCAGAACCGTATCCCAGACGAAGTGAATTTTCGGGTTTTCCTCAGCACGCTGCTTGAGAATCGATCCGGCTCTTAATTCATCCCGCCTGTGGACGATGGTTACTTTGCTGGCGTGTCGGGTTAGGTATAGTGCTTCTTCGAGCGCGCTATCTCCACCGCCAACAACGACTACATCCATATCGCCGAAAAAGTGTCCGTCGCAAGTGGCGCAATAAGATACGCCACGCCCGATCATCTCTTCTTCACCGGGGATTTCAAGCGTGACCGCTGCTGCACCTGTTGTGATAATAAGTGTATCGGCGGTAAATTCTTCTCCGTAGGTTGTCACTTTATAAGGGCGTTCTGAGAAATCTACTTCAGTGGCAATATCGAAAATCACTTCAGTGCCAAAACGCTCTGCCTGTTCGTGGAAAGCCTTTACCAAGCCCTCGCCAGAAATGCCTTCGGGGAAGCCGGGATAATTCTCAACAGCGTGTGTTTTAGAGACTTGTCCACCCAAATCCATGCCCGTTAATACGATGGGTTCAAGATTTGCGCGTGCGGCATAAAGCGCGGCTGCCAGCCCAGCAGGGCCAGAACCGATAATGAGAATTTTGGTGTGTCGGGGATTTGTTGATTCTTCTGTCATAATTTCACCTAAAACATGATGAGTGACGAGTGATTTTTATGTTTCGCTCGTCACTTTTCAATACTATTGATTTTGTAAATATTCTCTAATTCCCACAGCTGCTTTTGCGCCATCACCTACTGCAACAGCGACCTGTGCAAGATTTTCAGAAACAACATCGCCCGCAGCGAAGATGCCGGAGACAGATGTTTTCATATGTTTATCGGTAACGATATAGCCATAATCATCCAGATCAACCAAACCTTCAACAAAACTGGTGTAGGGTTTATAACCAACATAGATAAAAACAGCCGCGGCAGGAATCTCTACAAGCTCATCCGTTTCGCGATTTTTGACAACCAAAGATTTAACCAAATTGTCGCCTTTTACTTCTGTTGCCATATGCGAGAATTTGCAGACAGTTTTCTCGTGGCTTTTTACTCTATCTTGTAAAACTTGCTCGGCAATTGAGTGATCCAGGAATTCAACAAAGGTCACTTTTTTAGCATATTCGAGCAAAATCTGTGCTTCTTGTAAACCTGAATTGCCACAACCGATGACGACTACTTCTTCGTCTTTGTAGAGGGGGCCATCACAAGTGGCACAATAAGAAACGCCTTTATTATAAAATTCTGCTTCGCCAGGGATGCCGAGTTTCTTCGGCTCGCTGCCTGTTGCCAAAAGAACGCTGCGGCCACGATAGCTTTTTCCTTGCTCGCTTTCGATGGTAAAAATGCCATCATCACCTTTTGAGATGCTTTTTACACCGTCAAATTCTTCGAGTATTGTGCCAAAGCGCTCTGCTTGTTTTTGAAAGTGCTCCATTAGCACTGGCCCCTCGACACCTTTAGGGAAGCCGGGGTAATTTTCAATTGAGTGGGTTGTTGCTGCTAATCCACCGCTTGCTTCTTTTTCAAGGATGAGCGTTTTCCAGCCATCACGTGATGAGTAAATAGCAGTCGTGAAGCCGGCTGAACCTGCCCCAACGATGACAACATCGTAAAGTTCGCTTTCGTCAGCGGCTTCTGAATTATCTAAATTTAATGAGAACATATTTTTATCTCCTCTATTTGAAAAGCCTGAAGGGTTTTGTTATTTTGATGGAATTATATATGATTGCGTAAAATTATTTTTTATTTGTAAGAGAACCTATTCTTGAGACGCTTTACGTTCTACTTCCCTTACAAATAAAAAATGACCAGAAGGCAATCGTAGAATATCTTCGCTGCTCTGGTCATTTTATAAATGGGAGAAAACTCTCCCATTTATGCTTATTTTACGACAGCGAGCAGATCGCCGTCTTCCATGATGATGTGTTCAACACCTTCGATCTTGATCTCGGTACCGGTATATTTTGGGTAAAGAACTTTTTGGCCAACTTTGACCACGATCTCTTCGTCACTACCAATAGCAATGACTTCGCCGATCTGTTGTTTTTCTTTGGCGGAATCAGGCAAAATCAGGCCACTCGCGGTTTTGGCTTCACTTTCAATGGGGCGCACGAGGACGCGTAATCCTAGAGGTTCTACATTCATCTTAGTCTTTCTCCTTAAGTTTTTTTATTTCTGCCCGTTAACGGACAATATCTTTAATAACGATGCTATTCTATCAGATGTCTTAGCGAGCGAAAAGTTACATATGCTTATTCATATAAAATGCTTATATAAGGCGTATGGCCTTTTTAAAAGACTATACAATACCTTCGTCTGTGATATTTAGTGCTGCGTCTATAATAGCAATGCCTTCTGCCAATTCTGCTTCGGTGATACTGATGGGCGGGACGATCAAAATTTTATGCCAATGTACAGATACAAAGAGCCCATTTCTGCGGCAAAATTTCTTAAAAACTTCCATTTCTGCACTACTAGAATCCCAAGGGGCCATTGGCTCTTTCGTTTTGCGGTTTTTGACTAATTCGATAGCACCAAATAAACCAATAGAGCGGATTTCACCTACAGAGGGGTGCCCTTCTCCCAGTTCGATTAACATCTGTCTCAAACGTGACCCTAGGCTTGCTGAGTTTTCTATGAGCTTATCTTCCTGCATTACACGGATATTGGCTATCATCGCCGCCAAAGATACAGGGTGCGCGGTATAGGTAAGCCCAGAACGGAAGACATGCTCTTTAAAATGTGCTGAAATTGCACTAGTCATACCAACTGCACCGAGCGGAGCGTAGCCCGAGGTTAGGCCTTTTGCCATCGTGATAATGTCGGGGGTCACATCCCAATTATCCACGGCGAACCAAGCGCCAGTACGTCCGAATCCGGTCATTACTTCGTCTGCGATCATCAGAATCTCATATTTATCACAAATTTCGCGCAGCCCCTGCATATATCCCGCTGGCGGAATAATAACGCCATTTGTGCCGGTGACAGGTTCGATCAAAATCGCCGCGATGGTATCTGCGCCCTCATATTGAATGATCTCTTCAAGATGATTGAGATAATCTAATGTGAAATCGGCTTCTGAGATATTGGGGTTGGTGCGGTGAAGAGTGGAGCGATAACGATAGGGGTCAAGAAAATGGATAACGCCGTGCATTAAATTGGGTTCCCATTCGTGACGGCGAGGGTCACCTGTGAGGGCCATCGCACCGGCTGTTGCGCCATGATAGGAGCGATAACGAGTCAGGATTTTATGTTTCCCCGTATAAGCGCGTGCTAAACGGATTGCGTTTTCGTTGGCATCTGAGCCGCCAACGGTGAAAAGAAAATGAGTAATACCTTCGGGAGTAATTTCTGCGAGTAGCTTACCGGCTAGCGCACGAACCTTTGTTGCCATTGTCGGATTAGCATAGGCAAGGAAGTTCAATTGATCAGCCATCGCCTTAGTGATACGTTTTTCACCATGCCCAACATTTACGCACATTTGCATTGAGTTGAAATCTAAATAGCGCTTACCATTCGTATCCCAAAAATAGACACCCTTGGCACGTTCAACCGGAATGGGGTTGACCTTTCCTTGCGCTGACCATGTCCAAAAACCGTGTTTTTTCATTAGGGGCAGAATTTGATCATTTTCAAGTTCAAACATGGAAACCTCGTTTGCTAGGGTTGAGAATTGCCCGCTTTCTAATGAACAATGACAATTCTGAGAGAGGCAAATCCTAACATAAATTCCCATAAAAGGTATCACTCTTTTTGGGTATAGATTGTCTTTGTAGGGAGAAAGAAAATAGGTAAATTTCAGGGTGTCAGTATTATTTTTGATTTGGATTAGAAAGTGGATAGGTAAATGATAATAAAACAGCCCCATCGACTATAGAGATGGGGCTGTTATCAAAGAACTTATTCAATTGTTATGTACTTTTATCGACTTGATGCCGCAAGCACCTGTCTATTGGTTTAGCTCATTAGCTTTCCTGAGTGTAGCCACAGGCGGGGTTTAGAGACGAAGATGCCAGCGGTTGGAAAAGTTGTGTGTTTTCTATAAGAACCTCCTTTCGTTAGTTTCTTCCATTATGGCGAAAATCACACTAAAAAGCAAGCACCTTGCAAAGTTATCAGGATTGGCAGAGCATGTGTTTTTGTTTTATCTTATAGAACTCATGTTACGCAGAGATAATTTATGGCTGTCGTTTTCCCTCATCCTAACCTTCTCCCAAAGGGAGAAGGGATTAAGTCCCCTTCGCGAAGCATACTCGTAGAGTGCTCCCTTTGGGAGAGGGCGGAGGGTGAGGGTAGCCCTAAGTCTATAGAAAGTCTTTTTTGCGTAACATCAGTTATAGAATTTCTACTAAGTCATTCGTTTCTGTGAATCGAATTTCTGCTTTTTCAAATTCTGGGTTATTTGCAATCTGCTCTCTGATAAAAGAGCGGCTTTCCTCCAAATCTCCCCTAAATAATCTTTTGAGCGGCTTGCCCTTCTCATCAAAAAAAGTAATCTTATATCTGTGCGCCCTTTCTGAATAGCGGATGGGCCAATCAGGCAAAGAATCTTCTTGCTGAGTTTCTGTAATAGAAGATAAATGTGTGGGTGAAGAATAGAGTGTTTTTTTGCGTTCTAAGCTTTTATCAAAATCCTTTTTTCTTTTGAGATAGCCTTTCTTTTGCGCTGTAGACAAACTGCCCCAGATTAACTCCCTGTCTTCTACAGAGATGCGATACAGATAGTCTCTATCTTCTTTTCTTCTCAAAGTAACTTTGTAGGTATGCGGAATATAATCAATGCCTTCATCTTTCATCAAAGTGAAAAGAGAGAGTAAATTTTTTGGCGAAAAACCACCCCGCTCCTGATACGCACGAACATAAGTTGCTACTTCTTCTCTGTTTTTTTCACTTTGCCGCCAAAGCTCGCCCAAGGTTTCGGCCATCATTTCCTGTTTTTGGGTATTGATCTCTTCTCTTAATTGCTTTCCTCTTGCCGGCCCTTGCAGTTTATTCCCCTCATTATCGTAAATAGCTATCCCAAATTTCTCTATACAACTGGAGCCAACCTGTAAAGTAGCCTGTGTTTCATTATTAGCAATCTCAAAATGGTAACGCAGATTTGCGTGCTCACAAAGCTGACAACTTTCTACGGGGAATAAATGGTCAACAAGAACGCCAGTATGCGCCCATTCTTGCAGCGCAATCTCAAAATCGGATTGCTCCTTGCTGAAAGGGAAAAGGTTTTTTTGCGATAATTCTGACCAGGAAGACATTTTTGAAAGCCTAGATATCTACTACTCTATAAAGGTAGGCGCGTCCTTCTTTGCCTATTAATTCAATCACATTTGCTTTACGAAGACAATAAGCCATTTTTTGTGCCAGTCGCTTTCGAAGTTTTAGTTTTTTTGACAGGTCTTTGACTGTAAATTCTCTCATGCCCTCCGGTAAAAGCGAAAGCCAATCTGCCGGGTTTTCGAAAAGCACTTGGTCTACGACCTCCAGCAAGCGACGTTCTACAATGCCCCATCCTTTTCTGCGCCAATTTTTATTTTTCTCGAAACGCCTTATCTCCTCTTCTCTTGTCAAAACTACTTCGATGGAAAAATTGGGATGTGCGAGCAATTCTGGAAAGCTGACCATCTCCCCAAAAAGTTCCTCCACCCGACCTTTTTTCGGCGACTTACGTGTGGAAAGTTGCGTGCTGCCATATGACGCTAATTTGACGATCCACTTTTCTCTCGCCACAGGGTAAACCAAACGCACCCGATGAGAGCGCAATAATTTCTTTAATTTCCTTTTCATCGCCCCAAAATTCCCCGTTTGGATTTCGATAAGCAAATCACCTTGAACAATATCAATGAAAAAGCCATCTACTTTGACTTCAATTTGATCTTCGGGATTCGCATACCATTCTTTCAAAGAAGCATGGAGTGCTTTTTCGTTGAGTGTGCCAATTTTTGACATGTTATTTGACTCTTTTTGCCATAAGGATGTCTGGTTTTCCTATTCCATTTGCGTCAGGGATAACACCGACTATAGCATAGCCTTGTTTCTGGTAGAACTCGTAAGGATGCCTTTTCAGATTTTTTATCTTTACGATTTTTTCTGATAAATTTGTATACAAATCTGTATTGGATAAGCTGGTCATATTGTCTTCGTCGTCTGTTCCTAGATAAATTGTCAGCCCTCCTTGCTCTTTTACTTTTTCTTCAAGATCAGCGACAAGGACTTTCCCAATACCCTTGTTTTGGTGTTCTGGACTTACGACCAAGGGATGCAGTTCCCAAGCTTGGCCTTCGTATTCTCTTATGCCTCCGATCCACCCTAAAACTAAGCCTTCATCATTAATCGCTATTCGATTGATATTTTCACCTTTTAGGGCTTCTCGAACTTCTTCCAAAGCTGAGTCCATATCTGGCCAGGCGTTGGGCCAATGTTTTTTGAAGCCTTCTATTAATAATATAGCTGCTTGTTGGATAGCGTCTTGATTATCTGCTTTTAGATCAATTATTTTCATATGACTCAGTTATCCAATATCTTCTCAAAATTCAGGGGATAATATCGCGACTATCTAAATCTGTATATGTCTCTCGACGACGGATGAGGTGATAGCTGTCTCCATCTACTAATACTTCTGCGGGGCGTGGATGTGCGTTATAGTGCGATGCCATGCTATAGCCATAGGCTCCTGTAGTGAGAAGAGCTATACGATCATTGCGGCTCATATCTGGCAAGTGACGATCTCGGGCAAGATAATCAGCTGATTCGCAGATAGGCCCGGCTATATGGGTGGGATAAGTTTTTTTGTTTTTCTCATGAAAAGGCAAGACGTGATGATAGGCATCGTAAAGAGCTGGGCGCAGGAGGGTGTTCATGCCTCCATCAACCACAATTGTACGGTGAGTACCCGTTTGTTTGGAAATTTGTACTGTAAGAAGCAAAGCACTGGAATCGGCTATTAGGCTGCGTCCGGGTTCGAGAATCAATTTTAGGGGGCGCGGGAACCGAGCAAGCCGATTAGCTGCAATTTGTGCAAAGTTGGCAAAACTGCTTGGGACAAGTTCGGGGCGGTAGGCGACAGGGAATCCACCTCCCAGATCAAATATATCCCAATTAGGCGGACATTCTTCCAAAAAATCTAATACTACATCCATCGCAGCCAATACAGGCGTTGGATCAGGAATTTGTGATCCGATATGGATATGCACGCCGCGTAGATTGAGATTATCCCAATTTTGGGCACGCAGCTCACGGGCAAGGTCTATTGCAATGCCAAATTTGCTTTCGGCATTTCCCGTGACAATATGGTGATGGGTTTTGGGCGCAATATTTGGGTTTAGACGCAATAAAACCGATGGACGACAATTAAGTTCACCGGCAATGCGGTTGAGCACATCTAGTTCTTCTGCTGATTCGACACTGATCTTGCTAATATCGCTGTGAAGGGCTAGCTTTAGTTCGGCATCCGTTTTCCCTACCCCTGCGAATGCGATTTGTTCTGGGTTTGCTCCCGCTTGTATAGCTCGATGCAGCTCTCCGCCTGAGACAACGTCAAAGCCCAAGCCCAATTTGTGAAAGAGCTGTAGTAATGCCAGATTGTCATTGGCTTTCACGGCGTAGCATATTTGGGGATTAAGCGCGTCAAAAGCGGTTTGCAAGCGATTAACGTTTTCGCGCAAGCGTTTGGTTGAGTAGATATATAACGGGGTGCCAAATTCAGAGGCTAGCTTCTCCAGAGGGATTTGGTCACAGAAGAGTTTTTTGTTGATGTAGTGGAAGGTATTCATTTGTTTTACTTTATCCGAGTAGAGAAATTTAAAAATTTAATCTATTGGCGTGATTGCCCAATCTAAGGTTTCGATCTTGATTTTTGTGCTGTTGCCAGGCCAATAGAGATGGGTGATATAGCTGGAACCACGCAAGGTAGATGGGGTACGCCCCTCGGTGACTATGATGTGGTCTGGCGTGTAATGGGCAAAATAATTGTCACTGTAGTTTCTATCTCGACCAAGCGTAGGATCAGCAGCAACCCAGCCAGTGCCAGGAAGGTAGAAATCTAACCAGGCATGTTGAGTATTGGCGCGGTCGGTTGTTTTGCCATCCAGGTAGAGAAGTCCTTCAAAATAGCGGGCTGGGATTTCCTCAGCTCGACTTAAGGCTAGCACCAGCGAGGCGTATTCTGTGCAGTCTGATCCCATAAATCCCATTGTGGCTTGTGCGCCCCAATTATTTTTGTTATAGGTGTAGGTGAGATTATTGCCGGCATAATCGTAAAAAGCGCGCGCCTGCTGACAAGGGTTTTTGTTTTGAGATAGATCCTTTGCAATTTCTATGATCTGTGGATTTGCTGACTCTATATGAAGCTCTGGGGCAATATAGTCTTCAATGACTTCACCCACGCAATCTGAAAGGTCATAAGTGAGCTCGTTGACCGCGATTTCATAGTCGATTTCGACCTTGATCTGCGTATTGGGCGGATGTGCTGAAAAATCGAATTCGGCATATTCGTTGCCATACTCGTCTGTCAGTAAGGTGTAGTTATTTGGGCTGATTTTGATGGAGTGTACTTCCTGATAAGGGGCGAAATCGCGAATTAACGCTACCCATAAATTTTGCTGTTCTGGCTGCCCTTCGCCGCGATTGACCAAAAGGATTTCCTGACGCACAGTATATTTTTGCGTTCTAATAATATTTGGTAAATTTGAATTTGTTTTTGGCGTACAGGCTGTTAGGATCAGCATCAAAATGATAAGCAGGAAAAGAAGTTTTTTCATGAGAAGATTATAGGCTAAATTTTAGATTAAATTCAAATCAAGAAAAGCCTCTGCATGTTACAATCTCGTCTCAAGGAGTACTCTAAATGAAAGCTTCGCAATTACGTGCTCGTTATCGAAAAATTATCACATTCTCCGCTCGTGTAGCGGTGAATATTATTTTCTGGGATATTTTTCTCTCGCGTTTGGGTTTGCGTTCTTTTGCTCGGCGCACGCGCACTGCGCGCCTGACAAAATTCACCATCCAATTTCGTGCTTTAGCCATTGAAATGGGTGGAGTAATGATCAAGGTCGGGCAATTTCTCTCATCGCGTCAAGATGTGCTTCCACCTGAAATCGTCAAGGAACTCTCTGGCTTGCAAGACGAAGTCCCGCCCGAAGATTTTTCTGCCATCCGTGAAAAAGCAGAAAGAGAGCTTGGCGGTTCTTTGGATGAGATATTTGAATTCTTCGATGCCATTCCTTTGGCCGCAGCTTCTTTGGGGCAAGTTCATCGCGCGCATTTGCGAGCTGATTCTGCCGAAGCTAAAGATTTTGATAAGATCGTCGTCAAGGTGCAACGCCCGCATATAGAAAAAATCATAGATGTGGACCTTTCCGCTTTACGGCGGGTGGGTGGTTGGCTGGCGCGTTATAAACCCATCCGGAAACGCGCAGATGTGCCCAGCCTGATCGACGAATTTGCCGCGACCATTTACGAAGAGATCGACTATCTTGCTGAAGGGAAAAATGTCGAGATTTTTGAAGAACTTTTTGAAGATGATGAGCGTGTTCACGTTCCGCGCGTAGCGTGGGATTTTACTACTCGACAAGTGCTGACTTTGGAAGATGTCTTCGCTATCAAAATTACGGATTATGCCGCAATCACAGCAGCCGGAATTGATAGAGCGGAGGTAGCTTGTGTTCTGCTTGATACCTATCTCAAACAGATTTTTGAAGATGGGTTTTTTCACGCTGATCCACACCCTGGAAATCTCTTCGTTACCCCAACATCCGATGCTGACGAAGATGGCTCCGTTAAATGGAAACTAACTTTTATTGACTTTGGAATGGTCGGCCGCGTCCCCGACAATCTGCGTGCCGGTCTGCGAGAAATGGTCATCGCTAGCGGAACACGCGATTCAAAGAGAATGGTACGCGCCTATCAACAGCTCGGTGTCCTATTACCGGGAGCCAACCTGAAACGAATTGAAGAAGCTGAAGCGCAGGTTTTTGAACGTTTTTGGGGCAAAAGCATGAGTGAGTTACGCGAAATCAGCCTCGATGAAATGCACGATTTTGCACGTCAATTCAAAGAGTTGATGTACGAGATGCCTTTTCAAATTCCGCATAACCTGCTGCTCTTGGGACGCACGGTCGCCATTCTCTCCGGGATGTGTACCGGCCTTGATTCCGATTTTAATCTCTGGAATCAGCTTTCGCCTTATGCTAAAAAACTTATTAGTGAAGAGGCTACATCAAATTCAAGCATTTGGCTGGATGAAATAGGGAACTTCGCCAAAGCGATTCTCGCACTCCCCTCGCAAAGCGGCCGTGTGCTAGATAAGATAGAGCAAGGCGATTTAGAAGTGCATATGCCGCGTGTAGCGAAACAAATCTCATATTTGGAACGGGCTGTTTATCGTCTGACCGGCAGCTTTATCTTTGGCTCTCTATTTATAGGAGGCATTGTTCTCTATAATACTGAGAATTTATTGGCAAGCGGCCTTTTACTCGGTTCCTCCCTTATTGCCTTGTTTTGGACGATCTTCTTTGCTCGAGGGCATACTTCAAAATAACAGAAAGTCAAAATTTAAATGAAAACTGCTCCAGAATTTCTGGAGCAGTTTTTTTGTCTATTTTTTCGCTTTCTCTCGTTCTTCTGTGCGTTCAATTGCGGTATCGATCATGCTCCGCCATGCCATTAACATTTCTTTGCGGGCTTTGCGCCTATGCTGGACAAACTCAGGTGGGAGCAAAAACTTTATGCTTTCGCGCATTTCTTTTCGTGCAGCGCGGGCATGTTCGCGTGCTTCCTCAGGGATACAATTCTCAAATGCCTTATGATAATTCGCTTTTTCTGTCATCATATTACTCCTTTAGGTAATTGCATTATAGCTTAAAAGAAGTTCCTTTTTCTATAAGAAGATTGAATTATTTCCTTCGCTGTTGCTGGATACGTTCCAAAGCCAGGTTTAATCCGATTTGAAGATATTGGATTCGCTCCTGTATTTTAGCTTGCTCGGCGCTATCCTGGCAGGATGCCAACTTTTTCTTTTCTTCTGCTATTTCGCGAAGCAGATATGCTTCGCGGGGCTTGATCCCGGCGTTTTTCAAAATAGACGCAGCCACCCGAAACTCTTCGGGCGTGTTGAAATACTCGGTCAGATCAAGCTCTTTGCCTGCATTGGGGAGATTATCAAACTCTCCACGAGCAACGGCTTCTTTAAGGATAGCTTCTACACTTTTATCAAAGACGGACATCTCACCAATCTCTTTCTTCGCGCGTGATGATGATATTCCTTTTCTTTAGCTCGGCAATAAATTTCTCTACAGGAATATCACGCGTAGGACTGAGCAAGCCGCGTTTCTTAATATCACCGCGCAAGAGCATTTGCGCGCCGATGCTGGCTGTATAGCCAACTGTGCGCTGCATTGCTAATAATCCCGTTTTTAGATCGCGACGGTCTATCATTTGATAAAGGATGTGTTTTCGTTGCCCGTTTTTTAGCCCGCGCACATCAATTAGCAGACCGGCAATATCACGCTCTTCAGGTTCATAATGAATTTGTGGCTCAACCAGATCGTGCACAAATTGACGCGGGGAAACTTCCTGTCCATTAACGGTAATTGCTTCTTCTTTTAGAAATCCCAGGTCAACTATTTTTTTCCAAAAGGCGGCGTGTCCGGGCCAACGTAGTGAATATCGGCCTGTGCTTATTGTTGTATCTGCAATTCCGAAAACATCAAGATATTTGACTGCGTCGCCGTTGTAATAGGCTTCCATTTCGCCAAGGGTATCCAGTGTGAGATTGTGCATATTCTCGGGGGAGAACATTTCACTTGGGGTGAGATGGATAATTCCGCCATCTTTTAGCATTTTTGCGGGGCGTTGGTAAGCACTGAGTACGCCTGCGAATGTCCACGAGACTTTGTAATTGATCGGGTTATTTGCTGCGGCTGGCTCAGGAACGCCTGTTCCGTAAGCGTGGAGTTCGTGTACTTCGTCCAGTTCGCGGATGGCTTGACCTGCTAGAACTAAATCAATCCCGGGATCGAGACCACATTCGGGCAGAATCGATATTCCTTTGGCCTCAGCAAGTTGACCCGCGTGCGCATACTCTGGCAGGGCGTAGGAAGTTTCGATGAAGTGAATCCCGTTTTCGACGGCGAGATTCAGGATATCCATCCGAAATCCTTGTGGGAGGAGGACGATGACTGCATCTACTTTTTTCATTTCTGTGGATACCGCGTTTCGATCCCGGACATCCAGCTTGATGGGCGTTATTTTTGCGCTATCCAGTTTTTTGACGTAATTTTGCAAAGCGTCGAAATTAGTATCTGCTGCGATGACATGAGTCACATCTGCGCTGTTGGATAGATCATGAAGAGCAGCTTTGCCTTGCAAGCCAACGCCAAGAAGTAGAATTTTCATTTTTTTCTCCTGTTTTTATCGTTATTTGATGCTGATTTGTTTATACTCTTGCTTTGATTTTCTTGCAAGATACGAATAATTTTATGATTTTTTTATATTTTTTTTTGCATTTCAGCTAAAAGTGCTCTATAATAGTGACATTCATGCATAAAACCCCTGCTAAATGACATACTATGTAGTACGGAGGAGGACGTTAACCCGATGGTTATCTTGTCTTATTTATGCAAATTATATTCAGAGGAGTAAGAAATGTCCCGTAAGTTTTTCCCTGTATTTGCTCTATTGATCGTTTTGAGCATGGTCCTTGCCGCTTGTGGCGGTGCTGCCGCTCCTGAAGCTGCTTCTGAAGCTCCCGCAGAAGAAGTTGCTGCTGAAGCTCCTGAAGAAGAAGTTGCTGCTGAAGCTCCAGGCGAAACAGATGGTCCCGCCCCCGCCGAAGGCGCTGACACTTTGAGCAAAGTTCAAGACCTTGGTGTTTTGAATTGTGGTGTCTCTGGTGCCCTCTTAGCCTTCAGCTTTGTTGAAGATGATGGCTCTATGTCTGGTTTTGATGCTGATTACTGCCGCGCTGTTGCTGCTGCTGTTTTGGGTGACGCTGAAGCTGTTGAGTTCCGCGCCAGCAATGCTAGTGAACGCTTCCCCATCCTTCAGAGTGGTGAAATTGATGTTCTCAGCCGTAACACCACCTGGACCGTTAGCCGTGATACTTCTTTGGGCTTCAACTTTGTTCCTGTTACCTTCTATGATGGTCAGGGTATGTTGGTCCGCCGCGACTCCGGCATTACCACCCTCGAAGATCTCGATGGCGGCACTGTTTGTGTAAACGCTGGTACCACCACTGAGAAGAACCTCGCTGACGTATTCCGCAGCCGTGGTATTGAGTACGAACCCGTTGTATTCGCAGAAAGCAACGATGTCCGCTTGGCATACGACGAAGGTCGTTGTGACGGTTGGACAACTGATAAATCCGCTTTGATCTCCAACGGTCAACTCTTGGCTGTTCCTGCTGATCACGTTATTTTGGAAGAAACCATGTCCAAAGAGCCTCTCGGACCCTTGGTTCGCCATGGCGACGACAATTGGTTCGACATTGTAAAATGGACAGTCAATTGTACATTCCAAGCTGAAGAACTCGGCATTACTTCCGAGAACGTTGATGAAATGCTTGGCAGTGATGACCCCACAGTTCTCAACACCCTCGGTGTTGAAGGTGACTTGGGTCAGGCAATGAGCATTAACAATGATTTCTGCTATCAGGTTATCAAGCAAGTTGGTAACTACGAAGAAATCTACAACCGCAACCTTGGTCCTGATACCCCCTATAACGTTCCCCGTGGTTTGAACTCCCAATGGACAGACGGCGGCTTGCTTTACTCGCCCCCCTTCCGCTAAACCAGTAAGTTGAAAAAATTGCCTGCCACTTTTAAAGTGGTAGGCAATTTAAATTAACGGTGAAATTTTCACCTTACGATTAATGAAAGGAGAAAGCGCATGACGCAAACCCCCGCTGCACCGTCACCAGAGCCTCAGGCTATGCCCCTTTGGCGTAGGCTTTTGGGATATATTTTTGACGTGCGTGTTTTAGGCGTATTGGGGCAAATAGGTTTCATTTTGCTGGTCGTATTCGCTGTTCGCTCTATTAGCAGCAACTTCGCAGATAATGCACAAAGGCTTGGGGAATCGCAGTTCATTTGCCGAGATGGATCATTCAGCTATCGCTGTGCATATGACTTTATGGAAAGTGAATCTGGTTTTGATATTTCAGATACCATGATCGATCATACCAATACTGATCCCTACTGGCGAACTTTTTACGTTGGAGTTCTTAATACACTCAAAGTTGCAATTTTTGGTGTGATACTCACAACGCTTCTTGGTACAGTGATGGGTGTTGCTCGTTTATCAGATAACTGGCTCATCAGCAAAATTGCATTGTGGTATGTGGAATTGATGCGCAATACTCCCCTGTTAATCCAGATATTCTTTATTTATTTCGGTGTTATTTTGACTGCGCCCGAGCTAAATGAAGCCTTGCAGCCCCTCGGCTTACCTCTTTTTATCTCCAGACGTGGATTGAATTTCCCTTCATTACAATTTACATCATCGTCTGCTATTTGGATAGCTTTTTTGGTGTTGGGAATAATTCAAATCCAGGTTACCTCGGTTATTCTGGGGCGACGTGAAGAACGCACTGGCCAGCCAAGCAACCGCTTACAAACAGGTCTTATTGCATTCATGTTAATCGCTGGCTTAGGTTGGTTCGTGTCGAGTGCCGTGTCAGATTCGCAAGGGTTATTAGTTACCAAAGCAAGTAGAATCCGCGAATTGGGAGATATGGACAAGTTAATGTTGCAACGTACCGGTGCAAATCACTTAGACGATTTGGCGGCATTTTCCGAAGAAGAACTTGATGCGGCAGCTTTTCAGATTTGTGCTCTTGACGATTCTTCCTCTGAAACAAACCTAACCCGGCAATTGCGCAAGATGGATATCCCATATCGAATTCGTCGTTATGAAGTCCCAGATAAAGCTGCTGATAATTATGCAAGTGGCAAGTGTGAAATGTTCGTCGCTTCTAAGACAATATTGGCAGCCGAACGTTCCACTTTGGAAAGCCCAAGCAGCCATCTGATTATTTCTGTCAAAGAAGCCCCTATTGTTTGGAGCCTCCCTGCACGTGAAGGACTCAATCTGGTAGGTGGTGGAAGAATGCGACCAGAATTTGTTGCTTTGTTGTTAGCATTGGTTCTTTTCTATGGTAGTAATCTGGCAGAAATTGTGCGTGCAGGTATCTTGGCTATCTCGAAAGGGCAAAATGAAGCTGCTCGTGCCTTGGGCTTGACAGAAGGCCAGCGTTTACAGTTGATCGTATTACCGCAGGCATTGCGGGTGATTATTCCACCCGGTATTGGGGTGGCACTTAGCTTGGCAAAAGACACCAGCCTTGGCATTGCTATTGGTTTCCCGGATATGTATGCGGTTTCATATACAACTATGAATCAATCTGGGCGTGTATTACAGTTATTCGTGCTTATTATGCTAATGTACATGCTCATCAGTTTGGCTTTCTCTGTTCTGCTGAACTGGTATAACGAGAAGATTAAGTTGGTGGAGAGATAAAGATGACAACAAATAGTGAACTCACTACCCCAAAGGGAAGAACGATTGGCAGAGGGATTAACTGGAAGTTGTTTATGCAGGATAATCTCACCGGTTCCTGGATGCAAACGATTACTGTGTTGTTTCTGGCACTCGTTACAGGTTTCTTTGCTTATGGAAGATACGAAGCATTACCTATAGCGACGCTTGTTGTGCTAGGTGCTTGGGTACTTGGCATTGTGGCTGTTGTGATTGGAGAATTATTTCATAAACACACCTCCCTTAGCCGATGGCTAAAAGAGAATTTGCTCAACTCTTTCTCAAATAGCTTGCTTACCTTATTTATTGCCTTGGTGCTTGTTTCTGCAATCAATGGCATATGGCAGTGGGGCTATGTCAATGCCAATTTCAATCCAGCAGAAACTACTCCCGAATTTCGTTCTGATAATGGCGCTACCTGGGGTGTGCTATGGGGTGCTCGTAAGCTCCTCATGACAGGCTGGCTAGAGCCAGTGCATTCATGGCGTGTGTGGTTGTCACTGGGCTTTATTTTGACGATGTGGGCTCTTACTTACGTCACATCTCGCCCTGCGCTGAAAGAAAAACTCCGCACAGTTCGTAAGGTGCTAAACGGTTTTTGGTTGTTATCTCCTGTAGTTCTATATATTTTCTTTGCAGGTGTCCCGGCAGGAGAATATAATATAAGAGGGATTATAATTGGGGTTTGTGTCTTAGTGGCAATCTACGCTTTGCTATGGTCCCAAAAGGTAATTCCCTTTAATTGGAGTAGCATCGTAACAACGGCTTTTGCTTGGCCCCTTTTATACACAATTTGGTGGTTCATCGGTAACAGTGGACAATTTTCCCCCATTGACCCAGACAAATGGGGCGGGCTGATGCTGACTTTGATTATCGCTAGTTCAGTAATTGTGCTGGCATTTCCGCTTGGGATGGTTCTAGCATTGGCACGGCGTAGCGAAGTTTTCGGTATTCCAGCCTGGCTTATTTGGCCCGTTGCTGTTGCGACTACACTCTGGGGTTTTACAACGACACCAGAATTATTGGCAACATCTCGGAATTTAGTAGAGCAGATTATGTCTTTTTGGCCCCTGCTAATTCTGGCGATCGCCTATATGATCCATCAAGTCTTCAACGGAAATATAGTTGCTGGTGCTGGTACAACCTTTATTGAGCTAATTCGCAGTGTTCCGCTGATCACTCTTCTCTTCATGGGTATTGTGATGGCACCCTTCTTCTCTGGAGAGGGGGTCAGTATTCCCAAGCCTTGGCTTGTTATTGTGGGCTATACCCTCTTTTCCTCAGCCTATATGGCTGAAGCAATCCGTGGTGGCTTACAAGCTATTCCTAAGGGCCAGTACGAAGCATCTGATGCGCTGGGGTTCAATGGTTCCCAGAAAATGAGATTCATCATTCTCCCCCAGGCGTTGCGAATCGTTATCCCCGCCATCGTTGGACAATTCATCGGTGCCTTCAAATCATCTTCGCTGGTATCTATTGTAGGTTTATTCGACTTCTTGGGTATCAACCGATCAATTGTATCTAACCCTGACTGGCTAGGACTGCGTTTAGAGTTATATGTCTTTATGGCGGTTATATACTTTACCGGGAGTTCAGTAATGTCGGCTTATAGCCGTAAATTAGAAGCGCAATTAGGTCTCGGTGACCGATAACTTGTCGATAATTTGTAAATAAAATAGCTCAGGCGCCTGTTTTTGTGGGCATCTGACGTAAAGGAGAAATATAATCATGGAATTTGAAGGTCCTGCCCAAAGTTTTGTTGATGAAATCATCATTGCGGAAAATGTACATAAATGGTTTGGTGAATTTGAGGCATTGCGTGGAGTTAGCCTTAGAGTAAAACCAGGTGAAGTGATTGTTATCCTCGGTCCCTCAGGATCGGGTAAATCTACCTTCATTCGTTGCCTCAATCGTTTGGAAGAACATCAGGAAGGTCGCATTATCATGGATGGTATTGAGCTATCCCATGATATTCGCAATATCCAGGAAGTTCGCCGTGAGGTGGGGATGGTTTTCCAGCAATTCAACCTCTTCCCACATTTGACCGTTTTAGATAACATCACCCTTGCTCCGATTAACGTCCGCAAGTGGACGCGCGATCATGCTGAAGAAATTGCCATGAAATGGCTGACGCGTGTTGGTATTCCTGAACAGGCTGGTAAATACCCCGGTCAACTTTCTGGTGGTCAACAACAGCGTGTAGCCATTGCTCGTACGTTGAGCATGCAACCGAAAATCCTACTCTTTGACGAGCCGACATCTGCTCTTGACCCTGAAATGATCAAGGAAGTATTAGATGTAATGCGCGACCTAGCAAAGAGTGGTTATACTATTTTGGCGGTTACCCATGAAATGGGCTTTGCCCGCGAAGTTGCAGACCGCATTATCTTCATGGATGCTGGGAAAATCGTTGAGGTGAATACTCCGGAAGAATTCTACAACAATCCTAAAGAAGAACGCACTAAATTGTTCTTGAACCAGATTTTGCAACACTAAAAGAAAGATAGTAGCTAAAAAAGGCAATCCGCAAGGGATTGCCTTTTTTTTACTCATTAGGCAAGGTGTTGTCGATGAAAAGCCGCATTGCGCTTAAATGAGCCCTCAAAGAACATCTTTCCAAAGTAGACACGATGCTGCTCACGCTGAGAAAGAGCTTGGGTGTAACCCAAGTCCAAATCATGTGCGAAGCGGTTTTATATCTCCCTAAAATTAATTCCTTTCAGCCATCACCCTAGGCAATTTTTTCGTGCATAATAGAGATATAAAAATCAAGATACTAAGGAGCGCGAAATGAATAGTAATAAATTCTTCTTGGTGGTGATCTTTTTCTCAACTCTTATTTTTAGTGCTTGTAGCAGTGAGACCTTTGTAGGCTCTGGCAATATCATTACCGAAAATCGGGAAGTCAGTGATTTTGATCGGGTAACTCTCTCAGGCGTTGGGGATCTAATCATCATACAAGGTGATGAAGAATCTCTTAGCCTAAGTACTGATGACAATATCATTTCACATGTCCGAAGCGAAGTGGAGAATAATACGCTCATTCTGGGATTCGATGCACAAGCCGAGGAGGTGGGATATAAGCCCACAGACGGCGTTAAGTTTAGATTGGTAGTTACAGACCTTAACAGAGTGGACTTTTTAGGGATTGGAGATATCGTTATTCGTGAGTTTGAGACCGAAAAATTACTTATTAATATTTCAGGCTCTGGGGATATTGAAGTCTCTTCACTGAGAGCAGATAATCTAATTGTTCATCAAAGTGATTCAAGGACAGTATTCCTTTCTGGGCGAGTAAAAAAGCAGGAAGTAAACCATAATGGTTCGGGCAGTTATCATGCAGAAGATCTTATGAGCCAAAGAGCGGTTATCAATCTAAGTGGAGCTGGGGGAGCGACGGTCTGGGCTGTGGAAACGCTTGATGTTGATATCTCAGGGTTTGGCAATGTTATCTATTATGGCAATCCGCGCATTATTCAAAATCTTTCCGGAATGGGGAAGTTAGTCAGCACAATCTTTTTTGATGAGCAAAATACCCCTATGGCATTGGTGCGTGCTGGTACTTTTGAAATGGGAAGCAATGATGGCGATGCCGATGAAAAGCCGGTTCATACCGTTATGGTGGACGAATTTTATATGGATGTATACGAAATCACCAATAGCCAATATGCTGTCTGCGCTGATTTGGGAATTTGCGATCCTATTATAGATACTACGGCATTTGAAAGCTCGTATACTCGCAGTGTTTATTATGGAAATCCAGAATTTGCTGATTATCCGGCTATTTATGCTAATTGGGATGAAGCCCAAAAATTCTGTGAATGGCGTGGTGCACGCTTACCAACAGAAGCAGAATGGGAAAAGGCTGCTCGAGGAGCCTTAGAAGGAAAAACTTACCCTTGGGGAGATGATGCTCCTGTTTGTGAAAATGGGGCTAGAAATGGAGCCAGGTTTGATGATGGTGGGGCTTGTAATAATAGCGACACAGAAAAAGTGGGCAGTTATAAACCCAATGGCTATGGACTTTATGATATGGTTGGAAATGTTTCAGAGTGGGTAAGCGATATTTACGATGAAAATTATTACGCTAACTCACCGACTGATAACCCCCAAGGCCCGGAAGGTGACCGCTTCGCTGTTGTTCGAGGTGGGTCTTGGAATACAAGTGTCAACCGCTTGCGGATTTCTAACCGCCTTTTCAACCCTATTAATGGTTATGCTCTCAACATCGGCTTTCGCTGTGTTCGCACGGATACATCCCCTCTGCCACCTCCGACAAAACCCCCCTCTGATGGTATGCATGGCTCATCTCCATTGAAAGACTATTTGTCGCTCCGATAGCAGAAGCAGAGTACAGTGCCTATTTTTATGAAAGAAGATGACTATATTTTTTCACGTTCTAAAATTCCGCTTGTGCATCCGATCGCGCCCGCAGCTTTGCGCAGTTCATCCATCTCCACTGCATGGCAGGTGATACCAAGATTCTCGTAAAAATCTTGTGCAACGGGATTTCCGCCGACCATCAGGATTTTGTATGGAGCCAGGGTAACGAAATTTAGCGCGGCGGTATAACTTGCGCTATTCTTTTCATCGGGGAGATAGAGGACACGCATACCGCGCGCCTTGAGGGCATCTACGCCACGATGGGCAAAGCGATAGCCTCTGGCAATGGCGAGATCGCTGCTTATAATGCGCAGGACTCCCATTAGATGCATCGTGCCGACCGGAAGATCGACCTGAACAACTTCCACGCCCATTTCGTTTAACGTGCTGGAAACTTGTGCCACGCCCTCGTCATTGGTGCGCAAACCGCGTCCGATAATGACAGTTTTCGGATTAATCCACATCGCATCTGCGCCTTCAAATGTTCCCTTGCCTCGTACACTTCGAATAATGGGGATACCCAATTCTGCCAATCGCCGTGCCACCCAACGCTCCTCCCCCGCCCGAACAGTGGATGCAGGACGTGCCAAAATTGCACCTTCAGGAGTCATAAAGACCAAATCAGCAACAAATATCTGATTTGGCGAAGCCTCCCCCTCTGGTTCAACATAATGCACTTTTACACCTGCATTTCGATAAGCATCTGCCATTGCATCATGTTGGGCTTGAGCCTTTCCAATATCTATAGGTGCCAGCATTTGCATTTCATTGGGATTATCAGAAGTAGCCAACTCCTTATCGGGGCGATGTAAAAGCACAGCCTTAAGCCGTGACCATTCTGTGGAGATGCCACATTTTCCCCAGATACTGCCTATTTCCTCATTAAGACCTGCTGTGCGTGGAGACCAGCCTGCGCCGCCATAAGCAGCAGCATTGAACAGATCGTTGTTTGTCATATTATGTACCTCTTTATAAAGTTGAAAGAGACCTGTCAGGTTTTCGGAGAAGTCTTTTGAGATAAAACCTTCTTGAAAACTGCAAGCTTCTACTCTAAAATTCTCTGCTTAAAATCTGACAGGTCTTCCTCGGATTCACTAGAAATCGAAATTTCCTACTCTACCTCCATTGACCCAAACCCAATAACTACCAGCGGGGTAAGAGCCGAGATTAACACTTATATCAAAGGCTCTTAATACTTGTTCGCAATCAATATCAGGCTCAGCAAGTGCATAAATCTCAACATTAATTATATTTTCCTCGTCTGGCGCGGGAACATAAATGCGTAATTGATGGCAGGGCGTTGGCAAATAGCCGCGAATATGCATGATAACTTCAGCGGGATCGCTGCCATCATAAAGTAGATAGATCGAATTTGTGATCGCATTTGCGCGGTCAAGCTCGTTATCCCCTGATTTGGGTAGGTATTCTGGGGGGATTTCCTCAGTTTCGGATGTCTCTTCAATGACAAAAGTTGGTTCAAGCGTGATTTCAAAATCAGGCGTTGGGGATGCGGTATTTGCACATCCAGTTATTCCAAATACTAGAAAGGCAAGGAACAAAAGTGTTTTTTTCATGTTTTCTTTTCTCTCTTAAGTTGCGAGACACAAAGTTTTTAACTTAGCGTCTTTGCGCCTTCGCGTGAGTTATTCTTCCTCCAAAATCTCAATTACACCACTACTCCCATCCACACGAATCATCATACCGGTCTCCAATTTTTGCGTTGCTTCATGTACCCCAACCACCGCCGGGATACCATATTCGCGCGCCACAACAGAGCCGTGTGTCATCAGACCACCGACTTCCATAACCAAGCCGCCAGCGGCCAAAAAGAGTGGTGTCCAGGCTGGGTCGGTGCCTTGGCAGACGAGAATTTCGCCAACTTGCAATTGCGTTTCGTGTGGGTCAAATACCACGCGCACTTTCCCCTCGACGATACCAGGCGAAACGGGGTCTCCAAAAATACCGCTCTCATTATCTACAGCGCGCATCCCTTCAAAGAAAGCTGTTCCATCGCTCAAGAGAACGCGCGGGAGTCGTTTGCGGCGCATTTCTCTCGCTCTTAACTCTCGCCGCGCGTTGATTTTTTCATATATCTCATCGTCAATCATTTCTTTTCTGCCAATTTCTTCCAACTCTTCTATTCGCAAGAAGAAAAGATCATCTTTTTTTGCTAGCAGATTTGCTTCAACGAGTGCTTCCCCGCTAGATAATAATCCCTCTCGGATGATGCCGAGCATTTGGATGGCGAAAAACTTGGGCGCTTCTCTCAAACCGGCCAGCGGCCTATAGCGACTAACTGCCCAACGCACCAAACGTGATTTGAGCTTGCCACCCTTTAAATCACGGACTTTGCTCTCAAGACGTTTTCCGGCAAGTTCCGCTGCCTCAGCTCCGCGTTTGAAAACGGCATCTGGCGCAAGAGCAGGATCGGTGATCTCAAGATAACTTTGCAAGGTTTGGATGATATGGAAGGGCTCTTCTCTCCAGCGAGGACGGCCCATATCAATCTCTCCGAGGCCACGCGTCCCATAACGGGATAAAAATTCAGCTACGCTTTGCTGGGCGATGCTGGGGAGGGTATCCTGTTGATAATCGGAAGCAAGTTGAAACGCGTCTGCCCCGGTGAAGCGTTCTGCTGAAGCCTTATCTGCTCGAATTTTTTGTGCTGTCTCCCAGAGATATAAATCCATTTCTGTGGTGACGTTGTTGGGCAGACCGCGAGAGATCTCAAGATAAAGCTGTGGCTCACCGACTTCTTTACTGAAACGTTGCAAGATGCCAAAGAAGGGAACCATGCCTGCGACAATGGCGCTGATGCCGTGCGGAACAACCATATCTGAAAAAATAAAACGACTTTCGCCCCAGATATCTATATGTTCTTTGAAATTTTCCCAGAGATTGCCGTTGGTTTTGCTGCGCGCTTGTGTTTTGGCAATTTTGGCGTTTGTTAGGTTGCGGAAAAGTGCTGCACCATTTTCAGGTTTACGCCAATAGCGGAAGATACGTCCCCAGAAAGGGATGATGAATTTAATCTGGTTGATGATTGTGCGGATTTTGGGGCGTTGGTGGCTGGGAGAAAATTGGGAATCGCTGAGCAGGTTTTCAAAAATTTGTCCAACGGCTGGGTCGATGGATTTTATGGCGGTTGGGTAGGCTTTGTGACCGAGTGGGTGCTTGACGATGGAGGTGACATCTATCCAGATGCGTTGGCCTGCTTCGTAGAAGGCGGTCTGGTTTTTGTGGCTGTAGTCTGCGCCAAAGGCAAGTGCAACGCCAGAAAGGACGTTTTCAAGGGTTTGCATCCCTAGAGGGCTGTATGGCTCAATAACACCTTGTACAATATGCAGCCCGATCATGGCGCGGAGGGAATCGGGCAGATTTGGCGGCAGAGGGTAGAGGGAGGTTATAGGGCGAGATTGAAGAATATAAAGTTTTTCGTTGAGATAAGCCCACTCTATATCTTGTGGAAAATCATATTCTTCGGCAGTCTTATGCCCAATTTCTGCAAGTTCGAGAATGACTTCATCGGGAAGGGCTTGGGCTTTAGCGTTGTCGGTATTTTCGGTATTTATGCCACCTTCGGTTTTACCACGGATGATAGTGGCTTTTGCGCCGAGGGTTTTGGAGGAAATGGAAAAGTGCATTGCATCCGCTTTTGGATGCGTTGCACTTTGGGATGATTTCGCACCCCCTGAGGGCAGCGGATCTTTCGGATGCAACGCACTCTGGATGATGTAATTATCCGGCTCAACCTGCCCACTGACGAGGGCCTCGCCGAGACCAAAAGTTGCGTCGATGACGATCTCATCTCTTTTGCCAGTGAGCGGATTTGCTGTGAACATCACGCCCGAAACTTCGGCTTCGACCATTTTTTGGACGACGACAGCGAGACTCACATCCTCTTGCGGGATTTCGTTTCGGGCGCGATAGCCAATGGCACGGGCTGTCCAGAGCGAAGACCAGCATTGGATGACAGATTTAGTTAATGACTCTGCGTCGATGATATTCAGGAAGGTATCCTGTTGACCGGCGAAAGACATTTCGGGGAGGTCTTCTGCTGTGGCCGAGGAGCGGACGGCGACAGGCGGGGCGCCGATAAAGCCGTAGGCGATGAAGAGGGTGTCGCTTAATCTTTTTGAAAGGGGAGCAAGCCCAAATTGAGAGCGAATCCCTTTAGATGCTCTTTGGAGCGCGATAGGGTCGTTAAAATCGAGATTGTCTAAAGCCTCATGAATGACTGCATCCAGTTTATGCTCTGCAACAAAGTTTTTATAGGATTCTGTGGGGATTAAAAAACCGCTCGGGACATTAAATCCAGCTCGTGCCAAGCGAGCAAGATTGGCTCCCTTGCCGCCGACTTTTTCAAGAGTGGCTTCGGGTGATTCGAGGGGCAGAAAGGGTTGAGGGAGGGGAGCGGGAGAGACCATATTTTATCCTTTTATGACGGCCAAAGGTTTCAGACGCGCAACTTTGCGAGCGATGCCTGCTTGTGAAACGGTTTCAACGACGGCGTTGACATCTTTATAGGCATCAGGAGCTTCTTCGGCGAGACCTTTCATTGAGCCAGCGCGGATGTGGATGCCCCTATCGCCAAGCTCATGACGTAAAATATCGCCGCGAAATTCTTTTTTGGCTTTCGAGCGAGACATCATCCGTCCCGCACCATGACAGGATGAACCGAAAGAGCGCATCATGCTATCTTGCGTACCAACCAGCACCCATGAGGATGTGCCCATACTGCCTGGAACAAGCACGGGCTGCCCGATTTTCTGATATTCGGGGGGCAAACCGGGCGCGCCGGGGCCGAATGCCCGCGTTGCCCCTTTGCGATGGACGCAGACTTTGATCTTTTCCCCTTTAATTTCATGCACTTCGATCTTGCCCATATTGTGGGTGATATCGTAAACCTGATGAAGATGCCAGTTTTTGCTTTTTCCGGCGAAAGTTTCTTCAAAAGCGCGTCGTGTGGCATGTGCCAAAAGCTGTCTGTTTACAAAGGCGAAATTTGCGGCAGAACGCATTGCACCGAGATAGGCTGTGCCTTCGGGTGAATCCATTGGCGCGCAGACCAGTTCACGGTCGGGGAGTTGGATATTATAGCGTCGTACGGCCCCTTGAAATTCTCGCACATAATCAGTACAAACTTGGTGTCCCAGCCCGCGAGAGCCGGTGTGAATTTGTACTGCAAGATTCCCCTTTTGCAATCCCATAATGGATGCTGCGTCTTCATCGTAGATTTCTTGAACGATATCTACTTCGATAAAATGATTACCAGCCCCCAAAGAACCGAGTTGGGTTCGCCCCCGGTTTTTGGCCCGCTTGCTGACCTTACGCGGATCGGCGCCCTTAAAGGCCCCGCCCTCTTCGGTACGGGCGAGATCAGCCTTGGTTGCATAGCCATTTTTTAGGGCCCATTTTGTTCCATCTTTTAACAATCGCTCTAATTCGGGGATAGAAACCTTCACTATCCCGTCTTTTCCCACGCCGCTGGGACAATATTGATTTAGTCGTGTAGCGAGCATATCGAGATGGGGCTTTGCACTCTCAGCTTCAATTTGTGATCCCAGCAGACGCACGCCACAGTTGATATCGTATCCAATTGCTCCAGGTGAAACTACGCCTTGCGGAAATTCTGTTGCAGCTACACCACCGATGGGAAAACCATAACCCTGATGCATATCGGGCATCACTGTTACCGCGCCGACCAAGCCGGGCAGCGTGGTCGCATTCACGGCCTGCTCCAGAGATTTATCGCTCAAAACATGGTCGAGTAATTCGCGGGTGGCAAAGATGCGCACGGGTCCGCGCATATCTGAGCGAAATGATTGCGGGATCTCCCACTCTGTTTCACTGATTTGGGTTAGGTCGTTAAAAGTAATCATGGTTTTCCTTTAGAGAGAGTAGAGAGTGGAGATTAGAGAGCAGTAACTTCTCTCTAATCTTCTATTCTCTCAAACGTCGAAGACAATCTCCACTTCCAGTCCGCCTTTGCTCTCGCGAATATCCAGATTATGAAAAGTGACCGCTTTGATCTCTTTCTCGATTGAGCGCAAAGGGCCCCCTCCTATTATGCCTGATAATTTTCTGCCTTCAACACTCAAAGCCGAAAAATCATCAAATAATAATTTTTCAGATTCGGATAAATAAAGTAACTCCTCCAAAAAGGCGACCAACAAACTCTCAGCATCATAGGCTTCGAGAGACAGCTCCCGCTCCGCTCGCGGACCATCGGCTGGGTCAGCGCTGGTCAACATCCACATCCCCCGAGCGGATTCCGTTAAAAGCCCCTGTATATCCTCTGCCCATACATGGATGCTCCAATCGGCAGTATGTGATATCTCTTTGTAGCCCATTTGCACTTATTCCTTGATGAAAATTCTTCTACCTTTATTGTATCCGAAGCTGGCTATAATATGCTTGGTAAGCCTGTACTTTTGTGTAATAATTCAAACAGGATGAGATAATCTAATAAGTATTTTCCCTTTGTGAAAGAAATTAAACTGGAAAGTGAGATGAGTACTTCTCCAAACGCTATACAACAAAACTTACCTCGTGGACTGGGCGGCATCATTTGTCTTGGGCTTATTGTATTTGTCGTGCTGGGCGGCTTCTTTTTGCTTCCTGCAAATATCTATCATCATGTCACAGAAAGATATATTTTCTCAGGGAGAGGGGGAAATACCTCCCTTTATTTGGGTGTTATGCTCCCCAAAAGCGGACCTTATCAGGATGTTAAAAATCTTGAAATTCTCTGGGATGGATTTCAGGATATTCAAGATCATGGTTTTGTGGATATCATCAAGTTTTCAGGGGAAACGAGTCATCAAGGAAATTTTGAAGCGATCATTGAATACGATGTTAAATTGCCACAAAGATTTCTTTCGTGGCCTGCTCCAGTAGAAGGTTTTCAGCGATTACCGCAGGTTGGGATCGATTCTAATTGTGAGTGTATGCAGGAAAAAGCTGCGTCGATAAAAAGAGAAGGGGGGGAGAAAAACGCTTATAGAATTTATGCTTTTGTTGTTGATTATCTAACTTATGAAGGGGATGATAGTGATTGTGCGGTTATGTCTGCGAGTGATGCGTTGAAGATTGGCTCTTGCGCTTGTAGAGGCTATGCCTGCTTGATGACGGCGTTGTGCAGGGCGTCGGATATTCCTGCTCAGATGATGCTTGGTTTGGTTTATCCCGACCCAATGTTTAAGTCTCATCTGAGTTCTTTCCCTGAAAACCCGAATGAAGCCCATGCCTGGGTGGAGTATTATGATGGTGAAAGCTGGAAAATGGCTGACCCAACCTGGGCGCTACAGTATTTAAAATTCATGCAGTTTGGCAGAAATGACGGTCGGCATTTGGCTTATGGGGAGTTGGAGCAGATATTGAATCTCGATGAAGCAATGGAGATGTGGGCGCTTGAGCAAGCTGAATTCAGGTTAGGGGACGGGGAATCTTTCAGGTATGTTGCGACATCTGATTCTGCTCAGCTTTCCTTTTTGCCTACGGTGTCTATCCAAAGAAAATGGGACGGCCGCTGGCTGAATACCTTGATCGTGTGGGGGATAATGACGTGGGGCTTATGCAAATATAGAGATAAATTGCGCTTTGCAAAAAAATAAGATTAAATAAATAACCGCCAAGACGCAGAGCGCGCAGAGATTTTCTTTAGGGCGCCAAGCCATCTATACCCTTTATAAATATTCTCTACCGTACATTCAACGAATGGCACGTTAAAACAGGGTTTTTGCTTTCAAAGAAAACAAGAGAGTGCTAATTAAAATTAAAGACTTCGGAAGTTTCAAAAACTTCCGAAGTCTTTATATGCCGTGAGCTTATTCAGCTTTCGCAAACTTTATCATTTCATTTAATTGTTCGCGTGTGCCCATCACGATCAGCACCCCGTCGGGTTTCAGGATGGTTTCTGGTCCAACGTGGGTATCAAAATCTCCTTCTGGGGCACGACAAGCCAAAACCGTGATGCCAAGTTGACCGCGAATTTGGGTTTCAGCGATTGTTTTCCCTGCAAATTCAGAACCGGATTCGATGCAAACTTCTTCGAGCAACATTTCCAACCCACCGACGTGGACGATACCGTCGAGAAAATCTGCCACGCTGGGACGCATGAGCGTCGCTGCGATGCGTTTCCCGCTGATGTGATAAGGCATAATCGTGCGGTTGGCTCCGGCACGCAACAACTTGGGTGTGGAATCTTCGTAATTTGCGCGCGCAACGATATAGATATCTGGTGCCAGACTACGTGCTGTAAGCGTAATAAATACATTCTCGGCATCGGAGTTGACCGCAGCGACAAGAGCTTTGGCTTTGTCAATGCCAACCTCGTGGAGCATGGTTTCCTTGGCGGCATTTCCTACGACAGCCAAACAACCATGCTCTTGCGCTTGAGCAGCTTCTTCGGGATCAATATCGATCACGATAAAGGGTACACCTTCTACTTTGAGTTCTTCGGTCACATTCTTGCCGACCCGCCCGTAGCCGCATACAATAATATGGTTCTTTAATTCGGATAACATACGCGCGTGTCTCCTTTTTTCTCGATATTCCTGCCATTTACCGGATATGATGTAATCAACCCCAACAGTGACCGCAAAACCGACCACGCCGCCACCGCCTAGAATTAAGAAAATGGTGAAAAATCTTCCCGCTGATGAAAGCTCTCGCACCTCCCCAAATCCAACCGTGCTGATCGTGATGACGGTCATATAGAGCGCCTCGATGAAGCTCATTCCCTCCAGCCAGCGATAACCAGACGTCCCGATCAGGATCAACACAAGGAAAATGACAAAAGCCAGAATAAAACGATTTTGGAATTGGACGCGGAGATTTTTAAACATGGTTCAGGTATTTTAACCGCTAGTCTTTTTTAAACACAAAGGGCACAAAGATTTTCAGTCCGCTTGAGCGGGCTTCGCAACTATAGCACGGTGGATTTATCCCCGCGCGACGATGATTTTCAAAACCATCTCCACAGACATAGCAATGTCCATGCGGGTTAGTGATTGTTGATTTATCATGGGCATATTGTAAATCACCAAAGCCCCTCCTCACAACAAAAACTCAAAAAACATTCGCGAAATTCGCCAATTCGCGTAATTTGTGTTGAATCTTTTGTTCTTCTTCGTGCTCCTTTGTGCTCTTCGTGGTAAAAATACCCCATGACTAAAACCCAAAAATCCCACCCCCTCGCTCGCCTCTGGAACTACGCCATTCCGCATCGCCGTGCGATGGTTTTGGCCTCCATCTATGCCATTCTCAACAGGATATTCGATCTCCTCCCGCCCCTACTCATCGGTGCAGCGGTTGATACCGTTGTAGAAAAGCAAGATTCTCTCATCGCTCGCTTTGGCATCATCGAAGTAGAATCCCAGCTTGTCGCCATCGCCGGTCTAACCGTCATTATCTGGGGCTTGGAATCCATCTTCGAATATCTCTATCAACTTGCCTGGCGCAATCTCGCCCAAACCCTCCAGCATGAACTTCGTCATGATACTTACGACCACGTCCAGCATCTCAAACTCGCTTATTTTGAAGATCGCTCCACTGGCGGTTTGCTCTCTGTCCTTAACGACGATATCAACCAACTCGAGCGTTTTCTCAACGTCGGCGCTATCGATATTTTGCATCTTCTCACTACAGTCACCGTCATCGGCGGCATTTTCTTTTACACCGCCCCCGAAGTCGCCTGGATGGCAATGCTCCCCATGCCCTTCATCATTTGGGGTTCCATCTATTTTCAGAAAAGCCTTGCCCCAAAATATGCCGCTGTCCGCGAACAGGTTGGCATCCTAAATAGTTATCTCGCCAACAATCTCAGCGGCATCGCCACCATCAAATCTTTTACATCCGAGAAACACGAACTCGACCGCATCACTCATGAAAGCGATCTTTATCGTCTCGCGAACGAATCTGCTATCAAGCGCTCCTCCGCTTTCGTTCCGCTCATCCGCGTTGTCATCATGAGTGGTTTTATCGCCATTCTCATTTTTGGCGGACGCATGGCCCTCTCTGGCGCATTGGCTGTCGGGACTTATTCCGTCCTGATCTTTATCACCCAGCGTCTACTTTGGCCGCTAACGCGTCTTGGCGATACTTTGGATTTATATCAACGTTCGATGGCTTCCACAGAAAGGATTCTCGATCTCTTGGATGCAGATGCCCTCCTTCCGGATGGTGAAACACCCCTGGATTTAGGCTTGCTGCGCGGTGAAATCAACTTGGATTCGATCTCATTCGAATACGCCGACACCGACGCGAAATCCGTCATCGACAATCTAACCCTCAACATCCCTGCCGGAGACACGGTCGGCATCGTTGGCTCCACAGGTGCGGGTAAAACCACCCTCGTCAAATTGCTCCTGCGTTTTTACGATGTTCAAAAAGGAAGTCTTCGCCTCGATGGATATGATCTGCGCGACATAAAACTTGAAGATTTGCGTAAAGCCATCGGCTTCGTCAGTCAGGATGTCTATCTCTTCCACGGTACGGTGCGCGAGAATATCGCCTACGGTACTTTTAACGCTTCTGATGAAGAAATTATCAAAGCCGCCAAAATAGCTGAAGCCCACGATTTTATTGTCGATCTACCCCAAGGCTACGAAACTATCGTCGGCGAACGCGGCCAAAAACTCTCTGGTGGTCAACGTCAACGAGTCTCCATTGCCCGTGCCGTACTCAAAAATCCCCCCGTCCTAATTTTAGATGAAGCCACATCCGCTGTGGATAATGAAACCGAAGCACTCATTCAGCGCTCGCTGGAAAAAATCGCTATCGGCCGCACCACCATCGTTATCGCCCACCGCCTCTCCACCATCCGCAACGCGGACAGGATTTTTGTCCTCGAACACGGTCAACTCAAAGAAGACGGCAAACATGATGAGTTGGTCGCACAAAAGGGTATCTATGCTCGTCTTTGGGGTGTTCAGACGGGCTTGCGTAAAAGCTAAATTAATCTGGTCTCCCCTAAATGCCACGCTTTTGGAATTTGGGGGAGATGTCCGAAGGGCAGAGGGGGCGGGCGAGGGGCGATAATTCACGGTAAAATTACATGACCTATCAACCTAATAGATCAAGGACTTTCCATGCCAGAGAATAAAATTTACGATGCCATCATGGTTGGGGGCGGCGTAATGGGATGCGCCACCGCCTACTACCTGATGAAAAAAGACCCAAATTTGAAGGTCGCTATCGTTGAAAAAGACCCCTCCTACGAATTTAATTCCACTGTGCTATCAGACGCGAATATCCGCCTGCAATTCAACGTGAAGGAAAATATCCAAATTTCGCAATACGGGATTAGCGTGCTAAAGACCTTTGCCGAAGATATGGCTGTAGATGGTAGCAAGCCCAATATCCAGTTTCGTCAGCAGGGGAATTTATTTATGAGTGACGAAGCGGGTAAGGCATCCTCCCAAAAAGGGATCACCCTCCAGCAAAGTTTGGGTTGTGCAACCGAGTGGCTCGAAGCTGACCAAGTCAAAGAGAAATTCTCGCTTTTTGAAGTCGATCAAATCGCGGGGGCAGGTTGGTCTCCCTCCGATGGCACAATGGATGCGAACGCAGTTTTGATCGGTTATAAAAATAAGGCGATTGCATTAGGTGCGGAATTTGTAGAAGGGGAAGTGCGTGAAATTCTGAAAGATAATGGGCGAGTTAGCGGTGTACGCTTGGCTTCTGGCGATGAAATGCAAGCGAATTTTGTGGTTAATTCATCTGGCGCCTGGACGAAGGGACTGACTGAAACCCTTGGTATTGAGTTGCCCATTGTCCCGATTAAGCGCCATGTTTTTGTCGTAGATACAAATGCCAACCCTGATGTGGAATATCCACTCACGGTTTTTCCATCAGGCTTATATCTGATTCAGGAACATGCAAATACCTTTTTGGTGGGAAAAAGTTTGGACAGCGATCCGATTGGGATTGACTTTGCCTTCGACCGGAATATCTTTATCGAAGAATTATGGGAAGAACTTGTAGGTTTTGCTCCTGTCTTTGACCAACTTAAGATTTCTGGCGGTTGGGCTGGGCTTTATGCTGTGAATACTTTTGATGGCAATGCGATTTTGGGCGAGTGGCCTGACTTGAAGGGGTTCATGCTGGCAAATGGATTCTCTGGTCATGGTTTTCAGCAATGCCATGGTGTTGGGCGTTATCTGGCTGAATTGATTCTTGGAGAAACGCCGTCTATTGACCTTTCGATTTTCTCTCCGCAGCGTATTTTGGATAATAAACCTGTTTTTGAAAGTGAGCATAAGTTAGTTTAGCTCTTTTTGTGGTAGAAATTCATTTAAAGAGAGTGCGTCGCACCAACTTCGACTAAAAGATATTAATCGATCAGTATTTTGCCCATCGAAGGGCAGAATCTCATCGTTTTGGTGCGACGCACTCTTGGTTGAGAGAAAGCCCTATATATCTAAGTCGTAGTAAAATCAACTTATGAAAATCAGCGTTAAATTGATCGCCACTTACCGCGAGTTATTGCCAGAAGGCACGCAAGGAAATAAGATCGAGATTGATGTGCCCGAAGGCACGAAAGTCTCAGATATCATGGCGCAGTTTGACGTCCCGCAAGATGATTCCAGTGTGATCGTTGTGAATGGATTGACAGTGACTCTTTCTACGATTTTGGTAGAAGGAGATGAAGTTTCAGCCTTTTCAGCAATTGCCGGAGGATAAAAAGATTAACCATCAAGATACTAAGTTCTAAGTTTTTCTTGGCGGTTCAAAAAAATAGGAGAAAATAAATGAACGGATGGCATGGCAAAATCTTACGCGTAGATCTCACTAATCAGAAAACTTCTGTAGAAGATATAGATCCCAAGATCGCCAGAGATTATCTTGGCGGGCGCGGTTGGGCAATTCATTATCTTTATAACGAAGTTGACCCGATGGTAGAGCCGCTTGACCCTGAAAATAAACTTATCTTCGCGACAGGCCCGCTAACAGCGACCTCCGCGCCAACGGGAAATCGCTATATGGTAGTCACCAAATCTCCGTTGACAGGTGCGTTGGCGCATTCTAACTCTGGTGGCGATTTCCCAACCTGGATGAAGCGTACGGGTTTTGATCTCTTCATTTTCGAAGGAAAAGCGGAGAAACCTGTCTATTTATGGGTAAATGAAGATGAAGTAGAGATCCGTTCGGCGGAGCACCTTTGGGGAAAGGATGTTCCGGACACCACAGATACTCTTTTGGCAGCAACCAACCCTAAGGCCAAGGTCGCTTGCATTGGCCCGGCGGGAGAAAACCTCGCTTTAATGGCAGCCATCATGAATGATAAAGACCGTGCCGCTGCGCGATCCGGTGTGGGGGCTGTGATGGGCAGTAAAAACTTGAAAGGCGTGGTTGCTTACGGGCGGAAAAATCCTGTTTTTGCCGAAGAAAAGAAGATGCGTGAGTTGAGCATCAAAATTGCTAAAGAAGTCGGGGCAGATATGTTGGCCGGTTCTTCCTTGCGCGAATATGGCACAGCTTATGTGCCGCAAGTAACAAATACGCTCGGCATTTTGCCCACCAGAAATTGGCAAACCGGCGTTTTTGAAGGCGTAGATACGATTGATGGCCCGACACTGACTGAAAAATATCTGATTAAACCGAAGCCCTGCTATCGTTGCCCCATCGCTTGTGGGCGTTTGACCGAAGTGCCCGATGGCCCCTATGCGGGCAAAGGCGAAGGCCCCGAATACGAGACCATTTCGGCTTTTGGCTCAGGTTGTGGTGTGGATAATCTCGCCGCTGTGACTAAAGCAAATTATTGGTGCAATGAACTTGGTTTAGATACGATCTCGGCTGGTATGACCATCGCTGCGGCGATGGAAATGTACGAAAAAGGGATTATTCCTGAAGAAGATATCGGGCAGCCGCTCCGCTTTGGCGATGCCGACGCAATGATCGAAATGGTCCAAAAAATAGCCTACCGCGAAGGATTCGGCGACGCTCTTGCGGAGGGTAGCTACCGTTTAGCAGACAAATACGGACACCCAGAAATTGCCGTGACCACCCGCAAACAGGAGTTCCCCGGTTATGATCCACGTGGTTCGCAAGGGATGGGTTTGCTCTACGCGACATCCAATAAAGGCGCTTCCCACATGGAAGGCGATGTGGCATACGAAGAAGTTTTCGGCGTACCCATAAAAGAAGATCCACTCTCCACTGATGGTAAAGCAGAATTGGTCGCTCGTTTCCAGAACGCTTTTACGCTGATCGACGCTTCCGGTTTATGTGTTTTCTTGGCCGTTCGCTACGTTTTTAGCGCAGATAGAATGATCTGGCCTGTTCGTCTTTCACAATTAATGGAATATACAACGGGGCTTACTTATACGCCTAAAGAAGTGCTAGACGCTGCTGACCGCGTTTATACCCTCGAGCGTTTATTCTTGCTCAAAGCTGGCTCAACCGAAGATACACTTCCGCCGAGAATGCTTAATGAACCTTTGCCAGAAGGCCCCGCCAAAGGGCACGTTAATCGTCTGGATGATATGCTCCCCGAGTTTTATAAAGAGCGCGGCTGGGATGAAAATGGTTGGCCCACCGAAGAGAAATTGGCAGCGTTAGGAATTACGAAGTAAGCGAATTTAGCGAATGCCTAAGAATACAATATAGTATGAGCATAATAAAATACCCGTTCCTTATATATAAGGAACGGGTATTTTTATCTGGCTTTTACAAAAGCTAAGGACTATTTCATTAAGGGTTTTTGTTATTTTCCAGCAACCATTTCTTTGCTTCTCTGATATCGAAAAACATTTTTGCAAATTGCCCACGATTGAGTGTTACGGTTTCAAAGAAACTATAATCCTTCAGATCTTTTGCCGCGACAAATGCTCGCTTAAATTTATGCACATGCAATCCCGATGATGCTAACATCTCCGACATATTTTGGGGTAAGTTATAAATCTCCAAAGTTGATAATTTCATTGTCGCTTCACGCATATCGTTAAGAATCAAAAAACAATTCTCTTCTTTGGCGTACTGCATTGTTTCTGAAATAACTTTTTTGACTTCGCTCCAGGTTAAATCACCTTCGAACTTTATATCAATAATTTTCTCTTCAGCATTATATGCAATTGTGTGAGACATAGTTTTACCGGAAGTGAGTTTCTCAAGAAAAAAACATTGTACTACACTCTTCTCTGCTTCTCCTGCCAGAAAATGTTGAGAGAGGCGATTTTTGTGGACAAGCAAAGATATTAAAGGCTCCTGCTAGGGGGAATCCCCACAAGGCTTTTTCAATACTCACTTATTTAGTCACTCTCTACAGAGAGAAAATATCATAAAAATCGCTCTGAATGCTATAATGCTCGGAAGGATTTTTCAGAATATCATTATGAAATTGAATAAAGGAATAAATTATGGATACTTTTTTCCCAGCATTACCGGAACTCCCTGAAACCGTCACTTTCGATGGGGTTGGCTTGCTTTTGCTCTGCGTTGGTCTGGTTTTACTTCTAAGCGGGATTAATGCAATCAGAGTCACTTCTAAAAAAGTGGAAGTTGCCAACAAAAAACAATCTGCCATTGCCGGATTAATTTTAGCGCTCCTGGGTTTGGGCTTGATTGCTTATCCCGAACCTGGTAGTAGCGATAAACCTGATACCGAAACCCCGCCAACCGAAGTGGTCATTGCATCTTCCACACCTGTGCCCGAAGAACCAGTAGATTCTGACCCCACGCTTACGCCCATCCCGCCTGATGCTGAGCCACTGCTCCTGGACGGGGATATATTCAACGTCAAATGTTTGGAGAATGATCTATGGGATCCGATCACGAATATCAGTGTATCGAGCCAAACAGCTAACGAAGCTCAGTCTTGTTTAGAACTCGCAGAATGGGGCATATCTCTTAATAGTAGCGAACTGAATATCTACCTTGATGCATCTAGAACCCCCGGCTTATATGGTGTTATGGCACCAATCCCTGCGACCAGTTATATAGAATTCTCGGTTCAAATCGAGAGCCTTAAAAGCGGAAATTTGCGTTTTGGCGTTATTGCTGATGGTGAGAGTCTAAAAGATATAGACGGCGCTTTTGCCGAGATCCAGGATAATGGAAGGGTGCAACTATTATTTGTGAAAAATGGGGTAGAGACAAAAATGGGCGCTTATAAACTAGAAGAAAGCGCGGATGGCACTTTGCAATTTAGCATCGCAATAAAAGGAAATGATCTGCGTATTCAGCAAGTTGGGGTGAGTGATAATTATCAGACGATGAGCTTCCCTTTTCCAACGCGAAATTTATTCCTTGGCTATGAAGACGAAGGCAGAAGCGATATCCGTGTTCGTTATTTTGATCTCAGCGTTGAAGAACGTTAATGTACTGAAGGCATTAAGAATAGAACGCGGATTTTGCGGATGAAGCGAGTTTACGCTGATTTTTAAAATATGGAGCCGATGATTTACATCGGCTCTTTTAGTTCAAGTTCTCTACTTACTCAAAGAATTCCATTCTCCCCTTTTCGCTACTTAACAGGGCTGCAATTTCATCATTCCCCGCTTCTTCGGCAATATCAATGGCCGTTAATCCTTTCTTATCTTTGTGATTGATAAGCGCCAATCGCTGTGGACTCATGCCAGTGCCAGCCAATTTATAAATTATCGCTTTCACCGTTTCCATATCGCCAATTTCGGCGGCGTAAAAGAGTGTAGTGCGCCCCCTTGAATCAGTTTTGAAAAAGTCAGAATGCGCCATTTTTTACCTGTTTATCCATATACTATAGGTGTTTTCTTGTTTGTTACTTTAGTGAAATTTATTTAATTCTGTCTAAATCAAGTATACATGGCGGGAATGTTGACATATCAAGAACTTCAATACCAGCGCTTTTATAACGTTCCCATCCTACTTTTGTATCCTTTAATGCATCAAGTGTTTTATGTTCCTCTGTTGTAACAACACAGGCTATGACTTTTTCAAGTATTGTTGAAAAACTCTCTGGATTTTCAATTATTTCTTCTTTAAGGTTTTTGATTGTGTAAACATGCTCGTGATTAATTTTTTGGACAGAAGTCGGTCTGTCATTTGCTAAGGATATGACAGATTTTGATCGATACCTTGTTGTATATTTCCCATCTGCCTCTGATATATACCAGATGACTTCTGAAAGGATTTTATTTTTGTGTCTGTCAAGAATGCCATTACTATTGAGAACAAGGGATGCTAGGTTTTTTGCACTGGTAATAATTTGTGTTGCTTTAGATGATCTTTTGTAAGGTTTTAGTAATTTCTTTGCATGAATTTTTATTGTATCCATATTTTTATTCCATCAAGCTTTCTTTTTCTGTTATTTGAAAATGCTCCCTAAACGCAATCGTCTCTGCCAACAAGCCTTTTATCGCTAAAAATAAATCCGCTTGGGCATATTCGCCTGAACCTTGCGAAGGTTCCAAACCTTCGCAAGGTTTTGTTAATTTCACTTCATCTCCATCCACGTCCACCACAACCTGTCCTCCCGCAGCGAGCCACTCCAACCCCAAGCGGATTGTCGCTTCGCGTTGAGCGGTCACGGCGGCTAGGGTGGAGATATTCGTTTGGCCATCTTTCTTTGTGAGAGCATATTTCACCAATCCAGCCAAATGGGAGAGAAATGCTTGGGGCGTGAATTCGGGCGGGTCAATGCCGATCAGATAGACTTTTTGCGGCTTTACTTTTTTGAGCATCGCGCGCAATTCACTTTGTCCGGGAGGAGATGTGTAGAGTGCAAGTTCTTCTGATTTTTTTAATTGATAACGGTTTTTCCCTATAATCTCTGAATTACCTTCAACAAAAACTTGCAAACCTTCAACTTTTAAACCTTTGAACGCTTCGGATTTCAACCGAAAATCAACAACTTCTATTTTCTTCTCACTACTCTCTACTCTCTTCACTTCCACCGTCACCCGAAAATCGACCATTTCCAAAGTCAATTGTGGTTGCCCTTTATATTCTCCCGTGCGCATCTTAAAAGCCAAGTCAAAACGACTTCCTTTTTCAGGGTGTTCTTCATCGGCGGCATTCCACCAGAGAATAGTTTGATGATTCTCTTCGCGGTCTTTGACAGTCAGACGGATATGTTCTTTATTGCGTCCTATTTTGGCGATATTAGCGAGAGTCAAATCGTGGGAGGCGAGAATTAAGCTTCGGTTACGAGGGCCGAAGGGGGCGAGTTTGTTCAGATCTGCGCTGAGGGCGAGACTCAAGTCCTTTAAGGGCAACCAAGCATCAATCAGGAGCGTCGCTTCGGGCAGTTTTTCTGTGCCCAAATTTTGGGTGATGGTTTTACTGATTCGCCGTCTAAACGCGGGGATTTTATCCGCATCCAATGCCATGCCAGCCGCCATTGGATGTCCGCCAAATCCATGCAAAATATCTTTTTGCGCCGCTATCGCTTCGGTAATATGAATGCCCGCGACCGAACGCGCCGAACCACGCGCTTTGCCATCTTCGCCGACAGAGAGCAAAATAACGGGCTTGCGATAACGCTCGCCGAGACGACTGGCGGTGATGCCGATAACGCCCGCTGGCCAATCTTTTTGCGCCAAAACGAGCGCGGCATTTTCTTTAAGTGTGGGATTATCTCGAATTTGCGCTTCTGCCGCCTGATAAATTTGCGATGTGAGCAGCCTGCGTTGGGTGTTCAGCCCCTCGAGTTGGGTGGCGATAACACGCGCCTGCGAAGGATTTTCTGTGGTCAAAAAATCGACCATAATATTGGCATCGCCGAGCCGCCCGATGGCGTTCATGCGCGGGGCGATGCCAAAGCCAATATCGCCTTCGTTGACGGTTAAGGGGTTGATGCCCGCCAATTCGTAGAGCGTTTGCAGGCCGATTCTTTTGGTTTGGCGCAACTCAATTAACCCGCGTTGCAGCAAATAACGTGCATCGCCCTGCAAATCTGCCACATCGGCGGTGATGCCGAGGGCGACTAAATCGAGTAAATCGTGATGCGTGATGCGTGATGAGTTTTCTTCTTCTCTACTCTCTAACAATTTTTCTGCAAGCTTATAGGCCACGCCCACGCCGGGCAATGTAGCCAGCGGATGCTCATCCGGCAATCGTTTTGGGTCAACGACGGCAAGGGCATTTGGCAAAATTTCTGGCAGATCGTGGTGGTCGGTAATGACAACGTCTATCCCGCGCGAGTTGGCATATTCGATGGCATCATACTCGCCCACGCCCGTATCACAGGTCAAAATTAGCTCTGCGCCATTATCAATTACTTCTTTCAAATACGGGATTTTAATGCCATGCGATTCGGTTGCCCGAAGGGGGATATGCCAGTGGACATTTGCGCCAAGTGCGCGCAAAGTCTGGACGAGAAGTGCAGTGGATGTTTGCCCGTCCACATCGAAATCGCCCCAAACGCAGATCGATTCGCTCTTAAGAATGGCTTGCTCGACTCTGTCAACAGCGGTGCGGAGATCGGGCAGTTCCCAGCCATCTGTTGGCGTGTACTCATTTGGGTCAAGAAATGCCTTCGCGGCAGAAAGTTCGGCGATTCCGCGTCGGACAAGAGTCTGTGCGGCGAGCGGATGCAAGCCCAAATCCAGGAGCGATTCGGGAATTTCTACAGGGGTGGGGTCAATCCATTTTGTCATTTTATATGTCTTTGCGAGAAGCATCTTTTAGCGACGAAGCAATCTTGTGTTTTACGAGGAGACTGTTTCGTCGAAAAGCACTCCTCGCAGAATTATCTGTTTTAAGTGAATTTTATCAGGAAATACAATTGTCACTGCGAGCCGCCGATGCTCTTCGGTGGCGCGGCAGTCTCCATTGCTCTTAGGGAGATTGCTTCGGCGATAGAGCTGCCTCGCAATGACAAATGAAAATTCACCAGTCCTCCCCAATTCATTCACAATTCCTTCACAAAGCAATGAGAAACTAGGAGTGTAAAGATTTACTAATCAAATAAAGGAGATACAAAATGAAAGTAAGTATTTGGAAAGTTGTACTGGGGCTACTGATTGTTGCCCTGCTTGTTGGCGGTAGTTCTGCAATTTATCGCGCTGGCTATGCTCGCGGCGTAATGTCGGATATGTTTTTTGAAGATATGCCATTTGCGCATGCTGACGCTGAAGGTCTGATGCCTTATCGTGGAATGTACGGAATGCGCGCTTATCACGGTTATGGTCATTTCTCGCTGGGCAGAATGCTCTTTGGCGGATTTATCTTCTTCCTGATCGTTGGTGGCATGTTCCGTTTCTTCGGGATGCGCCGATATGGTTATGGAATGCCCCCCTGGGCAATGCACAGAATGCATCGTGAAGGCAAAGGTGGCCCGTGGATGCACCACGATCACCCTTGTTGGGATGAGAAAAAGTCTGAAAATGGTGACGAAGAAAAAGAAGAAGCTGAAGCCTAATTACTGTTGAGTTGAAAATGAAAGCTGACAGGTCTCCAAGATCTGTCAGCTTTTGTGGCATAATTTGACATTCATCATATTTCTCAACCAGAGAGAATTTTATGCAAGAAACAATTTTAATTATCGAAGACGAACCCAAAGTCGCTCGCCTTGCGCGGGATTATCTTGAAAAAAATAATTACCGCGTGCTAATCGCTGGTGATGGCCAAAGTGGTTTGGCTATGGCTCGGCGTGAAAAACCTGATCTTTTGGTTCTTGACCTGATGCTCCCTGTGATGGACGGTCTTGATGTTTGCCGCGCTTTACGCCGCGAATCGGATGTGCCCATTATCATGCTCACAGCCCGCGCAGAGGAAACAGACCGTTTAATTGGTTTGGAAATTGGCGCAGATGACTACATCACGAAACCGTTTTCGCCGCGAGAGTTGGTTGCACGCACACGTGCTTTATTACGCCGCGCAAAAGGCAGGGTTTATCAATCGGGCATTATCCGCGCGGGTGATTTGGAGATGAATACCGAAAACCATACCCTTAGCTTGGCAGGGAAAGCGATTCATCTGACACGAATCGAATTCAATATTCTTGAGATTTTGGCAGAGCACCCGGGTCAGATTTTTTCGCGCGCTCAACTGCTCGAAAATTTGCACGGTGTTGCCTATGTTGGTTACGACCGCAGCATTGACGCACATGTAAAGAATTTGCGTCGCAAAATTGAAGAAGACCCAGCCAATCCCAAATATATTCTGACTGTTTACGCAGTGGGGTATAAGTTTAGAGAAGAATAAGCTTGTAGGGGCGACCCTGTATTCTTATTCAAGTGAATTTTTCTTTTTATCAAAAAAATGGCTATAAAAAATGCAAAATAAAAATCAAAGCGGGTCGCCCTTAGGAATTATTAGTATGAGAAGTGAAAAAAATGTGTCCATATCCATATAAGCCTTCAAAAGATAAAAGATGGGAAAAATGGCAACGTTTTTCTCATCGCCGCATTGGACGCGACCATAAAAATCGCTTTTTGTGGATGCGTTTTGTTGGATTCTTTTTCTTTCTGAGCATTCCTTTACTCGCTGTTGGCGGATTTGTCGGGGCAATGTATAGGGCGGGGATATTCACACCGGAAAGACGCCCCCATTCACCGATGGGTATTCTTTTTTGCAGCGTTCCTTTTTTGACAATTGCGCTACTCTCTTTTATCGGCTCGCGCGCTTTTCGTAGGCTGGGTACGCCCCTTGCAAATGTGATGAACGCTGCCGATGCTGTCGCCGAAGGAGACCTTTCTGTAAGAGTTCCAGAGCGTGGCCCGAGTGAATTTCGCCGTCTTTCAGAATCATTTAACAGAATGGTCGATGAATTAGCCAGTGCCGACCAGCAACGAAGAAATATGACCGCCGATGTCGCCCATGAGCTGCGTACCCCAATTCATATTTTGCGTGGCAATCTCGAAGGTTTGCTCGATGGTGTTTATGAAGCCACACCTGAACAAATCGGCTCAATGCTCGAAGAAATCCGTCTGCTTTCTCGTTTGGTGGATGATCTTCAGACTATTTCGCTCGCAGAAGCAGGACAACTCCCCCTTAATTTTGAGCAGGTCAATATCGCCGAATTACTGGCAGACGTGCAGACCAGTTTTAGTGGGCAAGCAGAAGAAAAAGGTGTAGATTTAACGGTAAATGTGGATGATGCGGATTTAACGGTAAATGCCGATGCCGGACGACTAGACCAGGTTCTTGGCAATTTGGTCGGAAATGGGCTGCGATACGCTCCTGCGGAAACTTGCCTCTGCCTACAAGCGGAATCAAGCCCCGAGCACGTGCGTCTCCGAATCCGCGACGAGGGGCAGGGGATCCCGCCCGAAGACATCCCCTTCATCTTTGACCGTTTCTACCGCGCAGATAAATCCCGTGCAAGAAAAGAAGGTGGCAGCGGTTTAGGATTAGCCATTGCAAAACAACTCATTCAATTACATGGTGGGACAATAAAAGTTGAAAGTGAATTAGAAAAGGGAACGACCTTCACGATCGATCTCCCCCGTTAAAAGACTGAAAATGAAACTGTCATTGCGAAGGAGCGATAGCGACTGAAGCAATCTCCTAGATGTGAGGGAGATCGCTTCGTCGGGCTGTCGCCCTCCTCGCGATGACAGTTTCTTGTTTTTTTACTTCCCTGTTACCACCTCATGCCCGGCTTTCATCCAGCCCTGAATGCCGCCAGCAATGCTGGTCACGCTGGTATGCCCGGCGTTTAGCAAAATATCACGCGCCACTTGGCTACGATTGCCAGAATTGCAGATAATAATTACTTCCTTGTCAAAAGGCACTTCACTAACGCGAGATTCTAGCTCATCGAGCACGATCATTGTTGCGCCATCAACGTGATACTCTTCCCATTCTCCCTGCGTACGTACATCAAGCAGAAAAGCGCCTTCCTGGAATTTCTGATAGCCCATTCCGGTATTAATTTCAGGGGGTAAACTGTTGGCAGTAGGCGTATCACCACCTGAAGGGTTACTGCCGAAAACAAGAAAAGCAACCACGACAAAGATAATCGCGGCAACGGCGATCATCATTTGGTCTTTTTTCTGCTTTGCATTTTGTTGTGTTGCTTTCTTCTTACCGGGTTTCTTTCGTTTTTTAGCCATAAAATTCTCCTATATTTTTTATAAATTAGATGGGTTTAGGTGGAAAAAGTTTCATAAGAATCACTTATCTGAAATCTCCCAAGGTGGTGTACCAGCACCGCCTGCGCCTTTGAGCGATTCGCTTATTTCTTCGGCAAATTCGGGTAATAGGTCAGATGTGGCGGAGAGCATCCCGAAGCAGCCCGCGATCATCATATCACCAAAGGGGACGGAAAAATAAGGGCGCAAAGTGGATGCTCCGCCCGAAAACATACTCCGCCTTGGGCCTGTTACCACTATATCAAAATCACTGCTGTTTAGCGGCATCGCGTTATTTTCGTAAATGAGCGCACCATGTCCTTTGTCGTTAAATATGGTCTCATGCTTTAGCGTGCTATCTGCCAATTTGCGGATATAGCCTTCCAATTTGGGGAGAGTGATCTCTCCGGTATGGTGTTCAAAAACGCCCTCTATCCCTTTTTCGCCAAGACGAAATGCCAAAGTATGAAAATTGCCGATATTGGCAATGATCTTTTCTTTGCGAGATGCAACAATAGGGTCAAAAGTTGCGCCTAAAACAGCAGCGGGAGCGGTATCCATTGCGATTAGTGGGGCATCGACATCTTTTGCCGCGTTGGCTACTGCCTGTAGGCGAGTCATGATTGGGGGAATATCATCCGCTAAAAAGGCGAAGGATGAAAGCGCATTCTTTTCACGGGTACGTTCATCGAGATAGTCAAAACGAAATTGTCGGTCTGAAATATCCGCTGGCGCATTTCCATGATCAAAAACAGCGACAGCAACAGCGGCTAGATTATCGAGAGAAACACCAAAGCGGGCAAAAGTTTCTGCAATAGCGGGGAAGTCGAAGTCTTTGAATTCGATTCGTTGAACAGATTCGGGCAGAGTTTTTGCTTCGTCTTCGGAGAGGAGCTTAATGCCCATTTCAGCGACGGCTTCGAGGTTGTCGTCTACTGTTCTTGCTGCATCTGCTGTTGCATAAACGGGGTAGCCTGTTTTTAGGTGATCTTTAACCGCCCAAATATTGGGGCCGCCGCCCATTAGTAGACCCTCGAGCAAGATGGGGGCTTGCGAGCGTGTCGCATCCTGTATTTGCTTGCGGATCATCATTGTGGGGGAGGGCAAGATCAATTTGAAGCCGTTTTCTATGTCGATCTGAGAATCGTAAAGAAAAATATCTTGCGTACCTGTGCCAATATCTACCGTTAATATTTTCATAGAAAAAAGTTTATCATGGGATGGGTCTCTATGTGATAGAATCCTTCAATATTTGTGGGACTATCCATAAGGAGGATAATAGAAATGAAAAGAGAGAATAGTTTTTATTGAGAAATAAAACCACTACCTATGGTAGTGGAACCATAATCGGTTCTACCGTTGTATAGAGTATGACGAGTATTATGTATCGACCTAGAAGATGCGAAACTAATAGTGACCTGCCCCCAATAGTTGTACCAGTTATTATGTTACACCAGCAGGCTGCAATTGTGAAGTAAGTGGGAGAAAAGTTGCTGGGGTTGGGGGTTTGTAGCCCAATGCACTGTGTGGTCTGACCTGATTGTAATGCCACC
>JAAENC010001037.1 GCA_024224815.1 Chloroflexota bacterium
GGTGGCATTACAATCAGGTCAGACCACACAGTGCATTGGGCTACAAACCCCCAACCCCAGCAACTTTTCTCCCACTTACTTCACAATTGCAGCCTGCTGGTGTAACATAATAACTGGTACAACTATTGGGGGCAGGTCAATAAAAGATCATCTGGAGTGGTTCTGATTATAGTCTTAGAAGATTTCCCGGAACATACTTTGGGTGTGATATGACTATAATATTGTTGAAAAAAACATCTTATGTCTATTGCAACAAAAAGTGCTAGAGTAAATTCAGTTTCTCACCTGTTTTGATATTTCAAATTAATTTATACAAATCCAAATTGAAAGAGACCAATATGAATGTCAGATTATTGAAAGAATGGAATGAATGCTTTTCTAGACAGTTTTCGCGTCGGCTGACAGGTAAAGAGAAAGAGAGTTTTCTCGATAAAATCGAAGAAGAACTTCTGTCGCGCAACTACGAAAGTGAGCGAGTAAGAATCAAGCACTGGGGCTTTAACAATAGGTTGCTTTCCACAAAATGCGAGAAGCCTGAAGTAGTCTTTTTGGCTCATTACGATACGCCAACGATTATGCCCTGGGGAATTTCCTCAGCTTTTGCACTCATTGGGCACACTAGACAAGTTTTGGCCTCGATCTTTCTGATTATCCTAACATTGAGCCTTAGCATAATTTACCATTGGTTCAAACTCAATGGCTTTGGATATTGGGCAGCAATTTATCTGGGGATAATGAGTATCTTATTCCTATTCCCAATCTTTTTTCCAAACCCCAATAATGTGGAAGACAATACCAGCGGAGTGATTGGCCTCCTGGCTTTGGCAGAGCAGATCAAGGACAGGAGCTTCAAAGATAAGGTTCAGTTTGTCTTTTTAGATAATGAGGAATGGGGTTTGATAGGTTCAAATGCGCTGAAAAAGGTTTGGCAAAAAGAAAACCATCTTCGCGTCAATACAGTTATTGTCAATCTGGATTGTATTTCACGGGGTGGAATTCCTTTACTTGTTTATCATCACAATGATCGCGTTGCGCAGAAAATCCGGCCCTTTTTAGAAGAGCAATTTCCGCAAACAAAGATGCTTGATATGAAAAATATCCCCCTTTCGGATAATTACACCTTTCGGGAAAAGGGCGCGATTGATATTTCCTATGCAGATCAGACTATTATTCCGGGCGGATTTTATATCCGTAAAATCCACACACCAAGTGATAAGGATTTTTTTCCTGAGAAAGTAGGGCTGTTAGTAGATGCCCTAATTGATTTTCTGGATGAGAAATTTGTAGACACTCCTGTTCACTAAAAGCAAGAGGCAAGCCTTATTCTAGAGCAAAGAGTATTGTTTTTGCTGTCCTATCTGCTAATTTACTCATGCTTTAGCGCTACAACCGGGTCTAGCCGGGCAGCGCGGGCAGCGGGATATAGCCCTCCTAGTATACCGATGAAGCCAGCAAAGACTAAAGCTCCAATAGCGAGCCAGGGTGGCACGATAGACATTTGGCCAATCCCGATCACGCCTTCCGATTCCAAATATAAGTGTCCCAGCCAATCAACCAATCGGCCTAATAACGTTCCGAAGATTACGCCTACAATCCCACCGATAATACCCAGTAGAACTGCATCCGCAGTGAACATACGTCGCACTTCACGGCTAGTAGCACCCAAGGCTTTTAGCACGCCAATTTCGCGTGTGCGTTCATAAATGGCCATCATCATGGTGTTGGCCACCCCCAGAGTTGCAACTAGCAGAGCCAATCCGCCAACTGATCCGAGTAGTGCTTGCATAATTGCTAAAACACGGTTAGCAAGTTCAAGGACTGCCCCCAGCGACTGCGCTTCTAGTTCCATACTTTCGGCTGTTTCCACAACAGCAGGCACAGATAGCTGGTCAATGGCGCGTACTATCAGCATATCGTAACCATCCGTTTGCAGCGTATCTGGTCGTCCATACCACCATGCCTTTATCTCGGTTCGTTCAGCCAGACCCAAAACAATGGCGTTGGACCCTCTACCAGACTCTACGCCCATGATTTGGACCGCAAATTCCTTTGTCTCTCCGCGTGGCAAGCGAATAGTCAAGGTGACGGTCTGATTTACCAGATCTTCATAACCCCAGTCTGTGTCTTCAAGCAATTGATCCGCTAATCCCTCGATCAAGGTCAATCCCTGTGTATCTCCTTCTCCCAAGGAGACTCCAGCCAGCATCTCAGGCGGTGTGGGGATTCCTGCGCCCATCGGATTGTGTCCCGCTCCACCTGAGAATCTGACAGGAAGCGCTATATCTGCGTAAGACAGACTGATTTCCATATTAGATGGCAGGTTCAAAACCGGTGTCACCGACTCTACTTCGGGTAGATCTCTAAATGCAGCAACTCTTTCCGGCGTCAGCGGTACTTCTGGTTCAGAAACGCCAAAGGGATCAAAAGCATCTTCTTCTTCAGGAAAGGCGGGGGAGATAAATACATTTTCCAATCCCAATGCTTCAAAGTTACGCGTAATTTCTTCCTGCACACCAACGCCAAAGGAAACCATCGCCACCAGCGTAACGATGCCGATCAATACACCAGCTGCTGTGAGAATATTACGCACTGGGCGACGAAGCAGATTGTCCCAAGCTGTCCGAGCTAAATCCCTAAAGGCTAATCCGCCATTCAAGGCTAATTCAGGATGAGCGTCAGGCGTAGCCTTTTTCGCCGGAGCACTTTTTGTCTCTTCGATTTTTTCGATACCACCATCTCGAAGATAGATAATCCGATCAGCATAAGCGGCTACTTCCGGGTCATGGGTGACTACGATCAAGGTTACACTGCTTTCTGCATTGAGATTACGCAAGAGCTGCATGACTTCATCGCCGGTAGATGAATCTAAATTACCCGTTGGTTCATCTGCCAAGATTAGCTGTGGATTATTGATCAGTGCGCGTGCAATTGCTGCGCGTTGCTGTTCCCCGCCAGACATCTCAGTTGGGCGATGATCCAAACGATGTGCTAAGCCAACGCGCTTGAGCAAATCTTCCGCGCGTGCATGTCGTTCTTTCAACGAAACACCGCTCAACATAAGAGGCAGAGCTACATTTTCAAGGGCTGTCAGCGTGGGCAATAAATTGAATGATTGGAAGATGAAGCCCACATTATGACGTCGATGGGCGGTCAGCTCTGTTTCAGTGGCATCCTCTAACCCTAATCCCAGCATATTGAGTTCGCCACTCGTTGGCCGATCTAGCCCCCCCAGCAGGTTCAACAATGTCGACTTGCCCGACCCAGAAGGGCCGACCAGGGCAACGAACTCGCCCTGGTCGATTTCCAGGTTTATTTTGTCAAGTGCTTTTACGTCTGTGCTGCCAAGTTCAAAATGACGGCATACATCAATCAATGCTATGTTTTTTGTCATTACTTCAAAGATTCTGCGATTTCAAGCGCCTGCTCAGTGGTGATATTTCCTGCGATATAGAAGCTTAGATCGCCTTCAGTCCAGGATAAGGCAACCTTGTCGCCATTTTCTGATGCAAACAGACTTCCGGTAACGCCCCTTACTTCAACGGTTTGTTCCTCGTTGGAGGGTTTCTTTGCTTCTTCAATCTGGCCTTGAGCAATGGAAAAAGAACCACCTTCAGGCAGCGTATATTGTTGTACAAGCATCCCTTTGACGTTGAGGACATTTATTAACAAGGCTCCAGCGGGAGTGGTATCGGGGGAGAGAAATGCGAAATCAACGGAAGCAACTGCCTCGTCCATAGTGAGAGATTCGGGCTTCATATCCGCAAAACTAACAACTTCTACATCCGCAGGAATTTCGAAGGAGAAGATTCCTTCATCCACACCTTGGTTTATTTCAAACTCCAGCGCAGTGATATTGATCTCGCCCATGCTGCCGCCCGTATATGCCACAGCAACGGGAACACTACGGCTCTGATCGACCCACAAATTGCCAAGACCACCAAGGGCTGTGTATTCAGCGGGCATTTGCTCAGGGATTGGTTTGAGTTCAAGTTGATAAGCATTTTCATTGGCAACTGTCTCTGTGCCCATTTTTCTAACTTCGAAATATTCGAACAGTTTTTCAACGGCTTCTTCAGCATTTTCAGGGTGATCAAATTCTTCCATTTCAAATTTATCGTCCATGGGTTGTTTTTCTTCCATGGCAGCTTTGGCTTCTTCAGCAGTGCCAGTGAAGACCGTATTCTTAGCCGGAGAATAAGCCCAGACGGTTTCGCCATCGCTGACGATCACTGCGCCAAGAGCATCTTCTTTGTCGGTTTCGAGAACTTCCAAGCGGAATGCCCCCAGGTCACCTTCAGCGTGGGTGCCCCAAACCTCGACGACCGCAGACGTTTTTTCTTCAGGACTATCAATGTTGATACTGATAACCGCGTGCCCATTTTCGATAGTTTTTGATGTTTCCAGAGTTTGTGTCAGGATGTCTTTTGCGCTAGGCTGCATCATTACAAATGCACTCACCAATGCTGCCAGCAGGACAATTACCCCAGCCACAAGCCAAGTATTTCTTTTCGTATTCATATAACTATTCTCCTTCGCTGATTCTTTTCTTTGCAATCAGGTGTTCCATAATAGGAAATTTTAATCACTCAAATAGTAGCATATTCTTGTGAAGAGATTGTGAAGGATAAGCTTACAAAAACTCAGCAGAAAGCTCATTTAATCGATTCAGCTCATTTTCAGATAACTCAAGTTTCATCGCACCGGCAGATTGTTCCACTTGGTGTGCTTTGGTTGCGCCAGGAATGGTGACCACTGTCTTACCCCTGGTATGATGCGACTCTCCCAGAAAGGCATATGATTGCAAGCGAGCGAAAAGCATAAAAAGCACCTGTTTTTTATGCTTTTTCGGCAATATGACATATATTATTTTTGTTTATCAAAAAACGCCTTAAACTCAGGCTTTTGCATGATTTGAGAGGTTAAAACAATTTACACAAATCCAAATCCTTATCGCTCAAATATCTTCGTGGAAAATGTTGTATTAAAAACAATATTATCTATAATGAAATAGCGCCATATAAAGTTTCTAGACATTGTGTCTTACACGGAGGATGAAATGGGAAAGAAAAACCTCATTATTAAGGCATTTTCTTTTATAGGGGAAAACTATATCGTTATCTTGATTGTTTTCGCACCTCCAACAATTGCCTTGTTTGTAGCATCTCTGCTTGGAAAAGCCTTGTTTGACATTAAAACATTGCTTCTATACATCGCTGTATGGGTTATTATCCTGATATTAATTCTTTTGGGAGTTAGATTTTTGCTATATAAGGCAAAAGAGGCTGGACACACTTTTGGCGGTGGAATGGCCCCGGATTTAGACGATGTTTTAGAGGATATTCAAGAGGAAACAGGTCCTTCCTTGATGATGTCAATGAATCTCTCTGGAAATCAAGGACCTGATGCTATTCCAGCAAACGGAGGCGGTGGCCATACCCCTTCTCTTATATTCCCAAAAAAGAAAATTAATCGTTATGAAACATATACAAAGATAGAGGGAGATGACTACGCTTATGTTGATGATGTCTATGAATTAGAAGTAAGTTTATCCGATGTCTTGCAAGAGATTGCAGGAGAGCATGTCTATTCCCCCAGTGTAGGTATTCTAACGGAAGAAACAGCCCCTTTTCCCATTCAAATTACTCTTTACACAAAAGATTTTGACCTGGCATCTGATGACGACACTTGGGATAGAGAAATCATTTTTATCCCTGAGCAAAACAAGTCTGAGAACGCAGCAGTTTATCGCTTGCTGGCTCAGGGTGGCAGACGAGAGAGAGACTTTGCTGATCTTGAAATTAGCTTCTTTTATAACGATATTGAAGTTGGTTTTGCTTCAAAAACAGTAGAAGTATTGAAAGATCGAGATGTTGTAGAAACACCCGTAGATGATTTTCCCAAAGCTGTCTATCCAGTTGGATATGAAGATGAAATTTATGAACCACATTTGCCATCTCTAAATTTAAGTATAGGTCTGGAAGAAAAACCAGTCGACTTGCAAGTGGAAATAAAACCCAGTAAAGACCTGAAAACGCTCGAATGGAAGATATCATCTCATCTCTTAAAAGAGGGGGATAGTAGCCGTCCTCCTATCTACAGGGACACCAGCGCTTATCTTGAGGCAAAGCAGTATTCAGTACATAAAGTGATTGATATTGCAGAAAAGCGGAAGAATAACCAAGGATGTCTCAATAATAAGAGCACAAGCAATGAATTTCTTGGCGTCTTGGAAACAATGACAAATGCTGTTCCGGATATTTTTTGGGATATATATACGAAAGCACTAAAAAGACATAAAGAACTAGATCAGAACAATGTTGAGCATAATTTCTCAATACTTCTTGTCACAGCAGACACAGAGATTCCATGGGAACTAATGCCTATAAAAAACATATATGATGAGGAAAGTCTGTTAGAAGCAGAATCTTCATGGCAAGAAAAGCCCTTGTTGGGTATTCAGCATTCTGTTGGCAGGTGGATTATCGGGGCAGGTAATGACAATCAACCAAAATCATGTCTAAATCTGGTTGGATTCACTTTGTCCGTTCCGGAATATCTAAAAAAGCCTTTGCCAGTAGCACAAGCAGAAAAAGAAAAACTAAAGGCAAAATACAAAGCACAACTTCTCGAAGGAGATCCGAAAGTTTTTCGCGATTTCATGGAAGGGGGGGGAGCTTATCAGGGGACAGGTATTTTTCACTTTTCAGGTCATGGAGAATGCTGCAAGCAGAAGCGTATTGTATGGCTGAAGCTATCTGATACAGATGCTTCAGTGGATAAAGCGCAAAGATTATATACGTATAGTGAAGCTCGGTCATCTAATAAGGTTGCAATGTGGGCTAGAAAAACGCATAGTAGCGACTCCCTGGCATTCTTTAACGCCTGTAGGGCAGGGAGATCAGAAAGTGAAGCATTGGGCCCTAAAGGATATTGGGCACGGGCTCTCTTCCCCAGAGGTTTCGATAGTTTTATTGGGCCGCTTTGGAATGTTAATGATTCTCATGCCGGGAAGGTCGCTAATAAATTCTACGAATTAGCTTTAGAAGAAGGTGTTCCTTTAGGAGAAATTATGCGTCAAATCAGGGGCGAGTTTTTAGCGGATGGCGAGTATTTAAAAATCAGTTTCCTGGCCTATATTTACTACGGGCATCCGATGGCAACAATTCAATATACAGAGTTTAAGGAGTGAAAAATGTCTTTTCCTGTTGATATTAAATATAATGACGAAGCTGTGGTCTTTGATGAACTGCCGGGATTTGTTCTTGATGCTAAAAACCTGGAGGGATATGCTGAAGCGTTTTCCTCCCCGCAGCCTGGAGATCGTGCAGCAGGAGATGGATTACCTCAAGATGTTGTTCACAATGTTGAGCTTAAAGAGCTTGGAACCATGGAAGTAGAAGATATTGATCCATTATCAGATGAACCCAAAACAATCGATATCTATGCTAAAACGGAACTCCTTGAAGAAGAAAATATGGTGTTATACACAGATGAGGACGGTATTGTTTCCCTGCATTTTCCCGAAGCACTAGATTCTTCTCCGGATAATATTGATTTAGACGGGGCTATTACCCAATTCTCTGTTGAGTTACGTAAGCCAACTGAAGCTGCCCCCAGCGGAGATCGAGGCACTTTTGGGGTTATAGGGAAAAAAATACTGAAGGTTGTTGGGTGGAAGGGTGTGGGAAAAGCTATGGGCCGATATGGCCCCAAACTAATCCGAGCATGGGAAAAGAAATATCGCCCTATGAGAATTGTTGAGTGGGATGATGTGTTTTTCTCAGATGATTCACCAGACTTTGATGGTTTAATTCCTGCAAGCAAAGAAAACGAAAAAACATTATTATTTGTCCATGGGACTGCCAGTAGATTGAGTGCAGCTTTCCACGGATTAGATAATAATCTTGAATTCAAGAAAGCAATTGAGGAACAATACAGTGGACGTATTTTGGGATATGATCACCCTACGCTGGCAACAGGAATAGCGACAAATATCATGCAGTTCTATGAAAAACTGGCACCTGGAAAGCATGTCTTTGATATTATTTGCCATAGTCGAGGTGGACCAGTATCCAGATCATTACGAGAGCTATCAGAAGATCAATTAAAAGCAGGCTTTCTAAGAGATGCTGAAAGAGGGAACTATGAAGAGAGGCTCGTTGAATGGGGTAAACAATGGCATATTCCTGATGGTGTTAAAGTTGTCGTAGACCGGATTATCTTCGCAGGATCGACCAATAATGGAACCACGCTCGCTAAAAAAGGTCATCTCAAAAAATATGTTGAATTAATGCTTACGCTGGCAAACCTATTGCCTGATGGTGTTGATATTACTGTGGATATTTTGCTTACTGTAGCAAAAACGCTCGTCGGTGACATGCTTCCTGTAATGCCCGGACTGGATGATCAAAGCCCGGAAAGTAAAATGCTAAGTGAACTAAAACAAGCCCCCTCGCTTTATGATGCCGGGCTGGTTGCAAATTTTGAACCTGGGAAAACATTGCAGGCGATTGCAGATGAGATTTTGGATAAAATCTTTCTGAATGTAGAAAACGACATCGTTGTTCCTGCAAAAAGTGTTTCAGAATGGCAATATGGGAATGCGATCAAAGATGATATGTTGCTCTATTTTGGTAAAGAGCGTGGCGCCTGGCATAGCTCATTATTCTCTCAGGAAGAAAGCAGTGGTTTTATCTTAGAGAAGTTAGGGACATAATATTTTATGGATAGAAATAAGCCTTGAGATAACAATCTACCCTTGGCGTTGAACAAGCACTAGACTAATGCAGTTTTTCCGTATAGTCACAGCCCTGGTTACCGTAATTTGTGCACCCATAAAACGCCCCATAACGACCATTTCGCTCAACCAATCGCCCTGTCCTGCAGCTTGGGCATTGCCTTTCGATATTGCCACAACGCGGATTATTGCAAATGAAATAACCAATTCTGCGATCCTTGTCCAAATATCCGATCCCGCATTTCTGGCAGGCATTTGCCGTATGCTCACAAAGGGGATAATTCGTACAGCCGTAAAAGAGTCCGTGCTGGCTAGTGCGTTGCACCAACTGACCTGTTGTACAGGATGGACAGAAAACCGTTTCAAAGCCGCCCTCCCCTAAAAATTCCACCAGCCCGCGATATTTTGTCAGTTCTGAGATGAAGGGCGACGGGGATGCAGGGTCCGCAACCAAATGAACCGCGTGCCTGGCGCGAGTCAGGGCAACATAGAATAGGCGGCGCTCTTCAGCGTGCGGGTATTCTTCTGCTTCGGACAGGACCGCATTCAGGATCGGGTCATCCACCACTTCTGAGGGGAAACCATAACGCCCGGCAGTCATCCCGAGCACGATCACATAGTCGGCTTCCAGTCCTTTGGCAGCATGAACTGTCCTGAAGGTGATCTCAAAGTCCGGGAAGCCATAATTTGCCTTCGACCAGGATAACCCGTCCCGCAGGAAGTTGTAGCGCCCCAGCACAAGCACGCTTGGATTTGGTGTTTCTCCATTGTCACGCGCCTGGATTTCTTCCAGCACCTCGATAAAGACGTCAGCGGTCTCGCTACTCGGGCGGTGGACGATCACATGCGGCCCATCCACCTGGGTGTGGGCTTCGATTTGCTTTTGGATCTGGGCGGGGTTTTGCAGGATAAAGCTTGTGGCAACGTCTTCGATCTGATTATTGAAGCGGAATGTGCGATCCAGGGCAACGGTTTCAGCATAGCCAAATCTCTGCGAGAAGTCACGCATGATCGCAATATCGCTGCCTGCAAAGCGATAGATCGCCTGCCAGTCATCCCCAACACAGAACAGGCGGTGATCGAGGTCTTGATCCCTGAGCGCCTTGATCAGCCTGGCGCGGCTGATGGATATGTCCTGAAACTCATCCACCAGGATACAGTGGTAGGGAGAGTTGTATTTGCCTGCCTCGACATATTCGGCGGCGCGGTTGATCATGTCGTTGAAATCAACGCTGCCCTCTTCTGCGAGGTGGGCTTTGTATTTTTCCAGGACTTTTTCAAAGAGGGCCAGAAAGACTTCAAAGCGCTGATCCTTTGCGCCGCGTTCCTTGGCTTGGGCGCGTACCTGCTCGATCGTATAGCAGCCCCCTTTGAAATGGCTCAGGAAGGTTGCCATTAGGTTCGTCAAGGGATCGAACTGATTGGTGGCGTTGAGTTTCTGGAGGATGCTTTCGGGGTCGATCAGTTGTAGCTTGACGCCGTGGGTGAGCAGTTCGTTTTCTAGCGTCGATATGAGTGTACCTTCTGATTTCTGGTAGCTGTAGGTTTGGATGAGGGTTGTGCCGTGTTCTTCGTGGACTTTGCGTTTCCACTCCATGCCTTTAAGGTAGGCGTGTTGGTTTACATGCGGGGCTACGCGTTGATCTCTGCCGATGCCGAAATGCTCGATATAGATATCGTAATCCGGCAGGTAGAAATCGGGCTGGTACTGGCGATACTCGACGGTGGCGGTATCGACTGCGTAATTGGTTTCGTATTGGTAGGTGACGCCATGCAGGGCGAGGAAGTTGGCGATCTCGACTTCTTCATAGCTTTTCAAGTACTCGCCATTCAGGGTGAGTGAGCCGTGTGTTTTGACATATCTGTAGTAATCGCCCAGATCATCGAAATCGAATTCGCTCTCGTAGGGGGCGAAGAAGCTTTGGAAATAATTTGAGACCAGACGGGTTGTTTTGGCATCGTAGAGGAGTGCTACGATGGTTTCTTGGATGAATTCTTTGAGTTGGTTAGCGTCTTCGGCGACTTTTGCCAGAGCGGGCTTTTGCCCCTCTACTTCTGCGACGATCTTGAGCCCAACGGCATGGAAGGTGTTGGCTGTGATGTCGACAGCGAGAGTTTTCTCTATGCGCTCTTGCATTTCTTCTGCAGCAGCGCGGTTGAAAGCCAGGAGTAAGATTTGCTTAGGGGTGTAGAACCCTTTTTTGAGCAGGTAGCCCGCTTTGGCGACGATCACGCTTGTTTTCCCTGAACCAGCCCCTGCGATCACGCGCGTATTATGTTCGTGGGTAACAATCGCTTCTCGCTGAGCTATGGTCAGGGGGTATTTCTCGACCTGGTCAAAATAATCCTTATGTGCTTCTAGCTCGATGGAAATGAAATTTCGGTTTGCATTTTCTCGAACCTGGTTCGGGTTTTCAGCAAATTGGCGGATCGTTGTATATGGTGTCTGAAGGCGGGGGAATTCAGAAAAATACTTTTTCGATAGCATGAAAACAGATGCAAGTACTTGGAGTGCTTCAAGCATCTCTTCGAGATCGCGCCAGGAAATCCAGACTCGCCCTTCCTGTATCTCCTGAATCCGTTCACTGAAGGCTACAATCTCGTTGGTCGTATCGTTGATTTCACGGGTGGCTTGAAGATATTGTTCTTTGTATTTTGGAAAGCGGCTTGCAATCGCCTTGGCTTTTCTTTTACTGAAATCGCCCAAGTGAACTTGCTTTTCAGAAGATAACGCGAGAATGACTTGAACCCACCACCAACGTTTTGTGACTAAAATATCTGAAATATTCCGATAGGAAATCTTCTCATCGCCAGTTGAATGAGTAATCTTAACTTCTGTAAGATCGAGCGTGACAGCCTGATAGGAAGATGGGGCTTGTCTAAAGAGTTTGGCTAACCAGGAATACTTGAATTCTGAAGGTTTTTTTATCATTTTCCACCTTGTTTTGATTGGCTTGGAGATGGCTGATATGTAATCAACAACCTGGGATATGGTTTCAGGATTGTTGAGTGCATTTTCCAAGGGGATTGGGTGTTTTTTTCGCCCAACGCCATTAAGTCGCCCCCAACTTCTACCATCACGTTGCTAAAGTCGAAATTTTGTAACTCTACTACGCCTTCGTCCACGATGAAGCCTTTGGCAATGCCGTTGAGGGTGATGGACATGCCCAGCTGCCCGAAGCGCACAGCGTTTTCGCCAATCTTGAGTTCGTGGTAATAGACCAAAGTGTGTGCCTGCTGGATTTCTTCATCCGATGGCAGGGTTTCGCTGGATTGGTAGAGCGATAGAAGGGGATGGATGCGATGTCGAAAGATCGAACTAGATGCCTACTTTTAAAAAGTTGGCATCGGTGGCCCCTCTGCCCCAAACTGTTCTAATTCCATCAGTAAATTTCTTAAGCTGTAGCGTGGTTCGTACCCCAACCACTGGCGGGTTTCCGTAATATCCAATATTGTTGGTTTTTCGGCAGGATCAAGACCATAATTCACGGCCATATCGTAGTATTCGCCATAATGTTTTTTAAATGTTGTGCTGGCACCGTTTATATCCCAAGTACTTAAGTCCTCGGCAGTGTATTCATACGCCCCATCCACATTTAGCGTTAGTGGCGCTGAGATCGACTGACGAGCTAACAGGTCAATGGACTGAATAACGGCTTGACTGACATCATTGATGTGTACTGCACCGGACCAAAACCACTTCGCCCATTCTACAAAAGATTGATATACGGTTTTGTTCCAATAAGGGATAAAGGCTCGTGGTCGTAAGGTGATAATTTCTACTCCGTGGCGTTTTGCATATGCCCGAACCATTTCCTCGCCCAACACTTTTGTATGCCCATAAATGCCTGACCAATCCTGCACACTTTCACTTGAAATGTGAACGATTTTCTGAATGCCAGTCTCTACAGCGGCTTGAAGCACATAAAACGTACCTGTAACATTTAAATCCCAAAAATTATAGACATCTTTTTCTTGCCTAAATTCATGGATGCCGTGCCAGGCGGCAATGTGAACAACACAGTCTATGCCTTCCATACTTTGCTTTAATAAAGGTCGATCCAGAATTGAGCCTTCGACATACAGGCCTCGATCGTCCATTGGCGTGCGTACATCGAGGCGAAGAGGAATATCGCCACGGCTATCCAATTCTGTAGAGAGTACCTGACCTAAATCACCTGAGCCGCCCGTCAATAAAATGCGCATATCATCTCCTTTCAAGATATCATGACCTGTATGCTATGAAAACATACAAAATCGATTGTGTTTCGGAAAGCACCTAGTTAGGTATTCTATGGATGCCAACTCCACATAAAGTTGTATTTTGAATATTATAAGGCACCCCTAACTTAAATCGAGCAAGTGTAATATTATGCAGCGTGTGAGTCATATCGCTTGCAATTACGTGCAGCAGACAGTAAGGCAAGCCTGCCTTCAAGTTCAAGCCAGTTTAGTTCGGCGTTATATGCATCCAAAGCCTCCATTAATATTTCACCATATCTGTCCATTGGCCTTTGAGGGGAAACAAGGCAAGTGATTGACGCCATTCGCTCTAAGCACTCTGTAAATAGTAGATTCAGAAATGTCGATCCCGTGGTAGCGCTCAAGATAATACTTGATGCGCAGGGGGCCTAATTGGTACTCTTTTCGGATATTGAGAATCTGTTCAACCACTTCTGGCGGTGTCATTCGTGGGTGGCTTTTTGGGGTAGGTGTTCTTGGGTATAAACCTGAGAAGCCTTCTTCGTCGTATCTCTTTTTCCATTCATAAAAGGTTGATCGTGGAACTTTAAATTCTCTGCATGCTTTCGTGACACCAGCAAACTCTGCATAATCGAGCTCTTAATTCTTTCTTTGCTTCCGGATGCATATATTCCTCCAATTCGCTCCTTTGATAGTA
>JAAENC010001038.1 GCA_024224815.1 Chloroflexota bacterium
ATTAAGGGATATGTGGGACTCACAAACTCAAACAAAAACGGAGAGGATGGCGTTTTTAATTGGTTGATGAAAATAAATGATGGAGTTAATGGAGCTTGGCTAACTCAGGGGGAAGCTGGGCTTATAAATATCGGCAGTTCTTATTGGCAGTATGAATACGGAGTACCCGCTGGACCAATACCAGAAAAAACAGATATTAGAATAGTTTTATCTACAGCGTCAGCAACTATGGACACAATAGGTGGTTTTGATTTAGTATTGGTAGACGATGGTTATTAAATAAAAAAGGAGTTTATATGGCAGCAACATTTGAAGTAGACGGCAACAACTTAATGATAAAATTCGAGTACGCTGGCCCGCTTGCAAAAACGCAAGAGGTAGCAGTAGCGGCGGCGCATTATCTTTGGGAGCACGGATACGGCGATCACGGTACAGATGAAGAGCCTATTCTGTTTGATGATTTGAGCAATAATGAAAAACTCGCCCTTATAGATAAGCATGTGAAGCGTGTCATTATGGACGCGGCGCACACTTACCACGTCAACGCTCGACAAAGTGCGGAGCGCAAAGCCGCACAGTTGTATGCAGAAGAAAATATTATAATTGAGTAAAGGATAAATAATGTCTGGGAAAGAAGAACAGAAAGTAGTTGACGCAAAAGATTTATCTATAGAGCAATTAAAAGCACTTGCTTATGATACCCTTGTGGAAATAAATAGGCTACAAGCTAATCTTAATCAGATAGAGCAGATAATAAAGCAAAAAGACGCGGAGAAGTAAATGGCCTACACACTGTCTAACCTAATACAAGATGGCGTTTCCACTCTTGGTCGCGTTGGCTCTAGGATAATTTTGGCTACCGGTGGCTCTACTACAACAGCAATAGACACGAAGCTAAACTCAATTGAACCTGACTACAGAGATGACGACGAAACACTTGTTAGGGGTACGCTTATAGTGACAAGGACTACAGACGGTCTTGCTCCACAAGGAGAGTTTCAGCGAATAACGGCTTACTCAGAAACAAGCGCACAAATTACGATGGACGCTGTTTCTGCCGCTGTAGGTGCTGGGGACACTTGCCGCATTATTCATTCTCAATTCAAACTGGAAGAAATTATAGAACTTGCTAATCAAGCTCTTGTAGATTTAGGCGACATTGTG
>JAAENC010001039.1 GCA_024224815.1 Chloroflexota bacterium
AAATTATATAAGTTGCAATGGTTCGCTCATTTTCCATTTCATTTTCCATTTTATTACACAAATGAATTTATATTCATATTTTCAAATTTATTCTTATTCAATAAACAATTTTCAAATAATTGTTTACAAATTAAAATATTTTCAAATTTGCCACAAATTGTTATTATATTTCCAATTTCCATCATTTGAATTATTTGAATTTTTTAATAAATATTTATGAATTAATTTTGCTTTATTAATATTTGCTAATTTAATACACGCTTTGAATGCTACAATATGTGAAATTGTTAACTATCATATAATTCCAATGCAATATCACTTTTATAATTATTTATAAATGACATCATTGCATTTATAATTACAATATTTTCATGATTTTTTTTTGTATTTTCATTAATTGAATTCAATATATTTAATGCTGCATTAATTTTAAATAAATTTCCATAAATGTAATTATTGTTGCCTGAATTTGTGTATTATTAATTTTTATTTTATTATTTATTTTATTATTTATTATATTAAAGGGTGGATTACTAAAAATGTTAACAATGTCCATTGCTAGATTTTGAAAGATTTCCAACTCCATTTTTTCAAAAAACTTACTTTTTGTGGCTAAAAATATCTACGAGTTCTGGAGATTATTTTGGTACTATTCTTATGTTTATTGCATGGATATTGACGGAGTTATCATCATATCAATTATATATGTGTTTTTGGTAACAGACATTGCTATTTTGTAGAAAATTCTAAAAACTTATGAACCCCGTAAATAGATCGTAAATCTGCAATTTGTGATTTTTCTGGCTAAGAAAACTCATATCAACTACCTACGATCTTCGACAGTGTATTGTTTGCTAGAAAACAACTAATTGATGCCAATAATAAGTCAATTTCAGTCGCTGACACCATAGCACACATAACATCAGATAAAATCAATGAAAATGTACAAAAAAAGGGAATCTCATTATTTGTATACATCTATATATCGTTTATTCAACAAAATAGATAATCAAAGCATTGCAAAGTGACCTCAAACACGTGTCAAAACCACAATAACCAAAAAAATCATTACATTACTAAAAAATATTCATAAAAAAAACAAAAGGACAAAAAAAGGTTATGCACATAAAATTGCAGAAGAAATACATCGAAAAGTAAAAAAATGATAGATTCTATACCAAAATGATTAAAAGCTGCAATTGATAAAAATGGTGAACCAGTTAGCAAAGAGGATTAGGAATCATTTTTTGTGACATTAATTCAACAAAACACACAATTATATGTCAAAGTAATTGGTTTGTACTCCTGAATTCAGCATTACAAATCAATATGCGTCATGTATTCAGAAATACCACATCGTTTTATCCATGTCTGTTTGCAAAAACGTATATATAATTGATAAGCGATTGACATAATAATAGCACCAGAATAATCTCCAGAACTCGTAGATAATTTTAAGTACAAAAAGTAAGTTTTTTGAAAAAATGGAGTTGGGAATCTTTCAAAATCTAGTAATGGACATTGTG
>JAAENC010001040.1 GCA_024224815.1 Chloroflexota bacterium
AACAAATGGTGGAAACTTTGGCAGGACAGGCCGTCGGCTCCATCTATACTCAATGTGAAAACCTTCACCAATACCTGCAAAAACGGTTCCTGCAATTGGATGAGCTGGTAAACGGAGGCGTAAAGAAAGAGATCCGCGAGTTTGTCGCTGCCAAAAAGAGCGCCCTGCACCTCGATTCCCTGGTTACCGAATTGGCTAAGTACGATTCGCCTACAAAAATGAAATCCCACGCCACTACTGCTGCCAAAGGATTGGTGGAACGTCTGCTGGATAAACCTTTCGATAGTATTTTCGTAGAGCAAGGCCTTGCCGCCAGGTTGGTGGGGGAAGTCAATACCTTTGCTACCGGCTTCCGGCAGTTAGTGGAGAAAGTCGGGGACCTGGTTCACAATGCCTTAAACGCCAAAGGACGCTTCGAACTCAGTTACGATTACCAGTGCTCGAAAGAAAAAGAGAACCTGGTGGATATTCAATATCATATCGGTTCCGCTGATAACCCCGATGAAACCGGCATGAAGCTTTATCAACTGGGTGTGGATGGCGATTTTAAAAACGTTCTCAAGGAAGAATATGTCGAGAACAATACCGTTAAAATCGAGAGTGCCACGTTCACCGATACTATTCAAAAGAAAAAAATATTGGATGTTCATATATTCGGTTGGGATCACAAAGGTGTTTCGACAATGCTGAATCAGTTGGACTTGGCTGTACAGACCGGGGGCACCGGGTTAGTCACCCTTTACAAGCTAACGCTTAAAGGGAAGCGGATTTCGGAGAGCAGGCGGAAAACAACGGAACTCAATCACATGCTCCAATTGGCGGGAACGGCAGCCGGTGTTTTCACTTCTTCCAGTGAGTATCGTAAACAGGCAATCGATGCTTTCGAGAATTTAAGGAGCATGCAAAACCGGTTTGATTATGTGCTCAAGGACAATATTGCTTCCCTTGAGGAGCTTCAGGTTTATTTCGATTTCGGGGTACGACTGAATATAATCGACGGAAAAAAGATGGCTAATCTTATCGAGACCATTAAAACGCTGCGTAGCGATAATGCGGCGGGTGATTTTATGAAGGTCAGTGTCAAATACACCGTCTCTTATGAAGGCGAAGCCCTTGCCAATGCCCTGGCTTTCGATTACTCCACTGCGCCTCAGTATGAATACACCGGCAGTAGTAGGGCGGCGTTGGAACGGATTCATGTCAACCGGATTTTATTCGGTTCTTTTATCCACAGCGGGAAAAGTGATGATGAGATCGCCATTGATTACCTCTTCGGTAAAAAGGAGATTTTCGATAAATTTAAAGTGGATCCCAATATGCTCTGGAAGAATAGTTACCAGGATCGAGTCACTTTTACCAGGGACGGCAAAAAGCATACTGTCACTATTAAGAAGAGTCATTTCGAGTGGGCCCGTATTCTTTACTTCAGGAATGTATGGTTTGCCGCCTATTTGGAGAAGTTCCGCAAAGCTCTTGCCAATCATACGCAAATGGCGTTCCAGGAGTTGGAAGCGTTTCTGCAGAAATCCGATAAAAAGGCCAAGCAGATGGTAAATGGTCCCTCTTATATAAACGCGCTGCCTTTTATGGTTTTGGATGAGATGGTGCTGTTATCTAACGGAGATAAACCCGGTAACAGGACGGCATTGATGGAGATTATTCTTTATGATAAGTCCGGGGAAAAGGAGTTAAGTTACATTCCCATCTCTTCATAAGAGCAGGGCAAGTTGTTTTCCATGGGGGCATTATCATCTTGAGGGGTCAGGTAATCAGGTAATAGAGATTTCCGTATTTTAACAGGGAATTGCAGACCGCCGCCCCAGAGTAGTAAGCCGACGGTCATAAGAGCCACCGACATCAGGGGTGATATTACCGTGCTGACTCCCTGTGCACGCCAATGGCGCACCCTGGTGCCGCCTGTACCGGTTATTGTTGCAGACGCGCGGATCGTATATTTGCCATGGGCGTGAGTGTTGCTTACTACGGGAATGGTCAGGCTTCCCACCTCGCAGGGGCGGAGCGTTACCTCCATTTCCCGGGGAAATGCAAATACTTCCCGTTTTTTTACATAGAGCATGGTGGTTTTGAGGGAGAGGGTAACGGTTCGTTCGCTGTCCCAGCAGTTTTGTAGGGCGAAATGTATAGGCAATGCATCTCCAGCCGCAATTTCCTGCTGCGTTTGTATGGGGACCAATTGCACGCCGTCGATTTCATAGATGTCTCCGGCTTTAAACTGCTGCCGTAATATGTTGGGAACCGTTTCTTTTCTCAATTGGCTCCATATTATAAAAGCAAGAGCAGCCACTCCCACCACAGCGAACAGCACCAAAAAAAGTATGGGTTTCGTTTTGGGCCCCGTACCGGCGTAGACCGTCACCCCGGAGATCAGGAGCCCGAGAAATGATACGGGCAACAGGAACATGCAAACGGCGTAGCGATTTTTTCTTGCCAGTGCGATAAGGCTCCACTGGGCAGTCACTACGCCGGTTACCAGGAGAGCCCATAGTAAAAAAGAGTCATTTTCTTTTTGGCGGGGGCCGCCTAGCATTGTTACGGTAATAAGTATCGTGAACAAAGCCAGAATCAAGATGGTCCAGAGACCTATCGAACCACTTTCGGAGTGTGTGTGAGTATTTTTCATGTTTTTTTCCTTGTTCAGGTTCTGTTTATGGCTTCTTGCGGCAGGGCTTCCAAATTTTTGAGTAGGGCTTCTTTGAGATAATATGAATACTCCATGTCGTCTGTGACAATTTTATCATCCCCACCTTGAAATAAGTTCAGGACTAATGACAATTTGCGTTTATTCCATTCCTCCTGACGGCTGATGCGAAGTGATTCTCTGTTAAGATCGCAAATTTCGATAGTTTTTGTGCCCTTCCGCGTTTCACCTTTGATATATCCGTCAACCCCGGTTGTGGAAAAGTGTTGTCCCGGGATTTTTTCTTCATATGGATTCATTAGCAGCGGTTCTTCATCATTGAGGCTGTCACCAGGGCAGCAGGCCCGTTTTCCCTTTATTGGAAATTGGTTCATTTTGCCATTTTCCCTGTTACACTTTGGGCATGATAGGAGCAAGTTTTTCCAATTATACGCCAGCCAGTAATAGCCGGGGTGGTCTATTTTCTTACCGCCGGGGCCGGTTATTTTTATCGTACTATTGGGACTCTTGTTTGTTGTAACTTTCGCCTTGGGGCGGTAATGTTCGACATCGAGGGAGGTACCTGCTATATATTTGCCTTCGCAATATGCGCATTTTTTCTTGAAACGTTTCTCCAGTAAAGGTTTAAGCTTTTTCCATATCCCGGTTTTCAGTTTAACAGGTATTCCTTTTTCGGCGTCTTCGACTATTTGTCGAGTCTCTTTATCGGCCTTTTGTTTCCAGTCTTCCCATTCCGTGCCCGGTTCAGTCTGTTGGATATGTATCACCAGCTCGTCTCCATTAAATGTTATTACCCTTCAATTGGCGTTTGATTTCTTTGAGCAGTTTTTCTTTTTTTTGTGTCGGTTGTTTGTTCAAGAAAGTTTGCATGGTATCTTCGATTAGACGGAAAGCCTGTCTTTCGATTTCTGTTTCGCCGGTTGGAGGGATGAGGTCTTTAAGCGTTGATTCCAGGTATTTGATACGTTCTTTTTGTTTTGTTGTTCCTGCTGGAATTCCCAATAATTCAGAGTATTCAGCGAGTAATTTGCGGGTAGCAAGATCGCGGCTGGACTCCAGGCCGAAAAACCGGCTTGTCAGGATTTGATCGGCTCGCCATCCTTTAATCGAATGAAGCTCTTGTGTCGCCTTAATTTCACTTTCGTCCCGTTGGAGGAGAATGATCTCGCCATCGTCGGCACCGCCTGCCGTCATCGGCGAATGAGTGCTTCCGATGAATTGAAGATTGGGGAAGCATTCTTTCAGAATAGGTATTACCTGCTGCTGCCAGCCGGGATGCAGGTGGAGATCCACTTCATCTATCAATACGATGCCTTTGATTCCGGTGATATTACCTTGCCAGTTCACGGCACGCAGCAAATGCATTATCAGGTGCGCCAACCAGGAGAGCATACTTTTGTAGCCTTCGCTCAATTCCGCGATCGGTACTTTGCCAAAAGGTGTATCCAGGCTCCCTGAACCGTTTGGGGCTTTGAAAGATATCATGGGTAGTAATTTGTCCAGAAGTTCCCTTATGGTTTTGGTGGTCTCCGGTTCAAGTGTCGAGGGTGCTCCCATCTCTTTAAAAGGGGAGGCGTCACCGGAAAGAAACCTGTTCAAAGATGAGGGTTCGATGAGTAATTTTGTGGGGTCGAATAAAGACTCGATACGTTCGATTAGCGGGTCTTGTTCGTCGATTTTGGATGGTTTGTCCGTAAACAGTAGATTCCTTACGGCACCGTAACCGGCAGTGAACCATCCTTCGAAATCGGTTCTTTTCCGGGCATCGATAAATTTTTTGGTACTGTCAAAACCGGGGGCATCTACTTGCAAGTCAACTTCGAATGTCCGGCTGATATCTTCTATATTGAGACGTATGACGACTTCGCCGGGGGGCCCGCTATCCGTAGATTTGGGGAAGGCTTCGAACACCGCTTCCATGGATCCTTTTTTGGCTCCAAGTCGAAGCATCTTTTGAGGCAGATCGACTATTTTGGAAGCCAAAGCGGGCCCCAGTGCGCATAATGCGATACAATGCAGGATTGTCGTTTTGCCTACGCCGTTATCTCCCACCAGGACTGTCCATGATTTTGTTTTTGCATGCTCGTTAAAAGAGAGCTCCAAATGTTTAAAGCATTTGATGTTATGTAAAGTCAAGCGTTTTAACGTAATTGGCGGATATTCCGGGGAGTCGTTTCGTTTTAATTTTGCCATTTTATTCTATCTCCGCTGCTTTTGGTTAGTATATTTATACCGGGGGCGAGTTGCAGTCAGAGTCTTTATATCAAGAGTTATGTCGCCAGTCGTCAATGGCAGCGCAATCTTTTTTTTCATATCTTTCTCCTATAACGGGAGCAAACGTTAATTTACCCTGGTTACAGTTATACTATAATAGTTTTTATGCTTTTTTGCAAGTTTCTTTCACCAGGTCAAAATAGATGAACAGGATTAAAGGGATTGAGCGGAGAGACAGGATTCTTAGAGATTCGCACCCTTCGGGAAATCGTAAACACTCCTGGTGAAATAAACTATTCCACAAGTAATCCTGCCCATCCCTTAATCCGCGCAATCCTGTTCATCTATTTTCGCCGCAGGGAGGTTATGGAAAGGGCGTAATTATACTATGGAAATGGGGATTTGGGCTATGGAGAGAGGGGGGACGGCACGGGCGGAGCATGAGACGTTTATCTCAGGCGAATTGTTTCCTCCTGACGGTCATCAAAACCGTCATGCACCGCCCCGGGTTTAGAAATGATTCAGATTGTAGTCAACTTACGGGGTGCAGGGATTACAGGTGTTTTCCTGCCTGGAGGTGCAAAATATTTCGCATGTCGCCATCCTGCTCTGACCGCACGCCCCACCAGGACATGTCGCAGAGCCACCATCGTCACAAATAAAAGGGTCCTGTGTCCAGTTGGTGCAGTGGACGACGGTTACGCCACCCTTAATGCGACTGCTTAGTGAAAGATCCAGGTTTGAAACAGTAATTTTCTTCAAATTGAGCTTTTTTTTCTTCATAACATCACCTCTTTAATTTTTTTTGTTTAATTGAATTATTCTAACCGTGAAGTCTTTACTTAGCAATCAACATGCCAACTCTGTGATTTTCCGAAGTTTTTTGTTAAAGCATCAAGACTGCCTTCATCGCCGCGTTTCAAGTTGATCTGTCCGGTGGCTCAAAACCCCGTAATTACCGGAAGTTCTTTTAAACTCCCGGAATACCGGCTGAAATGAGGAGTTGCGACCGTATCAATTGTATCGAAATAGCACAGTTGTTAGAATTGCCGCTATCTCTTGTGTCCAGGTAGTTTTCGGCTATCTCTGCCATAATTTATACGTTTCGAAGGTGTACCATTTCGACTCAATTGTAATTGTTGCTTAATAGAGTGTGAAAATCCCTTTCCTTTATGTCTTTTCAGCTTTTCTCCGTGGCAAAGTGAATAAAAACTCCCGCAGTCGTGTTCCGAATCGATCCAGTTTTATTTTTTGCTCTTGTTAAAGTAACTCCTTATCTAGTAGAGGCGCTTCAAAACCATCCTTTGAGAAAATAAGTCCTTTCCCTGAGCCCGGCGTCCTTTTTTTAGGTTTCTCCGCTTGGTGGTTTTCAGTCATTATTATAACCTTAACGCTCCCGGATGCCAGTTCTTTGTATTTCGTGGGAATGTGAATCGTTTGGCCATCTGTAACGGTCTCAAATTCAACTACATGCATAAACCACCTCCATTAAATTTTTACTTTTACTAATATAAAATGATTTTGCTTATCTGTCAACCTTCCAGTGAATTTTTTCCACAACTAAAGACGAAAAATGAACCACGAATCTACTCTAATCGACACGAATCAAAAAGGATAGAGCATTTGCGACGACAAAAACCGGGAAATCGTAAACAGCCCTGGTGAAATAACCAATTCCACAAGTAATCCTGCCCATCCTTCGTCGGGTAGGGCCGATGGATTGCTCCATCAGCCCCCCCTTAGAACGGAGCGTGCGACTTTCACCGCACTCCGCTCAAGCGGTTCATTCACCAAATATTCCATTGGCGGCAACTCCGCGATTTCTTTCTTGCATTCTTTGCTTTTCTCTGTAATAATAGTAACGTGTGAACTCCGGCAGGTATGGGTTGGCGTCAAGCTTGATTATCCTGTGGCGGACAATTTTAGTGTATGCAGCCTGTTTGAGTTCGGTACTTCCGTCGCTGAATATCCAGTTGTTGAAGAGTGTACTTTTCCAGTATCGTTTTTTGACCCACTTCGTGGATTTTCTCGGGTGTCTTCTTTTGGCCCATTTCCATAGTTTTTTGAATACGTACGAGTCGAGTTGTGCAAAGATTTTCTTTGCGCATGTGCTTTTGTGGTAGTTGGTCCATCCGGTTATAATAGGATTGAGGCTCTTTATCAGTTCTGTTTGGGTTTTTCCCCGGTGTAGGTGAATTATCGTTTTGAGAGTTTCCATTGTCTTTTTGATTGAGTCTTTCGAGGGCTTTATCAGAATTTTACCGTTGTATTTCCTGAAATTCCATCCCAGGAAATCGAAACCATTGTCGATATTGGTAACGAGTGTTTTCTCTTCTGATAGCGTAAGTCCTCTTTCTGTGAGGTGTTGGGTAATGACGTCCTTGATAACGGTTAGAATTTCTTTGGAGTCGGCTGACACGATGAAGTCATCTGCGTATCTGGTGTAGTTGACTTTGTGTTTGTTGTGGTTTACGTGAATGGTTCCGTTTTTCGCTTTCCAGTATTTTTCTTTGATTTTCTTCTCAATCCCATCCAGCGTGATGTTTGCCATAATAGGTGATAAGAGTCCTCCTTGTGGAGTTCCGGTGTCTGTAGGGAATAGTTCTCTTTTGTAGATGAATCCGGCTTTGAGCAGTTGTTTTAATGTCTTTTTGTCGATGGGTATGTTGTCCATTAGCCATTGGTGTTTGATATTGTCAAAACAGCCTTTAATGTCGCCTTCCAGAATCCATTGGGTTCCTTTGTTTCTTGCGGAGTAGTTGAATATGTGTTGAGCTGCGTCATGGGTGCTCCTGTTTTTTCTAAAACCGAATGAAGTTTTATCTGCTGTCGTTTCTGCAATGGGGTCCAATGCCATGGCATAGAGGGCCTGTATTGCCCGGTCATGCATCGTTGGTATTCCCAGGGGACGTTTCTTTTTCTTCCCCTTTTTCTCAATGTAGATTCTTCTCAGCGGACTCGCTTTGTATCCTTTGGTTTTGAGGCTAAGAGCAGCCTTGTACTTGGTTGAAGGGGTAGACCATAGTTTCTTGTCGACTCCCGATGTTCGTTTACCTTTGTTTGATGTTACTTTCTTTACTGCTAACAGTTTTGCATCGAATGATGAAGTGAGAAGGTATTGAAGCTTTTTCACTAAGTTTCTGTTACCTCTCTTGGTTGCCTTGGTAATCCTGGATTGAAGCTTATTGATTCGTTTATACACCGCTTTCCAGTTGACTGAGTCCCACTGGTTGGTTGCGGTTGTCGTTTTGGGAATCCACAGTAGCCCACTTCTGAAAGAAGTTATTTGGCTTGCTTTGTTCATAAGAGACACCTCCTTTTTTTTACCATAAACCACCACGATAGGAAGTCAGCATCCTTTCGGATTAGAGCGTAATTGCTCTTATCTCACCTATTACCGGTGAGCCTTTGCTTCTTCCGCGTTCCTTTACCCTACAAGACGTTGTCCACCTTGCGGTCTTCTACTCCTTGCGGAGATTCTGTAGGGCTTACCCTTTTCCCTGATCCAGCCAAATTCGTGCCACCTTAGAGCCAGTCTGTACCCCGGAACTGCTTTGTCCGTTTGTTAAAGGTATAGATTAGTCCCCTTAACCTTGAGTCCTTACCTTTTGGTTCAAGCGTGTTGCCACCTGTGTTAGGCGGTTATCAGCCTTATTTCGCTTGTTGATTTTGACGAGGCTTACAACTGTTCACTTTACGTTGCTCATAGAAGCACATTTACCCTGGCAATCACCCGCTTTAGGCTGGCAGGATATTCACGTTGTCACCACTGCTCAGAACAACCAATTACTTGAGATGCACCAGTGGCTAGGGTTACCCCAAACAGATAGGGTAGTACCGTTGGGTTAGCGTATATATATATTAATATGCTACCTGCACAGCCTGGTTCAGGGCCTCAGGTCGCACAATCCCTGGAATCTTGTTAAAATTTATTTATATTTTATTTCTAACCTTTTCTATCTATTCACGATATTAGTGGGTATGGAAGATACAATGAAGTTGATCATTGAAACCATAAAATAGGAGGACGTATGAAACAAATAATTGCAGTTATGATTATGATAGTTCTATCGACAGCGGTTTTCGCAGAGAGAACCGAAGATGAAAAAAAAGGGGAAGATGTAAAAAAGGTTGAGAAAGTTGATAAAGAAAAAAAAGAAGACAACACGTATGAGACTCTTTAAAGGGACATAAAAGAAACGGCGGATATGGTTTTATAATTTCTGCGGGATGAAGGGAACTGTTTAAAAATGATACAGCCGGGAAAAAGTTTCTAACGCTTTACTTAGCAGCTTATAACAGAATTCGGCACCAAATCTCTATCTCCCGGTTGTATTACTTTAATACACCGGGAGAAACAAGACGGAAAGAGAGTTAAATTGCTTTTGCTATCTACATTTCCGGGCTTTAACACAAGCTGCCGGGTGCCGTACCGTAAACAACTGCCCCGGACACTGGATAAAAATAATACAACCGCCCCTGGAAACGGCAGCGGGACAAACAATTAAAAACCATTAGAAACCATTAGCATATAATGCTTTAAACTATAATTTTTTTTGGGGGGCATCACAATTGCTATAATTAACGTTAGTAGGTACAAAAAATGAGCTGCCCCGAATGTTAACAAATAGAAACAATTATTAGGAGACACAAAATGCAAAATAGATTTACGTGTGGATTTACGTGCCGGGAAGATTTACGTACCTGTATGATAAATGTTTACGAGGTGAAAAATGAAAAAAAAAGGTAAGGAAAATATTGCCAATATCCTGGCATTAACACCGATACAGCAGGGAATGCTCTATCACTACTTGAAAGAACCCGCAAGCGGACTCTATTTCGAGCAATTAACCCTGAAACTCTCCGGCAGGGTCGATAAAGAACATTTTGAAAAAGCCTGGAAAACCGTCATCCAAACCAATGAGATGCTGCGAACACAATTCCGCTGGAAAAAATTGAAAGAACCCGTCGGGGTTATCTTAAAACAACACCAAATTGAACCGCAATATTACAATTTTCCGGACAAACCGCCAGCAGGGGAGAGGCAAGATGCATGGCTGGAAGAGATAAAAGCGATAGACAGGAAGGAGGGATTCGATTTACAGGAAATTCCCTTCAGGATAACATTATGTAAGCACGATACAAACCGGCATACGCTAATAATCAGCAACCACCACATCCTCTATGACGGCTGGAGCACCGGCATAATATTGAAAGAATTTTTCACCGCATATAATACGCTGTCTAAAGGAAAGGCCCCGGAACCCATTACTAAAACCCCATTCAAAGATTTCATCAAATGGCACCTGGACCGGGATCAAAACAAAGAAAAAGAGTTCTGGAAAAACTACTTAAGCGGCTTCGAAAACCAAAGGCAACTTTCTATAAAAAAGAAAAAAAACAGGGAAGAGGTTACTATTACCGAGACCTACAGCTCCAGGTTCGAGGATTCCCTGGCAAAAGAAACGGAAATGCTCGCGGAAAAATATAAACTAACGCCGGCATCATTATTGTACGGAGCATGGGGGCTGCTGCTGCAAAGATACAATAATAACGAAGATGTGGTTTTTGGTACCACCGTATCGGGAAGAAATGCCGCAGTAAAGGGAATAGAAGATATGGTGGGGCTCTTCATAA
>JAAENC010001041.1 GCA_024224815.1 Chloroflexota bacterium
CCTGATGGCAGATGAAACACCCTTACCAGTACAGACCAAAGATAATCCCGGGTCAACTCACAAAGGGTATGATTGGGTATATTTTGCGCCGGAGAAAAGACTTGTACTTTTCGATTACCGAAAGAGGGGGGGCGTGAAGGACCTGTTGAAATACTGCAAGATTTTTCTGGTTTCCTGCAAACCGATGGTTACGATACTTACACGTATTTTGGAAAACAGCCAAATATTACACTTCTGGCATGCATGGCCCATGCCCGGCGATACTATGAAAAAGCTAAAGACAACGATCCGAAAAGGGCTGAAATAGCATTGCAACAGTTCCAGAAGCTAGACGCTATCGAACGTAAGGGCAGTATTCTGGGTTTAAATCCGGAAGAATCCTGGTGTTTGCGCCATGAAGAAGCCCTTAAAGTGTTAACGGAAATGGAATCCTAGGATAAAGGAGAAATCTACAAAGTACTTCCACAAAGTGTCATTGGCAAAGCCATTGCCGGCATACTCAGGCTTTGGCCCCGCTTGGTCGGGTATATTGATGATGGTCGTTTCCAGATCCACAACAATCCTATAGAAAATACTATTCGCTCGATAGCACTCGGGAGAAAAAATTATTTGTTTGCGGGATCACATGATGCGACCCAGCGTGCCGCCGTTATCTACTCGCGACTGGCCTCATGCAAAATGAATGATCTCGATCCTTTCAAATGGCTAAAAGAAACCCTCTCTAAAATTCCCG
>JAAENC010001042.1 GCA_024224815.1 Chloroflexota bacterium
AACAGTTTTGAGTCTCGTTTTCACTAGTCAAGCTCATTTTCTGAGATGTGTCAATAATTTATGAAATACCAACAAATTCTGTCCATGCTGATAACTTGGATTCACATTTTGGTTCTATATTGCTCGATCTACTTCTAACTCTTTGCAGAAAGTGACTTATTTTCCATTTCATTGCGAATATTAGCAGCGATTTGACTATGATTTCCGAAATGTGAAAAATGAGTTACCAGGTGCTTATCTAAAGCTATTATCAAATTACTTTTAGCATGTCTCCATACTCAATTTTCATTTTACAGCTTTTGGTCACAAAAAAAACCAATTCTGATTTCAACCATCACCACCATATGCGTGTTTTAGGCCAAAATTTAGTTAATTTGGGCATATGCAAACAGTTTTGAGTCTCGTTTTCACTAGTCAAGCTCATTTTCTGAGATGTGTCAATAATTTATGAAATACCAACAAATTCTGTCCATGCTGATAACTTGGATTCACATTTTGGTTCTATATTGCTCGATCTACTTCTAACTC
>JAAENC010001043.1 GCA_024224815.1 Chloroflexota bacterium
AATTTTAATTTGCGGTTTGCTACGTTTTGCTACATAATATTACTAAATAAGATAATGCAATTCGTAGGTTCAAGACGTTAGTTTTTTGTCTGGAAGAAGAGGGTTTTATGTATTTTCTTCATCATATATTTGAAAATCGATTATTAGCTATTTTTATGGACTAAAAGAAATTTGATCAATCATCTTTCATATCTTAAAAATGTTATGAAATTATTATCAAATGATTTGTCTATTTTGTTCAAAGCACGGACAGTGAGTATTTCCTTCATTCAATATTGTTTTTTGTGTTGCGACGAATTTTACACTGAACGATAACAGCCTTCAAACTAATGAAAATAAATGCTTCACATAATTCATGTCTATCGAAGGGATCGATAGTCTGCTCGTGGCATGTAATGATTTTCGGGCCGATGCGGTAATGGTCATGTTCGTGACGCGCTCTAGAAAAACATTGTTGTTTAAAATTGATTACGATTACTTTCCTCCGTTGAAATGTTCATTCATGTGTTGTTCAAGAAAGAATAGCGATCGCTTCTTGTTGGTTGTTGCATTTGGGCTGCCGCAAGCCGTCGTGGATTTCCACAGTTGCCGCCGCTTGTTCTCCATAAAACACAAAAAGAGCAGTGATCAAATGGCTCCAATGCCACCAGAGAGCCTTTATTGTCAAAAACGAAATCGATCTGCAGTTATTTTGTTCCAGTTGTGTTGCTGCAAAAAACATGGCTGTATTAATTATGAATTTGAGTGGGCATTACCAACCAACACTTTCACCCAAGCAGCGCTAAAAGCGCTGCTCTGTTTTTCTTTTCAACAAAGCTGCGCAAAGGAAGGTTCCGCCGAGGCAAAGGCAATGCAAAGAGAAATTGCTCGTTTGTGCCGTAGTAAGTAGCTACCAACCATGGGTGCGACGTATGTACGGCCAGAGGAACGCTTTGTCTCACATCGTATGTACGTATGTAGAGTGCTTGTTGTTACTGCCTCTATTATTCATCAATTCATTCATTATTCATTCTCATTCATCCAAATCAATCATTCCTTCGCGTGATGGGTACTCTTATATCAATGTCAATGTCAAGGTACAGTACAAAACTCCGACTTTATAT
>JAAENC010001044.1 GCA_024224815.1 Chloroflexota bacterium
CACGCTGTCGGAGATTTTCAAACATGGCGGTTATTTCGTGAGGCCGGAATTTGTCCGTCAGAAGTCTGCCTTGGGGCGGAGTCTCAGGTTGCAGCTCGTAGGGCAGCCATTCATCCTCGATGTTGAATTCATCTCTAAACTCATCGACAAGACCCTTGCCGATCCAGCAAAATGGTCAAATGTAGTCCGAAAAAATACGAATTTTCATTTAAAGCCACGCCTCCTTATTGTTATTAACTAAAGTATACCAGCTTTTACATCTATCTTTTTTATTATCAACAGGTTACAGTTCGCATTTTGAATATATCTAATGCAAGTTATTGAATATACACAATTTAATTGCAAGCCCATGTTCCGTATCATTTTCTTGCCATTTTGCACTCCTTTTCATATAATATCGGGTATACGGAAATTGTAATAGGAAAAGAGGAGATTGGTAAAATGAGCGTAAGAACAAAAAAAACAAAATGTTCCCTCCTGATCAGACGACTGACTGGCAGAACCCTGAGAATTCTTGTCATCAGAGCCGGTTTTCCTTATCACAAATCTCCGCGGCAATACCATTTGATATGGCTTTTCATCCTTCTCCCCTTCTCGGAGGAGGATACGATTAACGAACTCTGCGAGAAATACGGCAAGGATCTGCGGTGGCTTTACAAAATCCTGGCGCGGCATCCGGAAGCATCAGAAAAACTGCTCCGTATGCTGGCTATGCCGCTGTTTTTCGATTTCCTCCGGGAGTTCAGCCTTTCCGATGCGACGGCGCAGAGCCGCAGACGGATCCGGATCATTTTCGACGACACCAAAGTCGAAAAATTCGGTAAGTATATGGAATTTATTCATAAACTTTATGACCACACCAAAGAACGCTACATTATGGGATACAATTATGTCCTCATGCTGGCGGTCTCCGGCGACATGGCTGTCCCGCTCTCCTTTGTCCTCTGGCTGCCTGCACGGCATCCCGATCACCGGTCGAAAAACGATATCGCACGAGATGAGATCATTCGTATGAAAAAAGCATGTGACAGACAGGGGTGCGATCTCGGAGAGGTCGAACTGCTCTTCGACAGCGCCTATCATGTGCAGAAGGTTATGAATGCCGCCGACACCGCCGGATTCCGCGTAGTCAGCAAAGCTGATAACAGATATAAGTTCGAATATGAGGGCGAACTGCTGAAGCCGTCTGAAATCATAGAAAAGGTCGCTGAACGTCAGTGGAAATATCTGGAAAAAGATCATCATTATCAACGAGTTATAGCACGTCACCACGTTTACGGAAAGGTAGTTCTCGTAGTGCGCCGACGCTGGCTGAAGAACGGGAAAATCATTTGTGACACACTTATCAGCAATAAACTTTTCTACAATGCTGTAAGGATTCACAAATGCTATAAAAGACGATGGAAAATCGAAATGCATTTCAAATATTACAAGCAATATCTGTCGCTTGGCAAATCCCGATTCAGGAAACTCGGGGCAATTCGCACTCATCTGTCCTGCGTTGCGATAACAGCTTTGATCGTAAGCATCTTCCGTCGTCAGTTTCCTCGAAAAATAAGCTTCCTCAAGGCGGTAAAACTGATTCGGCGGGAGCTGTATGACTGATAATGTTTTATTTTCAATAACTTGCATTGTTTTACCCGAAATATAACTTATAAATATATGATAATACAAGATAAAAATGTAAAACAAGGAATACTTTAGATAGATTCCCATTGAATTGTATCTGAATCTTTCAGGTTTTCCTTACACCAGAGCTTTCTTCTAATTTCCATTATTGACCAAATAATGTTTCTGTCTTCCTCACTTAATTTGAAAAACTTTTTCTTATCAGGTATTTCATCTCCCCAATATATTCCGCTATATGGTAGAATGCTCTGGTGGATTTCAGCATTTTCATTGACTTTAAGCGGTTTAAATAATTCTATTGCTTTAATGCTTAGTTCTTTCATAACCATGATTATCAGGTATGTCAGCCCTGATAACTGCGATAATAGGTGGTTATCAGGCAATTTCGCCCTGTCTGTTTTATTATCAGGTATAGTCAGTAGATGTCGGGTTACGCTCCCGCTAACCCGAC
>JAAENC010001045.1 GCA_024224815.1 Chloroflexota bacterium
GGCTATAACTATAGGCAAGCGCGGATACATTTGCTTGATCTTTTCGCTCGGTCGTATAAAGGCTTTAAGCTCACAGTCCTGTTTTTCAAACTCTTGGCCTACGGGGTTCTTTACCCATTCTGTGACCATTGAAAAGCTAAACCCGTTCCCGCACAAAATCCTGGCCTCTAGCACGTATGTCGTCCATGTCCTTTTTCCTTTTTTTGATGTCTTATGAAGGCATTCGGGATATGGTTCGTAATCAAAACTGTTGAACCCCTGTGGCACCGGTCCCGTTAAGGTGAAAGGCTCCAAACAGTTTGTCCTTCTCCAATACTTTCGCCCTTAAAAGTAGCTGTACTATCCTGCGCTAGATCTCTTCCAATTCTTCGGGCTTCAGTGCTTTAAGAAGGCTGTTGGATGTGTCGAGGTCTGGTTGCCTGGAACCGAACAAGCGTTCAAAATTGCGAGAATAGTTGCCTTTGGCTGCACTGTTATCGGCATGCTTACGGGAACCACGCTTGAATAGAAACATTCCCACAAATGCTATCAATAATTCCTCAACTTTGTAAACA
>JAAENC010001046.1 GCA_024224815.1 Chloroflexota bacterium
CGCTATGGAAGCGACAAACGTGTGGGCATTGCAAACACGGATATATGAATCAAATTGAAAATGATCAAGTGTTGAGATGTTGTAAAGGATGTGGTGAAATATTTTATTGCGGTAAAAGGTGTCAAAAAATACATTGGAACTCTGTACATAGGCACCAATGCAACAGATATTGGTTAGATAAAGCCGGATATCTTAAACAAAATTGGTTTTATTTATAAATAACTGAATAGATCGTTTTTATTGTAATCTTCTCTGATCTAATCTTTCCTGATCTATTTTTGCTAATCTTCGTTTATGCTGTAATCTTACAACCTTCATCATAGAAAATAAAAAATAAATATTCAACATGAAAAAACACAACTCCAATTTTTTATCGGGATATTTTGGTAAAAAAACAAAATCCTAATTTTTTATCAGAATATTTTGATAAAAAAACAAAATCTAATTTTTTTATGAGAATATTTTGATAAAAAAATAGATTTTGAAAATTGGGATCATGTTTTTTTATCAAAATATTCTGATAAATTTGTTTTTTTATCAAAATATTCCGATATAAAATGAAATTTTGTTTTTTTATCAAAATATTCGCATAAAAAAATAGGATCCCAATTTTTAAAATCCATTTTTTTATCAAAATATTCTGATAAAAAAATTAGATTTTGTTTTTTTATTAAAATATTCTGATAAAAAATTAGGATTTTGTTTTTTTATCCAAATATTTCGATAAAAAATCAAATTTTGTTTTTTTTATCAAAATATTCAGATAAAAAAACGGGATCATGTTTTTTTATCAAAATATTTTGATAAAAAGTGAGATTTTGTTTTTTTATCAAAATATTCTGATAAA
>JAAENC010001047.1 GCA_024224815.1 Chloroflexota bacterium
ATACTTCACCTATACTCTTTCCGTTAGGTGTGTATCGAACCTCCATATCTTTTCCGAGGTTGCCGCTAAATGTGAAAACATTAATACTCATGTTCCTTCCTTATGCTGCTGTTTCTTCGCTGTCAATTGCATCGTGATATGCTTTGATAGCTGTTCTGATATAGGCTTTTTCATCTTGTGAAAAATACCCGCCTTTTGTTTTTGCTACCCAGAGTAGTTCCTGTTCGCGCTTGTCGCACTCTACCCATGCTTCACCGACTGCGACAGCATCGTTTTTTTCTATATGCTCTATGATGTAACCAGCCGTCTTGATGATGTTTTCGATCTCGTCAAAGTCGCTACCCTCGTGCTGATTGATAATGTCAACAGCGGCGTGAAGCGTCTCTGATTGCTTTGTTTTTGGCCATTGCTTTTGGGCGCGTTTAATAATTGCCTTTTTCGCCATTTCACCAGGCCAGTTATCCCACACGTTTTTAGTCTTTGCACAGTTGCGGATTTGTAGAATTTCATCCCAAGACATAACATCCACAATAATATCATCCTCATGAGTCTTTGCTATGCAATAAACACCCTTATAATCTCCTCGGTTTTCAAAGGGATTCATTTTATGTTCTGGCATTGTGCAAGGGCCACGGTAAATAAACGTGTCGGCGCTTTTTACTGTTTCTGCTTTTACCCACTTGATAGACCCGGCATCAGTAGCTACTTTAATCAATCCTTTAAATGATATTCTTAGCTTGCACTCTGTCTGCCTATTTCCCTTGTTGTACTCGGGGACTAGATAAGCATACCCATCCGAAGGGTTTAGAGTTAAACCTACTGCCGCTATATTGATAATAGAATCTTGAATAGTTAGCGGAGCACATTCTAATAACATCTTGTTATTTTGTACTGCCTGTAGTGCAAATTGGGATTCTTCCGCCCATCTTACGAGTTGATGCTGGGAAGCAATTTTTTGGAATTGCGGTTCCGCTTGTGTGATTGCTGAGATTGCTGTATTCATATCATTGTCCTAATAGTTAAATTACCAGCCTGGTCACGCCATGCCACGCCTTGCCTTACCCCGCCTGCCATGTCAGGTCAGGCCTTGTTCTGTCTCGCCATATCTCGCCTCGCCATGCCCTTCCTGCCACGTCTTGACTTGACCCGCCCTGCCAAGTTCCGCCCTGCCTGCAATGCCCTGTCGCGCCATGCCCAGCCTTGCCCCGTCTGCCATGTCAAGTCCCGCCACGCCCTGTCGCGCCCTGCCTGCCATGCCTCTCCATACCTCGCCTCGCCATGCCCTTCCTGCCATGTTAAAGAGCAACACCACCTACCGAATCATCGATAGCGCGGATCACATTTGCCAACTCGCTTAGTTGGCTGTATCGACGCCTGAACGCAAGTGCTTCACGAATAGCATTACTTAACAGCTCCGCCCTGGCGTCAGGGTCTTTCAATATCTCCTCTGTTGTTGTGAATACCTTCCGCACCTTTGGCTCCGCATCCTTCCCTGGTTCAACAACGTGAATTGTTGCTGACTCATACTGGCGCGAACTAACGCCAGTTTTATCGTGTACCACTTCTATTTTTCGCACCATGTATCGCGCCTGTTCGCGCCGATGTGCTACCCCGCATTTCTTATCGTCCCACTCAAATTCATTATGAAGCGGCGCTTTATGGGGCTTTGAAATCCTGACAATTTCAGAGAGGTCAACGTGACCCTTTTCTTTACGCACCTTTTCAAAAACTCTGTGGGCGACATCGGGTTTCACTTTGCAGCGAGCGCCTTTTTTCCATTGTACTGTCATGTCATTTTCTCCAGATCTTCATTACTGATTATTTCAATTGGCTTATTTAAGTCTAGTTCAAACCTGCCAAACTCACCGCCTTTTTCAGGACGCCATTCGCCGACACCGATGGAGAATCCTGCACGATTTATAAGGTTCACAACGTCTTGCTCACTGAGCAGGTCAGAGTCTATCTGAATCACCATGTTTACTGCCCAATTATCGAACATCGGTCTGTATCTGAGATCAGTAGTGCCCGCTCCAATCCTTACTAGATCTTCTCTTATTGTCGGCGCGTCCGTTTCCATGCGCGCAATATTGCGCGCCCCATAAATTGGCGGAATGAAAAGGGATTTTCTAACTACAGTTTTCTCAATGCCCAGATCTTTATGCGCGGCGCTGATCATGGCAGCTTTGAAAGCAAGGATAGGCACACCATATTCGCCATCGTCAGTACGATATGTCGCCGCTTCCGCATCCTCTTCTGGTGTGCGCTCAAGCTTGGGTTGCTTCTTTCTCTCCGCTGCTGTCATACGCAGCATTCGAAGGCTCTTTTCGCTCCAACAATGCTGGATCATAGGGCTTGTGCCCCTAATCCAGAATGACAAATTCTTTGGCACTATCGGTTTAATTGTTACGCTCATCTTCCTTCTCCTTTTGTTTAATTTTAACCCACGATTTGAAAATCAATACTGAGTATTATCACAAGAACTGCCACAAAAAGAACAGCCGCAAATAGATCGTTAACAAATGACACGATCAATCTCCGTATCATTACAGATACCTCTTATCTCGTCGCGTCGCGCTATGAGATTTTTGATTTCTGCGATTTCAGATGCCTGTTTCTTCAATTTTCTCTCGATCAATTCATCAAGAATTGACGCCATTGACTCTGCAAATCGCTTCTTGTCATTCGGCTCACCAGTGTATTTATATTTTTTCTTTTCCTCTTTCATTTCATTCTCCAGTTATAAAAATCATTACCAATTATCATATATTGCCTGCCCAATAATACTGGCATTAGCCTTCTATCGTCCATTCGAGTCTTGCTCTGCCTATTGGCTCAATATCATCGATCATCGCTGTAAAGCTGCCGGTCTGGTAAAAATCTACCTTTACTGTTCTGTCATCAGCTTTCACGCAATACACCCTGTGACCATCTGGGTAAATATCGTGCGGCC
>JAAENC010001048.1 GCA_024224815.1 Chloroflexota bacterium
AAGGACACCGCGAAACCTTATAGGTTTTCTCAAGCGGTTGAATTAGGTAGCCTCTGCTATGGCATCCTTCCCAACCGAAACAACCGTTTGAGAAAGTTTATAAGGTTTTTATTTTACCTAATGAGCGGGGAGTAGTTTAAGTAAGGGCTAACAACGCAGATCGGCAGATGTGAGCGGGCCGAGATGCTACAAAGTAATTGAAACCAGCCTGGGCTGGTAGGTGTAAACCGCTCACGCTCTGCATACCCTTTAGAGACCGCTGCGGGTATCTTCCAGAGTAAGACGAAAGTCACACGCACGCCAAAGCCAAGATGCAGGTGCGTTAGGAAATCCTAAACGGGATTTGATACCCTAGAATGTGAAGATACCGTCTTTTTGCAGGATTAGCCAACCTGATTTTATTCTGATGTGACCCGAAGCAATAGGGTTACTAAAGTCTAAAAGAAGAAAAGACTCCTGACCGCCTCAGGGATTTTTGTATCTACTTTTAGATACTAAGAACTTAAAAACAACTACTAAATAAAATAGTGATATTTGTATCAAAAAAGCGGTTATTTTAATCACTTACAAAATACGGTACTAGAAATTAGGATTACAACATGAAAACAGCCCCCGTACAATTACAGGAAATTGGACTTGACCCGCACGCTTTCAAATATAGCGACGAAAAAAGCTGGCGTGGGCCTTGTGTAGCTTGCGGTGGCAATCGGCGTTTTGTTATGTTTACCGATAACGAATATCCGCTCTGGAATGGGTATTGTAGCGTGTGCGGTTATGAAATAAAAGCATGGGAGAAAGTAAGAAAGCCGATAAGCCCTGAGAGATTAGCCGCAGCAAGAAAGAAGCAAGAAAGAGAAGAAGAAGAAAGAATTGCATATAGGCGGGCTAAATTGGCAGAATTTTCAAGTCAAGAGTTATGGGAAGAATATTCTGAGCGCATGACAGAAAAGCAAAAAGATTACTGGAACGATCAAGGAATACCTTATGAAATACAAAACTATCTCCGCTTAGGCTGGACAAGTGAAAGAAAATATTATGATGATTATAAAAATTTGCAATCATCCCCTGCTTATACTATTCCCTGGTTTGGTCAAAACTTCCACCTGAAAACGATGCAGTATAGATTGATAAACCCTATCAACATAAAAGACAAGTACAGATTTGAAAAAGGTTTAGGCGGTGGGGTTCATTATTTCATGGCAGACCCTAGCGAGCCGATAGGAGATAAGGTTATTATTTGCGAAGGGGCAAAGAAAGCAATAGTTACATGGTTTTGGTTGCAAGAGAAATTCACGGTTATTGCGTCATCGTCTAATAATACGATCGGCGCGGCGTTGAAAGCAACAAAAGATTGCGGGTTGCGTTATGTAGTACTAGATCCCAATTCTGAAATGTGGGAGCGCAAGGCAAAGCAGAGCAACCCGAAGACAACTAAGATTGTATCCCTACCATATAAAATTGACGATGCGTATTTACATTATGGACTTGATAGAAGGAAGTTTATGCGGATTTTAGACACGTCACTATAGGAGAGTAACATGACAAATAAGACATTTTCAGCAAGTGAAATAAGACCGAAGATAGCTAAAGTTTTGATTGGTAAGTATGATTTGGAACGTATTTTGGCGGATCACGATATAAGTTGCTTGCAGCTTGAAATTGATATAGCCGCAGCTATCCGCCCGATGTTTGGGGGAAGCCCAAAATCTGAACGTGGTCAACGTGGCGATATTTTTGATTTTATAAAAGAGCAGGCGAAACATGATTCTACTCTTGCGGGGCTTGTAGATATGCGCGAAAAGATTGAAAAGAGCTTGCGAAAAAACATCACAGATTGGGAGCGTGGCGAGTGGGCAGGTTTTGACCGCTGGCTTGTTGCCAGAGAGAAAGACGGTGAGACAATTGAAGAGTTTATGGCATGGTGGGTAGATGATGATTTCAGAGCCAAGCAAGGAACTGTTTACTTGAACGCTAAAAAAATAAAAGAAAATTGGCTGCAGGTATCGTTTAGTAGTTCAAAAGAAAAAGCTGTAGCAAACAAATCAGGCGGTTATAGATGAGCAATATTGACAGTTTGATCTATTCTCCTTCTGACGGTGTTTCTTATTCAGTAAAGTATCTTGAAAAAGCACGCGCAAACATAAAGGCTGGGCTTGGTCTTCGTTTTCCAATCGCTAAAATAGCAGAAGAGTATCCCATGCCACCGCTTATGCCTGGAAAGATATTCACCGTACAAGGCAAATCTCACAATGCGAAAAGTATGTTTATTGATTTCTGGAAGAACGATCTCGCAGAAAAACTACATGAGAACCACAGGAAAGAAGATATTATAATCAGCGTTTTAGCCGAGGATATGGTGGAGGAGGCTTTAGCGGGTGAGTTATTGAGACAAGCAGAGAGACAAGGTGTGCGCGGAAAACTAACATCAATGGACACGGTTAGGATGGTCGCAGGTGAGATCGCGTCAACGCCTATTTATTACATAGGTCAGAGCATAGCTAGAGCAAATGAAAACATGATAAAACCAACGATGAGCAATGTCGCAAGAGCAATTGCTAGAATAATAGAGTTGAGAAAAGACAAGGGGTTGAATACTCACGTTCAGGGTGTTTTTGTTGACTATATTCAAGCTATGCCGATGGACAGCGAAGTAGTTGGCGGGATGCCTGATAAGGTAAGGCGTTTACAAGTACGCGCTGATTTCTTCGGTCTTCGCCAATTGGCTGCTCAGATTCCTGCTCCATGCGTTCTTGCTTCGCAGAGTAAGCAAAAACTCGATGGCGGTCAGGCTGAGACAATGCAGACTCCTTATCTGTATGATCACCAAGAAACTAGCGCAATTCCACAACACACGGATGCTGATATGGGGATATGGCTTCCGAAGACCAGCCTTGAATATGGAACTACGATTACTCACAAGGGAAAGCGAGATATTTTATACCCTGTTATAGATAACCTGGCGTGGATCAGCATAAATAAACAGCGTGGATTTAACCCTGAAACATTACAGAAACTTCCCGCTGGAATGAAATACCCGCTCAATATAGATTTTGAGCGCGGCACTTTTTCACTAGCGAACTTAGAGGAAATGGTACTATGAAATACAAAGACTATTTGAAAAC
>JAAENC010001049.1 GCA_024224815.1 Chloroflexota bacterium
TAGAAGAAGGTGTATTAAAATTAAGATTAGAAAAAGGAAGACCATTTAACGGCCGAACAATTATGAAAGTGGATGCATGTATAAGAGAAGTGTTTATTCAAACACAAATTACACATTTTGTAGAATTATTAAGTGAGATGGGAATTGGAGATAAAAATCACCAACAACGATCGAAATCAGAAGTAATATTACAAGATAATGGAACTGGAGTAGAAAAAAATGAATCGAAATCGAAACCACCAATTAAGAAATCACATCGAACAAAAAGAAAACCTCCGATAAAAGTAGATAAAAAAGTTAGTGGTAATAAGGGAGGAGATGATGATAATAAAAAAAGTGGTAATGATCGAATGAATAAAATTGAAATAGGGGATATGTTAGGATTAGATGGAAATAATGGAAATGATCGAAGAATGGATCGATCAGGTGCACGTCCTGTACCAATGATGGCTATAAGGGAAAATAATGGAAATGATCGAAGGATAGATCGATCAGGTGCACATCCTGTACCAATGACGGCCACATCACCAATTGAATTACAAGATAATGGAATATTTCCAAAGATAAAATTAAATAAAACCCCAA
>JAAENC010001050.1 GCA_024224815.1 Chloroflexota bacterium
CGCGTCCAGGTTCACTTGTTGTAAATCTCAAGTCGACCCACGGCCAACTTGAGCTCAAGTCGGCTCCCTACGACTTGGAGAAACCGACCGTTGAAAAATATCTCCGACTGAGATATTTCTAAACGGGTTGGGAGGTGTATTTAGGTTGTACTTTTCCTGCGTACCCAGATATTGCACATAACATTCGGCGCCAAAAACATCGTAACATCTTCGTTCTTTTTTTTAAAAGCTTAAAAAGGTGTACCCTGTATATGTTTACTCCTAAACTTCATGTCTTCCTGCAGTTTTGCACCCAATTTGCATGAGTTAGTATCTGTGCATTTAAAGAACCTATCCAACAAACAGTATTCGAACACAAGCACTCAAATATGCCTGTATTTTGCGGTCAACAACATATATAATCACACTTTATTAATACAACACATGGCACATATCACAAAGTACCATAGTAGCGCGGTTGGGGATTGCCAATCGCCGTGCAAGCACGGCGGCAATCCACA
>JAAENC010001051.1 GCA_024224815.1 Chloroflexota bacterium
ATTATCATCCTAATTTGGATGATGAATAATATAGAACAAGATGCATTACCATTACCATTACAATTACTACCAGATCCACCAATAACAATTACATCTGAAGCACCACCATCATTACCATTTCCATTAACATTACCACGATATCAAACATATGGTCCACATTCATCATTCATGCCTGCATCTTATTTACCATCATCATTTGGTTATACTGCAGAACCAATGTCATACGATGATGAAGATTCATTATCAAGTGATCCTCATTCATCCATGCCATTATTATGTACTGATTCAGATCCTTACAGAGGTGATCTTGAATTTAAAGATGAAAATGAAAAACAAGAAGAATATGATGATGATCCTGTAATTTATATCTCAGATCAATGTATGTATATATTTTTACATTTTATAAATCTGTACATTTCAGATTTCTTGATTTAATTTTAAGCAAATGGACAAATATATAAATATATACATAGCATTAATGGATGCAATAAATGATAATGGTGATGGTGATGCTATAAATGATGGTGGTGATGGTGGCGATTTATTTATACCATGTTTAAATGATAGTGATGATGAAGAAGCAATTCAAGCGGTAATTGGTGGTGGTGGTGGTGCATATGAACAAACAATTCAAGCAGCAATTGATGTCGCAGATGAAGAAGCAATTCAAGCGGTAATTGATAGTGGTGGTGATGAATCGATATCTGGACGAGAATATTATGGTATATATGATGATGGATATGATGATGGATATTATGATGGATATAATGGTAATAAAGATTTAAATGGTGATGGATATAATAGTAATAATATATATGATGATATGGAATATAATCATGGTTATTCGGATGGATATCATGACGGGCATGATGAATATAAACGATTAGAAGCATTACAAGCAGAAACAAATGGTATGTTATATTTTTTATGAAAAAAAAAACGTTTTTCACTGTTATATATAATAAAATATTTAGATATGATTCGAACCGCACAATCAACATCATGTATGTTAAATATATTTTTTTTTGTTCAAATGTGTTATAAATATATTTTTTATATAATAAAATGTTTAGACTCGCAAATCGAAGCACCACCACCACCACCAACACCAACACCACCACCACCATCAATATCAGCAGCCGAACGTATGTTAAATATTTTTTTGATGAAGAAAAAAAAAATAGTTTTTCACTAAAGCACTTGAGTGGTTTAGTAAAAAACTTTTTTAAAAACTTTTTTACTAAAGCACTTAAGTGATTCAGTGAAAAACCTTTTTTTATAATAAAATATTTAGATATACCAGCACGTCGATATGATGAAGATGAAGAAACACCACCACCACATGAAGATGAAGAAACACCACCACCAAATGAAGATGAAGAAACACCACCACCAACTGCAATAAAAACTGAATATGATGAAGAATATGATGATGAAAATGATGATGATCATGTTAATGGTATGTTGTGTAAATAATAAAAAGAAAATATAAAATATGCATTTTATATCTTCTTAGTTTGAAACTGAAATATAAAAATAATTTGAAACTGGTTTATATCACCTTATAAGTTAGATTTGTACGTATGTTTACATCCTAGCATACATTACAATTCATGTGTTAAATATTCAACAGCCGCACTTTAAACCTAACCTTGAACTATGCACAATAGTTATAAATGTTTCGGGGATATATTTCACTGCAATTTTCGACAATTGGTGCGATCGCTACCCCTTGGTGGATATTTCACTGCAATGTTCAACCATTGGTGCCTTCACCTGCATACTAGCTGCATCTACAGCATGACTTGGGAGACCCTGAAATATTGGGATCAGTTAAACCGTTGTTGATTATTAAATACTTTATACAACATACCATTATAATGATGAGTTGTTGTTTTTTTTTTTTTTTTTTTTAGAACTAGATCCGATAATACGTGAAATCATCAAAAAATATCGTAAACCACGTGTATCTGCATCATTACCACCTCCGCCATTAACACCCAATGGTTCAATTGACAGATTTAATGAATTTAATCCACCACCACCACCACGCATATCTTTATCACCATTTCCATCCCCACCACCTGCAAATGATCAAGATGAATGTGATATAATTTGTAGGAAATATAATATTAATGGTGGTAAAGCAAGAAATGATATAAATATTTATGGAGGGTGGTCAATGGTGGAAATATATCGTGAAGTTGTTTTATTAATTAAAGAAAAGAATGATTTATATTTAAGATCAAATATTTTTAGATATAAACAAAATGCAGCAAGAGATATAAAATGTAGAATTAAAAGTGTTGGAAAAATAAGCTGTATTAAACATATGCGTGAAGGAATATATAAAAAAATAAAAGAATTACAATTGGAACATTTTGGTGATTATAATAATAATGATAATAATAATAATGGTGATGATGAAGTTGCTGATTCTGGTAATGATAATAATGATAATAATGAATATGATGCTGAATTTGGTGATGTAAATTATGATGATTATGATTTGGGACAATATGATTATTGTTTTAGAGATGTAAATTATGATGATAATAATAATAATAATACTAATAATGTTGAAGAAATTGGTGATGATTTTAGTGATGAAGTTGAGGATCATTCAATGTTAGAATGTGTTGATTGATTTATAAGTTGTTTGTGTTTATTTTTTATTTTTGTAAATCATTTATTGCATTATAATGCATCATTTTTTTTTTTATTTTGTATTTTTGGCATTTTATGAAAAATACCTGTTTTTACATTTGTATGTGTTTTTTTTTATTTGTTTTTGATTTATTCACATTCTTATTATGTTTTTTCATTATTATCTTTTTTCTTATGTCTTTTCATTTGATTTAACATTTTAACATTTATTTATTTAAATTTATAATGTTATAATATCAATTGGAAATGTTTTACTCCTTGCACAAATCATTTAAGTTTTACTCCCATAAATAAATATTTATATGTTAAGTGTTTAAATATGTTGAAAACTGTTGATTTCTTCTTTCACTTTTTACATGTATCTTATTTATTATCCAAATAAAAACACATACAAATGTAAAAATAGAATTCATTCTTGTTGGGAATGAATTCTCCCAAAACAAATACAAAATATCTCATAAATACACGCGCATAATGTCATGAATAGTCACGGAATCTGAGACACTCAAGTC
>JAAENC010001052.1 GCA_024224815.1 Chloroflexota bacterium
TGACAGTCCTCACATATCCCAAATAATTGTAACCAGTGTTCTTTAACGATAAAGTTGTGCTTTTTTCCGACTTCGCCGAAAAAATCGTCCAGATCATCGCCTTCAAAGTAGACGGCTTTTTTGCACTTCTCGCAAATTAATAAATGCTGATGCCCCTCTGCTTCGGCGAGATAGGCATTGCAGCCCTGATCTTGATGCACGCGCTGAACAAGATGCAGCTCTTCGAGTTTTTCAAGGGTGCGATAGACGGTTACAAGTCCCAGCGCGGGATAACGCTCTTTTGCCAAGTCACAAACATCAGAAGGCGTTAATGCACGGGGGCTTTGAGCGACAGTTTCGACAACGGCGCGGCGCGCATCTGTGAGGCGATAGCCTTGTGAGCGTAATTTGATAAGCCAGTTTTCAGAGGACATAAATTGCCTGTTTTCTGTACTGTAGGGGTGACCCGCTTTGGTGAAAAGATGTTTTTTTTTCTGTATTATTTCTTTCTATCAAAAACAGAAAATCTGTTAATAAGCAAATAGGGTCGCCCTTACGTTTCTTTAGTTGAAAATCGTTTTCGATTATAGACAGGGGGGAAGGGATGGTCAAGTATGTAGGAAGTGTAAAATGGAAAACTGAATACAGCTTACTCTTTCTTTCCCCGAGCAAAACGGACAAGTCCTTCCCCCATTTTCGTTGTCGTATCTGTTAATTCTAAATTCGCAGAGGTAAAAAGCGCTCGCAAGTTACTTTCACTCCAGCGGTGATGACGCTCGGCGCGGGCGGCGTAGTTGAGCAGGCTTTCGCGTGCCAAGCCTTCAAGATTTCGCTCATTAGCAAGAGCAGTTGCAGCAGAAATATTCATTTTCTCAGAGGGGTTGAGTAGAGCGATCTCGCCATTGGGCGCGAGGAAAGGAGTCATTTCTTTAAGTGCGGATAAGGGATCGGGGAGAAGAAAAAGAAGATTGCTTGCGGTTATCAAGTTGAAGTTCGAAGGTTTAATGGGAAGCGCGAGAGCATTAGCAAGAACTAGATCGGAGTGAAGGGCATCGCGGAACATCTCAAAAGATGAGTCGATGCCAAAGGCGCGGCATCCCATTTGGGAGAAAATAGCAGGGAGAAGCCCGGGGCCCGTTCCCACGTCTAATATAAGGGAGGCGGGTTTCGGGTCAAGCCACGATGCGAAGGAGCGCAGCATTGCGCCCCATCCTGTTTTGCTTTGGAGTTCGAGGAAATAGGAGGAATCGTGTTGGAGATCAGGCATTCAAAAAAGTGACAATGAAATATGCTCTTCACTTATTAGGCATCATTCAAAACTTCAATATTTGGCTCAAGCGGAATGCGCTCGATAAGATCGACAAAATCGGCTTCGGTAATTTGCTCATCGGGCTTATCGATCATGGCGCGCAGAGTCGCTTCCATGACATTTGTGCCGAAAGTACGCCCTTCGAGACGTGGCGTGGATGTAACGAGCAGATGCACCCCGCGCTCACGCAATTCTTCTACATTTTTGGCGGTGGTTGTATTTGTAAGAACGATTTTCCCGCTCAGGTCATCGGGCATGCTCGCGCGTATGGAGACAAAATCGCCCGCGAGAATTTGGGCTTCGTTATAGTATTTCTCCCATTTGGGCACAGGCGGATTATCTTGCGCCGAGCCAAGTGGATAAAACCACTTAAAAGGCATTTTTGTAACAATGGGGAGTATGGTCGCGGCCAAAATATGAACACCGCGCAAGCTGCGAACGGGAATGGGCAGATCTAGCGAAAACATAAAATCGCCAAAGGTGACATCACAGCCGGCATCGACCAGCGCTTTTGCCATGACATAGCGGTCTACTGCGTTGGTTTTGAGTGCTTTCATGCCTTTAAGAGTCTTCCCCTCTTCGTTTAGCTTTGCTTCAAGAGCCACAATAGCGCGTTGAACAAGCAAGCCTTTTATCCCGTTTCCATCACCGGCTTTGCTTTTCTTGATTGCGTTACGAATATGTTTGACTTCACGGAAATGATATTTTTTCTCACCCACGCCAAGATAAAACTCCACCCCGCCGACACCAAAGGCATCTACTTTGCCATCATAATCCTTATAAGCCTGAATGACTTTTTCCATATCGGCGTTATAGCCAATACGAGAAATTTCAAACTTCTCCCCGAGAAATTCATGCACTGTCATATGATCCCGAGAGGATGACCCCATGCTGATAGATAAAATCTTTTTCATAGCAGGCTCCTTTGTAATCAATGCCTCTCATTTCTTAACCCATTTAAGGCACAGGCGTTTCTACTGTACTAAGCGGCCCCTCCCAGCCTAATACAATTGCGAAACGTTTTAGATCATAATCCCAACTGATCGGTCTGCGTTGCAAATAAAAGAGATTGCCAGGGCCTTGCGAGTCGGTATGCCCTAGCCCGGCTGCAGACTCATAATCTGCAATATGAATTTGCTTCCCCGCAGTCTCTGTAATGGTCCCAAAGGGGTAGGCAAATGATGTTATCGGAAAGCCCAACGCTTCCTCCAGCACATCTCGAGAGGAAACAACCTCTCTATAAGAAGCCTCTTTCCTGATTTTTGATAAATCTGCGTGGCTGTGGCTGTGGCTGCCAATTTCCCAACCCGCCGCTGCCATTTCTTGCAACTCATCTACGCCAACCAAACCTTGATCCCCTAAACCGCCACTGATAATATAAAAAACACCGGGGTAACCATATTCTTCCATGATCGGAAAAGCATTCTCATAAATATCTAAACGTCCATCATCAAAAGAAATAATGATCGGTTTCTGCGGAAGCTCTGCCCCCTCTTTGATCGCTTTCACCAACAAAGAAAGCGGGATAGGTGTATAGCCCCAATCATCCAGCGCTTTCATTTGTGAAGCAAAGTTTTCAGGATGGATATAATATTGGCTTTCGATAGGGGATATCGCAACGTGATGATAAAGAAGGATTGTGCAGTGAACAATCCCCGGTCCGCGCCTGACCCAAGCTTGCGTGGGGGTGGATGCAGGAGTCGCGGTCTTCAACTTGGTCGGCGTTAAACTCGGCTCGGGCGTTTCTGTGGAAGGCTCAGGCCTTTGCGTTTGGGAAGGTGTAGGCATGACAATAGGTGTTGCTTTTGGCGTACAGCCCACGATAAAAACAAGTAAAAATAATAAAACAAGATTTCTTTTGTGCATTACGCTTGATTTAATTCCCAGATCATACGCAAGCCATCTAATGTTAGCCAGGGGGCGATAATATCAATAGCATCAGTCTCTTCAGCAACGCTTTTGGCTAAGCCTCCCGTTGCGATGACCTTCATTTCCTCCCCTAATTCTGCTCGGAAACGGGATACCATCCCCTCGACCATGCTAACGTAACCAAAAAGCAGCCCAGATTGCATCGCGTGGACGGTGTTTTTCCCGATCACAGAAGGGGGACGCGCCAAATCGACTGGCGGGAGTTTTGCTGCGTGCTCAAAAAGCGCACCCGCAGCAAGATTAACCCCTGCGGTAATGGCTCCGCCCAAATATTCGCCTTTGGCGTTTACGGCGTTGAAAGTTGTTGCTGTACCAAAATCGATCACGCAGGCGGGGCCGCCATAAAGTTGATGTACGGCAACCGCATCTGCTACACGGTCTGCGCCAACGGCGCTCGGGTTTTCATAAAGAATGCGTACGCCGGTTTTAACGCCTACATCCACAACGATCGGGGCAATTTTCAAGTATTCTTTGCAGGCTTGTTCTACATGCCGGGTTAAATGTGGAACAACGGAAGCAAGACAAATTCCGGTCAGGCATCCGGCTTCACATCCTGCTTGTTGAAGTACGCCCAAAAGCTGGAGGCCGTATTCATCTGGCATCCTTTTATGATCCGTAGATAAACGCCAATGAGATTTTAGCGTTTTGCCTTCGTATAAACCGAGCGTTAAATTGGTGTTGCCAATATCAATGGTTAGGAGCATGATTTTTTACCTAAATAGGGTTCTTGGAAATTTTACCACTCGAATATTTTAAAGCAAAAAAAGGAGCTTCATTACGAAAGCCCCTTTTTAAATTATTTTCTATCGTTTTTTGTGCTATTGCCAAAGCCCCAATATGGCACCCATTACCATGAGACCAACAAGATAAATGCCAGAGTTTACAGCCCAGAGCTTTAGAGTGCGACCTTCAAAAGCATGGTTGGCTGCAAAGGAAAATCCAGTAAAGCCTAACCACATGAAAAATCCCATCATTATGCCTGCTGAAAACCCAGAAATATTAGCCCATACCATAACATTAGCCAAGAAGAAGGCCATGAGTAATGAGTTCACAAAAGCGATGATATAGTCTGTAGGGCGTTGGTTCTCAGTTGCCCACTCTCTGGTTTTACCAATACCCTCAAGCCAGGGGTTTGCCAAAACACCATACCAGACAGCACCGATAATCATATTTGCCACAGCAGAAATAAGAATTGCAAGCCAGTTTAAGTTGAAAGAAAGCATCTTTGACCTCCTTTAGATCAAAACTTCAAAAAAACATACTAATTGCTTTGGGATAGTTTTTGCAAGAAAAAAGACCCAATATGTCGCATTATACATTATTTAAAAAGAGCCTGCGTATTGGCAGACTCTTTTGGGTTTGAAATACTTTAGCTAGGAATTATCATACATTCGGATGATCTCCCCCGTTCCTTTTCCTTCAACGCTTTTGACATAGCCGTTGACGACTTTTCGCATGGGGATGGGATTATGCCCGGGGAAATAGGCTTCGTAATGTTCTACTGCGTCTTCCACTAATCCTGATGAGACGACGTTAATGCGTTGTTCGTTTTTAAGTTCTAGTGAAACGGCTTTAACAAAACTATGAATGCCGCCGTTAACCATTGCGGCGCTGGTTGTCATCACAACGGGATGGTCAGCCAAAATGCCTGTTGAGAGCGTGAAGGAGCCGCCCTTATTTAAATAGTTTTGCCCGATACGAACAAGGTTGACTTGTCCCATGAGTTTGCTGTTTAGGCCGATATGAAAATCTTCTTCGCTTAAGGATTCGAAAGCGTCCCATTTTGCTTCGCCAGCGATGCAGAGAATTGCATCGACGTTGCCAGTTTGCTCGAAGGTATTTTTTATGGCGTTGCTGTCAACAATATCCAGAATTACGTCGCCTGATTTTCTGCCGCCAATGATGACTTCATGTTTTTTTGCAAAATGGGCACTCACTTTTTTGCCAATGGTGCCATTTCCACCAACAATTAGGATTTTCATTTTATTCTCCGTATTAAAGTTGTTTTTTTAAGGTTTTTCCAGATAGCGCGAAGTATAGCACAAGGCTCCAAGCAAAGCTTGGAGCCTGTGAAGAGGTAAAAACTGTTTGAAAATGCTACAAAAAAGGATTTACCCGAATTTGAGTAGTTTATCCTGACCGCTGGCGCGGAAATTGATATTATCCACGCTAGTGAGCTTGGTCAGCTCTTCTTGAATTAAGGCTTCATCGCCGCCACGTTCTTTAACATCGACATAGCCGTATCCATTTTCTTCGTAATTGATCACGATAGAGGCGATATAACTACCGGCATTCGTTACTGCCTGAACGAAGGGCGCTAGTTGTCCTTGCTGATCCGGCATACGCGCTTCGATGTGAGTGCCAGCTTGGCCACCGCCAGTGATCTCTACAAAGGTCTTGAAAATATCCGTATCGGTGATGATGCCGACCAAATTTTCATCTTGCATAACCGGGAGGCAGTTAATTTTGTTTTCGAGCATGAAATTTGCGGCATTGGTGATGCTACAGTTCTCATCAATGGCGTATACGGGAGCGTTCATGATCTTTTTCATGGTCACTTTTTCAAGAAGGGAAACGATCTCGTATGCACTTAAAGATGTTACTGGAGATGGTTCAGCGCGCAGCATATCTCCACGCGTGACAATGCCTACCAATTTGCCTTTTTGGTTAACGATAGGCAGGCTCTTGATGTGGTTTTGCTGCATGAGCCGTAGGGCTTCGTTGTAGTTGGTTTCGGGAAAAGCTGTAATAGGGCTGGGGGTCATTCTGTTTTTGACGCGCATTTTGTGAGTTGCTCCTTTTTTATAAAATTTCTTTTCTACGTCACTGGCCATAATTTGCCACTGACCACGATATTTATTGCCTATTTTCTGTGCGTTAAGTTGACCATCGGCTACCATTTGGCGTATGCGAGCGGTGCTGACAGATAGTCGAACAGCTGCTTCTTGTGATGTGATCCATTTTGGGGTAGTGGTCATTCCTAACTCCTTACGCTAGCGTAACTTTTCTTTATCCTACAGCTTTCGCTAGCGTAAGTCAATTGTATATATCGTCTTTTTGTAATAAAAAAGCCCTGCAATTTATCATGAACTGCCCCCATTAGGCAAGACACAAAAAGAAAGCCCTCCCCTTAGATTATCGAAACAGGCACCTAGTTTGATAAGGTGTCTGTTTCGTTTTTAATTGTATCCTTTCATGGTTGTAGAAATCAATATACCCATCCACA
>JAAENC010001053.1 GCA_024224815.1 Chloroflexota bacterium
AAAAGAAGGCTAAAAGAGAGCAATTAATAATATATGCTCATATAGTTTATCTTGAATTTGCCGAAACGATAATTGAAAAGGCAAGGGAAACCATTTATGAGAGATTTGCGCTGTCACGTTTTTCAACGGCAGTCCCGGAAACCCGAGCAGGGGGAATGACACGAGATACCTATAAATGAATAAGGTTTATTAAATAATTAAAATTTATGATCTCTTTTGGCCAAAGTGACCGTCTACAGGCATAGGTCTCCCCGCCAGAGCCTTTCTGGTTTTATAATTGAATTATCATTCAAAATATCGTCAGGCTGCTTCGGCTACCGGACGCACAAGAGAACGCATTTGCCCAATACGACCGGCCCTTGCATGACCAAGCGCCATCGCCATCATCACAGCTATGGCTAAACCAACTCTGGTCTGCATCTTCGCTCCACCACGGATATAATGCTTCTCAAATCCAAAGCTATTATCAATCCGGTTATTGATCCGTTCCAAAGATGAACGTCGATTATAGATCCTTTCCCAGCTCGGGCTGCCATGAGGCGTCGGTGTAAAAATCCGCCGATCTTCTTTGGTAATATTGATGCGAATACTGCGCCCATACGCACCAGGATTAACTTGCCCAAATGCTGAGCACTCTTTGCGGCCTTGACATTGAAAACCATATGCCGCCGCGGGGCAACGATACTTTAACGTATTTCGATTGGCTTCAAAGCCCTGAAAAGCCATATCGCGTTGTTCACCGGTTGCAGGACATATGCAATGCAGTGTGCCTTTTTCAGTATGAACAATGGTATCCACACGCTCAGCAAACAAAGCTCTGGTGATAGGCTTTTCAGGATCATATCCGGGCTCATTCTTCTCTTCTCTCCATAATTCTCGAATGTCTATTACGGGTCGAATGCGGTAATCATCCCACAGCGTGGCTTTTATGCCGCCACTATCCAAACCCCTGTCGGCTGAAAAATTTTCACAGCGCTCTGCCAGTGAAGGGGTCTGCTCAAAGCTGTTTTGAATCAGGCTACCAAGCTCGACGGGTTCCGATGCAGATGCCGCTGTCACGCTAAAAGCTACAGGAATTTCATAAAGTGTATCCGCTATCAAATGTAAACCATAGCCAAACCAACTCTTAACCTTTTTCCACAGGTTGCCGTCCTTATCGACTCCCGAGGTCTCATGTTTACCCCAATTCGCGTCAGGATCGGATGTCTGCCCGGTTTCTCTGCTTTCTTGCCCCGTGCTGTAGCTGTCTATAGCTTTGCCATCATAGCCCAGGTGCCTGCCAAAATCCGGTAATTCCGCCATCAAGTTTTCACGAAGTCGGCGTACCATTTCCGATATCATTGTGTGCTCATCTTCCAGCTCGATCACATTTTTTAAAAATCTTGAAAAATTCCAACTCATCGGCACTTGATAATATGGCGCCTGGGCCGCCGCGCGAATCACTTTCATCTTACCGGTTGTCTCATCACGCTCAAGTCTGGCTTCAGGTTGCTTTGTGATCGGGGTCGGATCAAAACCACAGGCCGCCAATAGACTCGGGTTTCGTGAAAGTTCCCTTATTAAGGATTCAATCGATTCATGCTGAAATACGATACCTGCCAGCACTGCATTCCACATGGCTCGCACGGCAAAGTCGTCTCTACCCTTACCCCGATTTTTTTCAAGTGCGATGACTATTTGTTCGTCAGGAAGATTATCTCGAACTAAATAGAAACGCTCTAAATCAGATTTTGCCTCAATTGCATTCCA
>JAAENC010001054.1 GCA_024224815.1 Chloroflexota bacterium
ACTATTTGGCGTATGAAATGGGCCTTTTAACAAAAATTTTGTCATGGAGTATTTTCTTAAAATCCCCTTTTAGGTATCAAAATAGGCTGATTAAGACGAAAATTAGCCTTAAAATCCTATTACGGAAAAACTACGTTGGATTCTTTTAACCTATTGAATTCAAAAGATATATTATTTATCAAAAAATCCTAATTGTATCAATATCAAGCCAATCTTCTCTATTTTTGTTGCTGTGTCTAAAGTCAACAATATTGAAAATACTCTTTAATTTCAAATAAATAAACGATATCGGTTAATATGGGAGACAATTTTATGATGAATTGCGGTTGATTTTTCGGCAAAATATGTTACATATAGGATATATTGATCCTAAATGTATCAGGAGGGAATATGCCAAAAATCGATGCTCAGAAGAAGCTTGAGAATTTTATCAAAAATCGCCGAGTAGTAGAGATGAGAGATCTGTTTGAAGTTGTTCAGACCAATTCGCGAATGACTGTCTTCAGACGACTTAGTGGGGTTGAGTATCTTTGCAGCTATACTCATGCGGGTCGCTACTATACGCTTTTCGATATTGCCCGCTTTGACTCAGATGGTATTTGGTTTTACGATGATATTGGTTTTTCTCTAAATGGCTCGTTAAAAAAGACCGTTACCTATCTGGTTGATAATGGTGATGGGGGGAAATTTCATTCAGATCTTCAAAGACAATTAAGGGTTCGTGTTCACAACGTGTTATTGGATTTGGTAAGATCAAAGCAGATAAAGCGAACAAAGTTTGAAGGCCAATTTCTTTATCTGAGCAGCGATAAAGCACGAAGCACAAAGCAGATCGAACAACGTGATAAACTTTCAAAGCCGCTAAGGCGAATACCGGTTTTTATTACAGAGTCAATAGTTATCGAGATTTTAGCCGAGGTGATTCGCCAATCCAAAAGACATCCGCGTGCGGATCAGGTTGCATCAGCGTTGGCGATCAGAGGGCTGCCGATAGCAGAAAAAGATGTTATGACGGTATTTGATCATTATGATATCGAAAAAAAAACTCCGGATTCACATTGATTCGATACTTAAGAAAGTGCATTGATCAGCTGACATGGCGTTTTTCAGCAGCCACATTATTTGCTGAGATTCCGACGGCCAGGTTTGTTCCGAGCGACTACAATTGTGTCAGGTGTAGCAAAAAACTGAAAGTCTTGAAGACCCATACAAAAACGGCAGCGACCTTAGAAATTGGGTTGGTTAGAATCCATGAGACAATTAAACATTGTGATCGTTTTAGACAATATCAAGATACCTTCAGAGAAAGCAGATAAGATCATTCCTTTCCTCAGACGGATCAAACGC
>JAAENC010001055.1 GCA_024224815.1 Chloroflexota bacterium
GCCATGCTAACTAATTAACTAACAAGCTAACTAACAGGCTAATTAACTAACTAACTACCTAACTAACATGCTTACAAACTATCTAGTGAGCTAACTAGTTACGTAACTAACTAACTTACTTACTAACAACCTTACAAGGCATGCTTACTATCTAACTAACAAGCCTACTAACATGCTAACTAACTAACTAAATAACTAACTAACATACTTACAAGCCATCTAGTTAACTTACTAGTTAGGTAACTAGCTAACTGACTTACTAACAACGTTACAAGCCATGCTAACTAACTAACTAACAAGCTAACTAACAGGCTAACTAACTAACTAACTACCTAACTAACATGCTTACAAACTATCTAGTGAACTAACTAGTTAGGTAAGTAACTAACTTACTTACTAACAACCTTACAAGGCATGCTTACTATATAACTAACAAGCCTATTAACATGCTAACTAACTAACTAAATAACTAACTAACATGCTTACAAGCCATCTAGTTAACTAACTAGTTAGGTAATTAACTAACTTACTTACTAACATCCTTACAAGGCAAGCTTACTATCTAACTAACAAGCCTACTAACAGGCCAACTAACTAACTAACTAACTAACTAACATGCTTACAAGCCATCTGGTTAACGTACTAGTTAGGTAACTAACTAACTGACTTGCTAACAACGTTACAAGCCATGCTAACTAACTAACTAACAAGCCTACTAACATGCTAACTAACTAACTAAATAACTAACTAACATACTTACAAGCCATCTAGTTAA
>JAAENC010001056.1 GCA_024224815.1 Chloroflexota bacterium
ATTCGGAAAATTTTAAAATACTCTCAAAACACAGATATGGTTATACCAATAATGATTTAGGTTCAAAATAACCTCTTTAACTTAAGTTTGAAAAAGATTGAAATTATTTTGAAAATGAACCCCTTTTTATGCAAAAACAAAAAAAAGTAATAAAACATTTTGCTAAATATGCCAATAACTTCCTGATTTAACAATAGAAATACCATATTTTGTGATTTTCGGAGGTCTAATAGGTTTATAAACCTTCTTGACGGATTATAATTATCTGTTTCACTTCTTAATATTTTTTATTTCATTAAAAAACTTTTTTTTTAAAAGTTGTATATCTTTATTATATATGCATTATTCCCATATCTATAATATACTATAAAAAACATGATTTTTTAATAAGGTAAATGGTCCCCTTAACATTCAAATATCCCAGAGTTTTTTTTTTCCACGCATCATAAGGACATAAAAAGGAGGCTCGTTTAATCCCAGGTCAATTAATTGATTCTTAATACCCCCACATCAAGCCTGAATATCAGGAATTACCCCAGAAAATCCTAATTTTTGCCTATATTCGGAAAATTTTAAAATACTCTCAAAACACAGATATGGTTATACCAATAATTATTTAGGTTCAAAATAACCTCTTTAACTTAAGTTTGAAAAATATTGAAATTATTTTGAAAAT
>JAAENC010001057.1 GCA_024224815.1 Chloroflexota bacterium
TACCAGAGAGAAAAAAGCAGCGGCAAGTCAAAAAATTCTAAGAATTTTTCACGTTTTCCAAGGATAAGTGGAAATTTGGTTAAAACCAAGACATACTAATCCACTTGCTCTTTGTTTTTGTGTTACTAGCTTCAGACAGAAATGAAATTTAAACCAGGATGGGGGGTGGATTCTGACAATTAGTCCATAGTAGATCGAATTTAAGAGAATGCCTGACCGATTCAGATAGTTTTAAAGTAATTGTGTGGCCTTTCTTTACAATTTTGGCGGCAATGTCGATTATCTTTCGGCGAACGGATGTGGCATAACTTGTTATCGGTATGATCTCTGCTGTCACGTCCTCTTTGAAGGTCTGGTATAGAAAAAAAGCAATCAACATGCAGTAGTAAACTGCGGAGTTAGGGCCAAATCTTTTGAAAGGTAATTGCTCGAAACCAAAATCTTTGAACCCCCGATGGCAAAGTTCATCGGTGCCACATTGATGATAGCTGTTTATAATTGCCGCCGGCGTCAACCAGTACTGGCGACGCTCGGCAGTGCAGTTTTCAAGAACTTTATCGTTAATCCCGATATTTGTTAAAATGACGTTGTCCGGGCGAGCGAAATCAAGTAGCATTTGTCTGTCTTCATAAAGACAACGGGTGTAAAAGGCTCGAAAGAAGCCTTTCCACTTATCGCAGCGAAATCCGAACTCTAAAAAGGACCATGTCTGCTCTTTGATATCATATGAATTCCAGTAGCAATCAGCAGCATCACCGGCCTGTTGTTTGACAGCATCGTACATTTTCCCGGCTGCTATAAATGCGATGTTCAGATCATTGAAGGTAGTGAAATTTTTCTCATCAAAAAAACCACCATCGCAACGCAAAATTATCGTTACGCTTTCGCTGTACTCGCTGCGGATTTGCTTGACCAAATCAGTGACCATGTTGGCAACAACGTTGCCAAAATTGCCGTTTTTACTACCACCCCGGAAGATAGCATCAGCAATTATGCCGTTCCAAATGATATGTAACGGTTGAAAGCCTTTCTTCTTTTTATAGGTGGGTTCAACGCCGTGTCGCTTTAGGGCGTCATCATTATCCATGACCATCGAATCGATATATATCTCTATTTCAGTGGGTTTCATGATTTTTAACCGCCAGATAAACAGCTTGCGCAGTATCCAGCGGAAATGTGGTGCAAGCCACCAACCGAAAAGCTTAAAAAAACGCTTGATCGTATGCGACGAGGCCATCTGTGAGCGTTCTGTCTCAATGGCTGCTGCATAGCCTTTGTCTTTTTGTAATTGATCAAAATATACCAAATGGCGTGACGTTCCATCTAATAAGAAACAGAAAAACTGCTTAAATAAAATCCAGACGGGGAGCCCCTTGGCGCTTTTACGCATGAATCCGAATTTGGATTCGAGAATATCTAAAATGCCGGTCATCTCAAGATAGCGGCTAAACAGCACTATTCCACCCCTGCCTGTAATCGTGTCGGACGTCGTTCCAATTTTGTTTATTCTTTGTGAGCTGCGGACACTTTTCATGATAATTTCTACTCTCTTTTAGATTGATTTGTGTTCAAATATTTTAGAGCACTCTTATCAAAAAGTAGTAGAAATTGCAAGTAGTATTTATGAAATTTAAATGATATCTGTGTACCTTATTAGTCAACTTTTTGGGAAAAATGGAAGACAAACGAGATCACCCATTGGGTGAATAAAAAATTACTTCTGAATGCTATCGCATATCCTTGGTAATTGTGGAGTTTAGGCGAAAATTATCTCTTCTGGATACAGAAAATCGCTCAATATAGGTTATATGAACAAATCCTCACCAAACCTGCCGGAGGTTTCGGTACCTTTTCTCGATTTTTCCATTTCTTAGTCTGATATGATCTTTTAAATACCCCATCCGCTTGCGACCGGGAGCTTCATTCTCGCGACCTGATAAAACACCTTTACAATTAACCGTCAACGGTATAAATTTGTTTATATTTTTAACCATAGAAAAAAAAATTATGACTTAAATTTGACCATATTTAGAGCGAGTTAAGAAAATGAAACGTTTGATTGATAGGCATTTGCAGGATTGGGCTGATGATTCCGACAGGAAATCGCTGCTTCTTCGAGGGGCAAGGCAGGTTGGTAAGACCTACAGCTGTCGAAACCTCGGGAAGAGATTTGATGAATTTGTCGAAATCAATTTTGAAATTGAGCCCCGGTATATTGAGGTTTTTGAAAGGGATTTGGAACCGAAACGTATTGTCCGGGATATAGGGCTTTTAGTCGGTAAAGATATAGGGCCTGGTAAAACGCTACTGTTCCTTGACGAAATTCAGGAAGCACCCAAGGCTTTAAAATCGTTAAGATATTTTTATGAGCTCATGCCGGAATTGCATGTTTTGGCGGCCGGATCCCTTTTGGATTTCGTCCTGGAAAATATTGGGATGCCGGTGGGGCGTGTTTCATCGTTGCATATGTATCCAATGTCTTTTTTCGAATTTCTGCTGGCTAAGGGGGATCAGGGGCTTGCCGAGCTTTTACTGGAGCACGATCATCGATCGGCTCTAATTAATCCTGTGCATCAAAAATTAATTTATATCCTTGGTGAATACCTGGCAACCGGAGGTATGCCGGAAGTAGTACTCATCTGGATGGAAACAGAAGATCTGAACAAATGCGGCAAAAGGCTGGCA
>JAAENC010001058.1 GCA_024224815.1 Chloroflexota bacterium
CCGTATGATACATTTCATTTTGTACAGTTGACAAAAAAAAAAACCTTGAAAAGCTTATTTTGGTTTGCTTGTGACCAAATTAGTTGAATCAAAATTGCAGCTTCATAAATATCAATTTGGTCAAACGACCCCGCATAATTATGTACAACAGATTCCAGAGCACCTCCTTAACGTTTGAGGCAAAAATATTTTCAATGGTTTGTCCATCAGTATAAAATAATCATACAATTATTTATTGAATTCATTTCAATAAAAATATACATCTTAAAGAATGAAAAGCAAAATAAGCAAAATGGTAACTTGAAGGAATTATTGTATGAATTGGTGATTGTTGATTACAAAGAATTATTGAGTACACATCACTGTGGTGCACATATTTGTATATCTGCTTTTGGATTAAATATTAATTGAATATGAATGTGACTAGTTATAAATACGGAAAAATATAATTGAATATGATTAAATATAAATGAACATGATTAATTTTTATTGAATAATTATATCAATTAATATGAACACAATACGAATTAAATTAAATCTCAATCAATATAATTAAATGTTAATTGAGCATGAATGTATGTAATTGATTAAACAAGAATTCGAATTGAATATGGTTCAATATGGACTCAATACGTAAGCATGATATGCTGTATTCAATTCACATTTCATTCATATTTAATCCATATTCATTCATATTCATGTCCACATCCAATCTGTTTCCAATCTGTATTCAATTAGTATACGGTTGATATATTATTCGCATTTAATCCTTATTTAATTAGTATTGCAGACTCAGTTTGTTTAATAATGCATTTTGGATTTTGATTGGCACAAAATAAAATATGATGTGCAACAATCCATGAAATATGGATACCATAACTAAATATTTAAGTTTGTCTTTTAACAAAACCATAGATTTGAATTGCAACTTATATCAATCAATTAAGTCAAGCATTTTACAATACACTCATATACACAAACAAAACATGTATTACCAAAACGGAAAAGGTAGTTTTGGGAATGGACCATTGACCCATTGACCCATCAACCTGTTCATACAATTATATTAGCGGGTCATTACAGCTGGATCACTGGTTGGATAATTGTTGGGAAATTAGTTGGATAATTAGTTGGATATGTGGTTGGATAATTACTTGGCAGTAAGGTTGCGCCAATGATATAATGCTGGTACAATATAAACATTATATGGATAGGTCAATGGGTCAATGGTGGATTCCCAAAACTACATTTTCCGTTTTGGTAATAATTGCACTTAAAAACGTCGGGAAATTAACTTATATTCAGTTGGTTATATGACAAACATGAAGAGGAATAATAAATCCAGGAATGCAATAATGCGTGAATATAATGATGAGAATGATGCATGATAATGATAATGAATGTTCAAGTGAATGAACTACTATTCTTGTTTTGCATATTTGCAAAATCCCGATCATGCCAAATTGTTCACGATAATGATATGGTGCAAAATTTACATATGCAATTAAAGCTATAGTATGCATCTTTGTCTAGGTGAACAATTATATGTCGAACTTTATGTTGGAGTAATCGTTGGATTGTATTTTACATATGCATTTTATCCATTGTAACTTGAGCAGGTTAACCATTGTTTTGTTAAAGTCAATGGTTCATATTCGTGAATAATATTTCTATTAATGACCCAATATTTTCAGCATTTACAATCACCTAAAATGACAGACAAACCGTATACTAATTGAATACTGATTGGATGTGGACATGAATATGAATGAATATGTATTATTATAAAATATGAATGAAATGTGAATTAAATGTGAATTAAATACAGTATAATGCTTACGTATTTAGTCCATATTGAACCATA
>JAAENC010001059.1 GCA_024224815.1 Chloroflexota bacterium
CAATTTTAAAACTTATTTACTATTTATTTGATCTAGTTAAAAATGTGTCTTAGTCTATGTACTAAAAAGATGTTGTTTAAAAGGAAATCTAAATTAAGCTGAAAAAAAATAAAAATTCTCAAGATTGCACAGTCAGACCATGCATTCGTAAAATTAGCAATCAGTCATAGCAAGGACTTATACCTGTCTGGTATTTTAGCCTTGCATCCGCTACCTTTCTTGGTTTACCGCACTATTTGGTTTGGATTAAAACTTTAGTATTTTTAAAATAAGATGCGGTATTAACGCCACCACCGTCGAAGGTTTAGGCAGGTTGGTTACCTTGTGTGTTTTTGGTATAACCCTTTAAAGCCTCCGGAAAAAGCTGCTTTATACAGTTCCGTCACAACTTTTCGCAAGAAGCTATAAGTTTGATGGCATGTTGTCGGTTAGTTTTCATATACTCAAAAACAGTTTATAGATTTCACAGTTATTTAAATTACTTTTTGAGTGATATGTGTGGTACTTTTGTTAATACTGTAATAATTGTATC
>JAAENC010001060.1 GCA_024224815.1 Chloroflexota bacterium
GTAAAGGAAACATGGCCCGGGTAAGAAAGGCTGGATCAACCATGCAAACCTCACTGCGAGGAATATCAAATAGGGCAAGCTAACGCTTGTCAGTGCGTAAGTGAGCAGATTTGAAGAGCCCGGTGCGGTAGTACCGCACGCCGGGATCTGTGAGGGGGCGGTCGGGTAACTGGCCGTTCTACCTTGATTCTTTTTTTTATCTTATCTTTGGGCAACTGGCCGTCTTACCACGATTCTTTTAACTTTCGATTTCCAGGAGAAATTAATAATTCGGCCCACAATTTGTTTGGCTCATCGCGGATTAGTGGGAAAACCTTGCTCCGCAAACACTTGCAATTTAAAATTTTGGAAATTTCTATACCCAAATGCTCTACGAATAATATTTCTGATGGCTCCATTTAATCCTTCAACAAATCCGTTCGTAATTCTTTCATAAAAGTAGTTAAGGATCTGGCCCCACCAGTTCTTTAATGTCTTTACAAACTTTTGCATAAATTTATTCCCGGTATATTCGGCTTTAGCCACCCAGGCCTTTAAAAACCTTTCGGCTTTTTCTCTACTATCGACTCGTTCAAAAATTTGTCTAAATTCCTCCTTGAGTAAATAAAGCACCCGTAGCTCAGGGCATGATTCCAATATCTTTTTCAAAATTTCTTTTTCTTTTGCGGACAGGCCGGATCTGTTTTTTACAAGAATCCAGCGGCTACCTTTTAATATCTCCTTAATATCATCAGA
>JAAENC010001061.1 GCA_024224815.1 Chloroflexota bacterium
ACCTCCGAAAATTCGTGGAGCCATCGATGAGCTGAGAGCGGCCCTAGTGACAACCATAGGTAGGTGCGGACGATGTCACTAGGGCGGCTTCCGAGCCGAGGACGAGGTGGAGAAAAATGGGAGCTGCCACCGTTAAAAATTCGTGAAAAAACAGGGGGGTCTGTTTTTGGCCATTTTGGCCACTTTTGCCAAATATGGTAAAAATGGGGTCCCACGAGGACCATCGATGCCCACACACCCCACACGTGCAGCCTGCCCCCATCCTATATGTATATATATATATATATAGTATAGAGGTATACCATATGTACATAGATACCACCCCCAGGTACTGGCCACGCACTGCGTGGCAGTGCTGGTCAACTCTATCTCGAGTACCCAATCCAGCTGGGCCTGGGCCTGGTATATATGGGGTCCCCACTTAGGGCCCCATTTGGGGACCCCATCTGGGTCCCATGGGAACCGACCTAGGGGGTCGGGTCGATCCAAAATGTTTCAAAAATATTTGTAAACCATCCGAAATTGCACCCAGGGACTCCCGCAGACCCATACGATCCAAATCGGATCGAATTGGAGCCAGTCGGCGAGCGTTTGGGTTGCTCAGACCCCCCTAGTACGCCACGGGGCTCCAGATGTCCCAAAATGGGGTCCAAAGTGTTGGGCCCCACCTGGGCCAGGCCTGGACCCAGTTGGATTTGGAACTAGAGATAGAGTTGACCAGAACTGCCAC
>JAAENC010001062.1 GCA_024224815.1 Chloroflexota bacterium
CAAATCCATTTTATATTTATCATTTTTTCTCCTCCTTTCATTTTTGATAAACATGCGTTGCTTAGATTTCTTATGAATATAGAGCCTGCGCATAAACTTAGAAGTGGCCAGGCAAAAGTTACAAAATTGTAAGTTGAATTTTTTAAACTTGACAAATGTTCTTTGAAAAATAGGTTAAATCTGGAATCTACTGCCTTTCTGCTTCAAAAAGTAAGTAATTTGCAGATTTTGGATATACTTGTCCTGCTAAACTTCTTGTTTGTTGCAAATTTACTTTTTAGCTCCTTAGAAGGATATGAAAAGCAGTCATTGTCTTATCAAGGTAAGCTTGAAACGATGCGTTGCTTCGTTTTTTTAATCTATCATCGCCCAGGTCGCATTTGAGCCGTTTTATCATTCGCTCCACTGACGGGCGGCGCGTCATGATAGCTTTGAATCGCTTGGCCATCGGTGGATCTTGTGAGTCGATATGAGCGAGCATATCAAATGATATTTGCACAATACGTCCCTTTTCGGCAGTGGGGCAACACACTGGTTTTTGTTCGCAGCTATCGCAAACACTTTTCTGATTTGCATCCAATGGCGCTTGGTAAATAAATTTTTCTGTTTCGTTTCGTATCCCTTTGTAATCCATCTCTAAGTCAGCATTGCATACCAAGTTGCCATAGGGTGTCAGTTTTTTCATTCCTTTTGGCAGGTTTTCCGTCACGGTTTTTTTTCTGCGGGGATTAAGCGATGCCTTCAGCTCGATGCCTAATTGGTCTCGAAACTTCTCCTTGAGTGCTTGACTATAACAGGCACTGTCATAGAGCACTGTTTCAATCCATGGTCTTACTTGAGGATATTGTGCAAACAGACGAACAACATGCGGAAAAAATGTTTCTCCATCATGGGTGGCGGCATCGGCTACGGCAATCGCGTCAAGCGGAATGCCTTGCATCGGAAGGCCAAGAATCGATGCTTTATGGCCCCAAATGTATTTGTTGAAAGCTTTGACAATCGTGCCGGCACCATCATCAGCAAGTTCCCAGGGATGCTCGCAATTGTCCTTGTCTTTACAACGGCAATTTTTTGTGGTTTTCGATTGTGACTTTCGCTGTTCTTTGCCTTTTTCATCGAGGAAAGTGACCGTCGCAAAACCTGAGTAAGCATGATAATGGGTGGTATCGCCAACAA
>JAAENC010001063.1 GCA_024224815.1 Chloroflexota bacterium
ATTTGCGCCCGTTGTAATTTCTTTCTCTTGGATTTCAATATCCCCGCCGCATCTGGAACAAACTTGTTTCGACATATTAGAGTAGAGGCCGAAGTTGACCCCATTCCTTGCCCACTTGCGAATGTCAAGATATAGCAATTCGCCAAGCTCTATGTCATGTCTGCAATACTCATCCATTCTTTTGAGTGCATCTTTGTTACCGTCCTCGCAATCTACCCAAAGTTGAAATCCTGTTAGGTGCTTTGCTTCGTTTAGTTTCATTTGCTTTACAATAAAATCTAACGCATTAGACGTTGCCCCAAAGGTTGAGCGATGCACCTTTAGGGTGTCAATAGTTCTATATGGCAGGGGGGGATTAAAACGGTGATACTTCCATCGGTAATTCATTTTCTTTATATCGAACCTATCACCGTTGTGAGCCACCAGAATGTCGGCTTTGTTGAATATATCCCAAAGGCTTTTGCAAATTCTTTTGTCTCCATCTACCCCGCGCCTTGCTTCTCTCGGAGTCAAAACATCGGAGATAATTTCCTCCGTCCCTAACCAACGCCCAGCCCA
>JAAENC010001064.1 GCA_024224815.1 Chloroflexota bacterium
AATTTTGTTCGCTTATGGGCATTGATGAAACCCAGTTGATATTTGTTGAATAAATTTATTTATAATTACTTACATTGTGTTATATTGTTGGTTTTTTTCCAAAAATCGTCACAGAATTGAATCGTTGTAATTTCTTTGTTTTTGACTATCTGCCTGTTTTTGACGATTGTCTCAGGTTTTTGGCTAATTTGAGGAGGCCAAAAAGAGATTTCTTGTCCTTGAAAAAATGCGACAAGATAGATAACAACTACCGATATAACGATAAGTAAGAACGTAATGAGTGTAATCATACCCACCAAAGGATTACTTGTTAACCATTGAAGAATTTGGCTCATTTTACCCTCCCTATATTGTCGTGGATAATACCTAAGTTTTGCTATTATCAAGCGTATTCAAAAAAGCTAACATCCTAAATATCGCTTTTACAATTGTTATAAGTTATTTCTCGGATGATCCATGCAAGATATTTTTCTATATATTGATAAAAAGCGTGTTACTTTAGTAGTAAGCCTCTTTTCAAATAGTATTTGATTAGCTTTTTGCCTCCATTTTTTACAACATATTATAGTGGGGCGCAGCATAGATGGGTCAAAATACAAATCCTGTTTTCTGTGCCTCTTTTGGCTATTTGCCTAAGGCGAGACGGGACAAATTGACATAGTCACCCCAAAACCACTGTGACAAAGTCAGTTTGGCGAAACGCCCTATTTCCACTCCGTCTCGCCTTAGGCAAGTAGCCCCTCTTGTAAGAATTTGTTACCTCCATCTCGTCGGTGTCGTCGAATTCTAAATCAATTTTCCAAAACTCATCCTCTTGTTTTTTGACATGCTCATAGACATTGTGACAGTTTGCTTTAGAAACATGTTCAAACTCCTCCTTCAAGTTTGCTAAAACATCGTTGAATGACATTCCATTTCTCAGTTTTTTTGCACATTTGTTTTTAACACGCGCCCATATCAATTCAATAGGATTCAATTCCGGGTGGTGAACCGGTAAAATGAGAAGTTGATGTCCATATTTTTGTGCTTCCTTTTGCACCAACGGTGTTCGGTCAATGCTTTGTGCGAGTACATCAATGAGCTTTGGTTTTAACCAATAGTCCTCCCAAAAAATGTTGTTGTCAGCCAACCACTCCTGTATTTCAAGTTTTTTCATTTGAGTTGGAATAATACGGTCTTCTGGTACCATATGATACGTTGCCCGATCCATAACAAGACAGGATTTCTTAGGGAGATTAGGCCGTAATTGTTCTTGAAACCATTCATAGAACACCTCAAAATTAAATGAACCGTGATAATCTCCTGTGCGCTTTTTGCCTTCAAAAGCGAGTAAGCAATGTTCAAGAAGCCCTTGCTGAGAAATTGCGTGGATAAAGCACCATCTTCTTCCTTTTCCAGAGGGCCGTTCTAAGAAATCTCCTTCATCAAACCATGAAAACTGTTGGCCATGGTGATGATGCAAAAAACTTTCATCGAGATAGATTATTTCATAGCCAGAACGCCGCATTTGTCGAACTTGGTGCAGGTAAGTGTGCCGTTGTTGCCGAACAGAATCTTTTTCACGTAATGACCGAGTTTTGGGGGTATTCCTCCTGTATTCAAAACCCAAACGAGTGAGATGCCGTTTGATTGTTGCCACATGAGGTCTCACGTTAAATTCTTTTTCCAAGACATCCCCAACATGTTTTGCATCACAAATTGCGCCCTCTCGATGACGATCGAAAATCAATTGACGAATACGACTCGATGCGTGAGAAGGAATAGAGGTGTGATGATTCATTTTGTTGCCTGCGTCTGCTGCTGGAGGAACCGTCCCCGTTTTCCGAAAATGAGCAACGATATCGACAACGACTTTTCTACTCACTCCCGCATAATACGCACTCCGTTGATAGACTTCACTTAAGGGAAGTTTTCGTTGCTCATGCTCTTCTCTGCAACGTTGGTAAACGTTGAGGAGCATCCACTTCTCTTCAGTGGTTAAGGGCTTTCCGGTCCGGCGAAACGATTTGCAAAATTGCTTTTTTCTTACAGTATTTTGAGCTTCTTCAGGCATTGCGGATATCTTTAACCTTTTAGGCGCATCGACACGTGCTTTGGAAATATGTTTTGCTCTTGTAGAGTTTCTTACGATGGCGTCAGGTGAAAACTCGTATTGGTATAGTGTCATACAAAAGCTACAAATCACCCTGATGAATGGGGATATGATAGCATGAAATTGCTAGCATCTCGCTAAGAAAATGTTATTCATTTCCGCTTACGAATCTTAGTCACATTTTTGTAACCGATAAGCATTTCCAAAGCAAGTATCGATGAGCCACCTTTTAAACGACGAGCATTAATCATTCTTCTCTCCTCACGCTCTTCATACATGATCTCCAACACCTGGTGTCAACATAAAAAAATCAAGGAACTCACTCTACATAAAATACTTCTCTTTTATGATACTTTTTTGCCCCATCTATGCTGCGCCCCACTATAACTTTTTGTGTTGAAAATGTTGACAAGGTCTCAAAATCCTTATAAACACGTTCCAACAATCATGTCAAGAAACAATCACTATCACAGAGTATAAACATGAAAAGGAGAGTACGTATGCAACGAGAGATCTATAAGAAAGAGAATATTGCTGGGTTAGAAGTCATTCCAGTTTCGAATAAGGGGATTGTGCTCGCGTTTAATCCAGAGACGTATGACGAT
>JAAENC010001065.1 GCA_024224815.1 Chloroflexota bacterium
ACAACAGCATCACTTGTGGTACCATTTTTTATTATCAGCTCATTCTGTGAAGATGGAGCATTTGAAATATCAATGTTTTTGGGAGTTGCTATTTCACTTTTCCCTTCCACAATTTTTAATTCACTTAAGTTTCCACTCTTTGTATCTTTTACAAAAAGAACATGATTCTCATTAACAAAAGCTTTTCCGTATTTCCTAACGATTTGGAATATAGCTTTCAATTTTGAATCTTCTGTTGTTACTGATACTGTATATAGAGGTTGGGCTGGTTTAAGACTAAGGCGTCCAAAATTGGGCTTTTTGAATCAATTTTTTTGACCGAGATTTAAACCCATTTTTAAACCCGATTGATCTTGATTGATTTGCTCAGAATGATCGTTAGAAGAGAGGAGTATTAATTGGATCTTTTGATTCCAATTTGAACTGCTCTTCGCCCAAAAAATCGCGGCATTCTTCACATTGCTGCCATGCCCCTTGATGACCTTCATTATAGTGGAAGTGGCATATACTGTAGTATTCCTGCTGAAATTGGCAGTACCCTCCACCACGAATAGATACGAAAGCCGTATCACAACAAATCCACAAATTACAACAGCGCGTTTTTACTAAAGGCGAAGATTTGTCACCACAGAAACGACAATGTTCTCCAGCAATTCGTTTGGCTTTCATTCGGTCGTATGTCATGGGGTAGCTTCCAGTTGACTTTAATTAAGAATTTACAAAAACTGCCGGTTATCTTATTTTTCCTTGGTGCAGTAAGCCTTTAAATTACAATTTATCTTGATATCATCAGTCAAGTCAAGACAGTATTAAGGTTAGCAGTGCAACCCAATGTTTTGATTGCTAGATGACATTTTACCCATGCAAAAAGACTAAAATTTTTCTCAACAACTTAATCCATCCCATCTTGAATATCAATAAATTTCAATATGTTATAGAATATACTGGACTTTTCTAATAATATCAGCTATATATGATGAAATACCTACATTCAAAGGAGGGCGTTTCATCATGTTGAAATCATTAAATAAATCTCTATCTAAATCTCAATCCCCATTTTCTCTCAAAACGTTATTTCAATGGTCAGTCGTAATTGGCGATTTTTTTGTTCGCTTTGACCATGGTGCAGTAACCAATTTTATAAGATGCCTTTTTGAACAACCCCATTCATTACGATGCCTTGCTGCGATTTTTCGAATTTGGTTAAAAAACATTCCACTGACCGGTGGATCAACTATATGAGCACAAAATCCAAATTAAAGCAAAGCAGGGGTAAATGGAAACACAAAGCGCTCGATCGTGGCAGCACTGCACGTTATCTACGAAAAGAGAACTTTCGCATCAAAAAAGAACGTGATAAATATAAACAAGAAGCCAAGGAAGCCAAAATACGACTGGAAAAAGAACTGCGAAAAAATTCACAACATGTTAGCAATAAGGTAGATGTCGTTTATATTGCCTTACAGCTGTTCCTTGTCGCTCGTATCGGCTTCCGAGCAGTGTCTAGAGTGCTTAAAGTTCTTGGCAGCTATCTGGGGATTGCAAAGCCACCATGCACTCAAACAATCATTAACTGGGTCTCTCGGCTGTCTATAGCAAGGATTCAGAACGCAGACCAGCCGGGTAGCTCTCAAATTGACAGCAACCGGTTTTCTAACGGATTTATTTGGTTGATCGATATCAGTATTGGACTAGGCTCCGGTAAAATTCTGGCTGTACTCGCACTTGATGCTAAGCATCATGTTCTGAATGAAGGTGCACCCAATCTTCAAAATGTTAGCTGCGTCGCTGTTTCAGTAGCAGCGTCTTGGGATGGTGTAAGTATCGCAGAATTTTTACAAAAAGTCATTGCCATATCAGCAAGGCCTGTAGCTTTTCTCAAGGATGGCGGAAAAGATCTCGCCAAAGCTGTTAGAATTTTGCGGGAACAAGGCTGCCCCTGCCTTTCCATTGATGATATATCTCATACTATCGCAAATCTTTTGAAACATGAATACCAAGATCATCCGATGTTTAAAACCTTTATCTCCGCTTGCGGTAAAACTTCGAAGAAACTCAAACAGACCGTTCTTGCTTGTCTTGCACCCCCCAAAGTTTCAACGAAAGCCAGGTTTATGAACCTTCATCGCCTGGTAAGATGGGCTGATCAATTGCTCAAGCATTCTCCAAAGGGCCGTGCGCCAGAAGGCTCTATTCTTTCAAAACTACGCGCAAGCCTTGATCAAATTCCAGAATGTAAAGCCTTTATAAGTCGATTCCTCCGTGATGCAAATCCTCTTTTAGAATGCCAGAAAATACTTAAAAACAAGGGACTAAGCCAATCTACTTATAGACAATGCCAACAACTATTAGAAAATATTCCTTCGCGATCACCTGTACGTAGAGGCTTTACAACTTGGGCAGAGAAACAGCTGATGGTTGCAAAGAATTTGGGCATAGAAAAAGAAGGGCTACCAATAAGTTCTGACAATATAGAGTCTCTATTCGGAGTTTCAAAACAGCATGGAACCGGAGAAATAAAAGATGCCAATCGCATAGCACTTCGAATACCTGCTATGTGCGGTGAGTTGACCAGAGAAGACGCCCAAAGGGTTTTGAGCATCAGTGTTAAAGAACAGCAACGAATTTTGGGTTCTCTACCTTCTTTGACCAAACAACGTCGTCAAGTCCTGCCAAACCCTGGCTGTCTTAATGAAATCCTAGCCGATGAAGAAAATCAAAACTTAGAGTTTGTCCCAGGGTCCAAAAAGCGGTCAAAAAATTTAATAAACCTTAATATTACAGAGGATTATCAAAAACCGACGGGCCCTACCATAGGCTTAGAAAAACAAACTAAACCGCCTCCAGAGGTTGAAGTCTCTAAGGCATTAGTTGGATAGAGTCTTTAAAAAGTAACTCTACAATCCAAATATTGGTCAAAAAATTGAAGATGATTTAGACACCCTAATCCAAATCGTATCTGCTAAAAATCCATTTCGCTCGATAAATTGAATATTCTCAATGTATCTGAGCTATAGCGATATTTGTTTTTTTTGGTACG
>JAAENC010001066.1 GCA_024224815.1 Chloroflexota bacterium
CAAAAATTTTTTGTCAGAAAAATGCCCATTATTCACACTTAGAGGGGGGTTTTGCCCAAAAATGCCCATTTTGGGGCCATTGTGGGCCGATTCGCCGAGGCCATATCTCCACGTTTTGAAGAGTTTTTCCGATAATTCCAGCTGATTTTGAATCCCGCGCCTCACATTTGGGGGTACGTGATTTTTCCTGAAGCCCCGACTCCTTCGATTTTCCCAAGAAACATGGCCCTCGAAATCCAAAAAAAAAAGTGGCCTGTACACTGCCACACACTGCCAGCAGGGGAAATTCTCCCCAAAAAAAAGAGGGTCAAAATTATTGTTGGGAGCCCCAAAATTTTTTTGTTAGAAAAATGCCCATTTTTCACACTTAGAGTTTTGTTTTGCCCAAAAATGCCCATTTTGGGGCCATTTTGGGCCGATTCGCCGAGGCCATATCTCCACGTTTTGAGGAGCTTTTCCGATAATTCCAGCTGATTTTGAATCCCGCGCCTCACATTTGGGGGTACGTGATTTTTCCTGAAGCCCCTACTCCTTCGATTTCCCCAAGAAAAATGGCCCTCGAAATGCAAAAAAAGTGGCCTGTACACTGCCAGCACAGGGGGAATTCTCCCAAAGCAACTCAGTTGAGATTGAAATCTCTTCACAGTGACGAGATAAGCGCGTGCAATAAAGAGGGTGGTGTCGAGATCCCTTTCTCCCCTTAAACCCCTCCAACCCAAC
>JAAENC010001067.1 GCA_024224815.1 Chloroflexota bacterium
ATTACTATTTATGAAGTCAAATAAGTTGATAGGGTGAGAATATTTGGTTTTAAACCAAAGTAAGCAATAGAAATCGAACGGATTTTGTCTTGACTTTGCAAAAGGAATAATCTCCTTTTCACAAGCAGTAATTACTTCTTTACCATGCTCATTATCTGGTATTCTCCAATTTGTCAATAATCTACAGATGTTAAACAATGATATATCGTCATAAAGCCTAATGGTCTTTAGGATATTGGCCACTTTTAATCCTGATGATTTGGAATAACCAATTCTCCCTAGATAATTCATCAAATTATTCCTTATGCCCGGATAATCTCTATATAATTCAACAAGTTGTGGGACTAATTTCGTCGAACGCAATTTGCCCAATGTTGTAATATATCTTTTTGTGATTTTCTCATAGTATTTAGCTGCGGTGTTCTTTTTTAAATTTCATTACCGTACACATTTAATCCCCCGAAAATTCGGGAAAGTTCTTTGAAAATTGGAAAGAAATTTGAAGGTCATGGCTGATGTAGTATAGCAGCCCTTGGAGGCCAAGTTGGAACACTGAAAGGTCATCTACCCTGTCTTTTCGACAGAATCTACCCAAAAATGGGGAAATTCGGGCGTCAAACTCAAAGAGTATGGTCTGAATATAGGCTAGACATGCCACAATGAGCAGATTGAAGATGGTCAAGGGCTTACCTATTTTGGTCCATTCCATGTTGAAGCCCCTCGATTTAAGATCTGCAAATAGTGTCTCGATGAAATATCTTTTCCTATAGAGCCGCTCGACTTGGGGTGCATGCTCCAGGTTAGTCAGCAGATATAAGGGGTTCTTATATTTTCTGTTGTGCCAATAGACTACGTTGACTTCTCCATAGGCCTGTTTGGTTATATACATACCGGGCAGAAAAAGATGGTTATGGCCCGGCTGCGGGAGCATTTCGTCAATGCGACCGCCATGTTGCATTTCAGGATTGTCAGCAATGAAGGTATCCTTAGCAGTTTTGAACACATAGTCCCAGCCAAAATCCAGGCAGGCTTGCTGGAGGTCGCTCCCGTCAAACTCACCGTCACCCAAAAGAACGGTACGGTAGTTGTCTTCAATGACGGATTTGAGCAACATATCCACCATCCTGACCAGTTCTACATGCATCTGCTGTGGGAAATGTCCTTTCGGCGCCTTTCGCACCACCCAGCATATGGGGATGGCACGGTTGCGCCATATAGCACTGACCATAAGGCACATACAAGCCTTGCCCATCGTCGAGCCATCAACGGCCAATATCAGTTCGCCTGACTTGGCCAGGGAACGTAGGATCGGTTTAATGTAGGGAATGAAATGAGACTCTGTATCCGTCCATTTGTTGTTGAGCCAACGTTTGGCACGCTTGATCCGACTTTCCAGGTCGGTGTGGTCTTCCATCTGTTTGCCTATTGCTTTTAGCGAAGCTCGTTCTGCCCTGGTCAGAGCAGCAACTAAACCGGCTAAAGTATTCAATCTACGCAAGGAATTCCCTTTTGGTGGCGTTTCTTGGTGCTTTAGCAACCAATTTTTTACATCTTTGCAGAACATCTTTTAGTGGGTTTTCTGCAATGATCATAAAATTGTGGGAGACCCTTTTTTCTTTCCAAATTTTCAATGAACTTTTTTTAGTTTGTCGGTTCTTTAAAAGTGTACGGTAGAGAAAAAAATATAAAATCAATATAACCTATGGCATTTAATCCAAAACCTGAATACACAATCGTTCCGAAAGAATTCAATATCGAAGAATTTCATAAGTACAAAGATGAATTTGTAACTCGACCTCCATATCAAAGAAAAGCAGTTTGGTCGAAAGGGAAAAAACAGTCATTAATGGATAGTTTATTCAGAAGA
>JAAENC010001068.1 GCA_024224815.1 Chloroflexota bacterium
ATCTGCAGTGCCATGTGGCGCCCTTTCCACATAGAATTTAAAGCTCTGAGGACAAAGCTAGCACACAAAACACAATACTTTAAACTCCAAAATAAAACACTCAAAAAAAAAAATATAAAATAGAATACATTTAAAATAAACACTCAAAAAAAATATAAAATAGAACACATTGGATTTTCAAACCTTATTTATTGTCAACCGTTTTTAAAATCCATTTTTTGTCTCTCAATCAATGCGAAAATCCAATCTGAATCCCGTCAAATGTGAGAAATATTTATAAACATTTTGCGTCCATTGATTTTTCCAACAATTTGTGGCATTCCATTCTTGATTTGAAGTACCTAATATTAATGTATTTTTATTTTTCGGCATATCATTTATATTTGATAATAATATATTTAATTTCAATAATATTTGGATTTTATTTTAACCAAATATCTAAATCATATATTATAATAACACCGATATATTTGTATTTATTGATAATCTTATTTTTGATAATATATTTGAATATATTTCTTCTGAATTATTATCACATGATGATATTATTGGTATTGTAATATATTGAATATTTGCAATATCTAATTGATGTAATAAATATGATAAAAATAATTTATTGATTGTATTATTATTCTGACTACAAATTAATATTCTATCATTATATAATGATAATAATCTTGTTTGTTGAACTGAATGAATATATTTATTATTATTATTTTGTAATTCATTATCACAATTTTTATTTTTATTTATATAAATATCAACTCTTTGAATTAATGTATTTAATATATTTTTTGTATTTTCATTTAAATTATCAATAATTTGTTTATCATTTTCATTTGTTTTGCATTTCTTATATTTGATGATTAAAATCCATTCTGAAATGTTGTCTCAAAATCATGAATATTAATAATAACATTTTCATTTTTTAATTTATTTGCAATTTGTGGATTATAATTACAATCACAATCACAATTATTCATTAATTCATGACATATTCTATGAATACAATTCATAAATGTTTCATTACATAATGCTTTTAAATCAGCACCACTAAATCCAATTGTTTTATTATATGAAATATGTTTTAAATATTTCTCAAAATTTTCATTTTCATTTTCATTAATATTCCATTCATTTGTATGTATTTTTAATATTTTATATCTTTGTATTGCATTTGGTATGCCAATATATATTTGACGATCAAATCTTCCAGGTCTTCGTAATGCAGAATCCAAATTATCAATTCTATTTGTTGAGAGCGGTTCTATTTGTTGAGAGTAGTTCTAATTCCGATTTATCCGGAATCACCTAATATAACCTAATTGATATCAGAAAAAAATTCATTTCAAACTGAATGAGAGAATACATATTTCATATCTTTTGTTTTGCGATTCTGCTAAATTTCAGGAGTAATAATGTTGAACCTGTATTGATAATGATGTAGTCATTGGATTGTGTTGAAACTCTTGTGGCAATGAAGAAAGGATGTAAAAGTCAAAAAGAGCTAGTGAAAAACTATTTTCTGATTTAATTACTGGATTGCATGCTCTGTTTTTGCGAGCAATGAAATATTCATTATGTTTACAATCTCCTCCTCTATGTTTTCATTACGATGTAATGGAATTTCAGATTGAGATAATGCGA
>JAAENC010001069.1 GCA_024224815.1 Chloroflexota bacterium
ACTATTTCGCAGATATCGCTGCATCAGAAAAGGAATCGACAAGTAGCAAGAAGCAACCAAAAATGAGAAACATAAATGATTGTAAAGATTTATGTTCATTTGTTCAAACCGCAGAGAGTAATGACTGCATTAAAGTTTGTGTATCTTATCAATTTTTGGTTCAAGTTTGTGTATCAATTTTTGAACAACAAGAACAAATTCAACATTCTGGTTGTTATTATATTAAATAATTGATATCAAACAACATTAAAATGGATATTAATGTCTCTTCCGGTAATATTAATTTTTTGCCTTTATAAATATTGGGAATATTCCGTACATATTGTTTCCAATATGTCACCCCGATTCGAAAACTTCAAACTGCATATAAGAAAGAAGTTTCATTTATGAAATTTGTACATGATTACATGCAACCAAGTGTACGTCAAATACCAACAAACACCAAACAAACACCTTTTGAATGGCATTCGTCAATCAAAAAGACAAAAACAGCATTAACTATTAAAGAGAATTCACATTTAAAGAAATATGTAAAGGAAAAAGCAAACAGAAAACCAATTCAAAAATCAACCAACACAAAAATAACATATAATTTCCATGATATAGTGATAATACCATTGGTATTGCCAATATTTTGAACAATATTCACCTTTTATCCCCAATATTTTAAGCCATATTCACCTTTTTTATTCCCAATATTTTGAAGCATATTCATCTTTTTTATCCGCAATATTTTGAAGAATATTCACCTTTTTTATCCCCAATATTTGTGAACCATATTCACCTTTTTTATCCCCAATATTTTGAGTAATATTCATCTTTTTTATCCCCAATATGTTGAACCATATTCACCTGTTTTATCCCACTATTTGGAACAATATTCACCTTTTTTTATCCCAATATTTTGAACAATATTCACCTTTTTTATCCCCAATATTTTGAACCATATTCACCTTTTTTATCCGCAATATTTTGAATAATATTCATCTTTTTTATCCCCATATGTTGAACCATATTCACCTGTTTTATCCCCAATATTTTGAACCATATTCATCTTTTTATCCGCAATATTTTGAAGAATATTGACCTTTTTTATCCGCAATATTTTGAACCATATTCATCTCTTTTTTATCCCCAATATTTGGAACAATATTCACCGTTTTTTATCCCCAATATTTTGAACAATATTCACCTTTTTTATCCGCAATATTTTGAACAATATTGACCTTTTTTTATCCCCAATATTTTGAGCCATATTCACCTTTTTTATCCCCAATATTTTGAACCATATTCACATTTTTCTCCGCAATATTTTGAATAATATTGACATTTAATTTTTTATCCGCAATATTTTGAACTATATTCACCTGTTTTAGCACCAATGTTTTGAATAATATTCATCCTTTTTATCCCCAATATTTTGGATCATATTTACCTTTTTTTATCCCAATATTTTGGATCATATTCACCTTTTTTTATCCCCAATATTTTGAACAATATGCATCTTTTTTATCCCCAATATTTTGAGCAATATTCACCTTTTTTTATCCGCAATATTTTGGATCATATTCACCTTTTCTATCACCAATATTTTGAACCATATTCACCTTTTATACCGCCAATATTTTGAACAATATTCACTTTTTTTACCCCAATATTTTGAACCATATTCACCTGTTTTAGCACCGGCCCATATTTTGAACAATATTCACCTTTATACATCTGTGTTGATGCAGTGTTCATTAAATAATTATTCCATTTGCTGCCCTTTTGAATGTTGTGACTGCTATTATTATTGTTTCTAATGTTGGTTTGGTTTGCAATACATAAATGTTGTTGATGTGCGTACATAATGCTATTTGTTGTGTTGTTGTGTTCAGTGAAAGACGAGAGACTTGAAATGGTATTTGTTTGGTGTTTGTTGGGTTGGAACGTACAATTGCTTGCATTGAATCAAGTACAAACAAAGAGAAAAAGCAAAATTGAAACTTCTTTTCTATATGCAGTTTGAAGTTTTCGAATCGTGGTGTTCAATTACAGAAATTAAAATTGCAATAAATCCATTTCATTTCAATTTCAACAA
>JAAENC010001070.1 GCA_024224815.1 Chloroflexota bacterium
AACTCTTATCATTAATTTGATGCTCAAATTTTAGGTATTTCAAAATATTCTTTGAAAAAGACATGAACATTTAGCTGGCTTCTGCATCTTTGTGGCATCCAAGTGTCTACAAGTGGCAAATCAAAGATTTCAGTTCAACACTATTAGGCCAATGTATTTATTTTATTGTAAAATAAGAGTTAAAAGTATTTATGCTAAATTTATCCCAAAAAGTCGTTTTTTCAACCCAAAAACATAACATTTCTTTTCGGCTTTTTTGGATAAATATTTTATACCAAAAAAAAATATATATTCAAACCATCTATTTAGTAGAATAGAATACATCAAAAGCAAAAGGATTTTCTGAAAAATTTAGTACCAAATTAATTTTCTTACACAAAATATTGACTTCAAAAAGAGTTTTTTTGGTAAAACTTAAATTTTTCTCTATTTTTTCTTTTATGAAAGGGGGGTTAGGGGCGGCTCTAGTGGGGGTTGGCAAGTTGAAGTCGGGATTTTTACACTTTTTTCATAT
>JAAENC010001071.1 GCA_024224815.1 Chloroflexota bacterium
ATCAGACTTGCCAGTGGCTAAGGTCTCAGCCAGTAAACTTTCAATACTATTGCCAGTGTTTATTATAGACACTGGCAAGTCTACTGGCTCTATTCTTTTGGGGCTAGTTCTTCTTTGTTCACTTCACTTGCCAACGCTGGCATACCGAAAGAATTTTCGTTTACAAGTTGCACGGCATCATCGCCGTAAATCTGACGAAGTTTTGCCTCTTGTTTTTCTAGTGCCTCAGCCTTTTCTAATAAAGATTTTCTAATTTGCATTTCCATTTCTTTTTCTTTGGCTTGTCGCTTTAGCTCATTGTGTCTACGCTTTGCTGAGATTTTATCGTCAATAGTCGCAAACAAAATAGAACCGCTGATAATTCCTATGGTCGCGGTGATTGCAACCACGAAAGCCATTTCAGCATTTATGGTCATACCGTTAGCAATTAGGTAGTCAGCGAGACCGTAATAGCCACTTACAGAAAGACCCGCTAATATAAATGCAACAGCGATTGCTTTTTGTTTTCCGTTCGCGTCGTTATACAAAAAGAATATTTGCCCCAGGTAAAAGGGTAAACTTGAAACAAGAATGAATCCAAGAGATAGAATATAGTCATCATTCGTTAGCTCCATACCAACCATGAAAACGCGATACTCTGCAATAAGCATCACTAAATCAGCGACTACAAAAGCAACCATTGGAGCATTGCCGAGAAAGTCTTTTATAGTCAGCCTGCCGTCACGGTTTCCGAAGTTTTTATCGATCCATTCTGCGAGATTTTTGTTTGCCATAATTTTTCCTTTACTAAGTTAATTGTCGCTGGCCTTATGCCATCTGATAGACATAAGGCCAGCTCATTAAGGAGGAGATCACTCACTATACTATCAGGTCACGCGCAAAAAGAATAGTGACATTCTTCCTTGTTTCGTGTGACATCGCACACTTGTTTGCGTGTCGGGGTGTGCTAAGATATAGCTACGAAATAAAAGCTAATGCGTGATAAAACCACAATCACTTGCAAGAAACAACG
>JAAENC010001072.1 GCA_024224815.1 Chloroflexota bacterium
AATAGTCATGAAATATCCAAAGCCAAAAAATAGCTCCAATCAGCTACTTCGAAAGCATCTTAATGCAGATGCTTTATTCAGAGCTCTTCATATTGATTTTTCAAAAGTAGCCGATTTTCGTCAAGGAGATGTTAAGATCTCTATGACAGACGCCCTGATGTCCGGCTTCGCCATGTTTTCCCTCAAAGATCCGTCATTGCTCGCCTTTGACGAAAGAAGAGGAATTGATCAAAACTTAAAAAACATTTACCTTATCGATAACGTACCTTGTGATACGCAGATGCGAACGATTCTGGATAAAGTTAACCCACAGCAGCTTAGAGCGGCATTCAAAGGGCCTATCCGGCAACTGCAAAGAGGTAAAGTTCTTGAGCGTATGGTGTTTTTTGAAGGATGTTATCTATTGAGTTTGGATGGAACCGGCTTTTTTTCCTCGAAAAAACTGCACGCTGATTTTTGCTTAGAAAAAGTAAATAAGAAGACCGGGGAAGTTACCTACTACCTGCAGATGTTAGGAGCTGCAATTGTTCATCCCGACTTCAAGGAAGTGGTTCCTTTGGCACCGGAATTTATTACCAAACAGGATGGTGACAGTAAGAACGACTGCGAGCGTAATGCGGCCAAGCGATTTTTTAAAAAGCTTAGAAAAGATCATCCACATTTACCGCTTATAATTACCGAAGATGCTTTAAGTTCAAATGCGCCTCATATTAGGGAAGCGCAAAAATATAATCTGCACTATATTCTGGGGGTCAAAGAAGGCGATCATTCTTTTCTTTTCGAGCAGGTCAACACGGCCCGAAAGGCGGGCCAGAGCACTGAGTTTGAAATTGCCGATGAAAAGAATCCGCAGATGG
>JAAENC010001073.1 GCA_024224815.1 Chloroflexota bacterium
ACTATTTATACGTATTTAATTTAGCATTAAATTCTGGAACTGTATAATCATTTCTTGCATTATCATTTGATGATATTTCTGGTGATTTAAAACGTATTTTGTTTCTGGCACCTAAATATAATTAAAATATGTAAACGCACCTAAATATAATTAAAATAAATATTTCAGGAGTTGACAGTTTTACATCTTCAATTTACATCTTCAATTTACATTTTTTTTTCATTTTACGTGTTGATTTACTATCAATTTACATCTTTGTATAAATTGATAGTAAACTGAACTTAATTTTTCCATTCAATCTATAATCATTCTACTATTTTTACTGTCAATTTATGAAATGTAAGAAAAAAACCTACTAAAATTTACAGATTGAAAAAAAATGTAAATTGAATATAAATTGAAAAAATATAAATTGAAAAAAAACAATGTAAAATGATCAATAAATGCAGTGTAAATTGATCAAATTCGTCTGTTTTTTGAACAAATTAACAACAAATTAATAACAAATTAAAGCATTTTTTCATTTTACTATAATTTCAATCTGTGTTCAATTTACTCGTCAATTTACTTTTTCAATTTACAATTTTTTTCCAATTTACTCGTCAATTTACTATCAATTTGAAT
>JAAENC010001074.1 GCA_024224815.1 Chloroflexota bacterium
CAGTGAAGCCAAAAAAGTTTTTTATGATGCAAAGAAAAAAGAACTCGAATTTAACCGTGCAAGTGAAAAGCTTATAGACGTTGAAGAGATGAAAAAGGAATTGGATTTAGAAGCTCAAGAGATCAAGTATGCTTTTGATGTTATTCCCGCAAAGCTTGCTCCAATGTTAGTATCGATGGACGACATTCCAGAAATTGAACAGCTCTTAAAAGAAACACTCAACAATACACTAGTTAGTTTGTTTAAGAGGTTTGTGGATGGCTAAGAAAAAAAACAAAATAAAGTACAAGAAAACACTGACTTCAAATCAAAAGCTTTTGGCAAGATTCCATAGGCTTTTGCAGCCTAGAGAGTTTTTAAAGGTTAGTGATTGGATGGCCAAACATCATCATCTAACACTAGCAGAAGGTGCGAGTGAGCCAGGATTGTTCAGCTTTAAGAGAACTCCATATCTTAAAGAACCATGCGACAACATGGGAATTGACAGCACGGTTAGAAAACAGATTGTCCTTAAGGGAAGTCAGATAGGGTTTTCAACAGCTGGCTATGGAACGATGGGCTACTGGATGGAGTACGTTGGTGGCGGTATTCTGCTCACAATGCCTAGTGACAAGGTTTTGCAGCGTGCTTCGAGAAACCGAGTCGATCCGTTTTTAAAGAACAGCCCTATTTTGTGGCCTTTGTTTTCTGATAAAAACGCAAAAGACAAAACTAACAACACTCTCGAAAAGCAATACGAAGGTGGTGTTTTATATTGCGCCTCGGCCCAATCATCAAATGATTTATCGAGTGTGAGTGCACGTTTTGCCTTAAGTGATGAAGCGTCTCGTTATCCCGATTCGGTTTCGGGTGAAGGATCGGCTGTTCAGCTGATAGAAAACAGACTAAACACTTTTGGCGTGAGATCGAAACACTGGCTTTTTTCCACTCCTACGATTAAAGGAGAGTGTCTTTGTACTGACGAGTATGAGCTGACAGACCAAAGAAGATATTTCATGGCATGCCCTTATTGCGGCGGCATGATCACATATGATTTTGAAAACCTAAAATGGAATAAGGATGAAAAAGGAAATCACCTTATTGAAGATGGGGTTTGGTATGAATGCCCTGCTTGTAATGCAAAGATAGATGAGCTTAAGCACAAAACCAAAATGATGGCTGAAGAAAACGGCGCTAAATGGATACCTACTAACAAGAAAAACATTCGAAAAGATTTAAGAGGCTACCAGATTAGCGCTATGTATTCACCTGTCGGATGGCTTTCTTGGAAAGATATTGCAAGTCAGTGGATCAAAAACTGCAGGACTCGAGAGGGCCGAATTGCTTTTATGAACACAAAGCTTGGCCTAGCTTATGAGGATGTTAACAAAGAAACTCCAAAAATAGATTTGATTATGCAGCGCCGAGAAACGTACCAAATCGGGGTTGTACCTGAAGCCTGTAAATCATTCGCACTTGTTGGAGGCATTGACTGTCAAGGCGATCGGCTTGAGATGACAACAAAAGCTATCGGCATGAGAAACGATGGAAGCCTTGAAACTTATGTAATCGATCACAAAATCTTTTATGGTGATACGAATGCGAGCGATGTGAATCAACCGCACTATTTCGATAGTGTTAGTGGGGAGAAGAGACCAAGCCCTTGGCAGCAGCTTTTCGA
>JAAENC010001075.1 GCA_024224815.1 Chloroflexota bacterium
CAGTCGCTATTTCCACTTATTGACATGACTCATAAGTGTCCATAGCCGTTACAACTCAATCCAAAGCGTGCGACACGCTAAAAGGATGGACTGCGTTGCGCCTTGCCTCCGCCTTTTTATCCGGAGTCAGGTGTGCATTAAAGCACTGTTGTATGCATGACTGTCTAATCAATTTGGTGCAAAATCGTCATCGAAGATGGCGACTTTTGCGCAAGGAGGACGAACAGTACACTCAGTTGTGTAAAATCACCTTTCTTGCTACACCGTATGTCAAGTAGAGAGTAGTTCGTGCAAAATTATGATGCGAAGCATCCTAACTTTTGCGCAAGGAGGACTCACAGTACGCTCAGTTGTTAAAACTAAACTTACTGCTAATTCTCTCAGTTACTCAATATTGATTGATTACTAATATCAGCTTTCCAAATTGTTAAAGAACAGATTTAAGGTTTAAAAACCTTAATCAATAACGTATGTTATTGATTAAGACTCTTACACATCAGCC
>JAAENC010001076.1 GCA_024224815.1 Chloroflexota bacterium
AATAGTCACACAGGAATGTTATATTTCGGAAATTCAAAACATTATTGACGCTCACAGATGCAATCTAACAAACATTTTCTTCAACATATCATCAATAGGTACATCAAACAATGCATATTTAATTGCGCAAGTCAATCGGTCATCCCCACGAAACAATTCAAACGTATACTCAATTTGTATGAACATGTCAAAACAAAACCATCCAAACCCAGATATACAAACAGAATAGAAAAGACATGTACAGTCCTCATTCGAATAAGATAGTCAACAATGACTAAAAATGATCTGCAATGACTTGGCAATGACTAAAATGACCAATGTAAATCACCATAGGAACATTTAGTCATTTTAGTCATTGTCAAGTCATTGCAAAATGACCATATAGTCATTGTGATGATATTTATCATGGGGAAATAGGGTTTAGTCATTGTTGGTCATTGTGAAGTCATTGTTGGTCATTGTCCTCTTTGTATTTATTAATCTTTTTTGTGAATTCTTTTTTATTTTTATCAATATTTTGATTTTCATCCATCATATCAATTACAAATTTTTGATTATTTTCAATTTTGAATATTTAATTTATTCATTTTGATTATTATTTTTACAAAAATAATTATTTTCAATGTACCATTTATAATTACTATTTTCATTATCATTTTGTTTAAATTTGGATCATATTTTAATATTATTGTTACTATTGTTGATATAATATTATTATTAATATTTTTAATTATACCAGCTGCTGGACTCAATAATCCAAAAAGAAACATATATACACACTGGTATATACCTAATAGTAGAAATAATAATAATGCACCAGTCATTACACCATCACATTGTCGAAATAATATGAAATAATAATTGGTTGAAAATAATATTTTATTTGTTCTCAAAAAATATAATTATTTTTACAAAAAATTTTGAATAGAATGGATGAAAATGATCATTACTGGTCATTGCATGTCATTGTGACAATGACTAAAAATGATCAATAGACATAACCATAGGAAAATTAGTTATTTTGACAATGCCTAATTTTGATATGGTTATGTCTATTGATCATTTTTAGTCATTGTCACAATGACATGCAA
>JAAENC010001077.1 GCA_024224815.1 Chloroflexota bacterium
CATTAACAAACGTTATGAACAAGAATATTCGGGAAATTTTGAACCTTGATGACATTTAGTTGTTTGATAAGTCAAAACTTCACAGACCAAGCTAGCAAAAACCACTTCAAACATGACACAATACCAGTTATTATACCACAAGTTGATTTAGATCAACATCAAATATTTTAAGTAATATAAATCAATGAGATATTTGGAACAACCACAACCAATTGCAACAATATCATGTAAAGATCTACATAAACGTTTATTACCATTACCACCACCACCACCAAAAATCATCCTAAATGATATTAAAACACTACCATTACCACAGCAACATATAAATGAATACAATTTTAATTCAGATGGTGATGATGATGTTGATAATATTGATATTGATAAATCATTATTAACGAATAGAAATAATAGAAATCATAAGCCTAGATATAGTTTACAAATAATTTAACATTACAGAAACGAAGACGTGAAATTATAGGCAAACGATATAGGAATAATAATGTAATTACTGATGAAGAAATGATTGCCAAAATTATTGGTAAAAATCAATATAATATTAATGACAATAAAACATATAAAATAGATATAATATTTGATACAATGCAATTACAAAAACATTTAAAATTAGAAAAGCATATTATTATAAAAACAGATTTTAAATTTAATATATTTACTAAAACACAAACTATAATTGATTGTGTATTGAATAAAATTGAGAATAGAGAAGAATATCTAAACTATTTTTATAATTATAAAATAATAAATTTAAATTATATTTGTGAATGTATTCGAAATAATAATAATATTATAAAAACTGGTATTTCATTTGTATTAATTTATTGTAGTGAATTATATCGATTACAAATATCAAA
>JAAENC010001078.1 GCA_024224815.1 Chloroflexota bacterium
ACACTGGGTACTACATAGTTAGCTACATTTAGTATTTTATCTACTATATTCATAGTTAAAAGGTGTTAAATTATTTATGAGTAAAAATAGTTATGGAGGTTTTACGCCACACCTCACTGTATATGAGTGTGTTAGATTATTCTTAGTATTTCTTCTTTGATTTCTCTTGAACAGGTGACAAATGACTTTTCATTGTACCTTTTCTGAGCAATTCTATCAAGAAACATTATTAGAACTGAGTATTCTTTGTTTTCTACTTCCATGATTTGATTGTATTTTACTTTAGTTTTTATTCATTTATATTATCCAAAATACCTCGTATTCTGATCGTGACTTTCTTCGAAGTGAAATACTTCGGTGAAGCTTCGGAGGTTACCTTACCGCACAGTGTGACATAAGGCTATTAAATAAGGTAGAGTAAGGGGCTATTGTCACACTACCTACCGTAGTGAGTAGTGTCATATGCTTCATCAGTTTCTAATTCTCTAGCATAACTCTTTAACATTTCTACTTTGATTGAA
>JAAENC010001079.1 GCA_024224815.1 Chloroflexota bacterium
ATGCTTGAAAACCAAAAGCAGGTTCAACAGTAGCAGACTCGGCAACTTCAATTCGCTTGGTTGCAAAATTCCAGTCGACGGCCTCTAAAACAAAACCCAAAGCATAAGGATAATGCAAGCGACACAAATCAGCGCCGGTTGAGTTTTCTAACGGATCAATAACAAAGTCACCGCCAACAAGGTTTAGCGCTAAATTCCAAATGTCAACGGTACTAGCCATTTATTAATCCTCTTTCTTTGCTTTTGCTTTAGCTCTAGTTTTCTTTTTAGGTAAGAAAGCTTCGATAGCTTCAACCTTAATTTTTAAAGTTAGGCTGATTTCTTTGGCATCTTTACCTGACTCATGTAGCTTTTTAATCTGGTTTTGGTCAAGCTTGTTAACACCAGTTTTAAAGCCGTCAGGTTGTTTTTTAGATAATGGTTTCATTTTTTACCCCTTAATTCTTTTTACGTAAATTTAAGCCTAAGTTACAATCATAAACTGTAATTGATGCGTTATTTTCACTAGCAACCCAAACAGAAATCTTATCACCAGCCTCTAAGCCATTTAAAAAGCCGCCGCCTGAAATGTTGGTACGGTCTTGCCCGTTACTTCCTCTCATACCTGTTGGTCTCTGACTAAAAATAATCTGGCTAC
>JAAENC010001080.1 GCA_024224815.1 Chloroflexota bacterium
TCAACCATAGTTTTAGCAGCAAGATAAACATCTTCTTTGCAAGCATCTAATAAGCTATTGTCTTCTTCGCACATATGTCTAAATAACTGACAACCCATTTTACTGTGTAAGCTTTCATCACGTACAGACCATTTCATTTGTTGACCTATACCTTTAAGTAAGTTACGTAGTTGAAACGAATACAGTACAGCAAAAGCAGAGTATAAGCTAACACCTTCTGCAAACGCACTAAATATTGCTAATGATTTACCTATACCTACAGGAGACTTACCATTGTAAGCGACTAGATTATCAAATCTATCAGCAGTAGCAGGTTCGTGTAAAAAAGCTTCATAGTCTTCTAGCTTTAAAGTTTCATTTAAATAGCTATAAGCTACAGCGTGTATAGTTTCTTGTGATCCAAACATCATAGCCATTTGTTGTATCTCATGTTTAGGAAACCAACCAACTACTTTTTGTGTCCAGTAATCACTTACAGCACATTCAGTCTGAGCAAAACCTAGTAGTATATTACCTACTAAA
>JAAENC010001081.1 GCA_024224815.1 Chloroflexota bacterium
CAGACTCAGGAAACAATTTAGCCACAGGCAGGCAAGCGCCGTCCCGCTATGCTCCGTTTACCTGCCTGTAAAGGAGTTGAATCATTTTATTTGGGGGCCAGCCCCCAAACCCCCGGAGTTTAGCGCATTAGGGACCAAAGTATGAGATCAGTAAAAGTGAAAGGCCGCACCTCTAAGTACGGCCCTCATACTTCGGTCACCCTTCCGGCGCTCGGGTCGCTCCCCAGCGTTGCCCTATCCTCCGGAAGGATAAACGCAAACTAAATGATAAAAAAAACTTTTTCAAGAGGTTTTTAATAATAATAGTACGTTAAGTGGTAAGGAAAACGGGAATTTTAATTGTCGTTGAAGGGAAATAATAATTGTCGTTGATCATTTGGTTGTCTTGGGCAATATAAATATCATGCAACTGCGCTTTGCCACAACTTTATCGGCTCAACAATACGTGCGGCAGCAAGCCTGGAAAGACGCCCGACTTGACAACTGCCCGCTTCACCCAAAAGGCGGTTGTGGCTTTGCCCG
>JAAENC010001082.1 GCA_024224815.1 Chloroflexota bacterium
CTTGATATTGATCTTGTAAAACTATCTATATCTGGCACTTCAATACCTGAGGCCAATACTTCACCAAAACTGTTTGTTATTACAGCGTTATCAATAAATGAGTATTGCATCAGGCCATCAATTATTATTGCAGCGACATTTTTATTTAAATTGTAGGCCGCTTCTTTGGCAGGTTTCTCTGCAGCCATTAAAATATTATTAATATCGTTATTCAACTGATGGTCTTGCTCGAAATAATCGAGCATAACTTGTGCCGTTCCAACAATCAGCCCCAAAAGAAAAGCGACCGCAAGTGATAACTTGGTTAGTTTTGATGTGAGATTATCTGCTTTAAATGGAAGCATTGTTTGTAATGTACTGAGATTATCCGTGTGCTTCTGTTTCATTTACCGATATCCATTTAGTATTTTCTCGATAGTTCCATCAGCCTTCATTTTCTTAACAACATCACGATACTTGACTGCTATATCATCGGGAAACATCGGGCCTGCGGCAATCCAGGCATGAGTTGTTTTTATTGCTTTTCCAGTGACAAGCATCTCGCTGGATAAGCCCGCTTCTCGCCATGCCCAGCGGGCTAAATTTTCTGAAAGACACCAAGCATCTATTCGTCCAGCCTTGAGTTTAATAATATTGGTTCGTGTATAGTCGACACGATCAAGATTGATGAACCCTTGTGTCGTTAGAAAATCATCCATGGCACTTTTGTGCGTCACGCCAATACGATCAAGGCGACGGGCTTGGTCAAGACTATTAATCGGGTCACCAATGGTAAGAAACACAGTTTTAGAAATCGTATATTCGACTATCCACTTGAAATCTTTTTCCCGTGAAGGTGTGCGGTAAATCGCCGGCAAAATGACATTGTCATTAGTGGACGCCAATTTTAGAGACCGAACCCATGGCCCGAATGTTACATGTGACGTGCGCCCAATGCGTCTCTCTGCTTCTTTTAAAATCTCAATAGCAAAGCCGCGTTGTGGGCCTTCTTCGATCTGGTACGGCGGGAAATTCGCCGCGTAGATAATGGTATCAAAGGCATA
>JAAENC010001083.1 GCA_024224815.1 Chloroflexota bacterium
ATTAATGTGTTTTTTTTTATTGTTATTTATTTTGGTTTTATCTCGTCTAAAATCCTACCAATGTTTATCTATTTTCTTACATTTGTAATGTTTGAAAAACAGCGTTGAAAACAGTTTGACAGCGGATATAATTGCGTTTCTGTTCTAAATTAATAAGCAAATTGATAACGGAATATTGAAAGACAAAACAAATATATAACAATAAAAAAAAACACATTAATAGCATTTACCAATGTCAATTTCCTGTTTTTCCCTTTTTCTCGCCATATGATTTTTTCATTTCAACAAAAACATTTATCTTTTTCAAACTCGATTTCCAAACAATTATATCAGAAGTTGTAGAATAATCATATATAACAACTTCTAACATGTAAACATAATAATAATTGTTTCGAACTGCAAAATAATTGCAATCCGTTCTAAGCAAGATATAAACACTGAATATGTCTCTATTTTTGCTCCACTTTTACCGTAATATGTTTTTATCTAAAAACATTTTATTTACCATATTTTTCAAACTCGATTTCCATGAAATTTATATCAGAAGCTGTAAAATAATTATATGTAACAACTTCTAACATATAAACATGATAATAATGTTTTCGAACTGCAAAATAATTGCAGTCCGTTCTGGTCTTTTTAATAATAATTTACGATAATTATAATAATTTCTTTGCGTTTTATTTTACGTTTCGTTGCTCATATCCAGCGTTTTCTTTTATATCAACCATCTTTGTAACAACATAACCATTTTATGACCATTTCCACAACCTAGATGTCCAATATATTTTGATAATCTAATCCATATTCATGTAAAGTATACATCTGTTTAATTTATTTACAAGTGAATTGTAATGCACGAGTACCAGAATATGTACATTGATAATTGAGATGATTGG
>JAAENC010001084.1 GCA_024224815.1 Chloroflexota bacterium
TACCAGAAACTTATGAGTATATCCCGTCTAGCGTTGCCTACCCTTTTGATGAGATTGCAACGGAATACTGCGGGACGCTCTTGGCTGGCGATAAAGTACAAAGAGTATTTACGTCATCCTTTGATTACATGCTTGCTCTTGCGATCTACGAAGGATTTGACGAGATTTATATATATGGATTTGCCATGCGCGGGGATGGTGAATATGGATACCAGCGCGACGGTTTGGCCTATTGGATGGGCTACGCAGGCGCGAAAGGTATAAAGGTTATACAGCATGAAAAGTCTAATTTGCTACGTCCGAAAGTTTATCATCTTGGCGGTCAAATGATTGGGCGACAGGTAGTAGAGCATCATAAGATCACACATGATGAGCAGATCAAGTTGCTAGAAGTTGACATGAATAAGAAGCTGGGCGCATTGGAGGTGATGAAGTCTCTAATGGAAAAAGGTACAGTAAAGCCAGAGGCGTTTTATTCACAGCAAGATAAACTTTGGCAAGCCGCTGAAAACCTAGCAATCGCACGCGGCGCGTCTGGTGCAA
>JAAENC010001085.1 GCA_024224815.1 Chloroflexota bacterium
CTAGACCCATGTTTTCAAGGGTAAGGAATGCAATGAAGCTATCATTTGCGTTCTACGATCTTAGCAACTACCTCAAAATTCAAAATGGCCGTCGAAATTGGCGTTTTTAGACTTATTCGCGAGGCGCGTTATACTTTTTCAATGTTTTTGCAATCACTACCATCTAATTAATCTGATCCAAACAAAATTTGGTATGAACATACTACTTGACCCTAGGAACAACCCTGCGGAAGAATTTTTCATTTTCCTCAAAATCCAAGATGGCCGCAGCCGCCATTACTGCAACTTACGAAATCGCTCATAACTTGAAAAGTATACAACTTAGATACCCATTTTTTTCTTCCTAGACCCATGTTTTCAAGGGTAAGGAATGCAATGAAGCTATTGTTTGCGTTCTATGATCTTAGCAACTACCTCAAAATTAAAAATGGCCGCCATTTGGGTCAAAATTGGCGTTTTAAGACTTAACACTTATTCGCGAGGGGTTATACTTTTTTTTCCTATACCCATGTTTTCAAGGGTAAGGAATGCAATGAAGCTATCATTTGC
>JAAENC010001086.1 GCA_024224815.1 Chloroflexota bacterium
ATATTGGGAATAAGGTGCTCAGGGGCGGATCTTGGATTGATTCTGACAAAAAGATAAAAACCACTTATCGATTTAGCGCACCGCGAAGTACCGATGATAATGATATAGGCTTTCGCTGTGCAATAGATATCCCTTTCCCCTGAAAATCGAAAGGGTGTGTATCTCGGTATATTAAGGAACGCTTGGTGTGGTTGGGGGTGCGTTTCAGTTTGTGGGATACTTAGCTGAAATAAAGAAAAGCAGGAGTCCTGATGAAACGCACCCATGCAGAAATCAAAGCTACATTACTTGCACAAATAGAAGCTGAACTAGATAAAGCCTTGGCTTGGCAAGAAAAATCAAAAAGCCCAAATCTTACAGCTTTTGAAACCCAAGTTCTATCTATCCGAAAATCAATCGGAATTAGGGTCTTGCAAGAAGTCATCAAAGATGCAGAAAGCGATTTGCCAGAAGAAATAGATTGCCCTACTTGTAAAAAACGTATGCAGAAAAAGGGCAAACGTCCCCAGATAATAGAAACCCGTCTGGGCACCTTAGAGTTGGAACGAGAATACTTCCACTGTAAAACTTGCAAAGAAGGGGTTTTCCCCCTATCAGAACAATTGCAGGTCTCTGATCTGCATTGGAGTGAAAGCGTTGCGCGTCAAGCAGTTTGGTTGAGCGGAAAAGTTCCTTTTGGGGATGTGTCAAAAATTATGGCAGAGGTTGGAGAAGTATCTATTTCAAAAAGCAGCGTGTGGCGATTAAGCCAGAAATGGGGTGGGTATTTTCGGGCAGAAAGAGAAAAAGAACAAGAATTAGAGCATTTTCCTGTATATCAAGATTTTTCTAGCACAGACCAGCGCATGGGTGTTAGCATGGATGGATTTATGGTGCATGTTCTGCAAGAAGGTTGGAAGGAAGTCAAGGCAGGGTGTCTTTTTGAGATAGCAGGAGAGAAAATTCTAGATAAAGAAACGCTCACTACCGAAGAAATTGGGTGCGCCACCCAAATTAGCCATATCGCGCATTTAGGTGGGCCAGAAGTCTTTGGGAAACATCTCTGGGGAGAAGCTCAGAGAAGAAACTGGAAGAATGTACCCGAAACTCAAATTATTGGAGATGCCGCTCGTTGGATTTGGAATTTAGCAGCACAATACTATTACAAAAGCTATGCTGTGGTAGATTGGTATCACTCAGTAGAGCATTTGGCAACAGCCGGAGAAGTGTTTTACGGGACTGACTTACCTGCACGGCAAAGTTGGCTAAAAAAGCAAAAGAAAACACTTTTTCAAGAGAAGGCCGATGAAGTTATTCTGGCCATCAAAGAAAAAGTGAAAAAGAAACGAGGCGAAAGCAGAAAAAAACTATTACAGGAAGTTAGTTTCTTTGAAAACAACCAAGCACGCATGAAGTACAGAAGCGCAAGAAGTGCAGGCTGGCTAACAGGTAGCGGCGTAATCGAAAGTGGCGCAAAACAATATAAAGCTCGTTTCACAGGCGCAGGGATGCGTTGGCAACGCTCATCTCTTGAACGGATGCTGCCGCTTCGAGCGGCAATAATGAGCCATGACTTTGATGCACGCTGGAAAACACTCTACTATTCACCACCAAACTGAAACGCACCCTGTTTGGAGCCATTTCCAGGGAATATTTATCCCATGGTATTTCATATTCATTCCCAAGAGTCAAAGAATACGCAATTATTACTCCTATTCCCCCCATTATTAAAGCCATAAATGCAACACTGAAGCAATTTATGAGACCAATA
>JAAENC010001087.1 GCA_024224815.1 Chloroflexota bacterium
ATGTAAAAATAAGTCATTTTTTTTACATAATGATTATACCAATAAAATCATACCATTATTAATTATTTCTAGTATATAAACTCGTTTGTTACGCAGGGTCTTAAACATTGCTTTCAATCTCTTGAACGCAATTATATTATTATTTATTCTATTTCTTTAGTTTTCGCTTTACTTCACTCTTTCGCTCTACCATCATCCTCGAAGATAGAAGACAGCAGAGTGAAGAATCAATTAATCGAATTACCAACATCATGCAAGTTTCAGACGAAGCATTCGATGCACAAGTATTAGAAATTAAAAATAATAAAAACGCCGTGGGATTTTGGAATTTCACAACAAAGAAAAAATATGCTACAAGAGCAGTACGATTTTATTTAGAAGAATATGATTCAGTATGGGATATGATATTAAATAATGACACATGTTATGCATTAGGTACCATTGCAAGTGGTTTTATGAAAGATTTAAATTTATTAAAAAAACATAGGAATGAAGCACAATCATTTTTAGATTTAAATGATGATGAAAAAGGAAAATATGAATTAAAAACAACAAAACAATTATTAAATATATTTTTTACAAATAATAATACATTAAATAAAATTATTAAATTTCGTAAATCAGGTTGGTTTTCTGAATATAAGAATTTAAGTAAATTAAAATTTGATTCTGAAAATCAAATTTTATTTGATGACAATACAATTGCAAATATGATAAATAAAGTAAAATTATATAAGAAAAATAAAAATAATAATAATAATAGTGATAATGATGTATCGGAATATGAAGTTGAAAATGAAAATGTAGTAAATGAAACATTAGAATGGACAAATACATTTACATCAAGTCAGAATGAATTAGAAAATTCCGGAAATATTTTAAAAAATCATATTAAGAAAATTGAAGTTGATAAATTCGTATCTGAAATTATTGAAGAAGATAAAGAAATTAAAGAAAATAATTTAAATGATAGTAAAAAAGATAAAGATAATGATATTATTATGTATGAAGATAATTCAATCAATGAATTTGATAATTTATTAGAATTAATGAATATTAATGGTTTTAATAATGAATTAGGTTTAGAAAATTTAAGTAATCAATTTTTAAAAATGAAAGATCCATTAAAAATTGAAATTAATTGTAATGAAAATAAAAAAAGAGCAATTAATGATGCGAATGATGTTTTAAAATTTAGATTACAAGAATTTATAAAATTATCAAATTCGAATATTTCTTGCATTTTTAGAGAATATTTATTTTGTTATCAAGTTTGGTATGCAAAATTTTATAATATTTTATGTAATTATAATGATCAAAGAATTAATTTATCTGAAAAAAAGAATGATATTAATGAAAATGATGTAAATATTAATGCATTAGAAAATATTATATATAAAAATATTGAAAATAGACGTTTGGTAGTAAATTATTTTTTTCAAAATATTATTATGTGCGGTTATATTTATAATTTTTTAGAATTATTCAAAAATGATAATTTATTTTTTACTGATACAAATCATATTTCTCTGTTAAATGTTTTATATTTTGTTTTAAATCCAGAAGAAAATAATAATAATAATTTTGTCGCCGATGATTTTTTTTATAATAATTTTACAGATTTATTAGTTGAAAATATTCAAATTTTAATGAAAGATGGTGTTATTGATATTAATGGTAGTCAATTAAAAGATTGGGATATGAAAAAATTAGGTCATTTATGTGTAAATCGTAAACCAATTACAGTATTAACAAAATGGAGAATTATTTGTCAAAATAGACAAAAACATTTACAATCAAAATTAACACCAAAAAGTAATAATAATAAAATTTTAAAAAGAAGAAGAAAAAGAAATCGTATTGAAGTCGATGAAGAATTAAAAATAACCGATGAAATTCCATTTAGTTCATGTAATGATAATTCAAATAATAATTTATCAAATGAATTATCAAAATTAAAACAACGTGTTGATAGAATGGATCGTAATACAGGTGTTTCATTACCAAATTTAAATGAACAACCAAATGTAATTTTACAAAAATTACGAACAGATCAATTAACAGTACCATTAATCGAAAAAAACCAAGCCAAAGAAGCAGCAAAAATGACATTAAAATTATTAAAAAATGAATTCGCAAAAGATGAAAATTTAATAATTACAAATATATTAACACGTAATATTACCAATAATTTCAAAGATACATCAAGTAATGCAGATTTAGTTCAACAAATTGAAGGTATATTTTAATTCAAGTATATATTTATATTCCTTAAACGCTTTTATATTTATATTAACTTAGGTTTTTTATATGATCACCCAATTGTGTTTGTAGTACGGAGAACAGCCTCACATACTCCGCAATGGGATACAGCCTTTCTTCCATTGCCCTTAAAAAAAGTTTAATTTCTTGTGAATTAAATTTTTTTTTCTTATTTCCTTATTATGCCACTCTGATCATTTTAAAACCTATAATAGACCAATTTTCAATTTCATTGATTTCTAAACTTTAGTCTGGCATTAAAA
>JAAENC010001088.1 GCA_024224815.1 Chloroflexota bacterium
AACTTTAAACATACCGGTTTGCCCGTCTCGGTTCTTGTCCAGAATCCAAAGTGATTGCAAGCCTCTTATCGTTTGGTCTTCTGCGTCCATGCCTTTAATGACTGGTGCGCGTGTTGAACCAGTCGCCTGTGCATCCTTCTGAGCTTCCCTAGATCTATGAATTAAAAAAATCATATCTGCGTCCTGCTCAATATCTGACGCGCCTTTTAAATGGCTCTGCTGTGGAATACCGCCCTCATCAGCTCCGCGGTTTAATTGCGCTAATGTAACCATGACGACATCAAGATTTTTGCATAGATCTGTTAAGCACCCGCTAATTTCTTTTATCTGCTCGACCGGGTTCGCGCGTTTATCCGTTCCCTGGATCTTCTGCATATAATCGACCACGACCATATCAAGATCGGGGTTCTCTCTCTTACACTTTCTTATTGAACGCGCCACGTCTCGCAAGTTTCTTCTGACTGGATTAATTAAAATAAAATTATCATCGTTAATTAATTCCTCTGCGGATCTCTTTAAATTCTCAAAGTCTGATACCTGTGGATTGCCTCCAGGATTAAATACATCGCTAGGTATATCGCCGTTATTAAAGCAGGCTCGCGAAAATATTTGGTCATTGGTCATCTCCACAGATACAAATGCAACTTTCTTGCCTTGGCGCTTGGCGTTAATTGCAAGTGTTAGACCGCCCGCAGTTTTACCGATTGAAGGACGAGAAGCTATGATGATATGTTTCTTTTTCTGAAATCCTATTATCTTGTCGTCGATGTTTTTAATTCCGCTTTTGATAAACAAAGCAGGATTAGGATTATTCATGTCCTCGATTTTTTGTTGCATAATCTCAAAGCTTTTTTCTTTGGTCATCTCGGTATCTGCTGACATAGCTTCTTCGATATTGTTTAAACGCGTTTTTGCATCGTCTAGAATATGCTGATAATCATCCTGCCTAGTTGGTGCATGACTTAGGCCATTACCAATGTCAGCAAGTTGATTTTTGGCATATCTCGAAAATATCTCTTCTTCGTAGCTCTTAACGTTCGATTCTGAGCCGCTTACGTTGCGCAGGTGGCCTCTTAGCTCACTTTTAGGGTAAGTATAGCTAAGCTCTTTAAAGGCCTCGTTTAAGGCCGTTCTAAGCGTTTGTTTGATTTTGACGTTTTTTCTAAACGATTGAATCAGATAATTAAATTCACGATCTGCAAAGATATTCTCCAGGTGAAAAATCTGCGAATCGTCAATTAAGTCTTGATTGTTTCGTATACAGGAAAACCATTTGTGTTCGATGTTTTGCATTATTTACATATCCTTACTTTTTCCATGATCGCAACAACCTCATCAGCATTGGCCCAACCTTTTATGTCATCGCTTAAATGATCTATGAAATCTTTTGTGATAAAGTTCCCTTCATTATCGATCACCGCAATTTCAACATTTTTATCCGTAGAATAAGAAAATCTATGTTGTACCATAGAAAAATTTAATCCATTCTCAAAAACAAATTGGACTGTGTGACCTTCGTAAATGTCTTTTATTGTTATCATCTTTTTATTCCTTTTTCGTTTAAAGTATATGAAGCTTTGGTTGCTCTGGTTGT
>JAAENC010001089.1 GCA_024224815.1 Chloroflexota bacterium
ACGGCTAGGTTCAAGGCTTGACGATATAGCAGAGGAAGTTAACCAAGACTTTGAAGTAATTCGCGATGGTTTTGTTCTTTCTTTCTATGTTGACAGACATCCCGCAATGCAGAAGGACGAGGTCGAAACGTCAACAGCGTTTTTGAATTACTCGCAGATACTAACGCCAGAGGCAGCGGCTTATCAGGTAGGCATTACGGAAGCAGATTTCCCCGCAGGGATGGAGATATTCAAGACAGAGCCGGAAGTCATCGAGGCAGAAATCATTGCAACCCCAACAACGGAAAAGGCGTATATAGAAGATTTACGCAGATGGCGGCGTAAGGCATTACGCAAGGGCGGTGCGTGTGAGTTTACCAGTGACCTGATACCGCGAGAGATGCACGCGAAGATAAACGCACAGCTTACGGTGGGATCGGATGTAAAAAGCGTATTCGATAAGTACATTCAGGCGCAATCCGATATTGAGCCAGAGCCGAAGGAAGATACAAAGAGCTTGGAGAGTGCTTTAGAGCTTGCTATAAAAATGATGA
>JAAENC010001090.1 GCA_024224815.1 Chloroflexota bacterium
AAGCACCTGGGCTATGATGGCAAAGCTATAGACAGCTACTCCACGGGGCAAGAAAGCAGAAAAACCGGCCAGACATCCGATCCTGACGCGAATTGGGGTAAACATGAAACCTCGGGAATCGATAAGGACGGCAACCTGTGGAAAAAGGTTAACAGTTGGTTTGGCTATGGGTTACATTTGATTGCGGATACAGTTTATGAAATTCCTGTCGCTTTTAGCGTGACAGCGGCATCTGCATCGGAGGTAGTCGAGCTTGGCAGCCTGATTCAAACGAGCTTTGAGCAGACCTCTGCACTGGCACAGCGCTGTGATGATTTTTCAGCAGACAGGGGTTTGGATAGTGGCGGCATAAAAGCCATGCTGTGGGATGATTACCGGATTCGACCCGTGATAGATGTTCGAGAATTATGGAGAGAAGAAAAGAATGAGCCCGGATATGATCCTAAAAAGCCTATCACCAGAGCCTTGTTTGCTGAGCGGGTGGATACGATTGTACATACTGAAAAAGGCACGCTGCATTGTATCTGTCCTGCCACCGGTGAACAGCGCGATATGGCTTTTCAGGGCTTTGAAGCGAATCGAAATACGTTAAAGTATCGTTGTCCCGCAGCAGCTTATGGTTTTGAATGTAAAGGTCGCAACGAGTGCTCGGCATTCGGGAAAGTGAATCCAAGTGCGAATGGTCGCATTGTTCGAATCAATATTACCAAAGCAGATCGGCGGATTTTTACGCCGACCCCTCACGGCAACCCGAGTTGGCAGAGAATCTACAATCGCCGCTCATCTTTGGAACGGATCAATAACCGTATCGATAACAGCTTTGGTTTTGAAAAGCATTATATCCGTGGCAAAGCAAAGATGCAGACCAGAGTTGGTTTAGCATTAGCGGTGATGATGGCGATGGCGCTGGGTCATGTAAGGGCCGGTCGTATCGAGCAAATGCGTTCTCTGGTGCGTCCGATAGCCAAAGCAAAAACAGCTTAACGATATTTTGAAAGTTTGAAAGTTAAGTAAATTTTAAAACCAGAGAAGCTCTGGCGGGGTGATCAATGCCTGCAAAACGCTGACTTTGGGCAAAAGTAACCATAAATTTTAATTATATAATAAACACAATTCATTTATGGGCATCCCGTGTCATTCCCCTTGCCCGGGCCTCAGGGACGGCCGTTGAAAAACGTGACAGCGCAAATCTCTCACATCGATATAGTCTTGAACAATTTCATTAAAA
>JAAENC010001091.1 GCA_024224815.1 Chloroflexota bacterium
CACCGAATTGAGCGGTGGAAACCCGCGTAAACTATGTGCTGCGCCACTTGGACGCAGTTTACCTTGTAGGTGAATTATGGGAATACTAAGTGATATTTTTAGGGTCGATAAAGTAAAAGATGTCTTGGCCGCCATTAGCTCTGACGATGATTACACTGGATACAATGTGCTAATATCATCTGCTTTGTTTTCTAGTTTTAGAAATGTAGAGACAATTAGTGCAACAAAAGAATTGACAGACGGCGATTACCAAATACAACTTATCACGCCAAGCGGCGCAGATCGGACAGTGGAATTGCCCCCAGAAGCGGTTACTAATCACCCGCATCTTATAGCGTGCGCGGCGGGTGCTTCTTATGATGTTGTTGTAAAAGATGATGCAGGAGCGACAACTTACGCAACGCTCGAAGCGGGGGAAAGTGGTCTGTTTGTGTCTGATGGTGCATCTTGGAGCAAAATTGGCGGTAGCGCAACCGTAGAGGGAACAGCGGTTCTATCAACTGGCGAAGCTGGTGGTACAAAGTTTTTGCGGGAAGATGGGGACGGCACATGCTCATGGCAAGCCGCGTCTGGTGGCACAAGTGCTTTGCCACTCGGTTACTTTTACGGTTACAGCCTCTCTATAGACACTGACACAGATCATGACATATTGATTGCGGCGGGTTCAGCAAGAGATAGCACAAACGCAGAAGATATTATAGGTACTGCGCTTACAAAACAAATAGATGCCGCGTGGTCTGCTGGGGACGATGCAGGAGGGATGGACACGGGGAGCGTCACTACTGATACTTGGTATCATGTATTCGCAATTCTGAAAGATAGTGACGATTCGGTAGATTATCTTTTTTCATTGTCAAGCACATCACCTACAATGCCGTCTGGATATACATATTTTAGACTGCTTGGCTCTGTTCTCACAGATGGAAGCTCAAACCTTCTCGGGTTTACTCAGGTTGGCAACCATGTTGTTTGGGACTTGTGGGTCAAAGATGCTGACAGTACGATAGGGACAACATCGACCCTTATTACCATGTCAACGCCTGACGCATACGAAACTTTTGCGCAATTCAATCTTCAAACATCGGCATCTAACACAGACGGTGTTTTAACAACTTCTCCGCAAAAAACAGACGAAACTCAAAGCACATCCAGTTATAACGCATACCCAGCTGATGTTGTCAGCAATCAAGGTAACAGGCAATCGAAAGCGTTGCTCACTGATTCATCTGGAAGAATACGAGTTAGCGCAAGCGCAGCCGCACAAGCATACGCAATTTGGACGGTTGGTTGGCAGTATGTTCGCGAGAATATGTAAAAAACTAGGTTAAAACAATATGCAAGAAATTTTTATCGAAATAATACTCTCGGTTCAATCATTTTTGTTGTTTTTACTTTTGATTGTTAGCGTCTACGCTGTGTTAAAGGTAAAGTCAAGATATACAAGATTTTTATTTTCTATCTCTTTTGGGAGCTTAGTCGTTATTCTCTTGATAAATCTTGACCATAACTCAGGCTATATCCCTGATCCGAAG
>JAAENC010001092.1 GCA_024224815.1 Chloroflexota bacterium
GCAAATAAAAATGGTTTCCATTTCTTATAAATTATACACATTCCGAGGTATATTTCTATTGCACATAATACACATTCCGAGGTATATTTCTATTGCAAATAAAAATGGTTTCCATTTCCTTATAAATTATACACAGCCCCAGGCAGATTTGTATTGCAAATAAAAATGGTTATCATTTCCTATAAAGTACACACATTCAAAGGCATATTTTTATTCCAAATAAAAATGGTTGTCATTTACTTATAAATTATACACAGCCCCAGGCATATTTTTATTGCAAAGAAAAATGGTTTCCATTTCTTATAAATTATACACATTCCGAGGTATATTTCCATTGCAAATAAAAATGGTTTCCATTTCCTATAAATTATACACATTCTGAGGCATATTTTGATTGCAAATAAAAATGGTTTCCATTTCCTGATAAATTATACACAGCCCCTGGCACATTTTTGTTCCAAATAAAAATGGTTTCCATTTCCTTATAAATTATACACATTCCGAAGCATATTTGTATTGCAAATAAAAATGGTTTCCATTTTCCTATAAATTATACACATCCCGAAGCATATTTTTATTGCAAATAAAAATGGTTTCCATTTTCTTATAAATTATACACAGCCGCAGGCACATTGTTATTGCAAATGAGAATGGTTTCTATTTCCTGTGAATGTTACACATTTAGAGACACAATTTTATTTCAGATTAAAA
>JAAENC010001093.1 GCA_024224815.1 Chloroflexota bacterium
CCTCCGCCAAAACGATGTCAGACCAGGCATTACGGCGAAGCCTACACGGTATAAAAAGGCCACCACTTGGGCTGTATAGACGCTTGACCTCCCGGTTGAGCGCCTATACAGCCCCAGTGGGATCAAAGGGCGAACAGCAAACGTAGGATGACCGATCTATGTAGGCATTGTAAAAAAAAAAAAGACTTGCCTACACAGCATTTGTCTGCTAAAAAGGGTTTTCAATCAAAGGGTACGTGCACAATTGCCAGACAAGGCAAAGTACTACGCACACCGCATAACAAAAAGTGAGCCTACACAGCATTTGCCTACACAGCATTTGCCTGCTAAAAAGGGTTTCCAATCAAAGGGTACGTGCACATTTGTCAGACAAGGCAAGAGCTACGGCGAAAACACACCGCATAACAAAAAGTGAAAAGATATACAAACAACAAAGAGTCAGATGACGCAAGACGATGTGTCTTGCGTCATCGTGCCTGTCAATTTTTTAATTATTTCGATCCAGAAAATATTCTGAAAAAAGTAGAAACAACACACCCCTGCAGATCGTGAATGAGACAACATGACATGTGGGGCTGCAGATCGTACAGGATATGCAGGGGGGTGAAAAAAAAAAAAAAAATAAAATCC
>JAAENC010001094.1 GCA_024224815.1 Chloroflexota bacterium
CAGGTATTGAATTTAGCTGCCAAAGAAACAGAAAGCGGAGTGGACGATGCCTTACGGGTATTGTTTGAGAAAGAGGCTGAAATTTCGTTTCATTCAGTCTCATTGCTTCTTGAAGCTCACAGGCTTTCCCAATCGGTACCAGCAGCAACAGAAGTATCGGTTTCGGCAGTTAACCTGGATAGCTATGATGTACTTCTCCAGCAATCAACCTATACCAACAACAGTAACAGCTTGGATTCCGGTTCCTACCCTCAGCCAGACCTTGTTCCGTTAAACCAATGGAGAGGTGCATTATGAACAACAGTGGTATGAATGGTTCCGGTGTCTTGGATAAAAAATTGAATCAGCATCTTAAGGAGCTTCACTTGCCCACCATCCGAAACTACTACCCAACACTCTGTGAACTGGCACTGAAAGATTCAATGAGCTATGAAGACTTTTTGCTTGAGCTTTTTGAGAAAGAATGTGAAACCAGGCAGAGCAACCGAATTCAGCGTTTTCTCAGAGAGTCGAAGTTACCTCTGGAAAAGACGATGGAGATGTTTGAATTAAAAAGGCTTCCTTTAAAAGTGACTCATCAGGTAAAAGCGTTGGTTGAAGGTTGCTTCGTACCCCGTCATGAGAATGTCTTAGTGTTTGGCAACCCTGGTAGTGGGAAAACGCATTTAATGTGTGCTATCGCCCAGGAGCTTGTTCGTAAGGGGCAACGCGTGCTATTTAGTACATGTGGTCTTTTGGTGCAGGATTTACTGCTTGCAAAGAAAGAATTGAGCCTTTCTAAAAAACTCAAGAAATTATCTAAATATGATGTTCTTATAATCGATGATATTGGGTACGTTCAGCATGACCGTGAAGAGATGGAAGTCTTGTTTACTCTATTTGCAGAACGTTATGAGCGAGGGAGTGTGATGCTTACCAGCAATTTACCTTTTTCAAAATGGGAACAGATATTCAAAGACCCTATGGTAACGGCGGCCGCGATAGACCGTCTGGTTCATCATAGTGTTATCATTGAGTTGAATTTGGAAAGTTATAGAATGGCTCAAGCTTTGCACTCTCAGAAGGAAAAGGTAAAAAAATAAGGTAAGAAATCATGGATTGGAGGTTGATTATGACATTACCTGTAATATCAGGAGTCTTGAGAGTTTTCCACATGATTTCCACACGATTTCCACAAAGAATGCGAAGAACAAAACCCTTTAATGATGCATGTCTACTCTTATATTTGACGCGTTTTCCACAAAAATATGCATCACCCTTTTCTTTATATAAAAAATATGGTATAAATAACGGGAATTCTAATTGTCGCTGAAGGGAAGAACTAATTGTCGTTGATCAAACAAAGGCGTTGTATTGCTCTTTTGTGATATGGCCTGCTTTTGAGTCAACAATTTTACCTCTCTTTACTATAATTTTTACAGCCCAATACACAATTTTATCTGTAGACTTTCCTGCGCTATTCTTTTTTGGTTTGACAGTTGAAGTAAAAAAAGCTAAATAGTTCAAATTAAAGGCTTTTTTGGGTTTTCCTCCTGCTGTTAATCCTGGATTGTCACCCCAAACGAGTTTCTCTTTTGAACGTTCAACAAATCTTTCAGATGGATTATCCGGCATTATTGTTCTGGCTTTACCTGGGCGATTTCGATTAGTATTATTTATGTCTGGATGAACAACGAATGCCGTTTGAACAGGATCATAATTTCCCCCACTATCATCCTCAGTAAATGTAGCTACTATATTAACAGCATACCCCCAATTTAAACGATGGCTCTTCGGACCTAAATTGGGAATTCTTCCTAATTCAGGAGACTTTATCTTTTTCATTTCATTAGGACCTGCAACTTTTAACTTAATATCTATCACTTCTTTACCATAAGGATCAACGAAATTCACTCCATTCATATTAAACGCCTGATACATATTCATCGAGTCATGATAACCCATCGGATCGGTCTGCAAGAATCTACCCATTATCGGATCATAATCCCTGGCCCTGTAATAGTAAAGGTTCGTTTCTCTATCATATCTTCTGCCCTGGAAAAGAATATCATTTTCCATTATCGAATTCTCAACCACCGTTGGATTCTGCGGGTCGGTCCGGTAATCGGTGAAGGTGGGCATACCGTAAATATCATAGGAAATTCTCTCAACGATATTGCCGGCGGCATCCGTGATTGCTGTTACGGAACCTATGGAATCGGTGTGGACATAATAGGTGACCATGGTTCCATTCTCATTGATTTCTATCCTGAGAATTTCGTCGATTCCATTCCCGTAAGTGAACTGTTTGGCAACCTGATCCGAAGCGTTCCGCTCTTCGATTACCTGGTTCCCGGAGTAGTAATATCTGGAAACGTTAACCCCATAGGATTTCTCTATTCTTCGACCAAAGGCATCGTACTTGTAACCGGTGGTGGTAGAATTGTCAGTTGCACGAACGAGCTGGTTCCTGTAATCATAATAGAATCTCTGGGTGCCTTTCTGAGTGGTGTTGCCATTTAAATCGTAAGATAAGCCCCAACCGTCAAAGCTGGTGTACTGGTTCAACTTTGCCCGGGTTCCTTCAAGGGATGTGGTGATTTCGCTGGTTATGTCGTTTTGAGTAGAGATGATTTTCCTGATGTTATCCACTTTGTCGAAGCTAATGCTTTTGGATTTCTCGAATTGTATGGTCTCCAGGTTCTGCGGGTCCGGGGCATTAAATTTTACGTTCTTCAAACGATGAACTTCATCATAGCCGTATACATCACCCTTGTTACCGTCATGTCCTCTTTGCTCAAATGTTTTCATATGAACCTTATTATAACCGTAAACATACTTATTAATCAAGGCCGCTGCTGAGTTTTTGGTCTCTTTGGATGTCAATCTCTTGCCCTGATCGTAGAGATAGTCGATCACATCACCGTTTCCATACTGCTTTTTCAATA
>JAAENC010001095.1 GCA_024224815.1 Chloroflexota bacterium
AACCGGTGATATTACTCTTCCTGAAGGCGTAGAAATGGTTATGCCTGGTGACAATGTCAACTTGACTGTTGAATTGATTGTCCCTGTAGCTTTGGAGCAAGGCTCCAAATTCGCCATTCGCGAAGGCGGTCTGACCGTTGGTGCTGGCGTCATCACTAAATTACTATAATATTAGAAGGGCGATCTATAATAAGATCGTAGTGAAAAGATATGTCTGGAAAAAGAGGCGTTCGCCCTGTTGTTACTCTCGCTTGTGAAGAATGCAAAGAGCGAAACTACACAACTGAAAAAAACCGTCGTAACGATCCTAGTCGCATTGAGCTAAAGAAACACTGCTCTCGCTGCCGCAAACACACTTTGCACCGCGAAACAAAATAAAACCAGTGTCAGTGTCACGCAAATGCGTGACACTGACATCTTAGGCCAGTAGCTCAATTTGGCAGAGCAACGGTCTCCAAAACCGTAGGTTGTGGGTTCGATTCCTGCCTGGCCTGTCTAAAATAACGCCGTCATCCCGGCAATGGGTGTGTGACGGCGTTTTATCCGTCAATAGGAAGAAGGAGAAATCTTTTGGCTGACAAGAAAAAAACAGGCAAAAAGCAAAACGCAATACAGCGTTATGTTCGCGAAACTTCTGGAGAATTACGCAAAGTTTCTTGGCCCACCCGCCAAGAAGCAATGCACCTAACTATTATCGTAATTATCACGATGATTTTTATGGGTATTTTTCTTAGCTCCGTAAGCGGGCTTTCCAGTCGTTTACTAAACTTGCTCTTGGGTATCTAGAGCAAATAGAGGTCTCTCATGGATGTAAAGAACTCAGAAGATAATTTAGATATAGAAGCCAACAACGAGGAAACCGAAGCATTAGATAATGCTCCGGCATCTTCTGGTTTAACAGACTCCGCCGAAACCAACGTGGATACAGGGCTTGCTTCTGACCAGGAAACATCCTCCCCTCTCGAAGACAAACTCCCTGACGACGAAGAAGATCTATCCGATTGGTTTGTTGTTCACTGCTATTCAGGTTATGAGAACAAAGTTCGTCACAACCTGGAACAACGCATTGAAACAATGGGCATGAAAGACATGATCTTTGATGTCATCATCCCCACGCAAGAAGAAGTTGAAGTCAAAGATGGTAAACGCCGCACCATAGAACGACGTGTTTTCCCTGGCTATGTTTTGGTCAACCTAATTCTGACTGAAGAATCCTGGTTCGTAGTTCGTAATACGCCAGGCGTAACCGGATTTGTAGGCATGGGTAACCTGCCCACCCCTCTGCGCCCCGAAGAAGTTGCCCAGATTATCAAACGTATGGAAGCCGATTCCCCGATGATCAACGTAACCTTCAAAGTTGGAGAACGCGTTCGTATCATCGATGGCCCATTCAACGATTTCCGTGGTTTAGTCAAAGATATTGATATGGACCGCACAAAAGTCCGTGTCATGGTTAGCTTCTTTGGACGTGAAACCCCCGTAGAACTGGACTTTTTGCAAGTAGAAAAAGCATAAAAATATTAAACCCCCAATAAGCAAATACTTATTGGATAAAACAGTGGGAGGGCATAAATAAAATGCCCGTCAAAACCACAGAGGAGTAAAAATGGCAAAGAAATTTAAAGCAATGGTACGTTTACAGATCGAAGCAGGCAAAGCCAACCCGGCCCCCCCGATTGGTCCTGCCTTGGCTGGGCATGGTGTCAACATCATGGCATTCTGCAAAGAATATAATGCCCGTACATCCAGCCGCCCGGGAGAAATTCTCCCCGCTGAGATCACCGTCTTCACTGATGGCTCTTTCACCTTCATCTTAAAAACCCCTCCTGCAGCAGAACTTCTACGCAAAGCAGCAGGTGTAGATAAAGGTTCAGGAGAACCAAATCGCGAAAAAGTTGGCAGCGTAACCCGTGACCAAGTTCGCGAGATCGCAGAAACAAAGATGAAAGACCTCAACGCGATCGATATTGAAGGCGCAATGCTACAAATTGAAGGAACAGCCCGCAGCATGGGCATTATCGTAAAATAATCATGGTGGGAGGGCAAAATCTTGCCCGTTTGCACCACGGAGGATAATTATGGCAAAGCATGGAAAAAAATACCGAGCCGCAGCAGAAAAAGTAGATAGAGATACTTTCTACGCTCCCGGCGATGCAATGAAACTTGCAGTAGAAACATCAACCACTAGTTTTGATTCAACCATCGAGGTTCACCTTCGCATGGGCTTAGACCCCCGCAAAGCTGATCAGCAAGTCCGCGACACCGTTAACTTGCCGCATGGCTTGGGTAAAACCGTTCGCGTTTTGGTCTTCGCTTCTGGTGAAGGTGCAACAATTGCTCGCGATGCAGGCGCAGATATCATTGCAGACGATGATGAAATTCTGAAAAAAATTCAGGGTGGCTGGACCGAATTTGATATCGCGATCGCGACACCTGATATGATGGGTAAAGCTGGCCGTTTAGGTCGTGTACTAGGCCCGCGTAACTTAATGCCTAATCCTAAAGCCGGTACAGTTGTAAAAGCTGAAGATTTACCGAAAGCTATTGATGAAGCAAAAGCAGGTCGTGTAGAATACCGACTTGATAAAACAGCAAATATCCACGTCCCAATTGGCAAAACATCTTTTGGTGCAGAAAAATTATTAGATAATTTCACAGCACTAATGAACGCAATTGTCAAATCTCGCCCTGCTGCAGCAAAAGTTTATATCCAGCGTGTTACCGTCGCATCAACGATGGGTCCTGGTGTAAAAATTGATGCAAATCAGGCACAATCACTATAAAGTTAAGGATTTAATTTATATCCTATAACCTAAAAACCTATCACTTCGCCGAAGAAAGCAGGTGCTCTTTGAAAAGAGCTTAATTCCCTGCCCAGACGAAGACTGAACGAAAGTTCTCCCCTACTGGGGAATAAAAGTCTTTGCCTGAGGATGTCGATAGGCAAAGATTTTTATATGAAAGGAGGTTCCATTGGCACTATCAAAGCAACGTAAAGAAGAAGTTCTGGCTCAATACAAAGAATGGATGAGCCAAAGCCAAGCCCTAATCCTTATGGATTATAAAGGTGCTTCTGTAAATGATATGGAAGAGATCCGCGCCAAAGTTCGTGAAACTGGCGGAGAATTCCACGTCGTAAAAAACCGATTGGCAAAAATAGCACTAAAAGACAACGATCTTGATATCCCTGAAGGCTATCTTGAAAACAGTACAGCTATCGGTTTCGCATTTGAAGATGTTGCATCAACAGCAAAAGCCTTGTCTGACCGGGCAAAAGAAGTTGAAGCTTTCCAATTCAAAGGCGGATATATGGGTGCAGAAATTCTCAGCTCTGCACAAGTTACCGCACTCGCAAAACTACCACCCTTGCCCGTTTTGCAAGCACAACTTTTGGGTGTTCTACAAGCCCCTGCTAGTAAGTTAGTACGCACCCTCGCCGAACCCGCACGCGGGCTGGCTGCTGTAATCAAAGCACGTTCCGAAGAAACTGCCGCTGCCTAAGCGGGAGAAAATAACCAAAATAATTATTTACCTATAGGTAAAAGAAGGAGTTTTAAAATGGCTGCTGATCTCGAAAAAATTGTTGAAGAACTGAGCACACTTAGTGTCCTCGAAGCTGCTGAACTAGTTACACTATTAGAAGAAAAATGGGGCGTCTCCGCTGCTGCTCCTGTTGCAGTTGCTGCCGCTGGTGGCGCTGTAGCTGAAGAAGCTGCTGAAGAAAAGACCGAATTTGATGTCGTCATCAAAGACGCTGGCCCCAAGAAAATTGATGTCATCAAGGCTATCCGCCAATTGACAAGCTTGGGCCTTAAAGAATCCAAAGAATTGGCCGAAACCGCCGGTTCCAAAATTCTTACACAAGTTGGTAAAGATGCTGCTGCTGACGCAAAAGAAAAACTTGAAGCTGCTGGCGCAGTAGTTGAAGTTGCCTAGTCTTCAATATAACACAGTACAATAAAAAAAAAGCGGCTCTTTCGAGAGCCGCTTTTTTCTTTTTTTATAAACAACTAAAGAAAACTAGATAACTGTTTTGTGAATTTGGCGAATAACCATCACAACCTTACCTTTGATCTCCAAAGGCTCATCCTTATCAACGTGAATAGGCTCCATTGTGGGGTTAGCAGGCTGCAAACGATAGCCCTCATTCTCTTTATAAAAATACTTTAATGTTGTCTCATCGCGCTCAGGTAGCCACACCGCGACCATTTCTCCATTCTTCGCTTCACCGCCTGTCGATTTCATAACAACAATATCGCCATCATTGATCATCGCATCGATCATGGAATCTCCATCAACTTCCAATGCAAAAAGTTCTTCAGAATCACTACGACTGGGAAGTAAGGATCGCGCAACATCTACAGAAGATTCGGCGTCAAAATAAGTAAAATCCGAAGCGGGAACAGGAATCGGTTCACCCGCGACAATTCGGCCTGCTACCGGTATTTTGAACATATCTCCAAGAGGGCTGGATTCCGTTAAACTTATCCCTCGAGAAATTTTTCGCTGACGCTCGATCTTCCCCATTTTTTCGAGCTGATCTAAATAATAATTAACAACAGAAGTCGACGAAATATCAGTTGCCTCACCAATTTCCCGAATAGTGGGTGGAAACCCTTCACGGTTTTGATGAGATTCCAAAAATCGAAGAATCTTCTTGTGTCTTTCTCCAAGTCCTTTAGCTTTTCGTGCCATCATAACTGCCTCCAAAACGAAACATCGCTCATTTGTGCTATGAAATAATACTCGAACATGCGTTCTTCGTCAAGGGGCTTTTTTAGGCAGCCCAACAATCAAAACACCCCTAAGAAGCAACCAAGCAACTCTGAAAAATTACAAGCTATTTCTAATTAAGTATAGTTTCACAGCTAACAACTGTATCAGTGCCTTGCTTAGTACCACATCTATCATTACCATTCCCACCATCAAGATAATCGTCCCCTTTTCCTCCTCGAATAGTATCGTTTCCTCCACCGCCGAGAATGCAATCGTTACCATTTTTACCTTTGATATTATCTCTTCCTGATGTGCCAAGAATTAAATCATTTGCATTGCTCCCGTTGGTGATTCCCCCTGTAGCAACAACGAGATTTGTTAAAGCCATCCCTGCACACTCTGGCGGTGTTAGTTCAGCTACTGTTCTCATATGGCTACTCTCACTTGCGTAGCTTGAAGGCACAATATTCGCGGCAGCAGAGCCGATTATGATGCCAAGAATAATTACAAAGAGCAGAATAAGCAAAATAAGAGCTTGCCATCTAATTCTCTTTAGTTTCAGCATCCAATACCTCCGTTTCAGCGATAACCACTTCTCCATACTCTTCAGGATAAGTTTCTTCTAAGAGATTAAGAAAAACCTCTACCACACGCGGATCAAATTGCTCTCCGGCTTGCTCCTGAAAATATTGACGAATATCTTCGGGCAACCAGGCATCACGATAAGGACGCGAGTGTTTCAGCGCATCCCAAACGTCGATCACAGCGACTATCCGTGCCCCTATCGGGATTTCTTCACCGCGCAAGCCCTCAGGGTATCCGCTTCCATCCCAGCGTTCATGATGGTAATGAACAATATCTACAACAGATGAGTGCAAATTAGTCTCACTAAGATGTTCTTTTGCCTGTGTAGGAAGACTTCGCACTACTTTCCACTCTTTCTCTGTTAATTTTTTCTTTTTGCGCACAATCTTTTCAGGAATATTCATCAGACCAATATCGTGCAAATATGCTCCTAGACGAATATCCTCCAACTCACGCCCACTTATGCCCAAGGCTTGGGCTAATTTCTCCGTCATTTCAGCAATTTCTTCAGCATGGCCTTCTTCATGAAAACGTAAATCAATTGCCTGTGCCCACCCTTTTAATGCGCGCGTATAGGAATTTTGCAATGCCAAAGTACGACGATTCCACGGCAAGCGAGTTGTCCAGCTTCCAGAGTACTCAGGCCTGTTTACAATCTCTACCCCACTAAAATCTTCGTTTAATTGATAATGATAAAGTTGCTCTGAAGTTTGCACAAAAAAATGATGTAAATTCCCTTCAGGCAAATGCAAAATAGAGCGCTGATCTTGCTCAGCAAGATTAGCCAGATCATCCATGCTCGCTATCTCCACCTGACGTGGAGCATCTAGCATTTGAATATCTCTCGCTTCGACCAGCATTGAGCCATACCACACCCTTACTCGCTCCAACTCGCTTCGCTGAGTAGACATATAAAGTTGCACAAGCAAAAAGACTAAAAAGAGTGCAGCAGGAAGACCAATACCTACAGAAAGCCAGCGCGCAAATAAAACAGGTAACCTAAGCCCCAGAATATTCAGCCTATTTTGTTCATACGAAACACGCGTTAAAGCACGTTTTTCTACAGGATTTAAAACATCTTGATCGGCATCCGATAGGTTTCGTAAAACCACTTCAAGATTTGAAATATCAAAATTAATTGCCGGAGAAAAAGTATCTTGCAAGGCCAACTCACTCAAGCTCCCATCAATTTTTATTTCAGATAGGATGGAAAGCGTATATCGCCCGCGTTTTATACCTGTTTCCCTTTCAAGAACATCGATGAAGGCCTGAACATCATCGAGAAACAAGGTCTCTGAGATGGTGAACACATTATCGTCGAAGGCTGTTTCGGGCACCAATTCCAGAGTCCGCTTCCAGCCAGAATCATCGCTTACACGGGCAAGCAAGTTATAGGTCCCGATAATATCTGCCGGGGACGAGGAAATAAACAAATAATTCAATCCAACAGAGAAAGAACCGTTTAATTGGCGAAAAATCGGCTCCCCTGCTTGCATTTGATCTGAATCATAGACATTATTGGGCACATTTGCCGTATAAGAAAATAATGCCTGTTGCTCATAAGAAAGGGGCGTATAAATTTCATTTAAAATAGGCTGCCGAAAGGCCGCAATCCCCAAAATAAGAGCGCCTATAGCGAGCACTGTTAAGATAAAAAGATTTTCCCCTATTTTTGTCTGGGACTTAGACATAATTATTCCTCTACCACTTTCATTGCGACGAGCATGTTTCTTCTTAGGAGGTTTAATAACATAGAATAATAAAATACCAAATACTAAAGCAAGAATAACAAAACCCGCTGGAGAACGCAAACTTCCCAGAATTTTCCCTAGATGGGGGAAATGAAGCCAAAGCTTCCCAATCACCTCTGTTTGGCTGGGTTGATAGTTATCTCGCCAGGAATTATTATCCCCCTGAAGGATAAAATGACCTTCGGTATCTACATCAATAATTCGATGAAAAACATAACCGATGTCTGGATGCGCATAAGTAATAGCATCACCTATCTTGTAATGATCTTGGCCGCGCACAATAACCAGATCTCCAAGCAGATATTTCGGAGACATGCTATTGCCCGCAACGATCACATAGGCAGCATTGCCTCCAAAAGGTAATGGAGCAAAGAGCACCCATAAAGTAATCGTTAGAACAAGCAGGGAAGCTGAAAAGATAATATGATGGTATTTTTTAGACTTACTCATCTAGAAACCTGAGAAACCCGAATTATCAGCATAAAACTAAAAGGAAGCCTTATCAAGAAAAAAGGCGTAGCCTTTGAGCAGCTACGCCTTTTTAGAAGAGCAAATTACAAAAAGTTATTTTCTAATCAGCTGCAACAACAACCAATTGTGTCGTAGCTAATGTACTTACACCACCACCGGTTGTAAAGCTGCAAGTTGGCGTAGTAGAAAGAGTGCAGCTATCAGCCCAAGTAGTAGTTGCGCCATCACTCAGCCCTACGCGTAGGGTAGCAGGTGCATTATTGATAGTAAAGTCAACGGCCGTAATTTTTGATGGATAATTGCTATCTAGGGTGTACGTGACCGCAGAGACTGTATAGCCTGAAACTGTAGCTGCGCCTTCACCGGCATAGGTATTAGCAGGCATTGTATTCGCAGCAGCGAAACCATAAGCAACAGCTGAAATCATAAGAGCCAAAAGAATGATAGTAACAGTACGATAATTGAATAAACGACGCATAAAAAAACCTCCAAAAGAATAGTAAGTGTGTAATACTCCGCGTATTATTTACTGGCAATAGACACCGTTTTTTTATTTGGGTTAGAAAAAACCCAATAAAAAAAGTGCAGGGACTCCCCTGCACTTGTGCGATTTCACAAATCCCAGCCACTTATTTTGATAAATGCAGTTTATCATGCACTAGACATAAATTACCTTACAGGAACATTGCCTAAACTTTACATATCCGTAAGCCTTTACAAAAACAGTCCAAATTAGAAAAGGCAAACAAATCCCCCAATAATCTGAATTGACTTTTTCCTTTGAAATCGGTACACTTGAAAATAATTATTGAAGACACGCCTTATTCTAGGAGAAGATATGAGCACACAATATCAACTCGTAATGCGCAACGGGCCCAATCCCGGAGCAACTTACTCTCTCGATGCCGACCAAATGACAATCGGGCGCGACCCGGGAAACACAATTCCCGTTAACGACCCCGAAATATCTCGTTATCATGTGCGGATGACAGCACAAGGTGGAAAAATTGTCATTGAAGATAATGGTTCAACAAACGGAACTTCTGTCAATGGAAAACGAATTTCGGGACCCCACGTTCTTAAATCCGGGGAAATGATCGCCCTTGGCGAAGATATTGTTTTCATGTTCGAAGCCCTTAGTTTCGATCCAGATGCAACTGTTGTTTCCTCCTCCAGCCCGGCAGCTGCCCCTCGGCAACAACCGGTAGCCCCTCCACCACCACCGCCCCAGGCTTATTCTGGGCAGGTTCCCGCTAGCCCAGTGCCAGTTGCCCCCCCGGAATCACAAACAGGAAAACGAGCGGCTTTGCCCGTTGCTCTTGGCGTAGGCATATTGGTCTTTATTTGTGCTTGCGGTGGCTTCTTCTGGTGGGTAGACGCATCTTATCGCTGGTGTACTTTCTTCCCCTTCATCGCGGGGTGTGGATAAACCCAAAATCTTGCCCCCGCAGAGGCATCTCTGCGGGGGCTTTTTCTTTTTATATAAAACAACAAAGAGGAGTTTTCTATGACCGAACAAAACGAACCCAAAACCACAACTTTAGCAGAAACCAAAAGCTATATGCTCTGGAAAGCCGAAGAACCCGATGGCGAAACCACCTATCATATGGAACTAAACAACGTCACCCTACATTTTTTTGAAGAAGAATGGAAAGAATTACTCCAATTATTAAGTGACCAAAAATAACCAATGAAAGACAGCATCACCGATGTCCCCGGGATAAAAATAGGCCACGCACAAAATGAAGATGCGCTTACCGGCTGCACCGTAATTCTGTGTAGGAAAGGTGCTGTGGGCGGCGTGGATCAGCGCGGTGGTGCGCCAGGTACTCGTGAAACAGACTTGCTCAACCCCGTCAACTTGGTCGGTGAAGTACACGCAATTTTGCTTTCTGGCGGCTCCGCCTATGGGCTGGATGCCGCAACAGGCGTAATGCGCTATCTCGAAGAGCAAAAGATCGGGTTTAACGTCGGCGTAGCGCGTGTACCTATTGTTCCCGCCGCTGTTTTATTTGATCTTGCTGTAGGCAGCGCAGAAATCCGCCCTGATGCTGATATGGGATACAAAGCCGCAAGCGCCGCATCCGCCGAAAACACAGAAAATGGCAATATCGGTGCAGGGATGGGCGCAACAGTTGGCAAAATTCTTGGTATTCCAAATGCCATGAAAGCCGGTTTAGGCACAGCCAGCATAGAGATCGGGGGCGGTGTAATTGTTGGCGCAATTGTTGCCGTAAATGCCTTTGGGGATGTGATTAATCCAGAAAATGGCAGCATTATAGCCGGCGCGCGCTCTGCTCAAGTCGGTCCGGTAAAAATTGGCAAAGAAGGCGGTTTCGCCGACACACAAGAAGTGATGAAAAGCTTCACAGGTCGCACAGTGATGAAACTCGCCACGCGCAGCAATACCGTTATTGGTGCAATTGCTACCAATGCAAAACTGACCAAAGCCGAAGCAACGAAAGTCGCTCAAATGGCACAGGATGGGCTGGCTCGTACCATCCGTCCGGCGCACACCATGCTTGATGGAGACACCATTTTTACCCTTTCAACAGGCAATAAAAAAGTGGATGTCTCAACACTAGGCGCATTTGCCGCCGAAGCAATGGCGCAGGCTATTTTGTGTGGTACTATAGAAGCTGACCCAGCAGGAGGAATGCCTAGTTTCAAAGCATGATCGTAGAGGGAATATGAAAGAAAAAGCAAAAAACCTTTTTACACCAGACTTTTTTTTAACCTTATTGATTTTTTTAATTGCCTTTCGCTTTACAAGTGAAGTGCCTGACTGGTTTGACATTGCTCAATCAGATGATAATGACTACATGTTTGTAGGCATTCATGCATTCGACGAAGTTCAAGCAGATTGGTCTCCTCTCTACTCATTTTTATTTTTCACCCTACACAAATTTGTACCTAACCCCGCTCAGATTTACTATCTCGGTATGCAATGGGTTGGCATCTTATTGCCTTTATTTAGCTATCTATTCTTAAGAAGAGCAGAAATAACGCGTTGGTTCGCAGCAGGAACAGCCGTTTTTCTATTGGGAAGCTACGCCCTCTGGATTCCTGAACCACGCGTAGCAGCTTTTGCTACATTGGTTTTTATTTTCATAGCATGGCTAATATCTTTCTTTAAAAAACGCTGGCAGCGTCTATGGGTATTAGCTCTTTCATCCTTGTTTTTCGCTTACTCTCGCCCTGAGTTTTTCTTAGTAACCCTTGCTCTTAGTGTAGTAGCGCTTAGTTATTTTGGCTTTTCTATATTAAAGCGCGGTCTACAGCTAGAAAAAAAGGATTTTCTTTTTCTAGGCATATCTAGCAGCATAGCCTTTGCCTTCCTACTTTGGTGGGGAATCCCCTTTAGCAGTTCACGAACCATTTACGCCTTTGGGCAACATTATGCAGAAAATGTACAGCACTGTATTGCTGAAAACGCGCAATCAAATATGGCTTGGGAAGAAATTCTTACCCGCGATTTCAACAACCCTAAAAATATGGCAGAAGTGATACAAGCAAATCCATTGAACTTTCGGCGACACCTTTCTTGTAATATACAGGCTTTCCCAAAACTTCTTCTTAAAGTTGCATTCAGTTCAGCATGGGGAAGCAGTTGGTTCATTATTCGCATTTGGGCGGCTCTAATTCTCTACAGAGTAATCGTTTATAGACAGGAACTAAAAAAACGACTTCTTTGGCTCTGGGAAAATGACTTTCTTCTATTACCCATCCTTAGCTTAGGCATACTTTCTATTGACATTATTCTCATCCACCCGAGAGAGCATTATCTTGTACTTGTCTCAATAATCATTTGGCTTTGAGGAAGTATTCTTTTTGGAGATACTATAAAAGAGAAAGGAAAAGATTGGAGCAAAAGTATAGTCATTGGTAGTATTTTGCTTCTTTTAATGCCATCCATGGGCACACTCTTCAACTTCAATCCCCCCCAAAAACCAATCCTTGAAACAGTAGAAATCGTCAGAAACTTAGAGCTTGACGAACCCCTCCGACTTTTTGCTACACAACCTTTCCAACCTTCTCGCTCTGAAGTCTACTTTAACGACGACTATATTCCAATCAAATACAAACCGGCAAATACACCTTTCGATGAATATATTTCAGAGCACAAACCCAATATCATCATTATCACAAAAGATGGATGGCATCTCAAAGATGATGAAAGTTGGCTTGCTTTCCAACAAGACCCAGAAATATTGGGCTATAAAAAACTTCCTTACAATGGAGGTGATGAATTCGGTGCATGGTGGATTTATCAACAGGAATAATCAGGTAAAATTGTTTTTATGATAAAAAAACATTTCCGTTTCACCCTCCTTTTAGGCTTGCTCGGCGCTCTAATGGCAGGATGCAGCTCCTCAGCCCCTACCACGCCAACGGCTGCCGACCCAGCCCAACTCGTGGAAGATGCGATGGCAACCATCCAGGCAGAATATACACAAACGGCACTAGCCATCCCTCCGACAGACTCTCCCACAGAGACGCCAATTCCCAGCCCTACGGCTATTCGCACCCCACCAGCCTTGCCGGGAATATACCAATCACCCATTTTGCATTCTCTTGATATACCACGCACTTATATTGATGATACTTGCACCTATTTAAACGCAAAATGGGATCCAAATAAAAGCGCACCGGGCACAGTGGTGATGGTTGTAATGATCCATAGCATCACAAAAGGAAAGGTTGACAAGCCCAACCAGATCAGCGCAGATGATATGCGCCGTTTATTAAATGATTTGCAAGCACAGGGCTTTGAAGCCATTAACGCAGAAAAATTGGCGGGATTTTTAGAAAGCAACGAAAAAATTCCTGCTCGCTCTGTACTTCTCACCTCCGATGATCGGCATTATGCACAGTATTTTAACAATCATTTCCGTCCTTTCTACGAGCAATACGGTTGGACAGTGACGAACGGTTTTATTAGCCACCCGGACACATTACAACTTATTTGGGATGAAAATGCCGCTCTGGCAGCTGAGGGATGGGTCGATTATCAGGCGCACGGTGTTATTCATAATACGCCGATGAGCGATAACTCCAGCGATGAATATTTGCGTGGCGAGCTACAAGGCTCTATTACGGGTATTCAAGAACATTATGGGAATACGCCCATAGCAATTATTTGGCCCGGCGGCGGATTTGGCGTACGCCCTGTTGCCACAGCGCGTGAGCTAGGATACAAACTGGGTTTTACAACCAACCCACGCGGGCCGGTGATGTTTAATTGGGTTCCCCTAACCGACACAAGAGATGAGCAACGTCCTTATTTCCTCCCTGAGGGGGGCGTAAATGACCCACTAATGACCTTACCCCGCTATACCGATTTAGACGCGGGCTCACATATAGATGAAGTGCGTACAATAGGCAAAGAAGCGGCGGCTTATGCAGAGCAAAATAAAGCCACAGAACTGGAATATTATGACATTGTCTGTGCGCCAACTTATGGAGAAATACCCGCCCTTGCGCCTTAATCAATTAAGACCTGACAGCTTTTAAAAACCTGTCAGGTCTACTTATTTACGGAGAAAATATGTCTGAAGATTGTATTTTTTGCAAAATTATAGCCAAAGAAATTCCCGGCGATATTCTTTATGAAGACGAGCAGGTAATGGCTTTTAGAGATATTCAACCTGCTGCGCCTATTCATATTTTGATCGTGCCAAAGAAGCATATTCCTTCAATAAATGAAGTGACAGAAGAAGATGAAACCCTACTTGGGCATTTGCACATAGTCGCAAAAAAACTCGCAGAAAAAGAAGGGATTGCGGAACGCGGCTATAGGCTCGTCATCAATACAGGGAAAGAAGGTGGGCAGATAATTTACCATATCCACCTGCATTTGATGGGCGGGAAAAAACTCATAACGCCCAAACACCTATAAAAAGCCCATCAAAGCAAAATCCCCCGAAGACAAATATCTTCGGGGGATTTTCTTTTTTAAGAAAAATCTATTAGATTTCACCATCCGCTTCACTGGCATCGGCTTCTTCTGTCGGTGTTGATTCGGGTGCGGGACCAAGCTCCAAATCCACGCTTTCTTCCATCCGAATTTGTCCACGCAAGAAAGAGCCTTCTTCAGTGACGAATGCCGTGGTCACTACATCGCCCCAGACGCGTCCTGTGGCTCTAATTTCCAGTTTTTGAGTTGTAATATTGCCACGCACTGCGCCGGCCACAATCACCGTATTAGCGCGGATATTTTCACAGGTCACACGCCCTGTTTCGCCCACGACTAACATCCCACGTAAAGCAATTTTGCCTTCAAAAGCCCCTTCAATACGCACGCCGCCGCTGCCATCGAGATCACCATGCCAAATAACACCGCTACCTAAAACAGAGGTGATCCGCTCTACAACGGGAATAGCTTCAGGGGTTTCAGGGGAAGAAGATTGAGTTCGTTTAAACATATTTTTATTTCCAGAATATTTATTTTTGATATGATGCGCCTATTTTATCACTTTCGTACTTTTTTGAATGATAATGGTCTAAAAGCGAATATAATAACATCCTATGAAACACCCTTCTCTTACCCGCTATGCTTGGCTTTCTATCGCCGCCGCGCTAAGCACGATCGCGCTCAAGGCCGGAGCCTATTTTCTGACAGGTTCTGTTGGCTTACTCTCGGATGCAATTGAATCTATCGTCAATTTAATTGCGGCAATTATGGCACTCGTTGTGCTGACCATTGCCGCTCAACCCGAAGATGAGAGTCATGCCTTTGGGCACGGAAAAGCCGAATATTTCTCCAGCAACGCCGAAGGGATGTTGATTCTCGTCGCCGCGCTCAGCATCGCGGTCACGGCAATAGAGCGACTTCTGCATCCGCGCGAGATAGAGCAAGTTGGGGTCGGGTTGGCGGTTTCCCTTGTTGCAGCGCTGATCAATTTTATCGTTGCGCGAATTTTATATAAAGCGGGCAAAGAACACGGCTCAATTACGCTCGAAGCAGATTCACATCATCTAATGACCGATGTCTGGACTTCGGTGGGCGTTGTCGTGGCTGTTGGCGCAGTGGGATTAACTGGATGGATCATCCTTGACCCGATAATTGCCCTCGTTGTTTCGGCAAATATCGTCAAAACAGGCATCCAGCTTATCCGACGCTCAATCGCAGGGCTAATGGATGCATCTCTCTCAGAAAAAGAAATGCAAGCTGTAGAAGATGTTTTAGAAAAATATCGTCAAGAAAAAGAGATTGATTTTCACGCGCTACGCACGCGTCAGGCAGGAGCGCGGCACTTTATCTCCGTGCATGTCCTTGTCCCCGGCGCATGGACAGTTCACGATGCACACCATATTGCAGAAGATATAGAAGCGGATATTCGCGCTGTAGTGCAAAACTCAGTTGCATTTACCCATCTCGAACCAATTGACGATGAGCTTTCACACGAAGATATTTATTTAGATCGCTGAACCAGCCCTTAAAATACGAACAGCCCTTGCCTTCTGGCAAGGGCTGTTCATTTAAGCAGGATTATTTAGGCTTTTTTCTTTTTTCTCAAGACCGCTACAAATATGATAATGATCAAAATACCGCCTAGAAAAGGAAGAAGTGATGAAGTTTTTTCTTCTCCACCCAAATCCTGTGACGGTGCATTCATATTCTCTGCTTCTTCTTTTTGGTCTTCACAGGGCCAGTTTGGGTCAGGGTTTGTTGTTTTTTCGGCGCTCAACACAACATCGTTCCCGTCTCCACCAGTATAGGAAATTTTCAGTTCCACATCACAATAGCCACCTACTACAGCACCTTCGGGGGCGTTTATAAATGCTCCCCTAAGCGAATCATCAACTGTGATGATCTCAAATTCTTGTCCGGCTTGCGGTTGAAAATCATAAACAAAGGAGACTTCAAGTTCTGTATCAAGCTCAACGCCTTTTGCGCTAATTCGAGCATGATATCCGCTTCCGACCGCGCCTGTATTTGCGGGCTTTTCACCTCCCAAGGCAAATGAAAAATATTTACCTGTGGCTCTAAGGCTTTGCGTATCCAGATATGATGGATTTAAACTCATCCCACAAATTTCACAAAAAACACCGGTTTGATTTAGCACCAATTCTGTATTATTAACTTGAACCGTACCGCCGTCCACTCTAATTTCCTCAGCAATAAAAATGCTATCTTCTATTTGCAGCGTCGCACCGTTTTTTACGGTCATGCGCTTAATTTCAATATCTTCCTGAGCAACGAGCATACTTGAGTTATCAAGTACAACATCATCTGTGGCATTTGGAACCCCATTTTCCCAGCTATCAGAATCGCTCCAGTTATTCCCATCGGGGGTTTTTTCACACGGCCAAGTTCTTTCAGTTTCTTCCGCAGTCAGGACAACGTCATTGCCATCGCCGCCCATATAACTGATGCGAAGTTGCACATCGCAAAATCCATCAATAACACTGCCTTCGGGGGCATTTACAAACTCACCTTCGAGCGAGTTACCCACCGAGATGATTTCAAACTGCTGGCCCGGTTTGGGGTGGAAGCCATAAAGTGTAAAGATATCAAGGGTGACATCCAAACTGACAAAATCACCAGACATTCGAGCATGATGCCCTGCGCCCAAGGCATCTGGCCCTGCAGGAAGTTTTCCTCCCAATCCAATTTGAATGAGCGTTTCAGGTTTGTACAACACAATCCTTTCGGCTTCAAGGAAGGATGGATTAAAAGTTATACCTCCGCCATTGCTACCACCAGGGTCAATAAAAGTTTCTGCCTTCAGATAAGAATTAAAAAGATTTATGGAAGAATTATGGGCATCTACTACTCTTGCAGAAACAAATCCATCGCGCAAATTCCATTCAGCGCCATTGACCAAAGTGATATCCTGCACTTCAAGTGGCTCTTCCGGGGAAATATCGATCTCAGCGCCATCCAAAAACACATTCTTCTCAGAAGATGGATTATCAAAATTCTCAGCACATTTCGGGTCAGGCGTGGTGCGCTCTTCCGCGGTCAGGACAACGTCA
>JAAENC010001096.1 GCA_024224815.1 Chloroflexota bacterium
GGATCGGGAGGTGGCGGTAGGGGCGCACGCCGGGGAGGTGGTGTGCGGGGGGTTCGGGGCTGAGGGGGATGCTACAGCTGAGGGGGGAGGTCATATGTAGGCGAGGGCTGTGGGGGTCAGATGTAGGCGAGGTCTGAGGGGGCGGGTCAGATGTAGGCGAGGTCGCCCAAAAAAAAAAGAGCCCTCCCTCCCTTACTGTACTACTCCCTTACTGTACTGGACTTTTCGGACTTATGCATTTCAGGCGAAATGGCCAAAAATGGCCAAAAATGGCCAAAAATGGCCAAAAATCGCTAAAAATCGCCAAAAATCGCCCCAGAACTGGGTCACATCGGCTCCAAACCGGTCCAAACCGACTCCAATCGACATAAAAAACATTGATGGACCATCCCCGCGTCATCGGGACACGAAGCCGGCCCTCCCCCCTCCACCTCCCACCCCTGTGAGGGGGTCCACCTCCACCTGAGGGGCAAAAAAAAAAGGGGGCGCAAAAAAAAAAAAAGAGAGAGAGAGAGCCCTCCCTACCTTACTGTACC
>JAAENC010001097.1 GCA_024224815.1 Chloroflexota bacterium
CAGCACCTGTCACCGGGCTCCTCGTTAAAGGCACTTCCGTCTTTCGACAGAATCCCCGGGATGTCAAGTCCAGGTAAGGTTCTTCGCGTTGCGTCGAATGGAACCACATGCTCCACCGCTTGTGCGGGCCCCCGTCAATTCCTTTGAGTTTTAATCTTGCGATCGTACTCCCCAGGCGGATCACTTAATGCGTTAACTCCGGCACGGCAGGGGTCAATACCCGCCACACCTAGTGATCAACGTTTACTGCGCGGACTACCAGGGTATCTAATCCTGTTCGCTCCCCGCGCCTTCGCGCCTCAGCGTCAGTATCGGTCCAGGAAGCCGCCTTCGCCACCGGTGTTCCTCCTGATATCTACGCATTTCACCGCTACACCAGGAATTCCGCTTCCCTCTCCTATACTCAAGTCCCATAGTTTCATATGCACTTCCGGGGTTAAGCCCCGGACTTTCACATCTGACTTATAAAACCGCCTACGCGCCCTTTACGCCCAATGAATCCGAATAACGCTCGCACCCCCCGTATTACCGCGGCTGCTGGCACGGAGTTAGCCGGTGCTTCCTTCGGCGGTACCGTCAGTGCCATAAGGTGTTATCTCATAGCAGATTCTTCCCGCCTGACAGAGCTTTACGACCCGAAAGCCTTCATCACTCACGCGGCGTTGCTGCGTCAGGGTTGCCCCCATTGCGCAAAATTCCTCACTGCTGCCTCCCGTAGGAGTCCGGTCCGTGTTTCAGTTCCGGTGTGGCTGATCATCCTCTCAGACCAGCTAACCATCGTCGCCTTGGTAGGCCGTTACCCTGCCAACCAGCTAATGGTACGCGGGCTCATCTCCGAACGGCGGTTTTTAAAAAGAGACCGCCTTTGATCTTTTTCACCTTAGCCAATCAGATTTTATCCGGTATTAGCATCGCTTTCTCAATGTTATTCCCTATTCGGAGGCATATTGCCCACGCGTTACTCACCCGTGCGCCACTTTACTTTCTCTAGCAAGCTAAAGA
>JAAENC010001098.1 GCA_024224815.1 Chloroflexota bacterium
ATTTAATCCAGAACAAAATACAGATCTTGCTGGTTATGTTGGTGGGTACTTAGGTTTAAAAGTAGGTACTGGTGCTAAGAAAGTCGCTAAGAAAACTCCTACTATTAGCATGGAGCAGGAAGGCGTAAGAGAAGTAGCTGAAAAACAAGCTGTTGAAGAGACTACAACTAAAGAAACTAAACCTGTAAGAAAAGGTATTAAGCTTGCTGAAAGATTAGGTGACGCGGCTAAAAAAATATCTGAAAAGGTTAAGCAAATGAAACCAGTTTTAGAAGGTAAAACTTATAAGACATTAAAAGATTTAGCGCCAGATGATACACAACGTATGTTTGGTATTGCACCTAAGCCAGGTAACTTAAGTAAAGCTGATGTTAAAAATGCTCAAGCATTTATTATGAAAAATGCAGACATATTATTAGCTATGTTACCAGAAGGTACAACTGTAGGTGGTAAAGCTACTGGTGTACAAAAAGTATTGCTAGATGCTTTCTATACAAAAGGTCGTAGAGTTAAAGCTGCTAAAACAGGTAGTACACAAGGTTTAGCTACGCAGAATAAAAAACCTAATATAAAAGCTAGTGAGTTCTTAGAAGTGTTTGG
>JAAENC010001099.1 GCA_024224815.1 Chloroflexota bacterium
CATCCGCATCAAGCCGGTATCTACATAAACGGCGACCAATTGATCGCCAATTGCTCTATGCACCAAAGCTGTTGCGACGGATGAATCTACCCCGCCACTAACAGCTGCGAGTACGCGCTTGTCCCCAACTTGCTGACGGATCTCATCTACTTTCGATTCGATGATATTTTCCGCTGTCCAATCCGCAGGCACGCCACAAATCTCGACGGCGAATTTACGCAGCATCTCCCCGCCGCTGGGCGTATGATGCACTTCGGGGTGAAATTGGACGCCGAAATAATTTTTCATTAAATCGCCCATTACAGCGATAGGGCTATTTTCTGTTTCAGCAAGAGAGACAAAACCCTCTGGCAACTTGGTAATTCTATCTCCATGTGACATGAGGGCAGTAAACTCTTGATAGGGAATTAGAGGGTCAGGTACCATGAAATTTGGGATGGTTGCTTTAACGGTAGCCACCCCAAATTCACGTTCGTCCGATGGGTCTACTTGTCCGCCCAAAGAATGAGTTAAGGCTTGCATCCCATAGCAAATCCCCAAGATCGGCAATCCTGAATCCAGAATATAATCTGGCACCTGCGGCGCGCCATCCGCATAAACGGAAGATGGGCCGCCCGAGAGAATATATCCGCCCGGCTGGATGGCATTGACCTGCTCGGCTGGGGCATCGTGGGGGAAAAGTTCGCAATAGACATTTTGCTCGCGCACGCGGCGGGCGATGATCTGGGCATATTGTGAGCCGAAATCAAGAATGGCGATGGAATTGGTCATATCAGTCTCCAGTATTCAGTGGTCAGTAGGGTTGCTCTTACTTTGTTTCCCTTGTTGTTTTAAAATCGCCTTTATATCCAAAAAGGTCTCCAAACCAGGGATGCCAAATATATAGGTCGAGGTGAAAGTTATCGCTTTCCAGATTTTCAGCTTCTTGTGTGCAGTGAAGCACGCCAAATAGAGGCTTCCAGATCCATTCAGGTAGCCAGAAATATCGCCCTTTGATGTGAATGGCGCAGGCATTTGTATCGAGAGTAAACTTTTTCGGGGAATGAAATTTTGTTTTCCAGACAATGTAGATGAGTTTCCATTTTCCTATAAAGTCGCCGACTTCCTTTTTGTCGAAATCATAGGGGAGAATGGTATTGAAATAACGTTCTTTTTTGAATTGGAAGGTTCTATCCCAATAGTGGACGGGGTTATTATTTTCATCATACTTGGCTCTTACTGTGAGCGTAGCAGGGATGTTTTTGCCTGTTTCAGAGACTAATATGCCAGTTTTTTCTAGTATTTTAAAAAGTGGGACTAACCACGTTGGGCGAAACCAAATATCTAAACGCCCTTCAAGGTTTATGTTGTATGGGTTTTCAGGAGCATGTAAAAATTGTTCTTTGAAAGAATGCGGTATTTCTGCATTTATGGCAGAAAAGGCTGCTTCAAAGGGTGAAAAGGTTGGGACAAGTTTTGGTATATGTGATGTCATATAGTAGCCTCCCTATTTTTCTTGGACACAGTATCCAGAAGCATCTTGATCATGATCTAAACAATTTTCGTGAAGTCCATCAAATGTGAACACAATATTATCATCAACAATAATAGAAGCTAGATTTTTTTGCCTTATAAATTCTATTTCTGTGATGCGGTTGATTGTATTGATACGGTAAATAGTATGAAATTCGCACATTCTCCCTGAGTTATCACATTGCCCTAAGAGGACAGAGCTTATATCATCGTAACGATAAATTTTAGCAAACTGATAATATGTCGAATTTACTCTAAATGTTCCTAGATGAGTTTTTTGTATCCAGAGAGAACTCGCGATGAATAAACATGTAGCAATAATTCCAAAAATAATGAAGGTTGTTACGATTGGGAAACCATCTGTTCTTGGTTGATCCTTGTTGAGGTAGAGAAAGAAAAGGAAAGTCAAGAAACTCAATGCCAACAGCAAGATAGATAAATTCGTATACGAATTTATCCAAAAGGGTAGATATAAAGTTTTCTCGTTTTCAGGAATTTCCCGTATAGAAAGATGGATTAACAGAGCATTACTTATAAGCAGTGTGAATATTGTTGTAAGGCTAATGCTCTTCCTCTTATTGCTCATTTCTGCTCTCTACTTTCTAATCCCCTGAAACCAAATGAAAATGCAAATGCGGAAAATCCTGATACTCCCCGCCGTTGACGATTAGGCGGTAGCCCTTTTCTGCCAGCCCAAATTCTTCGACGAGGCTTTGGGCTATTTTGACAACATCAGTCATAAACGCAGAATCATTTGCATCGAGGGCCTGAAAGTTGGGCAAGTCCAGTTTTGGCATCAGCAAAATGTGGACGGGGTAGCTGGGTTTGGGATGGTGAAAGGCGAGTAGAGTATCGGTTTCACGCAGGCGTTTAGTAGGAATCATAAAACTCATCTTGGTAAAAAGAATGCGAATAATGAATTTGCCGAGGGCGGTGTTGGCAAAGTGATAGAGGGTGTTCATAAATGATGTAGGGGCGACCGGCCGGTCGCCCCTACAATAATTAATAACCGTTCGTAAAGGTAATCTCGTTTTCAGCGAGCGAGGCGAGGCAAGCCAGCGATTTGACGACGAAACCTTTTTCTTCGAGGGCCGCGCGCCCGCCTTCAAAATGTTTCTCGATCAATGCACCGACGCCGATGACTTCGCCGCCCGCCAACTCTGCGAGGCGAACGAGGCCGAGAATGGTTGCGCCACTGGCGAGAAAATCGTCGATAATGAGCACTTTTTCTCCGTTGGAGAGATATTCGGGTGAGACAATCAGTTCGACGGTGCGTCCCTTTGTATGAGAGGGCGCAAGGGTTAGAAAAACTTGATCGGGCATGGTGACAGGTTTACGTTTACGAGCGTAAACCACGGGGATGTTCATATATAGCCCTGTCGCTACGGCGGGGGCTATGCCTGAAATTTCGGCGGTTAAAATCTTGGTCGCACCAAGGTCTTTAAAAATTTCTGCAAACTTTTTCCCTGCTTCGTCCATCAGCTTGGGATCAACTTGGTGGTTGACAAAGCCATCCACTTTTAGGATGCCGCTGCCGAGATAAGTACCTTCTTTTTTTATGCGGTCTTCGAGTAATTTCAAGAGAGTCTCCTTCTACCATTTATATAGGGCTGAAATTGAGCTAGACAACTACGCCGCGTATTGTACAACGTGAATGGCCTTTTGTGTTGTTTTTGCTTTCTTAAAAGATGGGTTGGAAAGCATTTGTGATACCATAAGCGCGATAAATCAAAATTTATTTAGAGGTAATAACTCATTATGAAAAAGACTATCCTTATCTCCGGCGCAGGCTCAGGTATAGGGCGATCCATTTCGAAAACCTTGGCTAATGCAGGGTACTCCATAATCCTTTTGGGAAGAAACCGACAAGCTCTAGAAGAAACTCTCGCTTTGCTTGATATGCCTTCTGATCACTCAATTATTTGTGCAGATATTAGAGATGCCCAATCTATTAAAGCTGGTTTGCAAGAAGTAAATCCTGTTTTGCAAGGTGTTATTGCTAATGCCGGTTTGGGTGGCGAAAACCAATATGGGGATAATGACCGGTGGCACGATATTGTAGAAACAAATCTGACAGGAACTTATCAGCTTGTTCAAGAGGCTTTACCTTATTTTGCTGCTAAAGAGAGTGGTTATCGCCAAATAATTATCATCGCTTCGATTCTTGCTCGCTTGGGTGTTCCCGGTTATTCTGCTTATTGTGCGTCTAAAGCAGGATTGCTGGGATTGATGCGCTCGTGGGCGGTTGAATTGGCTGCTGAAAAAATATTGGTCAATGCAATTTGCCCAGGTTGGGTAAATACGCAAATGGCCGTTCAGGGATTAGAAAGTTTTGCTGAAGCCTCCGGGCAAAGCTATGAGAAGATTTATGAGGGGCAAATGTCGCAAGTTTTATTAGGAAAGATGAGCGAAGCAGAAGAAGTTGCAAATCTGACAAAGTTCTTGCTTTCCGAAGAACAGTCATCGATCACGGGCCAAACATTGGATATCAATAATGGCGCTTTGATGCCCGCATAATGATGAAAAATATAGAACTCCTTTCCCCCGCTGGCTCGATCAGAAATATGAAATATGCCTTTGCTTACGGTGCAGATGCGGTCTACGCCGGGCAGCCGCGCTATAGTTTGCGGGTCAGAAAAAATGAATTTAACAAATTAGAGAAATTAGCCGAAGGTATTGAGATCGCTCATGCGCAGGGAAAAACTTTTTTGGTCGCCAGCAATCTTGCGCCCCACAATAATAAGGTGCGCACCTATCTCCGTGATATGGAGCCGGTCATCGAGATGAAGCCGGATGCCTTAATTATGTCTGACCCCGGGCTAATTATGATGGTACGCGATAAATGGCCTGAGATGGATATTCATCTTTCGGTGCAGGCGAATGCGGTTAATTGGGCATCGGTCAAGTTTTGGGAGCGGCAGGGTTTAAAGCGCGTGATTCTCTCTCGCGAACTCTCTCTGGATGAGATTGAAGAGATTCGCCAGCATTGTCCCGATATTGAGTTGGAAACCTTTGTGCATGGTGCGTTGTGTATTGCATATTCGGGGCGTTGTTTGCTCTCCGGCTATATGACTCATCGTGATGGAAATCAAGGTTCTTGCACGAATTCTTGTCGCTGGAAATATGATGCCCATGAAGCGACAGAAAGCCCCGAAGGGGATATTGTAGCGATCAAGCCTGAAGATTTGGATAACGCTGAGGATCGTATCTTTTTATTGCAGGAAGAAGAGCGTCCCGGTGAATATATGCCAGCTTTCGAAGATGAACATGGCACTTATATTATGAATTCCAAGGATTTGCGCGCGGTGCAGCATGTGAAGCGATTGATAGATATTGGAATCGATTCGTTAAAAATTGAAGGACGGACAAAATCCCATTTTTATGCGGCACGGACAGCGCAAGTTTATAGACAGGCGATTAATGATGCTTATGCTGGCAAAGAATTCAATATGGAGTTGATGGGCGATTTGGAGAGTTTGGCAAGCCGAGGCTATACAGAGGGATTTTATCGCCGCCATTTGCCCAAAGAATATCAAAATTATGAACGTGGATCATCGAGACCAAGTAAACAGCTCTTCGTTGGTGAAGTATTAGAGCAAGATTCGGGCACGGGCGATCTCGTTGTTGATGTTAAGAATCAGTTCACTATCGGGGATGAGATCGAGCTGATGACGCCGTTCGGTAATCAGACATTCCAATTAAAAGAAATGCATAATCACGATACGGGCGAAAAGATGGATGTAGCCTTAGGGTCGGGATATATTGCGCGCATTTCTGCGCCTGATAATATAGATGCAGATTTTGGCTTACTCATGAAATCGCTTTGATTTAAGCAAAAACGGACAGCTCGTAATTGAAAGCTGTCCGTTTTTTTGATGTTCATTACTTTAGAAATATCTTTTTAACCTTTCCAAGAGTTCGGTGTAGAAATTTGGGGCCAATAATTCCATTAGGTAAGTAAACGATCACAAATAACAATATTAGACCGTTGAAAATTTGATTGTATTCTTTAAGGGGACGGGCGAATTCAGGTAAGGCAGTGAGTATGCTAGCGCCAACCACTGGCCCGACCCAGGTAACTGTCCCTCCCAAAACAGTATAAGCCAGAACATCAACAGCGCGCGAAAAATTATATATACCTGGGCTGATGATACGCGTCAGGTGAGCGCTGAATACCCCGGCTGCACCGGCTAGCACTCCACTCAGGACAAAAACAGCAGATTTTATTTTAACGATATCAATCCCCATTCCCCCAGCAATTAGCTCATCTTCACGAATAGCTATTAAAACGCGTCCAAACCTGGATCTTCCCAATAAGTGGAATATCAATAATATAAATGCGATGAAAGCAAGTAGGTACCAAGTCTCTGAGATTTTTGGGATTCCTTTAATGCCTAAGGCACCACCTGTCAAAACCACTTCGGTGCCATAGATGAAACTTAAAAAATTATCAAAATTCAATAAGAATATCCGCACGATCTCACCAAAGCCAATAGTAGCAATAGCGAGATAAATATCGTGTAATCGTAGTATGGGCAGCCCTAAGAGATAGGCGCAGACTCCTGAAGCTAACATGCCTGCGATGAGGCCTATCCATAAGGGCAAGCCAAAATTTTGGGTACATATCACCCCGGTGTATGCTCCCAATGCCATGAAGCCGACATTTGCCATTGAGAAAATTCCGGCGTAGAGGGTGATAAAAATACTGAGTGCCAAAATGACATTAATCAGCAAAAATTGAAAAAGGGATTCTGAGATGCCAAACATTCCTAAACCCGTTCTACTCTTTTCTCCCCCAATAAACCTTGGGGACGGATAAGCAGTACCAATATCAAGAGTATGAATATTATGGCATCACGGTAGGTGCTTCCGCCTAAGGCGATACTTGCGGTTTCCAAAGCTGCCACAAAAAAACCGCCTATTATTGCCCCTTCAATATTTCCCAGACCACCCAAAACGATCACGGTTAAACCTTTTAGCGCCACGGAGTCTCCCATAAAGGGCAAGACATTATTAAAAGCCAAAGCGTATAATAATCCTGCAATCCCGGCTAATGCGCCTGAGAGAAAAAATACGAACTGGTAATATCTTTCAACGGGAACTCCGAACAGGGTTGCGGTTTGAGAATCCATCGAAATCGCTCGAATGGCTTTCCCAAATAAGGTGCGGCGAATGATTAGGCGCAGGACAATTATTAGAACTATCGCGATAACAAAGATCAATGTCTGGATAAGCGTGATTTTGAAGGGTAAATTAGGAAGGGTCTGATTAAGATTGGAAATGTTGGGGAAAAACTGGGGTTGCGCACTAAAGACGATCTGGGCAATCTTAACCAAAATTAAACCAGCTCCCATGCTGCTAATTAGCTGGGAAATTCTAGGTGCATTTCGCTTGCGCAACGGTGCGAATGCTAATAAGTCCAGAATAACAGCTATTATGCCAGCTCCGAGGGGAGCAATGATGCCCGCGACGGGTAAGGGTAGATTGAAATATGTAAGAGCCAGCCAGCCAAAGTATGCTCCCCACATAAATACCGCACTGTGAGCCAGGTTTAATACACCCAGCACACTAAAAACCAACGCATATCCCAATGCAAAGAGGCTATAGACTGCACCAAGCCATAAGGCATTTATCGTTTGTTGTAGAAAAATCATGGAATCAGGGTGCGGCAGTTTCTGCACTCAAAATTTCATAACTTCCATTGCGAATGATCTGAACGACTGGATCGTGGACAGGGTTTCGATTGTCGTCAAAGTTAAACAAGCCTAGGGGGCTGTCAAAGTCTTTAATAGCAGCCAGTTCGTCTCGGATTGTTGCAGGAGCAACATCGTCAGCGTGGCGGATAGCAGTAGCGAGAAGCCACATGCCCGTATAAGCTTGTGCTGCAAATTGATCGGGCGCGTTGCCATATTCGGCTTCAAAAGCCTGGATAAAGTCTTGGCTAATATCGGCATCACTGGCGATATTCCAGGCTGCACCAACGATCACGCCTTCAGCCGCTTCACCAGCTTGAGAAATGATAGCTGGTGAATTGAATCCATTTCCTCCAATGATGGGGCCATCGAATCCCTGATTGCGTGCTTGCACAATAATCTGTACAGCTTCTTGAGCTAATGCAGACACTACTATGGCATCTGGGCTCTCTCCGATGATATTGGTCAATTGTGCATTGAAATCTACATCGCCACGAGCAAATGTTTCATCTGCTACTATTTCAATTTCATTCTCAAGCAAAGCATCTTTGAAAACATCATAACCACTGGCTGTGAAATCATCATCGTTGCCCCATAATACACCAACGCTTTTTAGACCGAGAATATCTTCTACTTGCGTTATAGTACCGGGAACAACAGATGCTTCTGGCAAACTATTACGGAAGACAAAATCTCCCATATCAGTGATCCCATTTGCAGTATTGCTCACACCCATTACAGGGACACTGTTCTCTTGGGCAATTGGATCAGCAGAAAAAGCCTGGGTTGAAAGTGTTGGTCCTAAAACTGCGACCACTCCGTCGCCGATAACTGTATCCATGGCTGCGATCGCACCTTCCCCGCTTGCACCGGTATCTTCAAATAGAGCTTCAAGTTGGGTCTTCTGTCCAAGATAACCGCTGGCGTTGATTTGCTGAACGGCCAATTGAACACCACGCTGTTGGACTTCACCATAAACTGCGATATCTCCACTCAATCCAAAAAGGACGCCAACTTTAACCGTGCTTGGTAAGTTTTGGGGATCCGGGCTATCCCAATCGCCTATATTTAAGGTGAGAGATTCAACATTTTCTGCTTGAGTACTGGCATTATCTGGTGTTTTTGATGGGGTACAGGCAGAAGCAATTAACCCAATTACGATCAATAAGATTATGAATTGAAATTTCTTTGTTTTCATGGCACTCTTCCTTTATATTTGAAAAGCTGAATAATAACATAGAAGATGGTAATTCAGACCGGTTTTGTGCGGTCTGGCAGATTTGGAGAAAGGGAGTAGAGCCATCAATTCTATAACGCAATTCTTAGGTAAAAATATTATTATTTACTAACGTCACGCATAGAAGCATTATCGGTTGGCGTTTGCCTCTCTGCCCTCCGGACAAAGTGCCCTTCAGGGTATCTCCCCTTGCGAAGCATACTTTAGTGCCAATTCCAAAAGCGCGGAATTTAGGGGAGAGAGATGTCGCTTTTCTTCTAAAAAAGAGAGACTTTATGTTTGTCCCCCTATTTTGCTTGCAAAATGGGGGGACGCCCCAGCGAAGCGAGGGGCAGGGGGGCAGAGCGTTTGAATTAAATAAAAAAGTGCGTAAGGTGAGTTATTTATAGCAAAAAGCCTTCCAAATTTGGAAGGCTTTCACTTTTCACGCATCACTTATAGAACTTTCGCTCAGGCGGGAGTGCGTCGCACCAAAAGGATGAGAATCTTATCGACAAGTATTTTGCTTGTCGATAAGATTCTTCTTTTCACGCATCACTTATCAGAAAAACTATTTTCTGCGGAAGAAATTTAATATCATCCCAAAGAGATCATCCAGAAATGAACCATCTTTATCTTTATCCAGGAAAGTGGTCAGGATGCTGGAAATCATTGGGTTTGCGGCATCAATGGACTGTTGCTGCCCGCCGAGAAAATCGGCCAAACCGTCAGTATCCAAACCTTGTTGCTGTTGTTGTTGACCCAAAGCGCCCATCACAAGCGGAGCAGCGATCTCAAGCAAAGAGCCAGCCTGGCCACTATCCATGCCGGTATTATCTGCCAAAGTCTGCGTGACCATAGATTGTTGACCGCCCAAAACATGCCCCAGAATCCCAGCCCCATTCGCGGATTGGGGATCACCTAAAAAGCCGCCCAAATCGTTCAAGATCGAGCCATCGTGGTCGTTGCCCAAAGCCTGATGCAAGGATTGTGCCTGTGTGGGGTCAGAAGCATTATTCGCCAAAGCCGAAACGAGCAGCGGCATTGCGGTAGATAGCACCGAACCAGCTGCGCCTTCATCCACGCCAACTTGTTGGCTAATTTGAGATAATCCGCCCCCGGCTAATTGCTGCAAAAGCATTTGTGTCAGATCGTCCATTTTTTCTCCTATGGGTTTTATTTTTCAATATTTTACCAGTCTAACATACTGCCTTAAAAAATGTGGGATACTTCATATCAACCAAAATCGCAGGAGCAGACCATGTCAGGAAACGATGATTTCATGCACGGCCTTGGCGCAAACGAACGAGCACTTCTAGAGAAAATTCCCATTCTTCCATTCAGAAAAATCGCCGCTGGGATGGTGCGAGCAAAGATGCGTGTCCAGTTTACAGGATGGCTGCAATATCTGATTCCCGTCTTCCCCATCTTGATCCTCGCCCTGCTCGCACTCGTTTCAAACCTGCTTAATATCTTTATTCTTGGCACCATCTTCTCAACGCTTGGACTCTTGCTCGGCATCATCGCTCTTGTGGACTTGGTGACCGTCAAATTCAAACTCCGCCCACCCGAAAGTCTGCCCCAACGCAACGACAACCTCGATCTTTTCGACCTGATGCGGGCCCGTCACTCTTGCCGTTCTTTCCAAACCCGCAAGCTGACCGAAGATCATCGCGCCGAATTGATGCAGTCCGTCAGCAAGCATCTTGCAGAACCCAAGATCGGTGAATCACCCATCCGCTTTGAATATATTTCCGCTCCGCTGACAGTTTGGCCCGTCGTCAACGCGACCGAGTTCCTCGTCGCCATCGCCCCAAAAGAATATAACCGACTCGCTGTTATCGACGTGGGACGCAGTCTGCAAAAAGTCGTCATGGATGCCACCCGCATGGGACTCGGCACCTGCTGGATCGGCCCCGGCGCAGACCACGCCAGCATAAAGCAAAATCTTGGCGAAGGCTTTAATCCTGAAAAAGATCACATCATTTGTATACTAGCGGTGGGATACGAATCAAAATTCGCCCCGCTCTTCATTCGTCTTTTCAATCGTCAAATAAGCACCAGTCGTTTGCCCCTTTCTGAACTCTTCTTCACTGATTCAACTTTTACTACCCCACTAGATATAGATTCCCCGCCCTTCAATAAATTCGGCCGCACTTACGAGATCTGCCAATGGGCACCCTCCTCCTACAACGGCCAAACCACCCGCTGCACCGCCGTAACCGACGAAAATGGTGCCTTAAAATCCTTCGATTTCTACGCCGCCACCGCCTTCCAATACTACGCCCCCGTCGCCCTCGGCATTTGGGCCGCCAATTGGGAAATGGGCACAGCAACACTGGGGATTGAAGGTCATTTCACCCTACGTTCGGATGAAGAAAAAGAATCCTTGCCGAGATATGATTTGAGTTGGGTAAAATATCCTTGATGTTCTTTTCAAAACTTACAAAGCATATCTATGAAAACTACGAATAAAGTTTGTTATTTGCTTCTAAATATAGGGGCTTCCGCTTGGGATTCTCGTGTGGCCGATTCAGAAGGCAATGAGAAAATTTTTTCTCAGAAAGATCAAGTTCAAGTTGCCAAAAAATCTTGCAGGAAAATGGGGGTGAAAGTTGAATTTATTGAAATACGAGATAAAGAAAAGAATTTTGATACTCAAAAAAGATTTGTCCTGCGAATGCCATATTTTCGTAAAGATGATGTGAAGATTACAAAAATAATTGAATCGTTTGTTTTTTCTCTAGAATTGTTTATCGGTCCATCTTACGTTGGCAACACACATTATTGTTTTCCTGCTGAATTAGTTCATAACGGCTCGTACATATTAGCAAGTGATTTGGTTGCTTTGGAAGAGCGTAAAAGATTTTATGAAAGAATTTCCAGTTCAGATTTACTCTCTTTTGGTATTTCAGGTGGTCAAAGTGATTACATAAATGCATGGAAGTTTTCTTCTGTTGTGTTTTCAGAAGAAAATCTTTTTAACGCCGTTAGATTCTTAGCAAATAGTCAGCAGAAATTTTATATATACCCTGGTGAACTTGATGAAATTATATATGGCCCAAATGAAAATGCTAGAAGTTCGTTACAACAAAACTCTTTGGAAGAATCTCTCATTAGCTCATTTAAAGCAATAGAAGCAGTTTTAGGAAATTTGCCAACAAAAGATACAAAATTGTTTTCTAAAATGCTGAAGATTGGTCTTGACCCTCAAGAGCCTGTTGGATATACAGATCATCAGCCGTTATATAAGCATATCCGAAAAGCAGAAAAATTCCGTAATTCCAAATCTGCCCACGGGAGAAGCACCGAGCGTGATATTACTTTGCTAGATATGCAAGAGTTTCAAGAGTGTGCAAGATTAGTAGTCTATTACGGGCTAATCTCAAAAACAGACAAATACTGGGCGTGATTTTAATTTAATAGCCTATACAAAAACTCGCCTTCCCCATCAGGGAAGGCGAGTTCACTTTTCACCCCTCACTAAAAAGAAAAACCTCTTCAATCGCTAAATTGAATACCTGTGCAATGGAATAGGCCAATTGCAGCGAAGGGTTATATTTCCCTTTTTCGAGAAAGACAATCGTTTCTCGCCTAACACCGACCAATTCCGCGAGTTTGGCTTGGGTAAGGTTATCTCTGGCGCGGAGTTCTTTTATTCGATTATGCATTAAAGGCACTCGTTCTTTTGAAATACCAGAGAGATACGCCATAGATCAGGCCGGAGCCTAAAACCCCAACACCGATCATTGTCTCATTTTTTGTAAAAGCAGAATTGAAGACAAAGATCAGGAGCCACAAATACATGGAATAAAGAAAAGCCTGATTCCCTGCGTAAACTTTTGCGAGTTTCGTGAATTCATCATCAGCGGGGGTACCGGCTTCAAGATCCTTTCTTCGCTTGATGATTTGAAAAACGAAGGAAATAATCCCGATCAATATGGTTAGAAGGGCAATACCGACCGGTAATAGGGGGGAAGTTTCAAAAGCCATGACATTCTCCTTGTTATTTTAATCTAACTTTATGTTAGAAATATATAACAAATCTTATCGAATGTCAATAGGAAAATCATTGAAAGGTGACTGTCATCTCCGAGAGCAACTATGGTTATCATGCCTTTGGAAATGGGATGAGTTTTACGCTAAAACGCAGCACAGAGATGACTGTCACCTCTGCGACAGAAAAAAATCGTTTGCCAAAACTAACTCTTGGCAAACGATTTCACTTCTCACTCCTTACTCATCAACTCTTAGCTCATTGCCGTTTAAAGACCGCAACCTGCCAAACGCCCATATTGCGATGGAAATGACGCACAAGTCCATTTTCTCGGAGCAAGGCTTCCACAGCCTTAGTGGGGTGAACAAAAATCCGCATGGGGTTGCCTTGTATCCAAAAGCGAAAATTATAATAAACTTGGATGACCAACTTTATTATCCAAATATCGCGTGGATAAACGACGCCGTAAAACTGCGTGGCTTTTTTTGCTGAACTATCGACTAATTGGGGCATATCGTGATAACAGCAGATCACCCGATTAAGGGTGACAATTTCAGCTGAGGGCATTTCTTCTGCGATATCGACAAAATTTCCTTTCAGGTGCTGTATTTTCTCGGCATGTCCCTGATCCTCTGCCTCTTCCTTGCATGCCGCGAGATAAGCCGAGGAAGCCTCAACATTGATCGTATTCTTTACGCCGGTTTTTAGTAATCCGTGTTGAAGATCCCCTACACCACCGCCAATATCCAAAAGAGTAAACCCTTGAATTTCTTCAGCCTGCAAAGCTTCTATAAGTTGCAGAGCCGTATTCTTTGGCCCATCCTCCCTATACATTTCGAGTTGCTCGGCAACATAGCCCTGATCAAATTTACTTTCAATTCCCTGGCATTGGCAACAATCCATGATGGTATTCTCCTTAAAATTCTCGCTCCTCCCCAAAATTCGACAGTTTTATCGTCGCATTTGGGGGAGGCTGGGAGGGGGCTTACACCGCTTCAATCGCTACCGCAGCAACCTTATAATCTGGGATTTTCGCTTTCGGGTCGCGAGCATCAAGCGTTAGCTCATTCGCAGCCGCTTCCGCAAAATGGATCGGGATGAAAACCATCCCCGGTCTGGAGCGTTTGGTGATTAATGCTTTTACCTTAATCTCACCACGCCGTGAGCGGACTTTGATCCAGTCATCGGCCTGAATATTGAGCGGACGGGCATCCTTTGGGTGGATTTCGACGGTCGGGTCGGGATAAATATCATCTAATTTCGAGCGGCGCGTCATTGTGCCGCCGTGCCAGTGGTAGAGTACCCGTCCCGTTGAGAGCAGGAGCGGATATTCATCATCAGGCAATTCCTGCGAAGGACGATAATTCAGCGGGGTCAATTTGCCCTTTCCGCTGGGGAATGCGTCGATAAAGAGATAGGGCGTGCCGGGATGATCGGGCGTAGGGCAGGGCCAATGGACGCCATCTTCTTTGGTAATTCGTTCATGCGTAATCCCCTGAAAATCGGGCGTCAGGTGTGCCATTTCATCCCAAATTTCGGATGCAGAGCCAAAGCTAAAACCTGCGCTCGTTTCGCGCCCCATTTTTTCTTCCACACGTTTTGCCAAATCGGAAATAATATCCCAATCCGCACGTGCTTCGCCCGGAGCAGGCACGGCTTCTCTAATTAATTGCACGCGTCTATCGCTATTTGTAAAAGTGCCGTCTTTCTCCGCAAAACTGGATGCAGGCAGAATAATATCGGCATATTCACCCGTCTCGTTCATAAAAATATCCTGCACGAGCACAAAATCGAGTTCTTCCATCACGTGGCGGGCGTGGCGCAGGTCGGGTTCGGACATCATCGGGTTTTCGCCCATCACGTAGTAGCCGCGAATCACGCCCTTTTCGGCGGCGTCCACCATCTCCATCGTCGTCAGACCAGCTTCGGGGTTAAGCACCACGCCCCAATCACGCTCGAATTTCGACCGAGTTTTTTGATCAGTCACACTCTGGTAGCCGGGGAAAACGTTCGGCAGGCCGCCCGAGTCCGAGCATCCCTGCACATTATTTTGCCCACGCAGCGGATTTAAACCGCCGCCAGATTTACCGAGATTTCCCGTTAATAAAGCCAGATTTGCGAGCGAAAGGGCGTTGTCGGTGCCGTGGACGGATTGGCTGATGCCCATGCCCCAATAAATGGCGGCGACATTGGCCTTGGCATAAAGACGGGCGGATTCACGGATCGCCCCTGCATTTACGCCTGTTACCGTTTCCGCCCATTCTGGGGTGGAGTCCTGAATGGACGCAGCATACTCGTCAAATCCTTCGACGCGCGCTGCGATGAATTCTTCATCATAAAGTTTTTCTTCAATAATGACCTGTGCCATCGCCTGGAAAAGGGCCACATCGGTGCCCGGTTTTTGGCGCAGCCAATGCGTGGCAAAATTCGTCATCTCAGTCTGGCGTGGGTCAGCAGCGATCAGCTTTGCGCCGCCCTTAACAACGGCTTCACGCAAAAATGTGCTGATAACGGGATGCGTCTCGCTGGTATTTGAGCCGGTTACGATGAAAACATCGAGGTCTTTCATCTCAGCAATGGAATTCGACATCGCCGATGAACCAAGCGCAATTTGCAAACCAGCAACAGATGCCGCGTGACATAGACGTGCACAATGATCGACGTTATTTGTCCCGATCACACCACGCACAAATTTCTGAAAAAGGTAATTATCTTCATTTGTGGCTTTGGCCGAGCAGAAAGTACCGATGGCGTCCCCGCCTTTTTTCTGAACAATTTCAGCGATCTTTTCTGCAGCTAGGTCGAGGGCTTCATCCCATGTCGCTTCACGGAAACCCTCCAGGCCGATGGCTTTACGGGGCTTCACGCCGATGTCTTTACGAATCAGCGGCATTTTCAACCGTGAAGGGTGATGGACATAATCTGTGCCGAAACGGCCTTTGGTGCAGAGGCGTCCGTAGTTTGGGGCAACGTCAAAGGGGGCGTCTACTTTGAATATTTTGCCGTCTTTTACTTCTAAATCAATTTGGCAGCCCACACCGCAGTAGGGGCAGGTGGAGCGGGTGGTGGTTTGGGAATTAATCATGATAATACTCCGAGTCTGTCATTGCGAACGAAGTGAAGCAATCTCCTTGACTGTCTTGGGGATTGCCACGTCGCAAAAGCATGCTCCTCGCAATGACAAGTGAAAGTGGTGATATTAAAAATCATTTTCCACCTCCCATTTTCTTCTTCTCTTTCCTCTTCTCAATGCGAATCGTATCATAATCCATGCCCTGCTCCATAAAGAACTCTGTTTTACTCTTCAAAGCATTCGTCGGGCAAACGGCGACACAATTGCCGCAGAAAACACAACTCGTTTCGGGCATCGGATTATCAAAGAAAGTCGAGATTTTGCTCTCAAATCCACGCCCGCCGATGGAGATGGCGTAGGTGTATTGGATATCATCTCCACAAGCTTGTACACAACGCCAGCACATCAGGCATTTTTCGTAATCTCGTACGAAGAAAGGATTATCGTCTTTAACATCTTGCTGACGCGTTTTTGCTTCGGGGAAACGTTCACGATCTGCGCCGAATTCATCCATTTGGGATTGAAGTTCGGGCGATTCGGATAAATCCACGCTGGCGTTCAACATCTCAAGGATGGTGCGCCGGGAACGAATAACTTTTTCACTGGCGGTGTGGATAACCATTCCCTCGTTGACTTTGGTCACACAGGAAGGAGCCAAAATGCGCCAACCTTCTACTTCTACAACACATTGGCGACATAAACCCTCGGGCGTGGTCGCTTCGTGGGCACATATCAGCGGAGCGGGTTTGTTGATGCTCTCTAAAACCTGCTGGATTGTGGCATCTTGCGGGGCTTCAACTTCGCTCCCGTCGATAGTTAATTTAATGGTATTGCTCATTTTTCTGCTCCAAACTCTTCAGGCCAATGTTCCATTGCGCTCAAAACAGCGGATGCGGCGGTTTGCCCAAGTCCACACAAAGATGCGTCGGTCATTGTCCAGCCCACATCTTCGAGACGGGCAAAATCTCCGTTGAGCGCCGAGCCAGCCAAATTCCGGTCGAGTATTTCGGCTTGACGTTGGGTACCAAGTTGACAGGGGTAGCATTTCCCGCAACTTTCGTGAGCGAAGAAGTGTCCTAAATCTGCCAGGGTTTGTTTTAAATCTACATTTTCGTTGAGTACAACAACTGCGCCAGAGCCGAGCGTTAATCCTGCTGCGCGGGCATCTTCTTGTGTCAAGCGTACATCTAATTGGTCGGGATGTACGAATTTCCCTGCCGCGCCGCCGAGCAAAATGGCTTGCAGTTTTTCGCCATCTTTCACGCCGCCAGCCCACTCAAGCAATTCACGCAAAGTCGTTGGCGTTGTGATCTCGTAAATGCCGGGATTAGCGACATCGCCCGAAAGGCTGAAAAGCCAAGGGCCGCTCGATTTTTCAGAGCCGTAGTTGCGATAGGCATCCACGCCGATGCGGAAAAGGAGCGAAATATTGGCGAAAGTTTCGACGTTGTTGATGACAGTCGGTTTCTGGAAAAGCCCGTGCGTGACAGGATAAGGCGGTTTCAGGCGTGGAAATCCGCGTTTGCCTTCGATGGATTCAAAGAGCGCGGTTTCTTCGCCGCAAATATATGCGCCTGCACCGGAACGGAGTTCGATATCAAAATTGAAGCCCGAGCCGAGAATATTCTCACCGAGATAACCTTTTTCACGGGCGCTCTCGATGGCAGCTTGAAAAGTTTTTTGCACTTTCGGGTACTCGCCGCGCACATAAATATAGCCCTTTGATGCGCCGATGGCGTAGCCGCCAATCAGCATTCCTTCGAGCACGGAGAAGGGGTCATTTTCGATGATGACGCGATCTTTAAATGTGCCAGGCTCGGCTTCATCCGAATTACAGACGATATATTTCTGTTCACCGGGGGCATTCGCTGCGCCTTCCCATTTCATCTTGGTCGGGAAGGAAGCACCACCGCGCCCCAAAATACCTGAATCTGCCATACATTCGACCATCTTATCGGGTCCAATATGAATTGCATTCGGGAAACTGAGAAAGCCGTCATTGACGAGATAATCATCTATGCTAAAAGGGTCTATCTTGCCGATACGGCGCGTGATGACGGGGTCTTTTGCATAGACTTTTGTGGTTACTTCGTCCTGCGGATCGAGCAAATTTTCAGGCGTGATATTGCCCACAGCAGTTTCGTCCACGAGCGCGGATGGGGCTTTGTCGCATAGGCCTAAACAGGGAGCTTCTTCGACAAAATATTTTCCGTCGGCAGTTGGGCCATCGTTGAGCAGATCGAGCTGATGCAAAAGTTCTTTGTGTACATTCCGTCCGCCACGCGCCGAGCAGCTTGGGCTGGTACAAACGCGGATAATGGTCTCGCCCGTCGGTTCGCTGTAGAGCATCGTATAGAACTCAATCACGCCCATCACATCCGCGAGAGGGACGCGCAAAGTGTTCCCTATTTCTGTGGCTTTTTCTTTTGAGATGTAGCCAAATGCTGATTGTGCTTCCAGCAAAGCCGGGATAAGCATAGTGCGCCCACGCGGGGCGATCTCCCCCAAAAAATCATTGAAAGATTGTTCCTGCATAAAATCTCCATCGTAAATTTGTCAGACCTTTCTATTATATCTGATATTTTTTATCCTTGATGGGGTTTTTGTTGTTTTTTGACGTATTTCCCTTTAGAATGAAAGATATATTTTTTTAGGAATATATATCTTATTGTGTTTTATCTATGGTTAAGGAGATAGAAATATGCACTCTTTAGAGAAAACTTTACTGCTAGCTCTTCTAGCAGCAATGGCGCTTGCTTGTAGAGGAACCGCTGCCACACCACATCCCGAAGAGAAATCGGCCACACTTCTACCTGCTACAGCCATACCAGATACTGTTACCACCACAATCCCTGAATCAATACCTGAACCGACTGAAGCAGGTGAAGTCGATTCTGATTCCGATACAGGGGTTTCAATTGTAGGGACATGGACATCCACATGCATAGATTCAGGCTCCGGCACCTATATCATCGCAACAATTGTATTTGATGAAACCAGCCAGGAGAATGATATTGTTAATTTCTACAGTGATCCGGGCTGCACATCTGCTACAGGGATGGTCAAGACAAATCAGGCCAGCTATTCTCTCGGCACCAGCACAACTGCGAGTGGAAAGAACGCATATGAAATCGACATTACAATAAATTCATGGGAGCTCAAGCAAGATGGTGCCCTTGTCACTAGCGGAACAAATGTGCCCACCCAATACGACATCATAGCTGTTGAGGGAGACACTTTATATACCGGTGGATCAGCCGCAACCACCTCCGGTGACCGACCCACTGTGCTTGATCTTAGCAACTTCTATACTCGTCAATAATGAGCATAAATTCAATAAAATCAGCATAGGAGCATTATGACCATCTCAGCATTTCAACAAAAAATCAAAGACGCCGATAAACCACTCGTAGTGGATTTTTGGGCTCCCTGGTGTGGGCCTTGCAAAATGACAAAACCCATTCTTGAAGAGCTTCAAAGAGAATACGCCGGGAAAGTGGATGTCTCCTTTATCAATGCAGATAAATCTAAGGACATTATCCAGCATTATAAAATTATGGGCATCCCCACCATGATCGCTTTTCGTGACGGGGAGGTCGCTGTGCGTAAAACCGGCGCTCAAAGCGAAGCGACTTACCGCGCCGTCTTTGACGGACTTCTCTCAAGCGGCAAGATCAAGATTCCGATGGAGTCTTTCGAGCGAAAATTACGTCTCGGCAGCGGGGCAGCATTGGCTCTCTTGGGCTTATATACAAATCATTGGTGGCTACTGGGCATTGGCGCGGTGGTCGCTTTTTTGGGGATATATGATCGCTGCCCCCTTTGGACGGCGATTACGGACTTCTTTAAAAAGAAGTAAGGCGTATCGAAAAACTCCTCCACTTGAACTGCACCCTATAGACGAGACACAAAAATAAAGCCCCTCCGTTAGGTTATTGAGACCGGCACCTAGTTTGATAAGGTGTCTGTTTTGTTTTCAATTGTATTCTTTCATAGTTATAGAAGACAATGTACTCATCAACGATCTTCTGTGCCTCTTCAAAAGTTGGCGTGGGATATTGCACATCGGAAGTCAAATATGTATAGTTAGCTTATAAAGTACAGGAGAATAATATGAAAAAGTATTTGGTAGAGATGCTCGAATGCCCAATTTGCCACCAAAAGCTTAACTGGAAAATCGAAACAGAAAATAAAGACGAGATTGAGCAGGCCGAAGCGATTTGTAGTAGTTGCGATGCGTCGTATCCGGTAATTGATGGGATAGGAATATTCTTAACACCGGACTTGCCACGCAAAGATTTATGGGGTGAAGTGGATAGCGAATTGTCGTTATATCTAAAGTCGCATCCTGAACATGAAAAGAAGTTGATGGGAGGGCCAGTAGAAAATCTCTCGCCAACAGATCAGCAATTTCGGGCATTAGTATTAGATGAGCGAGGTAAGTATGGAGAAGCCAAGAAAGCAGAAGAGCTTGCGCACAAAAATTCATATACAACTGAGTACAAAACTTGTTGGGATAGTCAAATTAGTTATATTTTAGACAACCTTGGAAGAGTTGATGGGCCGATAGTTGATCTTGCTTCAGGTAGATGTTATTTGGTTGAAAAAATCGCTAGCCAATTGAATCGTCAATTAGTGGCAACAGATTTTAGTCCCAGTGTTTTGCGTCGAGACCGAAAGTATTTTCAATATCTTGGCTTAGATCATCTTCTAAGCTTTTTAGCCTTTGATGCCCGTAAAACACCATTTAGAAATGAAGCGATTGAGATAATGACAACAAACCTTGGGCTTCCGAATATTGAAGAACCAGGAGAGTTGATGAAAGAAATAAAACGAATTGTTAAGGGTACTTTTCTCGCAGTCTCACATTTCTTTCCTGTTAAAGATGATCAAAACTATGAATTGATAAAAGAAGCAGGGATAGAAGCCTTTGTATATAAAGAATCGGCAATGAGCCATTTGGCTGAAGTTGGATGGCACACAAAGATTGAAAACGTCTGTCTCGCAAAAGCGTTGCCAACACCAGAGAGTAAGATATTTGATGGAGCAAGAGCAGATGGGCTTCCTGTCGTACCAACACAATTAGAGTGGTGTACTATCCGCGCTGAAAACAAATAACCCAATATACAAAAAAGCCTTCCGAAATCAACACTCGGAAGGTTTTTTATCTTTCACACATCATTTATCTCAAAATCATTTAGATCTTTTTACGAAGGGGAGAACATCTAAATTCGCGATGACTGCGCCGATAAAGGGCAATGCCATCTCTACAAAGCGGATGCCGAGCATATTCTCGGCGGTGATGCCATTTAGCGTCAGGCTTGCCAGCCCGTAGCAAAAAAGGAAAGCGCCGAGAAGCAATCGCCAGGTTTGGGTTGGGGAAGGATTTTCGATTTTACGCAGCCTTTCGTAGCGCACAAAGATAGGGACAAGGGTTAAAAGCACCACGCCCAGGGTCAGTATCCAGATCGGTCTTGTCAACCACCAAGTTCCGGTTCCGGGCGCGATTCCCAGCCCTATTCCGCCCAAAGCCAAGGCTAATCCTGTCACCAAAACCAACACTGTCACATGCCACAGAAAAAGGGTCATGATTATCCCGTTGATGAGCACGGTAGCTGCCCAGACTTTCAAATTATCCAGCCATTTTCGGATCGGTTTTTCGAGCGAAAGCAGCAACCCACCCTGAAAAATACCGAGCGAGAGCATGGTCAGATTTGGCGGGAGGGTATTGCTAATTTCTTCACCCTGCACAGAAACCATGCTGATCGGATAAGGGCCAAAATTGACCAGAGCGATGAGTGCCGCGATGCCGCCAATTGCCCAAAATAGTCTTTGACGCGCATCGCCCATGCTTTGGGCTTGCCACGCCACCCCGAGCTGGTGGACGGCGACCCAAACAAAGATGTAGTTAACCCACCCGAAAGCTTTCCAGCCCAAAAGAAAGACAGCTATATCGACAAGAATTGCGGCCGCCATGAGCATCCAGAATGAGCCGATTTTGAAACGCTCCCATGCCCGATAAACAAGCGGGACGAGACTAACAACGACGATATAAACAACCAAAAACCACGCAGGGAGCAGCGCAAAAGCGGATGCGGGCTGAAGAATGCTTTTATCTGCATTAAAAAGATTGGCGACGATGCCGATGATTATCCAAATCACTAAAACGGGTAAAACGGGAGAAATTAAGCGCCGTAAACGAGCTGCAAACCAGATCTTGTACCCTTCGCCGCGTCTTTGTGTCGATTGCCAAGAGATGCTATTTGAAAAGCCCCCAACGATGAAGAAAATGGGCATTACCTGAAGCGCCCATGTTAACCACTGTGTCCACGGGGAGATAGAGAGAATATCGGGGAGGAGAATCTCGCCATCTTTGATATAAAAGGCAACAACCAACCAATGTCCGCAAATAACGATAATGATGGAGACAGCGCGTAAAAAATCGACGTAGCGATTACGGCTTTCTGGCGTTTGCTCTGCTAGATTAAGGGCTTGTTGCCAAGCGTTGCGTTTTTCTTTTATTGGCATGGTTAATCCTTTTTTCTTTTAGTTGTTAGAGTTCTGCCCCCCTGCCCTTCGGGCATCCCCCCATTTTTAGAAACAAAAATAGGGGGATTTTTTATTATTTTTCTTTTAGCTGGTTTCTATAGTAGAGCCAAATAAAGAAGAAGCCGACAAAAATAAGCACGATGCCCCAACCAATTAACGGATAATTGCCCGTCAGCATTGTTACCGTCATCCCGATGATAGCGGCGCTTGCCCAGAGCAATTTAAGATTAAGCATAGCGCGGAAAGCCTCTGCGCTGGCGTTTCGTTCGAGTAGAGATGCGCCGCCAATCCCGACCAAAGCTGCGCCAACGAGCCGCGCAGTAAAAGGGTCAATACTCGGCCAACCAAAGAGAGTCAGCATCCAGACAGGGGCAATCAATAGAGGAATAGCGAAAAGAAAATCAGCGATAAAGTGAATTACAAACCAGGTACGTAAAGATTTTGGGACCATTAAAAACTCCTTTGAAGATGAAGGAAGACTTGATAAAGAAAACCCTTTCTCTTTCTAATGGTTCTGTCACTGGTTAAAAGAAAATCCCCTTCTCTAGCGAAGAGAAAGGGTTTTTATGATTGTTTTTTGAACCGCCAAGACGCGGAGATTATTTATTAGCTTGCTTTTTCTTTTCTAGTCGTTGATTTTGTCTAGCTGCTTTTGAAACTCTCTTCCTCAAAACAGAATAATCACTAATAGATGAGTTTATACGCAGAGATGGCGAGAAGGTTTTTCCTTGTAATAGCCCTATAATTCGAAATATAACGGGTAATTTACTGGTTGTTAGAACAATCTTTTTACTAGGACGTTCAAAGAGTCCAAATAAAATCACAGATTTGACTTCTTTGATTTCAGACCATTTTATTGTTCTGGATTTAAAAAATATCCGTATGTGCAAACCTTCATCATCAGTCTCTATATCAGCAAAAAGCAAATATGCAGAGAAACTCCAATAAGCAACCAAACCATAATAAATTATATTTATTGTGAATTGTAATAAAGGTAAGTAACCATAACGAGAGATATACTCAAGAGAAAATATACCTAGAGTTAAATAATAAACGCTAAGACAAACAGCACTTAGAATGGGTAGCGGTGCTAAGAAACGAGAAATTTTTGCGAAAGTGCCGTGTCTATGGATTGTAGGCTTCATTTTTTCTTTGCGTGCTTGGCGTCTTGGCGGTTATTTTTTTATCCGTAGTATTGTTTGAAAATCCAATTATAGATCGCCAGCAAAACCTTCTTGATCGGCGCGAACTGCCAAATGGATGCAGATTTCTTCTCAACCTTCTTCTGTCCCATTTCGCCACGCAAATAACCGAGCGTATTCGATAAATTCATCACCAGCGGGTCGGAGACCATCAGGCGCAATAAACCTTTTTCATTCATCCGCTCGTCGAGTTGGCGGACTTGTCCCATTGGGCGGGACATGTCAAAAGGCAGGAAGGGCTGCAAGGTCGATTTATAGGCTGTGAATTGCCAATGCGATGCGCCAGCAATAGCTTTTACGCCATTATGTGCAACTTGCCAATCGCTCGTCTCTTTATAAACCTTTACATTCTCTTCTTCGGTCTGTCCGAGCGAAAGGTTGAATTCAAGGAAAGTTTCCCAAGGGATAAAGTCACCTTCTTCAATAGTCGCATTTTCTTTCGCCCACTCCAGTGTGGATGTGTAAAAAGCAGGCGGCGTGCGATAAGGACGCGCCGTGACCATACCCACATTCGGGAAGGTTTCAAGAATCTCAACCGAGCGAGAGAGCCACTTTGGATAGTAAAGAATATCGCTATCGGCGTAGGCGATGATCTCGCCCGGCGCACCAGCCAAAATCATATTCCACGCCCCGCCTTTGCCGACGTTCTTCTCGGAGAGCAGCAGATATTGAATATTTCTCGCTTCCTTCTCGGCGATGAGATAGTCCCGTGCTTCAGCGCAGGAGCCGTTGTCGAAGACCATCAGGTCGAAGGGCAAACCCGCGTCTTTGCGCATAGACTCTAAACTTGCTTTGAGCACATCTAGCCCCTCTTCGTAGAACCCGCTTAAGAAGGGGAGATAGGTGAGGACAGCAACGGTGATTCGCTCCGGTTTGGCAACGGTTTTGACTGATTTGGCGGGGTTTTGGCCTTTTCTCATAATATGTATCCAAGTGTCAGGTGTTTAGGTGTCAAGTTCTTGCGTGATACATGATACTTAAAAACATGACACATCAACGAAACTTCTTCTTCAAAATCTTCTTCCAACGCTTCGGTCTCACAATTCTCTCCACCTTATCTTCCGGCAAAAAGAAAAAGACTATGCGCAAAAATTGCTCCACTCCGCGCCAAAAGCGTCCGCTCGTAGGGCGTGGGCGGGTGATTTTACCATCTCGCAGTTGACGCGTCGCGTCCAAAATCGTGTAGCGCGTCTGCACCACGCCGCCCGCCATCTCGGTATTTTTCTTCGTCTCGGGCGCAGAGTAGTGGATCTGCCCCCCCGCCAAATGCCGATAATCGTGGTTCTGATGCACGATCATCACATCGGGCGTCGCGTCCACCACATCCCATTTTTCGGCACGCGCCTTGTAAATGAACCAATTATCCCAGCCCGCACGCCCGATCGCAAAATCGGGGATGTCGGTATAACAATCACGCGGGAAGATGAAATAATCGCTCCCAGCCGGACGGTGCAATTCACCCTCGGCAAAAGCTTTTTCTCTTAAGTGGGATTGCCAGTCTCGGTCAAATACCATTGGTTGGGTGATGTCTAAATCCCAGCGTTGTCCCAATAAAACAAATTTATCGAGACGCTCGTGGACCCGTCGGCTTGCTTCTGTTATGTCGTTCATTACCAGAATATCGGCATTGATGATCCCCAGCAGGGGGGTATTCCCATGCTCACGAGCAAGATTCAGCATGGAGGAGATTAACGGCGTCCCCTTCTCGTTGACGTCCACGTTCGGGAGGTGTAGCACGCCCAAATCACGGGCGGCTTCGGCTTCTCCCTCTTCGTCGCCGAGCAGGATGACTTTCACATCATCCAATTTTGTCCACGATGCTATCGCGTTCCGCTGGATGATGTTGATATGCGGATCGGTGAAGGGTTTTGGGGAGGAGAAAAGTGTTAGAAGTGTCATTTTTTCGGTTGCGGGAGTGCGTCGCACTAGCCTTTTAGCTAGATGTCGTTAAACGGGATATTGCTTGGGCGACAAACCAATCCCGTTAAAACCTGGTGCGACGCACTGCTCCGTTTGGATTTATTCCATCAAAGTTTTATGGTGCACATCGGCGTTGATTTTGGCAAGCTCAGGCTCTTTCTCCAGCAACGCCAAGACATCTTTCCAGCCGAAATCGTCATTTTCAAAGCGAGTAAAAATCTCGCGGATAAATACTAAATCTTCGGGCGTATCAACTGTCCAGCGGAGATTGCCGTGATCGGGATGGTGGTTAACGAGGGCGATTTTGAAACCACGGGGGGAGGTGCCGGTGTGCAGGTTTCGGTTTTCAGTGTTCAGTGTGGTGTTTTCGTAGAGATAGGGCATGACGTGTTCGCGTTGGTGTTTCTCGGTGGCTTCCTGCCATGCTTTTTCGAGGACAGAAAAAGTGCAGACTTCCGTGTCCAGGCCAATCGGGAAAGAGCGCCCCATTGGTGGAGGTAAACGATTAGCAACGAAATCGAAATTCCCTTCGCGCTGCGCGGTGATGGCTTCATCGACAAGATCAGAATCAAGCACAGGGCAATCGGCTGTTAGCCGCACAATTACATCAGCCTTATATTCTTTTGCGGCCTGATAATAACGATCCAAAACATCATTTAGACTGCCGCGCGTGAAATTATAGCCGCGCTCGGCACAGAACTCAGCGACAGGGTCATCGCTGGGATCGGTGGTGGTGGCGAGGACAACATCGTCCACGAGTTTGGCGCGTTTGGCACGCTCGATGACACGGGCGAGCATCGGCTCTCCGGCGATGTCAAGGAGCACCTTCCCCGGCAAACGGGTGGAAGACATGCGGGCTTGGATGATGGCGACTGTTTTAGGTTTCATAGATAGTGAGATTTCTCAAAAAACATGACGGTTTTTCTTGGTTTTCGGAATCAAATCACAATTGTATGTTGCTCCCCCAAAATAATAAGCACCAATAGCAACATTCTTAATTCTTTTATCAATATTACCTGTGTTTTGATTAATCCATACTTGATTGCAATCGCCAAATAAGAGTAAAGGTTTTTTCTCTAAGGTAAAACCTTCCAAAGAATCCAGCGACTTTAATCCTGCTGGCAAGATATTTAGGCTCTTTTTTATGGCAAATAGTTTTTGATAATAGTCGACTATTTCGCCTTCAAAGCGACAAGAAAAATCATGATATTTTTTCAGCTGCTCGTGTATCTCATTGGTATATAAACGGCTATCACCCATCGTTTTCAATTCAACAAAGAGTATCTTTTTGTTGTGTTTATCTACCCAGATGAGGTCAATTCGTAACTTATTATCTGCGTAATTATAGGCAAACTCTGTATCAAGAAAACATCCAGCCTTATTGATAAATCTAGCTTGTATTCCTTTTTCAGAATTTGCAGAATAATGGTTCTTGATATTGTTTTTTATACGCCGAAGAACTTCGGGGTCGAAATTAACAAATGATAATAATTTTATTTTCTCTTGTGCCAGAAAAACCTTAGGAGTAGTAAAATCATATTTGATATATTCAGCTTTATCCGAGAGTAAATACTTGAAATGAATTGAGCCAGAGTATTCCCCTCTCGTAAATTTTAATTTACGAATAATCCCCCCTCCATTGAAATAAACATCAATATAATTATCTTTTCGTATCTCAATATAAAGATCTTCATCTCTAAGAAGGTTTTCCCACCAAGTGGGCGGATTGCTTTTGAGTTCTAAAAACAATTTATTTCCTACATCAAGTTTATCCATGATTACTCAGTATGCGCTTCGGAGGGGATCGGCAATCTCTCTACAAATCCCTTCGCTCTAAATTTTTCGACGTATTCGTAGGTTTCCCAGTAATCGAGACCGGTTTCTTCGGCGATGTCGAAGATGGAGTGTTGGCCTTCGAAGCGCATCATGATCTTTTCGATAGCGCGGTTCAGATTCCAATTTTCGCGCCAATCGACCCAGAGTCCGTGACCGGAGAGAAAGACGGGCCCTCGAAATGTTCTTTTGGGAATGTAGTTGGTGGCGAAGATGCGGATGATCTCTTCAGCGACGTCGGTTGCGCCAACCAGCATCTCTTCGTCCATGATGTTGAGATTGTCTTCAGTGGTGTGATATTCATCGTAAGGAAAACGATTGAGAGAGATACAAGGAACGTTTACGCCGGGGCCGTTAATCACGCGTTCGTCGTTGGCGGGAGCGGCGGCAAAATCTCTTTCGTCGACTTCTTTATCTTTCAAAACATATTGCGTAATTCTATCGAGGAGATGAGTATGTTGCCTTGAGTGATGCCAGGCAAGTTTGTTTTTGTTGCCCGTCATTTCCATGAAGATGCCGCCCTGTAGATTAGGGATTAAATCTTCGTTATTTGCCAAATAGGCAATAGTCCCGATGGTCTCTGGCCCAAACCAGAAACGGATGCTCATCGAGCCTTCGGGGAGCGGATTTTCGGCGAGTCTTTTGGCGAGTTCGATTGTCGAGACGACGCCCGCCAGATCATCGTTGGCTTGCATGGGGTGGCAGCTATGGGCTTGGACGATGATCTCGCCAGCGCCTTTGGCGGCACCACCTTCGGGATGAATCACCCCGTGTCCGATACGCATCCCAAGCTCAGGGTCACGGGCGAATTCGGAGCGTATTACTGCTCGGTATCGGGCATCACGGTCGAGCGCATCGAATTGGTTTTTGCTCAGGCAGAATCCCCAATCTCTCTCATAATATTTAAATTCCCAGGGGATGGCATCGGGGAATTTTTCGCTGTAGCGCAGGTGGGGTTCGAGCTCTTCCCAGCTCAGGGTTTTGTCGATGGGGAGAGAATAGGAAATGATATGGAGGGGATTGTCGGCGAAATCGACGATTTTTTCGCCATCTTCAGTTGATAGATATGCCTCGTGGACGATATAACGCTCGGGGACGACCCACGTCCAAACTTTGGTGCCCGGTGAGTAAGTTTGTAGCTCGTAGTTGGCTTGGTCGGGGAGATAGCCGCCGATAATCTCGAGGGTTTTGTCCATGTCGTCGGAGACGATGGTACGGTGCAGGGGCAGCAGTTCGGCGATGATGGATTTAAGGGATGAATAAGGTTTCATAGGCTTAAAAGATGGAACGCGGATGGTGCGGATTAGGCAGATTTACGCGGATTTTAAAAGCTTTTTTGTTTTTAAAAATCTACGAGAATCCGCTGGGGGTTGCTTCTAACAGCAAAGCACCCTAAAAATCCCAACGGGAAGAGGGGTTATCGTATAGGAAAGTAATTCTTTTAGAGACAAATGATCTATTCCTCCGAAAAAGAAAATAAGCCATATGCTGATATTAATAAGAATTGCCAAAATGATGCCAACACATATCCAATTTTTCTTATACAACAAAAATACTGAATTTATAATTATCGCAAAAATCCAAATGACAATAGAAATTTTGTATTCTTCTATCCGATTACCAGATGGATAAAGAAACAAGTAATAATACAAGAATGAAAACAAAATATTGCTAGATGTTATCCAGCCAAAGAACCCTTTGGTTATGTCTTTTGTATTAATTTTTGAGATATCCAAGATACATACCAGTTTTTTATGCATTGCATCTCATGTTTTAGGTTGTTTCTCTATATTATATAGCGAGCGAGATTGAAATCTCTGCTTAGACAAGAAGTCCGATTAATCGGACTTGGTATCTAAGCAGAAAATTCATTTTCGGCATTTTCAGTGTTTAAAAAACAATATTTAAAAATCAGCACAAATCCGTTTAATCCGCCAAATCCGCGTTCCATTATTTCTCGATTTGATAGAGCAAAAACGGATCTCGCTTCATTTCGCGGACAGTAAACTCATAAACTTCATTCGCTTTCATCAGCTTCACATCCGCTTCGCCGATTTGGTGAGATTTAATAACACCCGCTTCTTCCATCAACGCACCCATCGGGTCAACCATTGTTTGTACGCCTATTTCGATATCGCGAACAAGCATTTGGTAGGTATCGACAGTCGTATTTCCATCCCAATCGGTAATATTGCCTGTGAAATCTTTCAGGTAGCGATAGTCCACGCCTTCCATCTCTTCGATGTGGTGGAAGAAGGTCATGCTGTTGTTATAAGAAAGCCCAACGACCATGATCTTGCCGTCTAATTCACAGAGTTTTGCAAAAGCGGAGTTTGGTCCGTAGCTACTTTTTTCACGGATTGCGCCAAAGGCTTCGGCGTGTTTCCCGATCACTGCAAAGGAATAGATCGGGTGAAAAACCTGCTTCGCTCTAGGGTCGGTGCGTACCAGATTGGTGATAGCACCCATTTGTGAGCGGGTTTCACGCGCGTTCCAAGGTTTGCCTTTGCAGAAGCTGAAATTGAAAGTGGGCATCACGAGCGTGCCTTCTTCACCCAAAACTTCGAGCAGAGCATTAATAACAGTTTGCGGTCCACCGTCCACGCCGCCGAAAGATTTATAGGAGGAATGAACGAGTAGCGTGTCGCCAGTTTTTACACCAAGACCACGAAAACCTTCAACTAAATTTTCAAAAGATAAGGTCATTTTCTACTTCATCGCGTCGTCGAGTCTTTTCTGGACATCATCGATCACTTCTCTTTTGGCTTGTTCTTCTTGCTGGGCCTTTGTTTCAAACTCAGTCACTTTGCTCTTGTGCACATCTAATTCTTTTTCTGCGCCTTTAAGTTTCTTTTTCTGACCGGCCAAGGCCAAATTGCGTTTTACTGCGCCAGGGGTCATGAGCAAAACACCAATCACGATGCCGATGCCGATAGAGATCAAAATAAACATCGCCAATGAGCCTTCAGTTTGTAGCCCAAAGAAATTGATCGGTACGATCATTGGGTTAGCCAGCGCAAAGATTACTGCAACCACAGCAAAAGCTAAAGCAAGAATTAAAGTAAAAACCATCATCATAAACTCCTTTTAAATAAATTTGGCTGTCCGCTCGTAGGCTTCCAGCAATTTTGCAAAATTTTTCGTCCAATCGGCACGCTGCTCGGCAACAAGTCGGGAGCGCGCACCAATTTCGTTCAGCGTATCACGCTTTTCGGCGGCACGCAAGATTTTTTCCGCGAGCGCATCGGCATTTCCATCCGGGAAAAGCCAGCCGTTTTCACCCTCGACCACCCATTCTTTATTTGCGGGGATATCCGAAATCAGGCAGGGCAGCCCGCAACCCATCGCTTCCATCAGCGAAACGGATGAGCCATCCACATGCGAAGGCGAGATATAAATATCCGCTTCATTATAATGGCGCGGCAAATCTTTTTGTGGGATATATCCCTTGAAACGGACTTGGTCAATAGCCCCATTTTTTTGCAGGATTTTCCGAATCCGATTCTCCTCCGAGCCACCTGCCAGCAGATTCAATCTTAATTCTGGCTTGCTCATTGCAACCTTAACAAATGCCTCGGCGAGAACATCTACGCCATAACGCGGCTCCCAGCTTCTGTTGCAAAACAAGGTCAATTCTTTGGCCTTTTCTACATCCAAAGGCTTAAAATGCGTTAAATCTACGCCCCACGGAAAAACGATGGTGCGGTCGGGGTTCATTCCATATTCAATAGCTTTATTTCGTGTGACCTGAGCATCGCTGATAAAGAAAGTGCTTCTGCGCAGAACATATTTTGTTGCCCAATCCCACCACGCGTTGCGATAAACATCCTCCATCAAATCAAATCCCCACGACATCATCAAGAGCGGGCGAAACTTGGTTAAAACAGCGATCAATCCCACTGTCTGGATCGGTCCTGCATGCAAAATATCGGGCTGGATTTTGTCAATGAATGTTTTCAGGCTGCGTACATATTTCGGCACATCGATCCAGCGAAAATTACCTTTGCCCCCCGCCCAATCAACTAATTCAATCTCAGGAGGAAGCGCGTCATTATTCGCCTTTTCCAGTTGCACAAAATAGACCTTATGCTCGGTCTTTGCCAAGCCAGAAAGAAAGCGGTGGTCGTGGGGGGAATATCCCATTGAGAAAAAGATTATCTTCATATTTTTATAGTAGTAGTGCGTTGCATCCGAATGGATGCATTGCACTGCGTATTTAGGTCATAGAGCCGAACTGCAACGCACCCTATCGGGTGCAATGCAGCTCTCCAATTTTCTTCGTGTATTTTCGTGGGTTCACTCACTCAAATTAGCCCAGCGGAGCTCTTTCCCATAAGGCATATCAACCAACGCCTTTTTACCAACAACGGCATCCGTATCCCACGCCATTAAGGCACCTGAAACAGCCGGACGTAGCGGCTCAACCATCTCAGCGGTGAATATTTCGCCCGCTTTTATATCACGAGCAACACGTAAACAACGGCGTTGCAACATGTAAGTTTCTTTTTCGTTGGGGGTTACAAACTTATCGCCTGAACCAAGCGAACGCTCCAGCGTGTGAACTTGCTCTACCATCTCAGCCCAAGTATCTGGATTCATCGCAAATTTATGATCTGGCCCTTCGCGGTCATTGCTATCGGTGAAATGACGCTCAATCACGCGCGCGCCCATCGCTACCGCCCCAACTACGGGAGCGGGGCTATGGGTGTGGTCTGATAATCCTAAAACAAGATTCGGGAATAAGGATTTGTAGGTTTTCAAAACATTTAAATTCAGATGGTTGTAATTATCATCACTGGCGGTGTAATTTGTATTGCACTGGAAGAGAATAATTTGCTCATTTACGGCTTGTACCGCGCGAACTGCTCGAGTCACATCGCCAATATCCGATGCGCCGGTGGCAATTAACATCGGTTTCCCTTTTTTCGCCATATAGACCAAAAAATCGGGCCAGGAGATTAAGCCAGAGCCAGCTTTGTAGGCGGGCATATAGTCGTAGAGCATATCGGCGGCTTCAAAATCGTATGGGGATGAGAAATACTCAATCCCAACTTCGTTGCATTCTTCAGCGAGTTCCGATGTCCAATTTAGCGGGACTTCGGCATCCTGATAGACATCAAAAACCGACTTCTTCCACGTCGCCTGATGCGAAACCTGCCCACCCATCGACTTGAACCCATAATCTGAGACGATTTTCTTCGCCTTGAAATTCTGAAATTTCGCGGCATCCGCCCCCGCTTCTTTTGCGAGACGAATCAGGTCTTTTGCACGCTCAATATCGCCGTCGTGGTTCGCAGCAATATCGGCGATGAAATAGGTCGGGTGATTTTCGCCAATTAAACGATTTCCGATTTTGATGTCCATTTTTGCTCCTTTTGAAAAATGATGAGTGACGAGTGAAAAACCTTCACGCATCACTTTTCACTCGTCACCTGTGCATAACTCGCTCTTTTCTGTGGATAACCTTGTTTATATTGTGTATTATATAACTCAAAAAATAAGTGGATAGCTTGTGAAATCTCGCTTTCTCGTTCAGGTGCTTCCCGCGCTATTCCTGTTGATAACTCCGCATTTTCTGTGGATAACCCTGTTTATATTGTGTATAGAACTGCGTCAAACCAGTGGAAAAGTCGGGGATTTCTCGTCCTAGTGCTGTGGAAAGCTTGTGGATAGATAGTCGCAAGTTATTAGATCGTTTTGCCGTTAAGCCGGAATCGGATACAGAAATAGGATTGATCAGCCCCGCGTCGAAGCCGAAGACTTTAGCGATCTCCTGCCCAAATTCATATTTCGTAATCGCCCGTGACCCGACAACGTGGTACGTGCCCGACAAACTTTTTTCCAGCATCCCGATCAGGGTATCTGCCAAATCGCCAACGAACATGGGGCAGAAGTAAACATCGTCAAAGCCATTACAGGTTTTGCCCGCCCCTAACGTATTGAAAAAGAATTCAGAGAGCGAGCGTGTTCCACTCAACGACCAGCCGAAGAAATTTACCCTCGCTACAGCTGCTTGTGGATAAATCGACAAGACATTTTCTTCGCCTTGTAATTTTGTGGCGGCATAAACACCGGCGGGGTTTGGCGTATCTTCTTCGGTGTAGATACCTTCTTTTGTGCCATCAAAAACGGCATCGGTGGAGATGTGGATAAGTTGAATATCGTGTTTGGTACAAGATTCTGCTAATAGACTGGGCACTTCAGCATTGAGCAGGCGGGAGGTTGCCGGGTCATTTTCGCAAGATTCAAGATTGGCAAGCGCGGCGGTGTGGATGACTGCATCGGGGCGGACAGAGTCAATTAAACGGGAGCAAGCCGAAGGGTCGAGGAGATCCGCTCGGACAAGCTCAAAGGGCGTAGAGGCTAATTTACCGCGATCCTGCCCAACAATGGAATAACGTTCGTGCATCCGAAGTCCGAGATTTAATCCCAAAAGACCTGATGCGCCTGTGACGAGAATTTTCATAATATTTCCAGTCTCTGAGCGGAGCGTAGCGCAGACGAAGAGCGATTTTTATAAAATGTCCTTCGTCTACAGGCTCAAATACAGTTGCCTTCCGCTCAGGAGCTGTGTTATTTAACCTTCTAAAGTACCTTCGTTATAGGCTTTCTCAAAAGGCGCGATATATTTTTTCATGCCTTCGAGATCGAGCCACTCGGAGTTGTTGTCGCTGGTGTAGGAGAAGCCTTCGGGGAGGGTTTTGCCCTTGTCTTGCCACGAGTAGCCGAACCAGCTCGCTTCGACGGGCTGGACGACGAACATCTCGTCGAGCTCGACCGAGTGGCGGGATTCGTCTACGGAGAGCAAATCTTCGTGGAGTTTTTCGCCCGGGCGGATGCCGATAATTTCGATCTCGGCATCGGGGGCAATGGCGCGGGCGAGGTCTACGACGGTAGTGGATGGAATTTTAGGGACGAAAACTTCGCCGCCTTCCATCTGCTCGATGCAGTTAATGACGAATTGGACACCCTGTTCGAGAGAGAGCCAAAAACGTGTCATGCGGTCGTCGGTGACAGTTAGTTTGCCTGTGGCGCGCATTTTCAAAAATAGCGGGACGACCGAGCCGCGCGATCCGACGACGTTCCCGTAGCGGACACAGGAATAGCGCGTGGCGCGTCCTGCCGCATAATTATTAGATTGAATAACCAGTTTTTCGCCGACCAATTTTGTGCCGCCATAAAGATTTGCAGGGCTAACGGCTTTATCGGTGCTGAGGGCGAGCACTTTTTTCACGCCCGCATCCAGCGCGGCTTCGACGACGTTCGATGTGCCGATAATATTGGTTTTGATGGCTTCCATCGGGTTGTATTCGCAGGCGGGAACCTGCTTAAGTGCGGCTGCGTGAACGACAACATCTACATCGTGCATGGCGCGCAAAAGGCGGTCGCGGTCGCGGACATCGCCGATGAAATAGCGCAAGCGCGGATCGTTATAGCCAGCTACACGCATTTCGTGTTGTTTGAGTTCATCTCGACTGAAAATGATGATTTTTTGCGGGTTCTTCTCCGCTAAAAGCATTTTTGTGAATTTCTTGCCGAATGAGCCTGTCCCGCCGGTGACGAGAATGGTTTTATTTGTCCAGTCCATAGTTTTCTCCATTTTTTTAGATGTAGCAGTGCATTGCATCCAATAAGATGCGTTGCACTGCGGGTCTGGTAATAGCAAACCGAACTGCAACGCACTTTCCGCTTTGCTCCAAGTGCAATGTAGTTCTTACCTTGTGGCTTTAAACAAGCCAGAATCTTTTTGAATAAATATCTCGCCTTCTTCGGCAAGGATATTTTTGAGTTCCGCTTCAATTTCGGATAAGGCTGATGAGGTCACGCCTTTAATCTTTGACATCGACTTGATATAACCCATCAATAGGTCAACATCAGTGACATGTAAACTATCTTTATAGCGCAAAATCTCAACAGAGGAGAAGTATGCTTTGAGTTGTTCTCTTCCATTCTCTAGCCGAAAGAGACTCCCTAAGGGCGTAAAGTTAGGATCGGTGCTAGTAGCCTTCAACCATTTGTTTGTTTCTGCAAGGTGCTTATTTCCATTTGTTGCCGCAATGAGAACGCCATCACTTTTAAGCACACGTCGAATTTCACGCAACGCTTTCGGCCTATCCGGTACATGGTAAAGCATATGATTGGCGATGACGATGTCAAAACTCTCATCATCAAAGGGGATGGATTGAGCGTCTATCTCGCGGAAGGAAAAAGAGCGGGACAAACCTGAAGTATTCTTGCTTGCCGCTGTCAACATCCCGGTGGAGAGATCACTGAGCGTTAAATCCCATTCGGCGGGGATCCGCTCGGGGCAAGATGTCCAGATAAAGGCCGAGCCGGAGCCTAATTCCAAGACTTTTGCAGGATTAGGTAGTGTTTGATAGGTATCGAAAACCCAGGATGCCCAGCCTTGCTTATTTTCGCTGAAACGCTCATGAATTAATATGCGCGCATTCAGGTTTGAAGCATCTTTATACTGCTCGGTTTTGAGATAGTTTTGGTCGGTGTATTTTGACATTTTGGTAATCCGAACTGCAACGCACCGCCCCCTCTGCCCTTTCGGTCATCTCCCCCAAATTCCGAAAACGTGGAATTTAGGGGAGAAAAGGTGCAATGCAGTTCTACTTTTCTCTACTCTCTACTTATCTTCTTTCTTAAAGACAATCATTGGGTACTGGCCGTGTTTTCCGAAGAAGTGTGTAAAGTTATCTTCTTTCCAGAAGATGACTTTCAGGAAAAACTTGCCGCCGAATTTTGGTTTGATGAACCAGCGTAAAAATCTTGTGCTAAGGCTGCGCCAGGAATAGATTTCGACGGTGAAAAGGTCTTTAAGTTCTTTTTGTAGCCAACGCGCGTTCATTTTGCGAACGAAAGTGCCAGAATCCTTTTCGCCGTCTGAACCTTTTTTCTTGCCATATTGAGTTGGGCGACCTGAAAGTACGCGCCCCAACTGGATGAGGGGCTCAAAGAGTTTCATCAGGAAAGGGTCGCTCCAGCCGTTGATGATGACGGCTTTTTTGCCAGCACCAAGCACACGATAAAGGTCTTTGTAGGCTGCTTTGTGTTCTTCCATCGGGAGGTGGTGGATGGTGTGCATGGAGACGATGCCGCCGAAAGCATCTTCTTTGAAGGGGAGATTTGCCACATCTGCAACGACGCAGAGGGCGTGGTCGCCGAGGCGTTTTTTTGCTTCTTGGAGGGCGGTGATCGAAATATCAGCGCAGACTCTGTAGTCGTAGTTTTGGGAGTAAGTCTGATATTCGGGGTATTGGACGGGGCCTGACCCAGCGTCCAGCAGGTATTTGCCTGAGGGTAGTAGATGTTTATTTACACGTAGGCGGGTCCGGCTTATATATTCCGCCGAAACGGGGCGCAGGTCTTCATATCGAGCATTTTGGTAATTTCCGTCTTCTTCCTGTGACCATCCGACTTGGTCGTAGAATTCTCGGACATTTTGTTTTGTATTCTTTGTCATATTTTATTATCCATAACTCAGGCAGATTGCGTGAGGGTTTTTTCTTTGGTGATTTTTTGATGGTAGACGAGGGACATGATGGCGTAATAGATGGGGTATAGGAGGGAAAATTGGGCGGTTCTTTTTGCCCAGATTGCGTCCGGGTAGAGGCAGAGGGCGATGATGGCTACGCTCCAGATGAGGGTGATGATGAGGGTTAGGGTTTGCTTCCAGCTAGTGCGTGAGGGGTAGAGATAGCGGATGGGAACGAAGGTCATGATGGATAAAAAGATGAGAATAATGACGACCCAGATCGCGGGGAATTGTAAAATATATAGATATAGAAAAAGGACGTTCCAGTAGGAGGGGAAGCCGACGAAGGAGGCATCTACTTTGGCTTGGATTTGACTGAAACCGTAGATGCTGGCGCCGAGGGGAAAGAATGCGACCCAAGTCAGATTTGCTGGGAGGATGCCGAAAATTACCAAGGCTAAGATGGGGAGAAAGGTGTAGGTGATGAAATCTACGATATTGTCCATCGTTGCGCCATCGATGAAAGGGGCGTTCTTTTTAACGTCGAAGTAGCGGGCGAGGGTGCCGTCTGTGGCATCGATGATGACTGTTATTGAGAGGCTAATAAGAAAGACAGTGATGTTCTTTTCGTAGAGGGCAAGGGCAGCCCAAAAGGCAAATAAAATGCCCGAGCCGGTGTAGATGTGGGTGAAGATGGCGCCGATTTTTTTATAATTCATTTATTATCCACAGATTGTGTAGATTTGGCAGATTTCTCTATGATTCTGCGAGGAGCATGTTCTTGCGATGAAGCAGTCTCATAAACCGTGAGATTGCTTCGCTCCGCTCGCAAAATCATCCTATTGCCAATCTATCTTTTCTCCAGCCAAATAGCTGAAGGTTTTTTCAAATTTTGATAAGCCTTCTTCTGTCATGACTTTTTCGAGGGGCCATTTTTCTTCGTCTTCCCAGAAGTGTTGGACGTGCCAGGGGTAGGGTTGGGGGTATTCGAAGAAGAAGCGGTAGGCGTATGTCCATGCGGATTCTACATCTTCGCGGCTGGGAGCGTGGGCTTTGGGATCGGCAATAACTTTCTCGAGAATTTCAAAGTATTCTTCCCAAGAATTGGGTTCGAGGGTGAAGCCTTTACCGCGATAATGAGTCTGCCCCGTAACGATGACGGGCAGACCGATCATGGCCATTTCCATGCCGACTGTTGTTGTAAAGACCAACCCGATATCGGCTGTGTTGACGAGGTCGTAGGTGTTGATTTTTGCGTCCGCGCGGAGGATGTGGATATTTTCGGGCAGTTCGGGGTATTTTTCTGTCAGGATGTCGTAGACCGATAAGCCCCAGCCAATTCCCTCACCAGGGTGGACGCGGAGGACGAATTGAACATCGTCGCGTTTGGCGAAAAACTCGATGGTGCGGGTCATCCACTCTGTCATGCTTTTGCTGAAGGTGTGGCGTCCGAGCGTTAAACTGTCGCCGAGGACGTTGGCGGGGAGCAAAATGAGCGGGCGTTCGTCGAGGCCAAGTTCTTCGCGGACTTTGGATGCGCCCTGTGATTCGATATTTTGCCATGTGCGGGAAAAATTTTCCCATAAGCCGCCACCTTGACGAGCGGAGAAGAAGTCTTTTACGCGATCCCATTCGGCTTCGCTGAGATGAGTATCTTTTTTTGCGTTCCAGAGATTGGATGTGTCTTGACGCATGACGTCGGCGTTTTGGGCCATCCAGATGCGTTCGCTTTGTTCGCCGTATTCATAGGTTGTGACGGGGATATTTAGATATTGCGCTACTTTGAAGGTCATCCCGAATTCGAGGATTGAGCCGTTGGGGAGGGTTATCGCATCGAAGCTGTTCTTCTGCAAAAACGCCAAGATAACGGAAGCATGCCGCAGGTCACGTGTGTGGCGCATCGCATAGAGATTGGATTCCACGTCAATTTCTTCGTGGAGCAGGGAATATTGGGTGTCGCGATATGCGGCGGCATCCAGTTGCTTGGAAATTTCTTCGGGGAGAGAATCCGCTTGAGGGGCATCGAGAAGTGAAATTGTTTGTACCATCCCATTGAGGGGTTTTAGGGCATCTTTTAGATATAAATCCTGTCGGCGCAGGTCAAATTTGCTGACGGGTTTCTTCCAGTGGGCGTGGGGAAGATAGGCGAGGGTGACTTCGTGGCCGAGAGCGGCGAGGGCGAGGGCCGTCATGGCAGAATGCTCGACCCAATAGCGCAGCATTGTAAAAATGAGTACGCGTTTGCCGGTTTTTGGGCGTTGCGCGGCTTTTGCCTGCTCTACCCAGCGTGGGAGGGCTTCTTTTAATTTGTCGGCAGAGTAGCCGCCCATAGGGGGCTTATCCGATTGCTGGATGAGCCAGTAAAGTTCTGCGGTGTAGGGCAGGTCGCCGAGGAGGTCTTTTAGTTTGGTTTTGTTCATTTTTTAGAGAATAGAAGACCAGAGAGAAGAGAGTCGCTACCATTTTCTTCTCTCTAGTCTCTACTTATCTAGCTTTTCAATCTTCCAATCAAGTCTTGGACGAATGCCACCTGGTCGCGGCTCATCCCAATGCATGCCGGGCGCACCGGCGGGGTCAACGTTGAATTCCAGCGTGCGCTCTTCGGCAAAATAGCGCCGAATTCGATAAGAACTCGCGTTCACGCCCAGCGTATAACGCCCCGTATTCAGCAAATCGGGCGGCACCACGCAGCGGCTCATATAACGTCCTGCTTTGCGCTCGGTGTGGGTATTAAACATGCGCGGATCATCCGTATCGAAGGATGTGAAAACCGGCTCTCCGCGCGCGGTATAAAGATAGATTCCAACTCTCAGCCCCGTGATCGGCGCAGAGAGATCGTATTCAAATTCGAGCGTAAATTCTTCAGTAGATCGGATAGTCTCGACAATATTTCCGCGATTATCGACAATGCGGATCGCTCGTGGATTGAAAGGTGCTGCCGTTACAGGGACATCTTCCGGCTCCCAAACTTTTTCCCCTGCCCGCGCGTGCCCAGCCGAGAGATAATAATCCACCGCTTCCGCTGTGGGCGCACGCATAATCATTTTGCCTTTTTCCAGCACAATAGATTCGTCCGTTAATCGCAACACCGCCGACATATTATGGCTCACAAAAAGCACCGTTCGGCCTGCATCGGCGACGTCGTTCATCTTACCGATACATTTGCGCTGGAATTCGGCATCGCCTACAGCGAGAACTTCGTCCACAACCAAAATCTCCGGTTCAAGATGCGCAGCAACAGCAAAAGCCAAGCGCAAATACATGCCTGAAGAATAACGTTTGACGGGGGTATCAATGAATTTCTCCACTTCAGAAAAAGCGACAATTTCGTCAAATTTGCGCGTGATCTCAGAACGGTGCATTCCGAGAATCGCACCATTGAGATAGAGATTTTCGCGCCCTGTTAACTCAGGGTGGAAACCTGTACCTACTTCAAGGAGAGAGCCGACGCGTCCGCGTAATTGCATCATCCCTTCGGTGGGTTCAACCACGCGAGAGAGTAATTTGAGCAGGGTACTTTTCCCTGCGCCATTATGGCCGATAATGCCCAAAACCTGACCTTGCTCCACGTCAAAATTAATATCTTTGACAGCCCAAATCATATTGTCGGGCTTTTTGGCTTCAAGGCGTTTTTGGCGTGAGAATACACCCGCGATCTGGTCGCGCAGGGTGTTATAACCGCCGCGATTTTGCGGGGCTGTACCAATTTTATATTGTTTACCGAGGTTTTCTACGTGTACTGCTATTGTCATATTTTTTTCTTTTCTGTAAAAACTGTTTTTATAGAGAGGTTATATGTTTTTTCATTGTAAATATAGATGCTTATGCTTCTAATCTTTACGGAGCATTTCTTTTACTAAGTATTTAAGAAGCTTTTTGCCAGTGGGAAAAGCTTTAAAATGTGTTGTGCCAGCCAACCTTTTTACTTCAATAGTAGGAAATTCAATCCTTTTCAGATTTTTTTTGTAGGATCGGCTTACCATCTCAAGGTCAATAGAAAGCCCATAATCTACTGGGTTTATTTTTGAAAAACCATCAACAGTCATCCCACGAAATCCATGTAGCACATCCCAAACCATTGTGCCTTTTCCTCGCCAAAATAATGCAGCAGATGTGATTGCAAGCAAAGAGACGAACCATTTTCTAGGTCTAAAGATTTGATTATCTTCTTCATTTCTAGCTTCTTTTATATTACGGCTTGCAACAACCAAATCATATCCTTGTTCAAAATACTGCCTGAATTTCTCTGCCTCAGATACTGTTACACTTCCCTTGGGATGAAAAAAAATTAACGCGTCTGTTAAGCATCTTTCGAAAGCATAAATACAAGCTGCGTTGAGTCCTTTTTTCGGCTGAATATATACAGGGATATTCATGCTTTCCAAGTACTCTATAGTGCCATCAGTGCTACCAGCATCAATAGCATATATCTCATCAAATTGGTCTCGGTTAATTTGTGGAACATCATTCTTACAACCAATAACTTCGTTCATTGTGAGCAAGCAAAGTGTGATTTTCATAAATTCTCTTTAGCTTCTTACGAAGCTTTCTGCTAAAAGCATTCCTTTTTCAACGGCAACATCAGAATTCATGTGAACCCACTCACCCCATCGTCCAAGCCCAATTATAGATTTAGACTTTGCCCAATCTATAACTTCTTCGATAGCCTGCGGTTTGTCGATAGTATTTAATGGATAAGCATATTTGTTGTGGTTGATAATGGTTAAATCATCTGTTGTGCGTGCGGCATTAATTTCTTGCCAATATCCTTGAGCACCTTTTATAAAATTGTGTCGATATAAGGCTCGATGATACGGCAACTGCTTACTTGGAAAATACGTCCAATGTGCGCTGGTTGCCTCATTTTTGGATTGATAAGCTATATCTACAGAAGTGTATTTGAGTTTTTCTATATTATCTTTTATACGATTTGGAATTGACTGGTTGCTTACTATTTCATGCCAAGGAATGGTTGTAATAACTTTTTCACCCTGAAACTCATCATTAACTGTCAGGGTCTCAATATCTATTGTCTTTACAGGTGTATCAAGTCGCAGGTTTTCCTTGATAGTATTTGCCACTCTAAGAAAAACCTCACCATAACCATGCTCTTTAGGGTAATAAAAACAAGCATGAGCGGGAATATTGCCGTAGGGCTCTTTTGTTAGACAACTACGCAAAATTGCTTCAAACGAAACATCCGGTAGTTTGTAAAGCCAGTATGTTCCTAGGTCATTTATATCGATCCCGGAAAATATTTTCTCGTTATATGGCAACATATAATCTTGGGCAATTACATCCCCTAATTTCCAAATAATCCAATCTTTAAATTTCTGCGGCATTTCTGTGTCTCTGCTACTGCCCGAATTCATGATAGAAACCAAGTGCCTGATTTGGTCATCCGTAGAAAGTTGCCATATATTTGCTTCATAAGGATAATCAATTTCAAACCTATCAGTACGGATTTTTGATATTCGATCAAATTGATTCCATTCCTCTTTAGGTAAAAAATCAAAAAGAAAATCTACCACCTTTGTTTTACGTACATCAAGAAAATGTCCTCCTCCAATATCAAGGGGAGCACCATCTACTTCTTTGCTGCGGCAAAGACCACCTGCTTCACTTTCCTTTTCAAGAAGAAGAAAAGATGTCTCTCCTAGTTGTTTTAGTCTGGTTGCAAAAGCTAATCCGCTAGGCCCTGCTCCGAGAATAAGATATTTAACTTTTGTTACCATTTTTAACCAACTTTTAATCACAATGCAAGCTATCTAATATCAGTGCGATCGTATAGAATAATTTTATTAAAATGTATTTTTCCGCTAAAATTTTTCGGCAAATTAATTTTGATTTGCGTGACCATTTCAGAAAGTTCCCAAGAAGGTGCAGCTGAGAGAGGCACCATAAATTGGGTGCCATTTGCTTCAAACACAAAACTGTTCTCTTCGGCAAAAGTAGGAACAATATCATTTATCCAAAATACTTGATAAGAATGTTTTTCGATGTTTCGATCTGTTTCAAGATACAGCATATCTCCTTTTGCACCTGCTGGGATTTCAAGTATGATGTAATGATTTTTTCCAATTACATTCCATTCATTATTGCTATCTTGCGTCATATTATGCGTATCAAGAATCTTTCCAGTTACTAAAAGGTTGACAGGATTTTCTGTCTTTTGGTCTAAATGCTTGATAGATTGTCCCCATGATGCGGGAAGTCCGGCTAAATCTTTTTGCCAAAAAATATCAGAAAGTAGATCCACCTCTTCATTTTTTGAGCCTAAATGAAATCCAGATGATGTAGCTCTATTTGTTTTGCTTTTTAATATCATCCAAGTGTACCCATTGTGATCTATGAATGGCGTGTACGAATTTAGTAAGAAACGATAGACCCAAAAACTACGTAATGATAAAGGACCTCCATCGTGGAGTATATTATTAGAATCCACCAAAGCAAGATGAATGCTTTTTGTTTGGAGTTCTTCAATTGTTCTTAGCTGCTGCTGCTCAGTTGGAGCGTTGTAAAAGGCGGTATCAACAACCGGATTAGGTTTTCCCTGAAAGCCATAATCGGCATTATGATTTGTAACATCGTAGTATGTTTCTTGGTGCAATAATATACCATCTAGAACGCCTTTGATATTAGTCTGACGCAGTAATTGATCATTATCCATCACCACCTCTTCACCAATATTCTCTAATTTATGAGTTGAGCCTGAAACTATACTTGAAGGTTCATCTGCGACATATTGATGTAACCTCAATGCTCTACTTAAGGTTACTTCCTGATTGCCAATTAAACCAAATATCAGAGCAATGCCCAAAACTATTTTTGCTTTATGTATATGATTTTTAACAAAATGCAAAGCGACCAGAGGCAAGCCGCATAAAATGAAACCAATGCTTATTTCGCCGGGTCTTGAATACGTTGTAGCATCAATTCTGCCAGCAGCACGCGGAATGATAAGGATACTCATAATAAAAAGTGCAATAAGAAAAAACACATCCTTCTTTCTCCACAGATTATCCCCTTTTTTGCTTAGTAAAACAACAATAGGGATAATGAGCAACAACCATGAAAATCGAACAAATTGCCAAAGATAACCACTAGTTACACTCGTATTAATACTCGAAGATGGATATTGCCAGATAATTCCATGCGCTACATCATTTACCCCAGATTGCTCAATCAAATAACGTATAAGAGATATAATAATATGCGTTGTATCAGTAGTAAGTGCTAGAATACCTCCCACAAAGATAATAATGCCAAAAAAGATAAGTAGTTTCTTTTTTGAGTAGTGATAGACCTTAAATAATATATAAACTCCCAAGGGTAGAGTGCCTAAGACAAACACTCCGCCTTCCGCAACCATAAAGAAAACAACAAAGAAAGATAACCCCACCCATAACCATAAACTTTTGATAAAATCTCTGTCCGAATTTTTTGAAACGGACGCAAATAAAATTACCAAAGAAGAAATAGCTACAATAGGACCTCCGGCAGATGAGCCCGCAAAAGAGAAAAGAGAAAAAACTGATAAGAATGCAAGAAAGTCTCCTGCTATCAAACGCAAGGAAAAAAATGCTAAGAATAAATAGAGGGTAACAAAATGATTTTGCACCATGCTCTGCCCAGAAAAAGTGCCATCATAAAAAAGCTGGGAAAGAAATCCTGGTATATAATTTACTAATCCGCGTGCCGGTTGATAATCTAAAAAAGGTAAATAATCAAAGTGTTGAAATAACCACCACGGTAAATAAAACTCTCCCGAATGATATTCGTCAAGAGATATACTTGGCCATCCTACACGTGAGCTTTGAATATATACAAGAATTGCAATGAGCATCCAAGGTGAAACCGATAGACTGTTTCTTTTTTCTGCTCTTTGTCCAACTTTAAAGTTTTTATATATGCTGACCAATGAAATGAGACTGAGACAGTATAGAAAAATATATAATATAGGATTGTAGGGAAAAAATGTTTGTACGCCATTTTTAAGTAAGACGGGGGGGGATGCAAGAATAAAAAAGAGGAGAGGTATGCCTAGCTGACTAAAAGCAACCCCTAAGTCTATTTTTCTTTTATATTCCTTATTTTTTTTCTTGTGGGTGATGAGAATGATCGCGTAGCTGACTACTATCAGGAAAGAGAATAAACCAATTGTATAGGGAAAAAAGCCTAGTCTCGATAAAAAAACCGAAAATCCTACTTCTGATAGCCCAAGAAATATGATCCCCAATATTATCTTTGAGCCAATTATAAAAACTTTATCTTGTTGTAGATATTCTTTTTTATACAGGAAATGCAAGATAAATATAATAGCCAACGATAGACTGATAAAAAACAAGGACAAGGCTAATAATTTAATAGTTTTGCTCATTCGCAAAGACTGTCCAACTAAGATAGCAAAGGGAACCAAGGAGTAAAGAGAGAGTTTTACCGCTCCTTGGCTAAAAATTTTGTTGTCAAAGACTTTATCATATAGTTTAAGTATTATGATAAAAAACACAGTGAAGGCAATAACCGTAGCATATAGTGCATAGAGGTCTGATGTTTTGTTTTGAACAGAAAAGCCAATATTGCCAGATATAAAATCACTATATTGTTGAGGGATGTTTTCTGTTTTTGTCCATATAAAAAACCCAAAACTTAGAGATAGGATTAATGATTGAGCAATAGCCAAAAACCAAGTTGTCAAATCAAATTTGGACGACTGTGGTAATAGCTCTTTTTTGCCACCCCACCAAAGAAAGCCTACTAACAAAGCGATAATTAAAATTAATTGAAGCATTTATCTCTTCCTTCTATCTTTTTCAAACCATTGCGGAATTCTATTAATTCTTTCATCTCATTTGGCATTTTTTACAGACCATTACAGAGTAGAATCTAGATCATATCCGCAAAGGTGCGTTCCATGCGGCGGAAGAAGAAGAGGCCGCTGATCAAGACAATTAACGAGATTCCAACTGATGTAGCGAGCTGCAAGCCGAGGGTCGCGGGCGCTTCGCCGAGCATCGCCCAGCGGAAGGCTTCGATCACGCCCGTCATCGGATTGAGAGCGTAGAGCAGCTGCAAATTCTCAGGGATAGATGCGGAGGAATATCCAACTGGAGAGAGGAAAAGCCAAAGCTGAGTCATCACGGGGAGAATATATCCGACATCGCGGTAGAGAACGTTGAGCGCAGAAAGCCAAAGCCCAACACCGAGCGCGACGATAAGCGTTAGCATGATGAGGAGCGGAATTGTGAGCATTGCCCAGGAGATGGCGACTTTGTAATAGATCATCATCCCGATCATGACGAGGAAAGAGATGCCAAAATCGACTACGCCACTGAGTACCGACGAGAGCGGAATAACAAGGCGCGGGAAATAGATTTTCGTAATTAACCCGCGATTAGTAAGCATCGAACGCCCAGAGGAGGAGAGCGCTTTTGAGAAAAGCATCCACGGGAGGAGGGCTGTGTAGCGAAAAATCGGTCCCGGCACGCCACCTGTATCCATCTGCGCGAGGTTGCCGAATATGAATTGGAGCACGAGCATGTTGACGACGGGATTAATGATCGCCCAGCTTGCGCCGAGCAGCGTCTGCTTATAGCGGACGAGGATATCGCGCCAAGTTAAAAAGGTAATCAGCTCACGGTAGAGCCAAAGATCACGCAGGTTAAGCGAAATCCAGCCTTTTGGTGGGCGGATGGTGAGCATTTCTTTTTGGGGTTGGGTTGTAGCCAATTCTGTTTTTGCCATAAATTTGTTCCGCACGGGTAAACCGACCGTGCTACATTTACAAAGCCCGCTATAGTGGACTATTCTCTAATCTCTTTTCTCTACGCTCTGCCTTAGCCTGCTTAACAAAGATCATCTTTCGCAGGTTTATGTTCGCGGTTTTCTCTATACCATTCAATGGTACGGCGCATGCCTTCTTCAAAGGCGACTTTTGCTTCCCAACCAAAATATTCTTTGGCGCGGTCTACATTCAGTCCGCGGCGAGGTTGACCGTTGGGTTTGTCTGTATCCCAGACGAGTTTGCCTTCAAAGCCAGTTAGCTTTTGGATCATTTCTGCCAAATCTTTGATTGCAATTTCGTAGCCGGAACCAAGATTAACAGGATTGGAGGCATTATAGCTTTCCGTTGCGGTCACAATCCCATCGGCGGCATCTTCTACATATAAGAACTCACGTGTCGGAGAGCCGTCGCCCCAAACGACGAGTTCTTTATCGCCGCGTTCTTGGGCTTCGATTGCTTTTCGAATCAGCGCGGGGATAACGTGCGAGGTTTCCAAGTTGAAATTATCACGCGGGCCATACAGGTTGACGGGAAGCAAATAAATCGAGTTGAAATCATATTGTTGCCTATAGGCTTCCGATTGAACCAACATCATTTTCTTGGCAAGGCCATAGGGCGCATTTGTTTCTTCGGGGTAGCCGATCCATAAATCTTCTTCTTTGAAGGGGACTGGCGTGAACTTCGGATATGCGCATACTGTGCCGATAGCGGTGAATTTGCCAACGCCCCGCTGCCAGGCTTGGTGCATTAATTCCACGCCCATCATCAAATTATCATAGAAAAATTCTGCGGGGTGTTCACGATTGGCACCAATCCCGCCGACGTTGGCGGCCAAATGAATAATGACCACGTTCGCAGGGTCAATCCCTTCGAGTGTTAGGTCGAAAAGGCGGGAAATATCGTCGTGGCTGGTTAAATCATAATCTTCGATCAGCGGGATATAAATATCCGTTGCACCACGTTCCTTTAATTTAGCGATCACGAAAGAGCCAAGAAAACCGGCTCCGCCGGTAACGATCACTTTTTTATTATTCCAATAAGTTGTCAATTTATTTCTCCGTTTTGTTGGGTAGGGGCGGGGTCGCCCCGCCCTTACGCACTTTATCTAAGGAGTGCGTTGCACCTACTTTTGGTGCATTGCACTCTGGGTTTTGTAAGGCGCTTTGGTTTTATTCAATGTGCAACGCATCTTAGAGATGCAATGCACATCTAGCTTTTTTTCTTTAAAAACTCCGTAAAATCCGTGCAACTCCGCGTACAAGAATTACTGCACAATAAAACGCGCATTCCGATAGCGCTCATCTTGCGGATTCTTTATCAGGCCGCTTTGCAGCGCATATAAAACTTCTCGTACGCCATCATCCGCGCTGAGTGTTGCTTCAAAGCCAAGTTCACGTTTAATCTTCTCAAAGGAGACGGTAATATCGCGTACATCGCCGCCAAAAGTCAGGTCTTTATAGTGGATATGCGTTTCAGGCAGGCGTTTTAGCACCAAATTCACGATCTCATCTTTGGTCAAATTCCCATCATCTGTGCCCAAGTTATAAACCTGCCCATTCACCTTCTCTTTTGGCGCATCCAGGCCCAAAATAATAGCACGGATCACATCACGCACGTGAATAAAAGAACGCGAATAGCCGCGTTGGTAAATGATCAGCTCACGTTTGGCAAAAGCTTCCAGCACAAATTGATTTAGAATTAAATCAAAACGCGTGCGGGGCGAGATGCCAAAGAGCGTGGCTAAACGAAAGATCAATGGAGCAGGCCCTTCTTTTTGCGCCAAGAGATACTCTTCTGCGGCAACTTTTGTTTCAGCATATAAAGATTGGGGATGAAGCCGAGCAGATTCGTCCACAGGCGCGTTTTCTTTTGCAAAACCATAATTACTATAAGTGGATGAGTAGACGAATCGCTCTACACCCAAACTTGCTGCCTGCTCATAAACTGCTTTTACAGCCCCAACATTATAGTGCCAAGCCGCTTCCTTACCGAGTGCCTGACAAGCCGGAAAACCGACGATCCCCGCCAAATGCACAATGGCGTCCGCTTGGGGTTGGTCACGCATGGAATCAAGGAGGGCGCGGGGCTGAGTTAAATCTGCTTTGACGAGGCGAAAGTTGGGGTCTGCCATAGCGGGTATCAACGATTCCCCGCCGAAGAGCAATGAGTCGAGGGCGGTGACTCTGTGTCCACGCCGTAGCAACTCGGAGGTCAGGAGCGATCCGATATAGCCTGCGCCGCCCGTGATGACGATGTGTTTCATGCTTTTTCTCCCAGCTTAAGCTGTATCTTCATCCCATTAATTTCTAAAAGGGGTGCAGATTGATTTTCGACTACCTCTATGCCTGCTTCGAGACAGGTTAATTTGCAAATTTCAGCGACTTCGCCATTTCCGTTAATTCGAACGCTGTTGTGGCCGTTTTCGCTGAGTGTTTTAATATGCCCCTGCGCACGCTGACGGACGCGTCTGTAGAGATTGAAGGATTGCTCGATAAAATCGACGGTGAGTTTGGCGCGCAGGGCGATGCCTTCGGGGGTGATGATATAGCGGAGTTTGCGGCGTTGGGCGCGCTCAACCTTGACGATGCCTTTTTCGATCATCCGTTTTAAATGCCAATTGACCGTCCCGAC
>JAAENC010001100.1 GCA_024224815.1 Chloroflexota bacterium
CAAAGTTGCAACCAACATAATTCAAATCAATCCCGGATCTAACGCTACAACCTCCGCCGTCAGTAACTCTATCGCAAAAAACAATTACGGACCTCAAAGAATTCATTCCGATTTGGTTAAAAAGGAAGATTATCAGAGAAATATTTATCCCAACACGTCTGCACTTCTCACGTATCTTCATGCGACTGAAAAAGAACGGGAAAAAGCGACCAATTATAGATCTGTCGATCCTGAACCTTCATTTAGACTTCCCTTCGTTCAAAATGGAGACAGTAGCCGTAATTGCGAAAGCAATTTCGACGGATCTGTGGGCTTGCTCCATAGACATTCAGGATGCGTATTTTCACGTCCCAATGAATTGGGAGTTCCACAAATTTCTAGCCTTCAAAATAGAAAACCGGATTTTCGTTTTTCAGTATCTCCCGTTCGGTCTATCTCCGGCACCTTGGGTTTTCACAAGGATCATAAAGCCAATAAAATCAAAGCTTCACACTCTAATGATTCTTATTTTCAGTTACCTGGACGACTTCATCCTCTTCGCGGAGAATGCAGTTCTACTGTCAGACTCAACGAAGACAACATTGAAGTTACTTCAGAATCTAGGTTTTGCCATAAACTGGGAGAAATCATCTCTAACCCCAGCCCAAGAAGTGGAATTCCTAGGTGTTTCCTGGGATCTGAAGAACGGGACTTTATCTGTTCCACAAGAAAAGAAAAATCAAATCGTCGCCCGCTGTCACGCAGTCCTACACGAAAACTACGCCACTCGACGCACACTGGAAAGTCTTGCGGGGTTGCTGAACTTCGCAGCTTCTTATATTCAACTGGGGAGACTCCATCTTCTCCCAATAATTGCCTGGATGAACTTGAGCACCCTTTGCTCCAGCAGGGACACTCCAGTTCCACTAACATCGCATTTCAAAAACTTTGTCAGAATCTGGACAAACCAACAGCTTCTGTCCCAGTGTGTTCCTATGAACACCTTACTTCCAGACATTTCAATGATGACAGATGCATCGTTAG
>JAAENC010001101.1 GCA_024224815.1 Chloroflexota bacterium
CCCCATTTCTTTGTTCAGGGCTACCAGACACAGATTGCTAAAAGAACGGGTCTTTTTATTACCTATAAAGGATTGAAAGATGAGCGAAGAAAAAGCAGAGTACAACGCAGGTAAAGAACAACCATTCAAAGCTCCAGAACATACGCAATTCTCAAACGACGCTATAGATCACATTATGCGTGAAGTCTCCCCGAACGCCTGGAAAATTATAACGGTAGCTATTCGCAAAACTTACGGCTGGCACAAGCAAGCGGATGTTATCAGCTTTTCGCAGTTTCAGGAATTGACAGGAATAAAAAGCAGGGAAACACTTAGCAAGGCGATACAAGAAGTGCTGCAGAAGAATATCCTGATAAGGCGCAAAAAGTACAATAGTTTTGAGTATGAATTGAATAGAAATTATGTAGTACAGAAATCGAACCAGTACAGAAAATGTACCGATACCAGTACAGAAAATGTACCGATTAACACTAAAAACGGTACAGAAACTGTACACACAAAAGAAAGTATTAAAGAAAGTATTAAAGAAAATGTACCTCCTTCTCTTTCAGATGATGAGTTTTGGGCAAAGAAGAAAGCCGAAAAGCAAGCAATATCAGAAGAAGAACGTAAGCCTGTACAGGTGTTAGGTGTTGAGGCTGCTATTCTGTCAGACAGGAAGGTCACAAAAGAAGATCAAGCGGTCACGCGAGGCGACACCGTAGACAGCCGCTTATCAGGTTGGTATGAATTAGTGCCTGATACTGTGATAAATGTCATCAAGACCTTCTCCGATGCTTACGGTAAACTTCCACCAGCCGCTCCGAAGAATAAAAAAGATAAGGCTAATCACTTTTATGTTTGGCGTGATGGCGGGGAGATGTTACTAAATACACCTGGCAACGGTGATCTATTGCATATTATCAAAACGCTTGGAAAGGAGTATGATGGCTTTGCTGGTATCGTTAGTCCGAAAAGTATATCTGGGCAAGTGTATGCTAGGATGAACGAAGTGAAACACGAAGCAGAACATAAAACTAATAATGACGGTATGCTAGAACTAGGATGACATAATGGATGAGAAAAAGCACCTTGCAGCAAAGCGAATAAAATCTCCGATAGAACTAGGCACAATCGGACACAACGCCGCAAAAAAGGCGGCTGAATCAAAAGAGACTGGTATACCGCTGCCACTTGATTTTGAAAATAAGAATGGCAAGCTATTATCAGAGTA
>JAAENC010001102.1 GCA_024224815.1 Chloroflexota bacterium
CTACATTTAAAAAAGTTTATTATGACGATTTATTGGGAAGAGCAGTTTCTAAGTTCATCCCAGCGGATGATCTTGTTGTTCCATATACGGCTACCTCATTAGACGATGCGGAAGCAGTCATCCATGTTATCAAGATGTCGGAAAATGATCTGCGTAAGCAAATGGCTGCAGGTTTTTATTCTGACATCGAGTTAACTAAACCAACTGGTACAGTTACAAACGAGTTGGAAGAAAAAGAGAGAGAAGTCGAAGGACTTACAAAATCCCAAAGAGTAGATCCTTTATACACAATTCTAGAATGCCACGTTAATCTAGACTTGGAAGGATTCGAAGACCTTGGCCCCGACGGAGAGCCAACGGGAATAAAATTGCCTTACATCGTAACAATCGAAGAAGGCAGTAGGAAAGTTTTGTCTATTAGACGAAACTTTGCGCCCAATGATCCAAAGAAAAATAAAATCCAATATTTTGTCCACTTCAAATTTCTGCCAGGACTAGGATTTTATGGCTTAGGATTAATTCATATGATTGGCGGATTGAGTCGCACTGCAACTGCGGCTCTCCGTCAGTTATTAGATGCTGGAAC
>JAAENC010001103.1 GCA_024224815.1 Chloroflexota bacterium
AACAAGAATCATAGCAATGACTTTATATGGTATTACGGTGAAGACGGTCCTTGGGTGCAAAAGCCGACAGGCAAAGGAGAACGTCTTATCATTATCAAGGCGATAACTAAATCTGGTTGGGTTCCAGGTTCAAAGCTTGTGTTTAAGAGTACAAGAAAGACAGGGGATTTTCACGGTCAAATGAATTGGGAATTATTTAAAAAATGGTTTACGGAAATGCTCCTTCCTAATATTCCAGAACAGTCCCTCATAATCATGGATAATGCTCCATACCACAATATCTTATCAGAGCATTCCCCGCCAACGCCCCAAAGCTCGAAGAAGAAAATCAAGGAATGGCTCGAACAAAATAAAGTTTACTGTTAACTAGTGGATACTTGTGTATTACGTTTCACTCATTCAATTTATCGTCAGATCACTATTGAAATTGATTCGCCGCAGGGGTGCCTTAAATATTCAATTTTCAATTTTCCTTATTCATTACTCAATTCTATCACTTTTCCGGCGGTCTGTCCCAATCAAGCACTTCAACCTCTGACAGCGTCACCGGATCGCCGGTCAACCACATTGCGACGCGATATCCGTCCATAACATAGGTGGTACCCCTCAAAGTCGTTTTCGGCGCAGAAATCCGTGCAGCCGCCCCTTTACCTCGAATAAAGCCGTATTTTTTAACCCCCTGCGAGTACCAGAGACCCTGTAGTAAAAAGCTTCGAACTTCATCCAAATCCAGTTTATTGATGACCCGGCCGGTAGAGGGCTTGCCGTATTCGCGGCTGACCCGCCCTATCCAGACTTCCTGTCCTTCAACCTTCATGGGTGAAAGCCACAGCCGAAGCTTATTCTGTTCGAATCCTTCTGCCCGAGCCTCCCGAAAAGAGATATCCTGCTTGCGATTGTAGTAATAGAGCGGTTCCACCGGTTGATATCTATAATTATCCGGGATACTGGAGGATAGATATTTATTATCGGTCCGGGATAATTTGGTGCTTGCCGTCTCATTCCAACCGCTTCGAATCAAAACCCGCAGCATCTCGAGACCGTCGGCGACAATAATAATACTGATCGGCTTACCCTGGCTGGTGCCGTCCTGGTCTGTGACACAGCAGGGTAAATCCTTTAGTGCCTTTCTGAATTCTGCTTCCTTGTATGAAATCATTTCACTTGCAGCGTACAGGTTATCGAAATCGACATCCTGATGGTCTGATCGCAATCCGGGGACGGGAATGAAGAAAGTGAAGGTATGGGGTTGGTTATCATCTCCGACCAGGTCGGATTATCATCTTTGTTCTCAATTTCCAGCCAGATCGGCTGGATGCCTTTTTTGTATAGGGCGAAGCCGAATACGGCTTCCGTCTCATCGGCACTCAGCACGGATGCCGTAACCCGAAATTGACCATCGTCCTGCGTCTGGGACCTTTCTTGAAAGCGAACTTCCTCCAGCGGACGGGTCTCAAAGGACGTTGCGCACCCAATTATACTTAAGAAAGTTAAAACCGAAAGCAAGAGCCAAAGCAGGATTAACCATCGACGCATTGAGTATCCTCCTGTTTCCGAATAACCTTAACTGGGACCCAAACCCGTTTCGATAAGCATCATTCGATTCTTAAAAAATAATAGATGTATCAATAAATTGAAAGGGCCCTATTGTCAATACTTCGTAAGGTGGCATATTACGGACGTCAGAGGGCAGAAGCCAAATGAGGGCGGTCAGTGGACAGGAACTGGAGCGAAGGCGGATTACATAAATTTGACGAATCGCCGGTTTTTTGGCGATCCGTCAAATTTATTTTTATTCGGTTCTTTTTTCAATCAGAGCCTTTTTAGCTTTCTCGTATTCTTTTTCAGTTATGATACCATCTTTATAAGCTTTATCAAGATCCTGCAATTCCTGTCCGAGAGTGGTGGTTACCGTGATTGATCCAGCTTTAGTCTCTTTTTTACCTGAGCCGCAGGCAATAAACGTCACACATAAAATTACCGTAAGAACCAGAGCAAAGATTCTAACAAATCTCATCATTAAACCTCTTTTCTCTGGACACGATGTTTTGGCCTAAAGTGTATAAATCCCAAATCGCAATTAGGGTAGATCTTTAATCCATGAACCGTCCTGAAACCACTTCTTGGATATATTGGTCAATTGTCCGCTGGCCTCGAGCATATTTAAAAAATTACTCAACCAGTTGATGAGCAGCGCATCTTCGTGGATGGCAATTCCCAGCGGCTCAACGGTGAACTTTGATTGTCCGGCGATCAATCCTTTATCCTTGTAACGAAAAGCAGTGAATGCGCAATATGGATAATCCGCAACAACCGCATTGACCTTATCCTGCAGAAGCAATTCAATCGCCTCATCATAGGATTTGGTAGCAGTCACTCCGGCCTTTGGAGCGGCTTGCTCGACAAATGACTGGCTGGTCGAATTTTTAAGTGCCGCGACCTTAAAATCCGGATTGTTCAACCCTTCAGTCCGTTGCAACACATCGATATTTTCAGCTTTGGTCAAAATGCCCTTGCCGGAAATATAATAGGGACCGACAAAAACCACATCCAGGTTGCGTTTAAGAGTCATGGTCATGCTGGATATGATCATATCCACTTTGCCGGCTTTGAGTGCCGGCAGCAACTCGGAAAATGGCATGGATGAAAACTTAATCTTCACCCCCATATTGGAGGCGATCAGTTTCGCAATATCGGCGTCGAATCCAATAATCATCCCATTTTTATCGGCGACATTCAACGGCGGCTGCGTACCGGTGACACCCACTACCAATTCCCCCTTCTTGATGATGTCATCCATTTTCTTGCCTGCCATGGAGACACTCACCATGGTCAACAGGATCGCTGAAACTAATACTAAAACAATCGTTTTTTTCATTAATTCTCTCCTTTTTAGTTTAATGATGAAAGATCATCTAATATATTGGCAGATCTGATAATGTCAATCATCAATTCAGCCGTTCCAGCAAAACCTCTGTTTGTGAGTTCCGGTGAACGCTGCTGGCCGCTTCCCTGCAGACTCAAAGTAAGCATTTCGTTATTCGAATCAGGGCCGGCACAACCAAAACCGTTGTCGAGGCAAATGACGTCGACCAAGACAGTCTCGTTTTTTTCGATGCTGAAGTGTTGCTGGGCACCGATAAATTCAATGTTTCGAGGTCTTCTTTTTATCAATGGGAGAAACGCTTTGTTAAGTATGGTTTACCTGGCTTGTTGTTTTTTTCAGACAGTTCCAGACAACATCCTGATTTAGAGCAACTATGCCTGCTTGCTAAGACAAGTCGCCCGTCTCTCTCCTACACCGCAATTCATCGTTTCGCGCAAGCAGTGCCAATTACCAAAGATGTATCGACCCCGAAATTGGTTTCAGCAATTTTGCAATCCCATGGCTATGGGATTTCTGACATGAAAGATGACGCTATTTTCTGGGGAAGAATCCAAAGGACTCTTGATTTATGGTCTATTTTGGCAAAAACGCCAATCAAGGGACGTGATGCAAAAAAGCGCAAAGCTACTCTATTTGTTGACCAAGACCCATACCATAAGCGTGTGGAACTGCTCAGACAGCTGTTCTTTGACAAGAATACCACCCAGAAACAAGTGTGCTTCCGATTTGGTACCGCGATGCCGACATACTACCGTTTAGTTGCCGATTATAGGCTCTATGGACTCTGGGCTGTTATCCCTGCACGCTCACCTGGAAAGCAAAGTCCTTGCTCTGAGCTACAATTAGCGATTATTCTCGACAAGCTCAAACACCCAAAATGGTCCCCAGAAACCATTATTAAAACACACAAATTAAATGTTTCCCGGTTTACCGTTCATCGAGTCATTAAGCGCTGGGGGTTGGAGGATAAACATCGTAACCCTGTTGCTTTAGACGAGTATTTGGGCAAAAAAACACCCGTTACTCAACAACCTTTTCAACCGCTGCAAAGCGCCTATCATCTTCAATCAGAAAAGAGCATTCTTAGCTCAAGAAGGATAAATCGACATTTTGACTTGATTTGCAACAAAATGAGAATTCGCCCCTTTCAGCTTTGTGACCCAGGCCCTTTTATATTGGCACCATTTGTAAATGAGTTGGGAGTGGTTCAAGCTTTTGACGCATACGGGCCAATTACGTTAAGGGGCAAAGAGATCTCCAATTTGGCTTTGTTGAATGTTTTCAGAATACTCGCCGGCTATCGTCGTATAAGCCATTTGAATAATAACCGTGACCGATCTGTAGCTTTAGCAAGCGGGGTTGGAATGTTTGGTTCGACTTCCAAATATTACGAAGATACGATTGCCTTTGAATTCAGCCATCTTCATCAACTCAGATGTGACTTGGTAGCGCGAGCGAAAGAATTAGGGCTTATTGACGGATTAAAGATTGGTTTTGATTTTCACCTTAAAGAATTTTATGGTAAACATTCTCAGGAAAAGCAAATAGGTAAAGGGCCAGACAAAGTCGGCAACATGGTGCCCGCGTTCCGCCCTCATGTTGCTTGGGATCTTGCAACCAATGTCATCATTAACATTGCCTATTTTCAAGGGGGCACCCGAGCTCCTCGAATAATTGAGCAGTTTTGTGAGCAAAACATACTGCCTATTATTGATCCTTTAGCAGTGCGCGAACTGTATATTGACTCTGAATATACCAAAGAGAAAGACTTTCATTACTATAAAGAAGTCACTTTTAAGAACGGTGATATCTTTATCTGCCTGAGAAAAAACAAGCAAATCATCAAATTGATCCAACCTGCTTTAGACGATAATCAAGGGTGGCAACGATATAACCAGGAGGATGAATTCAAAGCAATACAGGTCAATTTGCCCAAAACAGGGCTTGCAATGAAAATCGTAATTCTTAGAGATCGGGAGAAGAAGGAGAAAAACATCCGATGTTTTGGTACCACGAACGTACAACTTGCTCCAAAAGACATTCTCCGAAAATATCGTTTTCGTTGGATCATTGAAAATGGGATCAAAGATCTTGTTGCGAGTTATTTTATAGATGAGGTTTTTGGTCTTGACCCGGCAAAGGTTGAGTTTGAATTCTATTGTGTTATGGTAGCAAGGCTTGCCTACGAGTATTTCTTGAAGGAGTTGGCAGGCAAGTACTATAACAAAGTAGATGGAAATAAGTATACCCTTCAAAAAATGCGCAATATTCTATTTGAAAAAAGAAACTGCACTATCGAGCAGGATCATTCCGGCAACCTAATATTGACCCTTTTGGATTGGCAGCATAAAGGGACTACTGAAGATCACGTCGCAAAAATGTTATTGTCTCTAAGCGAAAAGGGTAAGAATAAAGTCCTATGGTGGAATAACCGAGGTATCTTTTTACGCGCAAAAAATCAATATGAAATGCTGAAAAGTGTCCAGTGATGCTGGCAGTAAAATGTCTGGTGGACACTTCCGATTTCGTCTGAAACTATCCAAAAAATCCTGTTAATCTTGTAAAATAATATTGGCATAAGATCGAATCCATTCCGAAATTTTTAAAATGAATAAAATATCCACGTCCTTCATACTTTCTACTGCGATTTGTTTGCTTGCCTCAGCGGGTTGGGCATTGCAGCCGCACGAGATCCTGGTTATAGCCAACAGGAACGCTGCCAGGAGCGTCGG
>JAAENC010001104.1 GCA_024224815.1 Chloroflexota bacterium
GCAATATTTGCAGGAGAACCACTCCCAGGAATACCACGCAAAATCGCAGCCAAACCAGAAACATAAGGGGCAGACATAGAGGTGCCAGAGTCATAAAAATAACTACCGACGCCTGTAGAGTAGATATTTACGCCCGGGGCAACCAGGTCTAGAGCTGGACCAAAATTAGAGAAAGACGCTATATTATTTCCCGCATCAGTAGCACCTACTGCTATCACATTCGGATAAAGCGCGGGATAACAAAAAACAGGACAAGCAGCATCATTATTGCCACTTGCCGCGATGATAACTACACCTTTTCCATACGCATAATCGATCGCATTTTGGAAAATAGCTGAATGTGACTTGCCCCCCAAGCTTAAATTAATAATATGCGCGCCATTATCGGCAGCCCAAATAATGCCTGCAGCGGCATTTGCAAAAGTTCCACTTTTACTGGCATTAAGCACCTTTACAGGCATAATGCGTGCCCCCCAAGAGGTTCCTGCAACCCCTGCCGCATTATTCGAAGCAGCGGCGGCAATCCCTGCTACATGAGAGCCATGCCCATTATCGTCTTGCGCGACAGCATCGTTGTTGACAAAATCATAACCGGCAATAATTTTTGAAGCCAGATCAGGATGCGTTAGATCAACCCCGGTATCCACGATCGCAATAACTACAGAAGCCGACCCCGTTGTTGTATCCCATCCCTGTGGGGCACGAATATTATTTAAGCCATATTGGTTTACCCAATTGGGGTCATTTGGTACAGTATCTACTGCATAAAGATAATAATTTGGTTCTGCAAAAAGAATATGCGGACAGTTCTCCGCGCGCGCAATTGCCTCAGCAACAGAACCCGATGAAATTTTCAGGAGGGATGCACCAAGCGCAGCGATTTCAGACGAGATTTCAACTTGCTCATTGACAAAACAAACACTTGCTGCAGCCTGAGCATCTCCCGTTGATGGCGCAAAACGAACGATAATCTCATCTTCAACATAATCCCCTTTTATTTTAGGAACTTCAAGAAGCGCTTCGAGCGTATTTGTAAGCGTCGGCGTTGGTGTTAGCGTTGACGTTGCTTCAGGCGTGTTGCTTGGCGTTTGAGAATTTTCTACAAACGGACTTTCTGTTATTTCAGGAGAAGGAGTCTCTGTAAAAGTAGGCGTAACATTTTCTTGCGCAACAACAGGCTGCACCTGCCCCATGAAAAAAGCAAGTGAAAAGAGAAGCGCTAAAAATCCTATAAAAAAGTATCTTCTTCTATTTTCTTTAAACATCTGAACCACTATAAAATTTAATGTAGAACTTTCACTTCTTTTGCTCTAGCCGGATTTACACTCTTCGAGCACAGGCAACCCAGCCATTCTCTCACAAAGGCAGGGAATCAGAAATCCCCATTATGTCCTTTTTAAACCACACTGCAAAAGTCCTATAATTATCTCATCGCCTTTTCTAAGCTTCTTTGCCATTCAGGGATTTTGATCTGAAAAGTTTCCTGAAAAAGATCACAATTAAGTGCAGAAAAGGTAGGGCGTTGCGCAGGGAGAGGAAAAGCATCGCTCTTTACAGGAAGTATTTCTGTAGCAATTTGCTCGCTCTTATTTGGGTCTAGCGCCAAAATTTCTTTTACCCATTCATAGCGGCTGGCAAAACCGGCTCCAGCTAAATGGTATAAGCCTTTTCTTTCTGTTGCAAATTCTACGCCTTTTTCTAAGACCTTCACCGTCATCTCTGCTAGCATTCTCGCCCATGTTGGGTTGCTGATTTGGTCATCGACTATTTTCAAAGAATTATGCTGTCGAGACCAGCCCAAGACTTTTTTCACAAATCCGCTTTCGTTTTCTAAACCGTAAACCCAGCTTGTACGAAAAGTTAAATAATCTCCATCCACTGCTACAACAGCCTGCTCTCCGTGCAATTTTGAGCGTCCATAAATACTGAGCGGGTTTGGCAAATCTGTTTCGATATAAGGCTTTCCTTTCTCACCATCAAAAACAAAATCTGTTGAGTAATGAAAAAGCAAAGCATTTCGTTTTTTTGCCTCTTCAGCCAAAATACCGGGACCACGCCCATTAATCGCCTCAGCAAGTTCAATTTCTGATTCGGCTTTGTCAACGGCGGTATACGCAGTGGCGTTAAAAATAACATCGGGAGTATATTTTCGCAAAAGGGAGCGAATCATCCCCGCATCTGCCATATCGATATCAGGATAATCCAGCGCAGCAAGATCGCCGAATCGTGGCAAAAGCCTTGCCAATTCGGTACCAAGCTGCCCCGTATTTCCTAATATTAGAATTTTCATTGAATATCTTTTGTTGCCAGGCGCGTCAAATATTCACCATAGCTATTTGGATAACTTTTCGCCAAGGCGGCTAAATCATCTAAAGAAATATAGCCCATTCTATAGGCAATTTCTTCGGGGCAAGAAATCATCACGCCCTGCCGATCTTCAACCGCCTGCACGAAATTGGCCGCTTGCAATAATGCTTCATGTTTTCCTGCATCCAGCCAAGCTGTCCCGCGCCCCAATGGCTGAACGTGTAAGTCGCCCATTTCAAGATAGATTCTATTCAAATCCGTAATTTCAATCTCACCACGTGGTGAAGGTTTCAAAGATTTTGCAAAAGAAACTACACGCTGGTCATAAAAATATAAACCGGGGATCGCAAATTTTGAACGCGGTTTTTCAGGTTTTTCTTCAAGGCTGATCGCTTTTCCTGCTTCGTCAAACTCTACAATACCATAACGCTCAGGGTCTCTTACCGGATAAGCAAAAATCGTCGCGCCTGTGCCAAGCTCGGCAGCCTTACGTAACACTTTAGGAATATCGTGCCCAAAGAAGATATTATCTCCCAAAATTAAAGAAACTGGATCGCCATCAATAAACTTTTCTCCGACGATAAAAGCATCCGCCAACCCTCGTGGTTCGGCTTGCTCGGCGTACTCAAAACTTAATCCCCAACGAGAACCATCTCCCAGTAAACGTTTAAATGCGGGCAAGTCTTCTGGCGTGCTAATCACTAAAATCTCCCGAATACCCGCTAACATCAACATCGAAAGTGGATAGTAGATCATCGGTTTATCGTATACAGGCAATAATTGCTTGCTAACCGCCTGTGTGATGGGATATAAACGAGTCCCTTTACCGCCTGCTAAAATAATCCCTTTCATTTCTCTTCCTCCGTACGCTCTGTATAATTCTCATCCATCCAAGATTGGTATTCTTTCTTTTTACTAATTGCTTCGATCCACTCTTCTTGTTTTAAATACCAATTAATTGTTTTCAATAGACCATCTTTCAAATTATGCTTTGGCTCCCAGCCCAATTCCTGATTGATCTTGTTAATTTTCATTGCATAACGCCGATCATGACCGGGGCGGTCTGTTACGAAAGTCTTTTGAGATGCGTAATTCTTGCCTGATGCGCTAGGTTTTAACTCATCTAATATCTCACAGAGCGTATCAACAATTTCTAGATTTGCAGGTTGGTTATTTCCGCCGACACAATAGCTTTCGCCTGAACACCCTTTTTGTAATACTTGCCAAATAGCTTCACAGTGATCTTCTACATAAAGCCAATCTCTAATTTGTTCGCCATCACCATAAATGGGCAGATCTTTCCCATTTAGCGCATTCAAAATCATCAACGGAATCAGTTTTTCGGGGAATTGATAAGGCCCATAATTATTGGTGCAGTTTGTCAATGTGGTTGGCATCCCATAAGTATGGGCATAGGAACGGACAAGATGGTCGCTACTAGCCTTTGATGCTGCATAAGGGGAATTGGGGGCATAAGATGTCGTTTCTTCAAAAGCAGGGTCATCAGGCGCGAGCGTTCCGTAGACTTCATCTGTGGAAATATGATGGAAGCGAACATCGCCATCGCCCAGCTTTTTTTCTTCTATCCAAACTTTTCGCGCTGCTTCCAGCAAAGAAAAGGTGCCGAGAATATTTGTTTGCACAAATGCGCTGGGGCCAAGAATAGAACGATCAACGTGAGATTCGGCAGCAAAATGAACAAGGGAATCAATTTCAAATTCACGAAGGGTACGCTGCACTAAATCCTGATCTAAAATATCGCCCTCAATGAAATGATAATTCTCTTTATTGGGTAAATCTCTTAGATTTTCCAAGCTGCCGGCATAGGTTAAAAGATCCAAATTAACAATATAAACATCCTCGAATTTTCCCAACACATGACGTACAAAATTAGAGCCGATAAATCCTGCTCCACCTGTAACTAAAATACGTTTATACATTATTTAAAAACCTCCGCGTTTTCAAATGACATTCCTTCTAAGTCTTGTGAAGATAATACGGGTTTTTCCCCTTTGGGAATATGCCACTCAATACCTAAAGTTTTATCATCCCACATAATACATCTCTCAGCTTCAGGATTGTAATAATCAGTTACTTTATATAAAAAATCTGCCATCTCAGAAAGAACATAGAAGCCATGAGCAAATCCTGGCGGCACCCATAATTGATGCTTATTTTCCTCTGAAAGAAATGCCCCCACCCATTTGCCAAAGGTAGGCGATGATTTACGAATATCTACTGCAACATCATAAATTTTCCCCATTGTTACACGAACCAGCTTTCCCTGAACATTGTCTATTTGATAATGTAACCCCCGCAAAGTCCCTTGTCTGGAGCGAGAGTGGTTATCTTGTACAAAAGTATGATAGATTCCAGCTTCGTTCATTTTACTTTCGTTGAAAGTTTCCATAAAAAAACCACGTTCATCTTCAAACACTCGTGGTTTAATCAATAAGACATCTGGAATTTCTGTTTGAATAACTTCCATATTTCTCTTCTTCCCTTGATAAAAACCTGCCTAAAAGCCAATACAGTAAGGCTATTCGGTTGACGATAAGTCGCCCCCATTGTACACTCATTCTATGCAAAAGTCATATCAGCAATCGCGCGATTATCTCATAATGATATTACTAGCGGCAATCATTTTTACTGCTTCTGTAAGACTGGTTGCAACGGAATGGATAGCAGATTTATATCTAGTTGAAATAATCACCTTCTGGGGAATTATATTAGGCTTCACGCTCGCTTATAGCTCGTTCAAAAAAATCGGCATCACTCTGCTCACGCTTGGATATAGCATTATTGCCATTATCTGGCAAATTATAGTCACTATAGACCCTCAATTGCTGTTTGCAGAACGCTTATCGCAACTTAGCCAGAGGCTCAATACCGCGAGAAAACTATTTCTTGCAGAAAAGCCGGTAGATGAACCGCTTATTTTCATATTGTTCATGTTACTCCTTTTCTGGAGCATAGCAATATATTCTAGTTATACTTTTATCCGAAAAGAAAATGCACTCGCAGCAATTCTCCCTAGCACTTTTGCTATCCTTGCTATCCAATATTATGATAATAGTTTCAACTCCCCATTGTGGATGCTCGGCATCTACTTCTTATTTACCTTATTATTCATAGCACGCCTTAATTATCTAAATAATAAAAACCGAAGACTAAAAGAGAAAGTATTTCTTGCCAATGATGAGAAGCTCGACATTAGCATTATTGTCATAAGTACGCTCACCATCTTGATTCTCATAGCGTGGAATCTCCCTAGCACACGTGCAGAATGGGGAGAAGTTTCGAGCTGGTGGAAAAAAACATCCTATCGCTTTACAAATATCAACGAAAGCATCGAAAATCTCTTTTCGGCTGTAGATAACCCACTCCCCGCAGTTAGCAAAGTCTTTTATGGCTCAGAGCTTTCTTTAGGCAGAAGGACTTATCAGGGAAACAAAGAACTTCTCCTCATTCACCCCGTAGAAATAGAGAAAGTCCCTCCGCGTTATTATTGGCGCGTTCGCAGTTACGACACCTACGTGGATGGCGGCTGGGCAAACTCATCTGATTCTGAGTATACGCAGTATATTAAAGCTGAGACAGATTTCAACCCTCCATTAAGTACAGAAACTACCTTTGTTGAATTTACTTTTACGAATAAAGCAGATGTGCGCTCTACTCTCATCACAACGCAACAGCCTTTCTGGACGGATATAAATGTAGAAGCCCTCTATACACAGGGTTCCGACAACGCTCCTGACCTAAACATGCTTCTTGCTATTCCACAGCTTGCCGGCGAGGAAAGCTATACGGTCCGATCTGCTCTCGTTTCTCCTACCACTACCCAACTGCGTGCTGCCGGCACAGAATACCCCGACTGGGTAAAAGAACGCTATCTCCAACTCCCTAATGATCTACCGGAAAGTCTTTTAGACCTCTCTAAACAACTCTCAAGCGGACAAAGCTCTCCTTATAATACTGCGCGCATAATTACGACCTATTTGCGCAAGGAAATCACCTATAGCGAAGAAATACCATCCCCTCCTCGTGGAAAAGACCCTATTGAGTGGTTCCTCTTTACATGGAAAGAAGGCTTTTGCAACTATTCTGCCTCTGCAGAGGTGATATTATTACGTGCAGCCGGCATTCCGGCACGATTGGTTGTTGGTTTTGCTCAAGGCTCACGTGAGACAAATGGTGACTTCACTGTTTTGCAAAAAGATGCTCATGCCTGGCCTGAAGTTTATTTCCCTGAGATTGGTTGGGTAGAGTTCGAGCCAACGCTAAATCAATCTCTTCTTATTCGCCCTTCGGGCGTGGCTGATAATGAAGAAGAATTAGATGATTTGCTCTCTTTGCGTAATCAGCTTGATGAGAATAATGATGAGGACCTATCCTCGGCTCCTGAGGAGTTATTAGAAGAAGATATTTCTATTCCCGATTTTATTGTAGATGACCCAGAAGCAGATCGTCGACAGCTTGCGTTTTGGGGTATGATTGTTTTATTAACGGGAGCAGGTATTTTTGGGATATGGTATTTTAGCCGGAAGCAAGTTTTGGTTACGCGCGGGGTGCGGCTTTTCATCCGATTTTATGAAAAAAACAATCTTAGACCACCCAAGTGGCTCACAAGATTAAGGTTATGGAGCGAGGCAAGCCCGATCTCGCGTGCTTTTTATGGCATCAATACAAGTTTGCGCTGGTTGGGAGAAGA
>JAAENC010001105.1 GCA_024224815.1 Chloroflexota bacterium
GAAAATCATATGCACCAAATGATGGGCTGGGGTTCAAATTTGGCTGGGGTTCACAATCGGAATGCAAAAATAAAAACGATATACAATACAACGCATATCCAATTCAAAATATTGTTGTAAATTTAATGATATTTATTCAGTTAGTATTATATTTAATTGTAAATTCATATGAACCACAACAAAACAGTCATCATGTACAAAACTTTTTTTTTCTCCCACCTCACAATATAATTTAATACAAATGTTTTTGATCTCATAATATCTTTAATATTAATGTATTTTCATGATGCACATTTTGTAATTGGCAAAACATAGATTAATATTAAAGATATTATGAGATCAAAAACATTTTTTCTCCCACCTCACAATGTAATATGTATTTTTTTTCTGAGAATTTTCTCCCACCTCACAATGTAATCAAGAGTTATGGACAAATCTTTATTTTTGATTATCAGATTCTATTAGACAAATCTGAGAACAAGATCGTTGTGTCCTGTGTTTGAGTGTTTACATTGGATTGCTATGTATTGTACTTGTGATTTTAATTGTGTTTATGATATTTATATTTGCATTTGTTTGAATTGTGTGTGTGTATTGCAATGTATCATATTATATATTATTATGCAATGTAA
>JAAENC010001106.1 GCA_024224815.1 Chloroflexota bacterium
TTAGAATTGAGTAGATTTGCCCTAAATACTGCTTGTAGTGCCTGAATATATATTTAGTACTTGCCCCGGGCTTGCTCTTGCGGTATAATCATCTTTATGTTTATCCGCGAAAAGACAAAAAAGTCTAAAGGCAAAAAGAAATATATACAACACCAGCGTATTGAATCAATTCGCACCAAAGCAGGTCCAAGGCAACAAATAGTTTTAAATCTTGGACAGCTTCACCTACCTGAAGAAAAATGGAAAGAGCTTGCTAACTGTATTGAAGGATTGTTAACCAATCAAAGAAGCTTATTGCCTCAGGATCCTGAAGTGGAAGCCAAAGCGAGACATTGTGCTAACCAGATAAGACAGGAGCGACTGGCCAGAGCCCAAGAAGGTGTAGATAGTAAAGATATCGCAGTAAAAGAAGATGCTCAATACGAACACGTAGATATCAATTCCCTGATAACAAATGATGCCAAAACTATAGGGGCTGAGCATGTGGCCATAAGCCAGATGAATGAATACGGATTTGACAAGATATTAAGAGGGCTTGATTTTACTCAGAAGCAGATTGATTATGCCAAGATGTTAATTGTAGGAAGAATGCTTCATCCTGGTAGCGAGCGAGAGACAGTGCGCTGGCTTTGTGAGACAAGTGGAGTGGGAGAGTTGTTAGGATCAGAGGTGAAAGTATATGATACGGCTCTACACCGTACGGCAGTTTTGTTATGGGAGAATCACGAAGCAATAGAACGAGAGTTGTCAAGTCGTGCGAAAGAGATATTTTCCCTTAAAGAGACGGTGGTTTTATATGATTTAACAAATACCTATTTTGAAGGAAGCAAAAAGGGTAGTAAAGTTGCTGGGTATGGTAAATCAAAAGAGAAGCGCAATGATTGCCCTTTGATTACGTTATCCCTTACGGTAGATGAAGAGGGCTTTCCTAAGCAAAGCAAAGTGTGGAAAGGCAATGTGTCAGAACCGGAAACGCTTGAGGATATTTTGTTGGGATTAAAGAAAGAAGAAGGCCTGTTTCCAAGCCAAAGGACAATTGTTATGGATGCAGGGATTGCGACGGAGGATAATCTTGCGTTGATTAAAAAGAACCACTTTAAATATGTAGCTGTCTCACGCAAGAGGACATATGATAGCTCTTTGTGGTCTGGAGTGGAAGAGGAGAAGATAGCTTTATCAGATGGAAAGACTATACTGAGCATGAAATTAGTCAGAACAGAAGAAGAAGTTTTTCTTTTATGCCACTCTGAAGCGAAAGAAGCCAAAGAGAGTGCGATTCTTTTACGTCGTGAGGAGAAGTTTGAACAGGAGTTATTAGCGATAAAAAAGGGATTAAATGAGAAAAGGAAGCTCAAGAAATATGATAAGATTATGGAGCGTATAGGTCGTTTTAAAGAACGATATAAAGTTGGTAATTTATATACGATTAATGTAAAGCAGACTGACGGTAAAGTGACTGATATCCAATTTGAAAAAAATGAACAATGCCATAAAAAGGAATCATCGATTGGTACATATGTGTTGCGGACAAATCGACTGGATCTTTGTGCGCAAGAGATATCAAAACTGCATAGATCGTTGACAACAGTAGAAGAGAGCTTTAAACACATGAAAGGGGATCTGGGTTTACGTCCAAACTTTCATCACGAGGATATTCCAACTATTGCCCATGTGCATATCACTGTATTGGCTTATCATATGCTTGCAGGAATATTAAAAAAGTTACGAACCGGTGGAATTCATTATGGTTGGAATACGATTCGTAATATCCTTCAATCACATATAAGGGTGACAACTACCATGAACACAGAGGATGGACATGTTATTGATGTCAGGACATGCACAACACCTACGGAAAAGCAACATACGATTTACAATAAGCTGCAGATTAAA
>JAAENC010001107.1 GCA_024224815.1 Chloroflexota bacterium
AGGATTACTAGCTTCTTCAGTTGCGTTGAGTTCATATTGACCTCCTTCTTTGCGGTTACATAGAGTTTTTTAGCCAATTCTATCTCCTTTCTAATTCAAATTGGATTGGACCAAATTTCGAAAGTTCTTTGTGCATGTCACCGACATCTTTGATTCTCATTGCATATTGCTTAACGCCGGGGCTGAGCAGCGCCACCACCTTAAGTACAAACTACTAATGAATTCCCGAGAAACCGCGATATACACGGCGTCTGCTCCAGCCCATTGTTCGGCCCTCACTCATAGTACATTGGATCATCGAACATTGGAGCCTTGTTATCTTTCTCTGAAATACACCTTGTCGGACATTTTACACACATCGATGTGATCGAATCCCAAGCATCAAAAGCCGAAGTTAACAAATCGTCCACGAGCTTATCGTTAAGGCGCGGGAAAAAATCTTCGATTGCATGATATGACAATGATACATTTTCGATCCTCCCCGATAGCTTATCGAGGATTTCACCTTTCATCTCCTTAGAATAATAGATACAAAACTCTGCAATTTTCCTATTGCCAATATTTTTACGTTTCAGTCTTTTTCTCAACGGGCGCTTTATATGAGAGTCAAGCTCAGCAGCGTATTCAAATAGAAACCAATTAAGTTTGATTTTATCCTTTTCATTTGTGTAAAAAG
>JAAENC010001108.1 GCA_024224815.1 Chloroflexota bacterium
TGACTAAAATTAAGGAATCGTTACGCGCTATCTGTTTTATAGAATCGACAGAATACCATAAATCCAAAATCCGCAATCTGAATTCTAAAATCTATGCATCGTTCATCATCAATACGAAATCTTGTCTCAAACGGAATGCATTTATGACAATTGCTAAGTTTAAAATCTGTGTAAATCTGTGCTCAGGAATATTAAATCTTTTTATTTAGCTCCCTGAATATTCTTTTATTTCGTTTAAACAACTCCCGATACTGGGTGTACATCCGATCATATAATTCACGATTGGAATTATCCGGTTCGAACACGCGCTTATATCGAATCAGTCCCGGTATTTCCTCGACCGAACGATACCCCAGAGTGATCAAGGCCAGCAGCGCTGCCCCACGTACCGTCGTGTTGCCGGGGTCTTCCATCTGCTGAATCGGCACGCCCAGCACATCCGCGTGAATCTGGGACCAGACGTCGGACATCGCCCCGCCCCCTGAAAACCGAAAATTTTCGATGCGGCGTCCGATAAATTTTTCGGCCGCCTCCCGGGTCCAGCGATTGTTATAGGCCAGGCCTTCCATAATAGCGCGTGACATGTGGCTGCGGCTGGTGCTGACTGAAAGATTTATAAAACCGCCCCGCACATGGGGATCCTCACTGGGAACAACGGTGCCGTTTAACCATGGCAGAAAAATTACGCCATCGCTGCCGGCAGGCGCGGCGGATGCCATCGTATTGAAACGAAAATATGCGTCATCCGGCTTGGGACCGGTATTGAATTCATCATCGGGATAAATAATATTTTTCAAAAAAAATTCCACGCATTTACCACCGGTTCCCTGCTCGCCCAGCAGATAATAGCGGGATTCAAAGGGACTTGGCAAAGATGCCATATAACTTCCCAGATCCGTTTTTTTAAACGGCACATGGCAGGTCATATACAGGGTGGTTCCAATGTAAATTATAGTTTCATAATCCATAACCGCCCCGGATCCGATGGCGGAAGCATTAGAGTCGCCGACCCCGGCGACAACCTGGGTTGATGGATGCAGTCCCAGATCCTCGGCAATCGAAGAGGATATCGGGCCGACGATGGCTTTATTCTGTATGAGTTCCGGAAATTTTTCCTGATCCAATCCGGCCAGTCTCAACAGTTCCCGGCTGTATTGCCGCGATCCCCACTGACGATTATCAACCACAAAAAAAGGCGCCATTGTTTTCTGGGTCGCCGTAATTTTACCTGTCAGCCGGGCGGTCAAAAAATCCATCGGCTCCAGGAATTTGTAGGTTTTGGCGTAAATTTCAGGCCGTTCATGCTTGATAAATAAAACATGACCGAGGGAATCCACGCCGGATCGCGTCGGGACCAATCCGGTCAATTTGATCCATTTATACAGTTTAAACAATCCATAGCCCTGAATCCTGGGGAATCCGGCTGAAATCTCGCGGTTGTATTTCCCGCCGCGGGTATCCATCCAGTGAACGGCCCGCATCAGCGGCTCTCCGTTTCGATCGACCGGTACAACCACCGACCACTGCGAATCACAGCCGATAGCCACAATGTCTTCGGGAGCGACGTTGGATTCACGGATAACCTGTCTGGCCGTTTGTTTAGCTGCGTTCCACCATTCCACGGGATCCTGTTCGCCACTGCCATCTTGCAATAGATAGGTGGTGATGTTGCTTTCGGCACTGGAAACCACCTCTCCACGATCCGATACTACGGCAGCCTTAAGGCTACCACTGCCCAGATCAATGGCTAAGACATAACGGGTGGATTTTGGGGACGAGCGATCGTATCCTATTCAAATTAATTGGTAGTAAAGAAACCACTACAGTCTCATTGTAATAGTTAATCGAAGTTATTTGATCCCCCAAAAAATTAACTTATCCCCCCTACAATAAAATTCAAATTTTTGCATTTTTCTGCCCGATAAGACTTGTGTTCGAAATAATTATGTGTTATGCAGCTATTCATGACACTGATTATTAAATACCGAAACCGGCTTGTTACTCAAGATGATATTGCCTATATTCGCAAACTAATTTCAAACCATCCCGAATATGGCCGGTGCGCTTTATCAAGACAAATATGCCGGGACTGGAACTGGGCTCAGGCCAACGGTCAACTCAAAGACATGGTTTGTCGCGGTCTGTTGTTGCTTCTGGAAAAGCAGGATTATATCAAACTCCCGCCCAGAAAGAAGACCCCAAAGAACCCGTTTATTGACCGCAAGCCGCCCGAACCCGTTGTTGTGGACCAAGGCCGTATTGAAGCATCAATCAAAGAGATTATGCCCATTACGCTTGAGCAGGTTCGGCGAACGGCTAACGAGAAACTTTTCAATGGGCTAATTGAGCAGTATCATTATCTTGGTTATTCCCGACCGGTTGGAGAACACCTGAAATATCTGGTCTTTTGCAACCATAGACCCATTGCTTGCCTCGTATTTTCTTCGGCTGCATATTATTTAGGCTGTAGAGACGCCTATATTGGTTGGAGTCCGCAAGCGCGCCAAAAAAATCTCCGTTTCTTGGTCTACAATACCCGTTTTTTGATTCTGCCCTGGGTAAATGTTGCTTGCCTGGCGTCATATGTATTGTCTAAATGCACTAAAGTTCTTACGCGGGACTGGCAAAAAATCTATAACCATCCAATTTATTGGATGGAAACCATTATTGATTCCACCCGTTTCAAGGGGACCTGTTATCGCGCTGCCAACTGGATATTGCTTGGTAAAACCACCGGTAGGGGAATAAACGACCAAACAAATAGCGTCAACAGATCGATCAAAGATGTTTATGGCTATCCGCTGGTACATGACTTCAAAGCAAGGTTGTGCCGTGAATCCTGAAAAGATTAGCGAAACATTAAAGCAACTGGATATCCGTCCGGATGAAATTGAGGATAAAAAATTGAGTGAAGCTTTCAGTATCTTGCTCAATCTTGTTGAAGAAATGTACGCTGATTATAATGGAACCATAGCCGAAAATCAAAAATTAAAAGATGAAATTAATTTATTGAAAGGTGAACAACCCAAACCGGATATTCGTGGATCTAAGAAAAAAGATAACATAGATGAGTCTTCAGAAAAAGAGCGAAAAAAAAGGGAGCCGCCTAAAGAGAAAAAATCAAAGGCAAAAAAAGATAAGATAAAACCAAACCGTACTGAGAAATGCCTTGTGGATAAGAGCATCTTACCCGCAGATGCAGAGTTCAAGGGTTACCAGTCTGTTATTGCTCAAGAACTCATAATTAAAACAGACAATGTTGAGTACCTGAAACAAATTTACTACTCCCCATCACAGAATAAGACTTATATTGGACAATTGCCCCTGGGATTCAAAGGCGGGTATGGCCCCGGCGTGATATCCTTTATTTACACACAGAAACACGCTTCCAATGTTTCAGAGCCCAGGATAACAGAGTTTCTTAACAATGCCGGCATATTCATCTCGCAGTCAACTGTATCACGTTTTCTTACAAAGGACGTCGATATATTTCACCAGGAAAAGTCTGATATAATACACGCAGGCTTGTCCTCATCCGTGTACCAACAAATCGATGATACCGGAACCCGAGTCAATGGAGAAAATCAATATGTTCAAATCTTATGCAATCCATACTATACGGCCTTTTTTACGGTACCTAAAAAAGACCGTTTGACCGTCATTGATATATTGTTGTGTGGCAATGAAAGACGATATTATTTTAATAAAGAGGCCTTTGACTTGTTGAAGACCTTCCGGCTTTCAAACAAGGTAATTATCCAACTGCAATCGCAAGTCGCTGCTAGAACATTAGATGAAAAGCAAATGGAAGAAGTGCTGGGAAAACTTTTTCCAAACCCGGATAAGGGTAAAAATCAACGGGCAAGAATTAAAGAGGCCGGAGCAATTGCGGCTTATCATAATCAAACAGATTTTCCTATTGTCCCAACCCTTTTGAGTGATGATGCGCCCCAATTCAAGCATATAACCAAAGAGCAAGGGCTCTGCTGGATACATGATGGGCGACATTACAAAAAGTTACATCCAGTTGTGACGCTGAACAAAGACAAACTTGATGATTTTTTAGAACATTATTGGGATTATTATGCCAAGCTTTTGGAATACAAGCAAAGCCCGACTCAATGTAAAGCTGAAGAATTATCGGGAGAATTTGATGAATTGTTTTCAACTCAAAGCGGCTATGAAGCCCTTGACGATCGGATTGCAAAAACCAAAGCTAAGAAGGTCGAACTGCTGTTGGTGTTAAAATATCCCGAACTTCCTTTACACAATAACAATTCAGAGCTTGGAGCAAGAGTCGAGAAACGCAAGCAAGATGTTAGTCTGCAAACTATTACGGATGAAGGTACAAAGTCCAAAGATTCATTCTTGACGATTGCTCAAACAGCAAAGAAATTAGGCGTAAGCGTTTATGAATATATCCTTGATCGGGTCAGTAAACGATTTAACATGCCGTCCCTCGCATCATTGATTAGAGAGCAGTCCAAATCAATCCACCAATTCTTCGATACAAGTTGAACCGGGGCATCGACTGAATTTAATTATCGCCTGAGCATAAATTGATTTGATTCTTAAATGTAGTATGCTAAATGAAGGTACTATTGATGGATAGGTGCATTGGTGCGATCATTTTTTGGGTATACTTCCAATAATTTTGAATAGGATACCTATCAAGTCTATCTGAATTTATTCGTGAAATAAAAGTAGGATTTGCCAGGTATTACAACAAGCGCCATCACAGAAGGGGCTATTTCTGGGGGGATCGATTCAAAAGCGTCATTGTGGAAAAGGGAGAAACCCTGATCAACTGCCTGGCCTACATTGATCTGAATCCATTGCGTGCCGGCTTGGTGGAACGTCCGGAAGAATACCGTTGGAACTCACTTGGGTATCATATTCAGACCGGCAATAATGACAATTTTTTATCCCTTGATTTTGGTCTTATAGAATTCGGGGTACTTAATGTAGAAGAGAGACTGAAACTCTACCGACGGTATGTTTATGAGGCTGGGGCTTTGGATAGATCCGGCAAACCGAGTGCTGGGGTAATCGACAACA
>JAAENC010001109.1 GCA_024224815.1 Chloroflexota bacterium
AAATTGAAATATCATGAGGCAAAAATTTCCCACTGTGTTATTTTGGCAAATTTTTAGGTTGTTAGTGACCCACACTTCAACATGCAACAAACTAGACATCATTATCTGCATTAGTTCGAAAATAATGAAATTTTGAAAATGTTCAAATCAAACATAAAAATCACAAAATGCTTCAATATGTAAATTTAGTGTTTAATCTAAAGAATTTCAAAATTTCATAATTTCTAAACTAATTAAGATAGAGATGTCTAGATTGTTGCATATTAAAGTATAGGTCAATAAGGTCCTAATAAATGGCCAAAAAACACAGTGGGAAATTTTTACTTCACGATATTTCAATTTTAAAAAACCCTATTTTTTAAAATTTTGGGGACTGACCCACTGTGCAATTTTAGAATAACAGTGTTTTCCTTAATAGGAAATGTTGCTTAATGTCATATCTGTACATAGAAAAAATGAAAAAAAATCATCATCTCCAAAAATAGATTTTTAAGGCTCCATCAAAGTTATAGGCCTAAAAAAAATATTGTT
>JAAENC010001110.1 GCA_024224815.1 Chloroflexota bacterium
AAGTGAAATGCACTTAGGCCAAAGCGCAAGAAAGGGCGCTATTGCTAACACGCGTGATTTACGGAGAAATTTCGCGGTCGCTGCCTGGGGGATTCGTAAACATTTGGATTATGTTTCGGACTTTAGATTTAAAGCCATGGGTGACGATGACCAACTAAAAGAGTATTTGACCACGCAAGTTTTCAAGTGGTCAAATAAATCTAACTTCGATCAAAGCGGCCGTTTTAACCTACAGAAAGCTTTAAGATTAATTGAAGCTTCCCGCTTTGTTGATGGTGATGTATTCGCGTATAAGCTCAGAAATGGACGCGTTCAGCTAATCGAAGCGGATAGAGTCAAGAACATGAAGAAAGACGGCGAGACAATGCCGAAGGGTAAAAGTTGGGTTCAAGGTTTACTTATTAACGACGTTACACAAAGAGTCGAAAAGGTTAGAATAGGCAAGCGCGACAACTCCGGGAATGTTTCATTTTTAGCGGATGTAAATAAGCGCGACATGTTACAAGTTGCATATGTTGAGCGCATAGACCAATGGCGGGGAATTAGCCCGTTATTGAGTGGTATGTCAATCTTCCAAGACCAAGCCGAGGCAAGCGAGTACGCATTGGCAAAGCTTAAAATCTCCCAATTGTTTGGCATTGCTTTTCATCGTGACGGCAGCGAATCAATGGGCGACATGATGAATAACGGCACTTCACTTGACGACATTTTAGACCCCGAAGACGTAAACCCCGCGGGCTATGATGTTAATTTAGGGAAAGGCCCGTTCCAGTTGGATTTAGACCCAGGCGATAAAGTTGATTTATTGGAGAGTCAGAACCCAAGCAATCAAGCGCAAGACTATATGCTAATGATGATAGAAATGGCGCTCAAGACTTTAGATTTTCCCGTTAATTTTTACGATGAGAGTAAAGCAAACTTTGCAGGCTCACGCGGCGCAATGATTAATTATAGAAAATCAACTCTATCAAAAAAGGCTGATTTAATCGAGTTTTTAAACTCTTGGTTTATGTGGAAAATTGACTGGGCAATAGCTAACGGCGACACATACCTTGCAGAGCAAAAAGGCAATATACAATTTGAATGGGTTAGCTCCGGCTTTGAATGGTGGGACACATTAAAACAAGCCAAAGGCGCAAGAGAAATGATTTCAATGGGCTTGGATTCACCGCAAAGAATAGCGAAAGAGACAGGTACAGATTTTTATGAAAACATTAACGAAACGGCAGCCGCTAAAAAGTACGCGGAAGAAAAAGGCGTTGACTTATCTTTAGGCTTAGTTGGGCCAGTAGAAGAGGCGACAGTCGAAGAGATGCCCGAACAAGAGGATAGAAAGTAGATGGACATTAAAATTTTTGGACAAGTCGGCGGACTAGGCTTTGATGTTGATAAGATCGTAAGCGAGATAAACGGCGCAGAGGAAGAAATCAACATTCACATGATGAGCGTTGGAGGCA
>JAAENC010001111.1 GCA_024224815.1 Chloroflexota bacterium
AAAAATTGGTAACTAAATTGAATCCTTTCAAACAAAAAAAATAAAAACATAAACTTGAATATATTGGTATTCATGGGAGAAAATATAGTGTTTCTTAATGGTATTTTTCTCCCATAAATACCAAATTTTCCCAATATATTCAACTTTATGTTTTTATTTTTTTTGTTTGAAAGGATTCAATTTTGACAAAATGATAGAATCTTTGTTTTTTAATTTATCATAATCAGACTTTGTATTTGTTTTAATTAATTATTCAAAAACTTATTGATGATTTGTGTCAAAATATTGATGTAGAATCATAACAAATCCAATATTTTTCGAATCGATATTTGAAAACCACTTCTCGACACTGCGGTGTTTTTCCCATGAACAAAATATATGAGGGGTATGTGATGTTGTACGTAACCCAATTGAATCCTTTCAAACAAAAAAAATAAAAACATAAACTTGAATATATTGTAATTCATGGGAGCAACATATAGTGTTTCTACACTATTCTGTCCATTGGAAACACTATATTTTGCTCACATCAATTGCAAATTATTGCAATATATTCAAGTTTATGTTTTTATTTTTTTTGTTTGAAAGGATTCAATTTCAGTCCTCTTGCAA
>JAAENC010001112.1 GCA_024224815.1 Chloroflexota bacterium
ACACTGCGTTCACATTAAATGACAAGGCACTGCGTTCACGTAAATACACATGATATCCACCTGACAAGGACGGACTTTTATTTTCCCTACAAACTTGTCACCACGTAGATATCATGTGATTTCCACGTGAACGCAGTGCCTTGTCATTTTTTGTTTGGAAAATAAAAGTCTGTCTGTGCAGAACGGACACATTTGGGATTTATGCAAAATTCATGGAATTATCCAACTGATAGATATCACAAATATGCAATTATGTTTCAAGTCAAATGGGGAATATTTATGGATTTACAACCTACAAAAAGACTCATGGGAATTATTTCTTACATTTCTACACATGCTCATATGATTTCCCTCAATTTATATTCAATTTATAGTCAATTTATATTCAATTTACATTCATTTATTAAATGTTTATCATTAATCATGGCTGCTGTAATATACAAATAATATTTAAATATGACATGTGTTGTGACAGTACACATAATATTGAAATTCAACGATTAATATATACAACAATATATTTAATTTTTTTTTTTGGTTAAAGGATTTGAGGACTTTCGTTGATTTGCTTCTCCATACACTGCGTTCACATTAAATGACAAGGCACTGCGTTCACGTAAATACACATGATATCCACCTGACAAGGACGGACTTTTATTTTCCCTACAAACTTGTCACCACGTAGATATCATGTGATTTCCACGTGAACGCAGTGCCT
>JAAENC010001113.1 GCA_024224815.1 Chloroflexota bacterium
CCTCGGATGTGTCTACTTGTGGAAAAGCCTGGATGAAGTCAATTTGTCTCATGTGGAGATTTAGGAGTGTTGATATTATGAGGGCCATTCGGACCGTGCTCCATGATACTACGGGAGCGTATGCTTCGTCGTAATCTTCACCTTTGATTTGTTTTGAGCCATCTGCGCATAGTCGTGCTTTATATTTGAGGAAAGTTCCGTCTGGTCTCCATTTTCGGCGGTAAGACCATACGGCTCGGAGAATCTTTGCTTTCGCTGGTTTAGTGTGGAGTCGGACGTAATCAAAGACGTCAAGTTCACGAAGCCCGGTTAGTTCCGGTTCCTGGGCTTTCTTAAATTCTGCGGCATCCGGGGCTTTTAACATTTGCCCTTGTGTAAGGATGTCTTCTTTGTTATTCATGGATTCTAGAAGGCTTTGGAACGCGACCGGATGTTCCATATTGAAAATTGGTGTTTCTGATAAACCATCATATATTGAGTGTTTACTGGTAAGGTATGCTGTATGAGAAATAAGCTTTTGTCGGTTGATGGGATCCGGTGCGTCCAGGTTTTGTGTAGTAGTGCTTAGCATAGCTTGAATATTTTGAATGATTATGTCCGATTTTGTGATAGTGTTTTTGATAGTGAATTTCCCTTTTGGATAGCTGGCAAATTTTGTAATGCGCGATTTCTTTGTTGGTGGTGACCGGGGCAAGCGCTTTGTATTGTGTGTCCGGGTGCTCGGAGCTGACGAGACAGCCTCGTGTGCGTTTGCAAGGTACCATACCGGTGGTTTGCGTCTTTTTCGACG
>JAAENC010001114.1 GCA_024224815.1 Chloroflexota bacterium
ACCGCATCAAAGGAATCTTGATTTATAGCACCCATCGGGTCACGAAAAACATTGTCGGCAGATTTTATGTGCGTTTCTGCAAACTTATCTACAGCCGCAAGGTAGTCGTCAATACCTTCCAGTTTTGGGTCTAGCATAATATCAGTTAGTGTTTCAAGCTGATTTGTTTCAGTCAGATACTTTCTAAGGCTGTAGGGGATTTTGGTTACGTCGCGCCCAGCACTAATAGAGCCTAATTCGCTAAACTCTCTTAGACGTTCTGTCACTCTGCCAATGTCGCCAAATTCATCAACGCCTAGCTGCATTATCAGGTCGATTGCCTTGTTATCTATGCCAGATTCTATTAGAGCGTTCTTGAGGGGCGATAGAGCGTGGGGCAATATCTGCTTGAAAGCAGAGCTACCGCTTTTATTTACAATGAGTGCGCCCGTAAACTTTTCGTTATTGCTTGCAAGGTTTTTAGGTAGAAGGTCTCGCAACCAACCAGACTTTGCCGCTGATCCTGTCACATCTTCCGCTAAACTACCTATCTCCATTGCGGCGGCTTTAGGAACAAAACCAGCCCATCTTTCTATGTCTGTAGCGATTGCTTCAAATCCTGTAAGCAACTTTCCTTCTGTTGATACTACAGATTTCACACCCTGATCAACCATCATTGTAAAGGTGTTGTTAATCGCATTTCTTGCAGCGAAGCCCGGACTTGCGCCCATATACACCTGCCCAAAGAAGTTGTTGATAGGCTTGAAAACTTTTTGTAACGAGCTATCTCTGTTTGAAATCCACTTAATAGCCGTTGGTACTTCTTTCAGCATATCAGC
>JAAENC010001115.1 GCA_024224815.1 Chloroflexota bacterium
ATAATAATTGAGATTCCGTAAAATCCTTTTTGTACAACCTTTTTAAAACCTATTAGATGCTATATGTATCTATAATATATATTTTTTTGCTTTTGGTCATATATAAAATATATTTGATTTTTTTTTCTTCTGACGGAATTTGTTGTGGCCTCTGGCAACAAAATATTGTTTTTGTGGTTCGCCATGGTAAGATATATCTAAAATGAAGATAATAATACAAAAATAATAACTGAGAATTGTTTCACAAAGCTATGAGAGTAATTTAAAAACATGGCATTCTAACCGTTACTGTGTACGGCGACTGGATAAATTATTTTATCTATTCACAATGATTATGGCAGCATCAAGGCCACAAAATCTTATTTTGTGTCATGACATGATCAGATAAGTATCAAATAAAAATAATAAGCTTAGAGTAATAAATAGAAATCGCTTCACAAGGCTATAGAAATAAAGACAAGAGATTGATACTAAGCCCTTACGCCAGTGTTACGGAACGTCGTCCCGAGTTACGCTTTTCTTACGTTTTTATCAGAGAAAATCTATGCGTCCAAGAAGGATCACCACATGAATAATAATTGAGATTCCGTAAAATCCTTTTGGTACAACCTTTATAAAACCTATTAGATGCTATATGTATCTATAATATATATTTTTTTGCTTTTGGTCATAAATAAAATATATTTGATTTTTTTTCTTCTGACGGAATTTGTTGTGGCCTCTGGCAACAAAAGTATAGTTTTTGTGGTTCACCATGGTAAGATAT
>JAAENC010001116.1 GCA_024224815.1 Chloroflexota bacterium
ATGAGCTCGGTTTTCCACTTGATGATGGCCCAATAGGCGCGATGCGGGCTGACCAGGAAAAAAGTATCGAAGCCGCTCAACAACTACTTGGCGCAGCAAAAGAATGGAAAGAGGGAGGCGATAAAGCACGCACAGATGTGAGCTGGGCAGCTAGCGAGTATACATCTACGCTTCGTGAACATCTTGCACGGCTCAAAAACCTGGTCTTCCCTCTACTCGAACAAAACTTATCCATGGACGATGAACATCAGATTGCTGTTGCAATCAGTACTATGGTTTTTGAAGAGGATACCCCAGACAAATACGATAATTTACTCGAAACACTTGAAGAAGAATTATTTGACTGGCGTTAATCTAGCAAAAAAAGAAATCACAAAAAGGTCTGGAAAAACCAATCCAGACCTTTTTGCTTTGAAAAAGTCAAATATTTTTTGTACAATTTAGACATATAACCCAAGCAAAGGTAGGCAAAAATGTCTAAAAATCAAAAAGAAGAGGATGCGACCAATGAACTCAAAGGTCTCCTAAAGGATTTGTCTAAATCAGTGGGAGCCGGACTCGTTATAGGCATTACCGGGCCTTTTATTCTCGCCTTTCTTCTGATGAACCCCGCGATCTCTGCCGTCGCGGTGGTTGCTGTCGTAAAGGCAAAAATAAATAACGAAGACGCTCTCAAAGCAGGCAAAGAAGCGGGGATTACAACAGCGGCGGTAAAGGCTATAGAAGTATTTCTGAAATCATTGGGGATGGGTTGAGTGATATTGAAAGAAACGAAAAAGATCAGAGGCTTCTCTTCTTCTTCCTTCTATTTGACATCGTCATATCTTTCATTTAAACTATACGCATAAACTAGGCTTAGGGTACAGCACAACTTTTTTAGGGGAGCAATTCAACTTTCACATTAGACTCGCTATCGAGAAAAACAGGGATAAATCTTAGTTTTCCAAGACGTGACCAAAGATGTGACAAAACCATGAACAAAGTTATCGAGAGCAGCCATATAAATAATAAAAAATATGAAATCATATTTTTCGATGAGAAACATCATAAAAAAGCCCTCGAGTTGAACCATCTCATAGTGAGAGATCCTCAAACCAGATTATTTCTTTCACCAATTAGAAAGAGTGTATTGAGCCGGTGTCTTAGCAATGGTTCAGGTTTTGGCATAGGGATAATTGCAGAGAAGGAAATGGCTGCATATCGTTTAGTCCTATATCCAAATCAAAACACTGATTTGTACCTTGACCATGAAGATCCTGCCTTAGATATGAGCGTAGATATCCCAAAAGTTCAATTAAAATATTTAGCACGTTTAGCAGGTGTTGCTGTTCACCCTCTATTTAGACGTCATAGATTGGCTTCAACACTGACAAAAATTGCTCTGAGACTCCTGAAACAGAATGATTTCCGTTATGCGCTTACATCCTGTCATCCCAAAAATGAGTATAGCCTCAGGCACTTGACTAAACTTGGCTTCAAAGCATGCGCTTTGAAAAAAAGGGAGAACGGAAATCACAGGCTCATTTTATTTAATGACTTCTTTGAAGGGGAGCAAAATGCTTGAAAGAAAAATCAGGCTACAGATCGGCTTAGATGAATTTCTAAGAGATTTACAAAATAAATCTATTGAAAAGAAGATAGTAGAACAGCAACTATTGATCGTTAAAAATGCTCTTCTGACAGATGATGAGTACCTAAGAATTGCTCGCACCTTCGGTGAAATAGAACTTCCATCACATCAAAACAGATTCCATCATTTAGACGAAATTCTGATCGTAACGGGATCGTCTACGACAGGAAAATGCTGGCATACAGATTATGCCTTTTGGGCGGAACCGCCTAGATTCACTTTTCTTTTATGCAAAAAATCACCAGCAATTGCTGGAGAAACTTTATTTATTGATACTCATGAAACTTATAATAAACTTTCGGAACCCTATAAAAATAAAATCAACAAACTAAAAGGCATATATAGCTTCAAGTCAGTTTATGCCAAAAAGTTAAAACAAAAAGGGTTAGAGCTTACGAAAAGACAGTTTAAATATCCAGATGTCGAACATGAGATTGTCAAAACCCACCCAATAACAAAAAGGAAAGCAATCCATCTTCATGAAGAATACCTTCTTTCCATTAGTGATTATTCAAGTGAAGAATCAAAAAACATTATTGATGATTTATATAATACTGTTTTGACTAGCGAAAACACCTTTGTTCACAACTGGAATGTGAACGATTTAGCAATATGGGACAATCGCTCCATGCTCCACAAAGGGCTAAGCTGCCCACAACCTCATTCTCGTGAGCTATATCGGATTGTAGTCAAGTAAATCGACAAAAAGAGATCAAGACCTTTTTTTTCTCATCTCCTTTAGCTAAAAACAGTTTTTTCATTGACATCCCACCTCCTTTCCTTTAAACTATACGAATAGGCTATCCGAAATTATTTCCAAAAAGGAGAGACGATGACTGAAAACTCTGCCCCCCTAACAGCACAAATGCCCCTTACGCCCGCCATTCAGGCTTGGGAAATGTACCTCAACGATCAGGGGCGTTCACCGAATACCGTTAAAGCCTTTCTTTCAGATGTTCGCATCCTGACGCAATTCCTGCCCCCCGACCGCTCCTTGGGAGCAATTACAACCGAAGATCTGAATCGCTATTTCGACTGGATGGAAAAAGAGCGTGGTGTCCCCTGTAGCCCAAAAACTTTGGCGCGTCGGATTACATCTACAAAGTCTTTCTTCCGCTGGTTGCATCAATTTGGCGTATTATTGGTTGACCCGGCTGAAAAAGTTGCCAATCGCTCTGTTTTAGCTCCCTTACCCACCGTGCTAACAGAAAAAGAAAGATTACTCATTCTGGATATTGCTAATAAGCACCGCACAGACAAAAAACCAGATGCGCGCCCTATTGCATTGCTCTCTCTCTTGTTATCGACTGGTATCAAGAAAAGCGAATGTCTTGGTATTCACCTAAACCACATCGAATTGGATGACCCTGAAGGGCCTTATGTTTTTATCCGCTATGCCAGCCCTGCAAATCGCTATAAAGAGCGTAAAATCCCGCTAACGGATGAATGGATCACTATCTACCGCGAATATCTTGCGCAATATGAGCCTGTAGACCAACTTTTCCCCTGGTCGCCTCGTCGGCTGGAATATCTGCTCGAAGATATCAGCGACGAAGCCGGTCTGGAAAAACATCTCTCCTTTGTAATGTGCCGCTGGACATGCTCACTGACCGACTATAACAATGGCGTCGAGCCAGATCGCATCCGCCAGAAATTGGGCATCTCAAAGATACAATGGCGTGAGATCAAGATGAAATTACGCAAACTAAGTCGCGAAGATGATGGCAAGGAAGATTAACGTCATAGAACAATAAGCTAAACAAAAAACTACAAAAGTCTTGAAGACTTTTGTAGTTTTTTTTCACTAGCTTCCAAATAACCGAGATGCACAAGAACGGAATTAAGCCATGAGACAGGTGCGTCGCGGCGCAATATCGCGCTTATTCAGGAATATAAGCAACAGCTTCAACTTCCACGCGAACGTTGAGGGGCAAGGTTTTCGCCGCAACCGTAGAGCGCGCAGGGGGATTATCAGTAAAAAATTCGGCGTAAACGGCGTTGAATTCGGCGAATTCGCCCATATCTGCCAGGAAACAGGTTGTTTTCACAACATATTCCAAGCCAGAGCCAGCGGCTTCGAGAACATATTTAAGATTAGTTAATGATTGACGCGCTTCAGCAGCAACGCCACCTTCTACGACTTTGCCTGTGGCGCGGTCAACGGGAATTTGCCCGGCCGTATAAACCATATTGCCGAGTTTCATGCCAGCAGAGTAAGGGCCGATGGCCGCAGGGGCTTTTTCGGAAACAACAACTTCTTTTTTCAGGGACATTTTTACCTCGTATGAATAATTTGGTTATTAAGTTTGTATTTAATATTTTCGAACTGCTCAAGTATGCCTTTGCGAGGCAGCTTTATCGCCGAAGCAATCTCATAAATCAGGAGCCTGCCGCGTCGCAAAAACATGCTCCTCGCAGAGTCATCTATAAATGACTGAGCAATTAGAGTTTTTCACTGCAAAATTTCCAGCAATTCTATACCGTGCCTAATTCTTTCAAGCACTTTTTCTCGACCAACGATCTCCATTGTCTCGAAAATCGGCGGGCTAACTTTTTGGGCGGTAACAGAATCTCGTAAAAAGCCAAAGACATTCCCGACTTTGGTATCCATTTCGGCGGCCAAATCTCTAAAAGGCTGATTTGCGCTATCCATGCTGAAGTCGGGCAACTCCCCGACCAACTTTTCGATACGTTTTGCCAAAGCCAAGGCAGAAGCAGCATCCATTTTTTTACCGATCAGCGACTCAGCTTCAGGCTCTACATCTTCTACAAAGAAAAAGCCGCCTTTCTCGGGTGCTTCTGTCAGATTACCTAAACGAACTTGTAAAACAGCCGCTACTTGCATCAGTTTTTCGCCATCACCAACATCATAACCGGCTTCTTCAAAGAAGGGTTTCATCCGCGCGGCTAAATCTGCCACATCTAAAGAGCGGATATAGACACCGTTAAAATGATCCAGCTTTGTGAAATTCAACGCGGCGGG
>JAAENC010001117.1 GCA_024224815.1 Chloroflexota bacterium
CAAATATATTAAATTGTAGAAATATTGAAAATATTAAATATAATAAAAATGGAACAATTTCGTCAAAATTAGTCGTAAAATTATATATCGATGATTTAAATTCATTTTCAAATAAATTAAAAAGTTCATTAAAAACATTAAATTATGCATCAGAATTGATTGGATTATATGCATTTTATTTAAAAATGTCAAAAACATTTTTCGTAATTTTAAATGAATATTATTTACCACAAGAAGATAGAGATTTAATTATAAATAAATTACATTTAGTAAATGATCAATTAATCGAAATAAAAGATTATGGCGAAACAGAAAAAGATTGGAAAGGATTAGGCAATATATTTACGTGGACAGAAATGTTAAAAAGATTCATACCTGATAAACAATTAGACGTATGTATACGAGGATCATATGTATCAATATTATATATACCTGATTCAATATGTCGTAATAATCATTGTATGATAAAAAGATCAATATTAATTGCATTTACACAAATTGGATGTTTTTCATGGTATATTGTCCCACCATCATATATAATTAAATTTAATAAATTCAGAGCATATGGATTAAGAAAAAATTATGGCATATTAATCACAACAAATTATTCACATACTCGAACATTTTTTGCATTAAAATCCATTACAAGTATAAATGATATACAATATTTGAATAATTGTCATAAATCATTAAAACATCCAATTGCAGGTCCATTATTAATTCAACATTTTAAATTGATAAAAAATGAAAAATCAAAACCAATGATATCAAGAACATTAACAAATAATAATAATATTTTAACATTTATAGAAAAATATCAACCTGGATTAATCGGACATAATTTGAAAAGAATATTTATAAAATATAATATCAATTTAAAGAATTTATCATTAAAAAATTATGAACAAATCATATTAAAATTTCATTGGCAATCTGATTTAAATAAAATATATAATAATAAACATTGTTTAATCAATTGGTTATTTGATTTAAATGAATATAATACATCAATACCATATGATTCAAGTATGTTGAAAAATTATGAATTAATAATAAAATTATTAAAAATAAAATGGACAGATTCAATTCAAATATTAAGAATAATATTAGGAAATTATAAAAATAAACATTCTGAAGAAAAAACAATTAAACAATTTAATATATTAAATTGCAAATTTTGTGGTAAAAATATAAAAAATTCATCATTGGTATTACATATTTTATCAAATAAATGTATTATAAATATACCAAATAATTTAAATACATTATCAAATTATGATGAATTAAAATCAAATGTTTATTTATTAAATGTTGCGAACAGAATTACGATAATACA
>JAAENC010001118.1 GCA_024224815.1 Chloroflexota bacterium
CTAACGTTTACATATGGGGCGCGCAGCGTAGCGGAGCGTCCCAGTGAGCGATAGCGAACGACATGATGTTCTTGTTAAGTGTTTTTACGGCAAAAATATTCACTATAGCCCCATTCTTTTTGAATTATGTATACGCATTCATCAGACCAATAATAAGTAAATATTTGTACACCTTGTTTCTTGGAATGAACTTTTACTACAACCTTTTCTTTGTTAGAGAGCACTATCTCAAAGGTTTGTGGTTCCATCTCACTTTCAGGGATATCATCGAAAAATATCTTTGCTTTATTCCCTCTATATGAAACAAACATTTTTCCTAGATTTCTTTCCAAAAACTCTTTTCTATCCTGCGTAAGCTTTTCATTCTTTGAATAATTACGGATCGTAAGTTCTTTATTTGATTGCCACACACCCTCAATGATTGTTGTTTTATGCTCTGAATCACACCCGAGAATTAATAGTAATATGAACGCAATGGTTACAATTTTCATATTTACACTTAACGCCGTGCGCACAGGCGAGGAGCGTAGCGACGAGTCCAGCCCGCTTGCGGGCGATTGTGGCGCACCTTGTTAAGTGCTTTTTGAATTTTTATAAGGGTGAAAGTATCCATGCGCACCACATAATGTAAGTTAAACTAC
>JAAENC010001119.1 GCA_024224815.1 Chloroflexota bacterium
CTCCAATGTTCAATAGAGATTTCCATTTTTGATGGATGAAAGCTATTGTAAAATAGCAACGCAACCATCTGTATGAAAAACTGCTGTTCTATGACACTGCGTTCACGTCACAGCAATTGCCTAAAACCCAACAAATCCATCACAACGTGGATATCTGCTCCATTTACGTGAACGCAGTGATGCGAGTACAATGTTGTATGCTCGAAAAAATACATTGAACTTTTGTAGCATAAGCAAACTGAAATCAAATGATGTACATACTTGTTATTGCAATGAAATCATATCAACTTATGGGAATAACAAATCAAATTAATTCAAATACCAATAAATAATGTATGTGACTATCATTACACACAAACCAATCATAACAGCACAAATAAATTTAATTGTTTCATTGTAAGCTGCAATTTTGAGCAAACGATTTTTGAGAAATGTTAATGATCGCTTCGTTAATGATCACTTTGTTTTCTTACCGATGGTTGCGTTGCTATTTTACAATAGCTTTCATCCATCAAAAATGGAAATCTCTATTGAGTATTGGAGCATTGGAGCATTAGTCGAATCATACTGAATACAATATCGTGCTTGCATCTATTGCTGCAGTAGTTTATCAAAAAAAGTATGTGTTTAGTCAGTGCTATTTTAGTCATTTAAATACCAGTTGAAATTGGTATGATTATTAAATATGAAGCAGTTGATATAATATGCTGTCACGCTAGATATTACATCAACTCCTGATGTATATGCAGAGATTTTCTCTGTTCAATTTGCACGGGTTTGAAACTCCTTTGGAGTTTCAAACACCACACAAATACGGCCAAATCCAAACAGATTGCAATCTGTAGCATATGCTCGTCTCTCTGTTATCACCAAATTGTATACCAGACAATTGGGACAGGCACAATAAGGATTTATGAAACATGCAACCCTATCAACACTTTGACGTTTTTGTAAGTGCTTGTAGTATTCAAATGACAAAGAAGGCAAACAATAGTAAATATAAGTATACCAGAAATGATGAATATTAATATTGAACAATTTGAAAATTTATTAATTGAAAATAAATTAAAATCAAAATCAAACTGCAGTTTGCGGAGCATCGTTTCTGCTTCTAAATCAACAGGAGATGGTCCAACAATAATTTTTATCAATGAAAGTCCAGTTCAAATCAATCAAAGAAAGCAGCTATAATATTTATAATGGAAAATAAAGATGTGATTTTCAATGTGAAACGCTTTACATATTAAACATTGTCAATATTTTGCAGTCATCTGGTGTTTATTAAAACCAACTCATTACACAGTAATCATTACGCAATTTGCTTACCATAATATTTTCATATATATTTA
>JAAENC010001120.1 GCA_024224815.1 Chloroflexota bacterium
CCACCCCCTAGCCTAAGCCTGTTTATAAAGGATCCCCTTCCCACAGTCTGAAAATCTTTCTCAATCTTACGACAACACTTTTTCCGTCAATACGGCATAGTCATGTTGACTTAAAGTAATCTTTATTTTTGATATACGTTGGATTCCCCTTATCGAGACGAACATTTTCGTTAAAATAACTGTACCTCTATCTCTCATGCGTGACGAGTTATTCCACAAAGTTTCCGCTTGACTACAGTATCCCGGCAACATTTTTAGTTTTTCGTCAATAACGGCAACACCTTTTGACTAAAACACATCGATATGGGTATCAATCGACTCAGCTCGACGAGACGAATCCAATGACATAAATTTCATCGCCGATTTCTCATTACCGCGATTTTTCATCAATTCGGCATCGTCACGTTGACTAAGTTTATCAAAGTTGTTACCGTTGGATTCCCCTCACCGAGACGAACATATTCGTTAAAGTAACTGCCCTTCTATCTCCCATCGGTGACGAGTTATTCCACAAAGTTTGCGCTTGACTACGGTAATTCCATGTTTTCGTGGCGGGACCAACTTCCACTACTGAACCGATTCATCTCGCCAAGACTTATCTGGAACTACATACTTATACGAGTATCCATGCAAAATTTCAGCTCAATCGGTTCAGTCCTCGTCCTGTCCACTCGTCCGGAGAATTACAACAACAAAGAAGAAGAAGAACAAGGACGAACAGACAGACATGTATGAACACTTAGATCCCCTCTGCGAGCAGGGGGTTCAAAAAGTTCAGTGAATATTTGGGAAGCCCAAACTTTCTTGGCCAATCCCCAGTTGAGAATCCCGGAACTTTTTGTTCTACTAAAGCAACACAGCTACAGCTACAGCTAGCTAATCTCACTCACTCACTCACTCACTCACTCACTCACTCACTCACTCACTCACTCACTCACTCACTCACTCACTCACTCACTCACTCACTCACTCACTCACTCACTCACTCACTCACTCACTCACTCACTCACTCACTCA
>JAAENC010001121.1 GCA_024224815.1 Chloroflexota bacterium
AAATAATTGAACCAAAATAATTGAACCAAAATAATTGAACCAAAATAATTGAACCAAAATAATTGAACCAAAATAATTGAACAAAATAATTGAACCAAAATAATTGAACCAAAATAATTGTACAAATAAATAAACCAAAATAATTCAACCAAAACAATTGAACCAAAAAATAATAATAATAATTCAAAATAATAAATGAACCAAAATAATTAAACCAAAATAAATAATTGAAGAATGTACAAATAATAATAATGAATTAAATAAACAAGAACAAATTGGTGAAAAATTAAAAAATATAATAGAAAATGGTAAAGAATTTGATGATGAATTGTATATTGATGTTATATTTGATAAGAAATTAAATGGTTGGATATTAGATGGATTTCCAATTAAATTAATCTAATGGTAGTAATGATATTCACCCATTTTATGTTCAAATAATTCTTATAATAATTTTGAATGTAATTTATATTCAAATGAAATTGAATCATTTAATGAATATAATTTTTTTATCCTTTTTTTTTTCTTATTTTTGTAATTGTGTGCAATTTGTATATATTGTCTGTGCAATTTCAGAT
>JAAENC010001122.1 GCA_024224815.1 Chloroflexota bacterium
CCAAAGAACCACTTTGATCTTGGCAAAGGATTAATTCTCGAAGTTAAAGAAAATTATCCTCGAAAAGCTATTCTGTGCCAAAACGGAATAGTGATTAAACGATGCAAATTGGCAGATAAGACGGACAAAAAATTGTTAGTCATCGAAGCGATCGAGCATGGTGCCATGAAATCGCGCTTAGCATCAGCTCTTCAAATGAGCCGCCAAACCATCGATAATTATCAAGGCACAGTGAAACACTTTGGCCTTGATGGTCTTATAAAAGGATACGACCCTTCGGTTAGCAAGAGTGTAAGAGTACAACGAGAGAAACACGCTCAAAAAAACAAACGCGTTCCTGGCAACAGAGCCAGACAATTAGAGCAAATTCGTCGCGAGCAAAGACAAGCGCGTGAAAAGCAGAGCCATGAGCAGTGTGTTTTTAAATTTGGTTATGAAGACGATACGATTTTAGTAGAGCCGGAAAATCAGCCATTTTCAGAGCAACATGATTGGGAGTCAAGCCGCTATGCAGGCGTAGCGACGTATCTTGTACCTTTGATTACCGAGTGGAAATGGCTTCAATTAGTCATGGGTTATTTCGGTTCGGGCTTTAAAATATTTATGGTTTTTCTTTTGATGGCCGCCCGCAATATACGCTCAATTGAGAAGTTAAAGAATGTTCGCCATCGAGAGGCGGGGATAGTATTAGGGCTAAAGCATCTGGCAAGCAAGCCCACGCTTTGGCAATGGTTTTACAATGTATCGGATCAAGGACGTTGTAATTCACTTCTTTCAGATTATTTTCGTTATCAGATTTGTTCAGGACTTGTTGGGTTGCAAATTTGGTTTACCGACGGGCATCTATTGCCCTATACGGGTAAACACTCGGTACATTACAGCTATAACACCCAAAGACGCATGCCGGTTCCGGGCCAGACGAGCATGGTGACATGTGACCAACATGGGCGCATAGTTGGCTTTGAGATCCATGAAGGTAAAGG
>JAAENC010001123.1 GCA_024224815.1 Chloroflexota bacterium
ACCACCACATGAACATGAATATGATGAAAATGAAAAAGTTGATGAAGATGCACCACCACCACATGAACATGAATTTGATGAAGAAAATGAAAATGGTATGTTATATAAATAATAAAAATATAAGATATATATTTGAACGTATGTTTATATTTTAGTTTGAAACTAAAATATAAAAATAATTTGAAACTGGTGTTTATCACCTTATAAAAATCCATTTTCCTTTCAAATAATGCAGTTGATACTGCTACCTTCAGCACTAGAAGTCAGTCCGATCTTGCGTGGTACGGTTTTGCATTCCATTCTGTGTAAAGTTAAATCAATTTACAGCAATCCGTCGCAAACCCCGTTCGGCCATAACAACTGAAAGTATTATTATTTGTTTGTGGAAGTGAGTTTTTTACTCGAGTGATTTACTCAAAAAGTTTTTTACTCGAGTGGTTTAGTCAAAAACGTTTTTTTTTTTTTTTGTTTTTTTATGTTTTTAGAATTAGATCCAATTCGTCGTGAATTAATGAGACAAAATGCATTACCACCACCACCATTAACATCATCCGGTCAAGTTGATAGATTTTTTGAAAGACCCCCACCATTTCCATCACCACAAATATCACCATTACCTTTCCCATCACCACCACCAGCAAATGATGAAGATGAATGTCGAAAAATATGTTATAAATATAATATCAATGGTGGACAAACATATAATGATATTAATACATATGGTTGGAAGACAGATGTAGAAGTATATCGGGAAATTGAAGAATTAATTAATATGGAAGATGATGGAGGATTAAGAAAAAGAATTAATAAATATACACAAAATAAAGCAAGGGATGTTAAAGGAAAAATAAGAAGTAAAAAACCAGTTGGAAAAACCCAACAAATGAAAGATGCAGTTTATTATAAAATAAAAGAATTACAAGTTTGGTATTTTGGTGAATATGATGTTGAATTTGGTAATGATAATAATAATAATAATAATGGTGATAATGGTGATGAATTTGGTGGTGATAATGATAATAATAATCATGAATTTGGTGAGGAATTTGATGATATGGATTATGATGATTATGATTTTACACAATATGATGATTTATAAGTTATTTATTTTTTGTTGTTTGTGTTTATTTTCTATTTTTGTCAATCATTTATTGCATTATAATGCATCATTTATTTATAAAATTTTTATGTGTGTTTTTTTTATTATTTGAGTATAAAAAATGTGTTTTTTTTTATTTTTTGATTTATTTGCACATTCTTATTATGTTTTTTCTTTATTATCTTTTTTTTTATATCTTTTTCATTTGGTTTACAATGTAATATTTATTTATTAAATTTATTATTGTTATAATATCAATTTGAAATGTTTCCTCCTTGCACAAATTAATTTAAGTTTTACTCC
>JAAENC010001124.1 GCA_024224815.1 Chloroflexota bacterium
AATATTATTTATTATTTAAATATATATAATGACTATTATTTAAATCGACATAATTTGATAAAAATAAACAAATATATATATTATTTATTATATATATTTGAATGAGAATTTGATATATATAAATTCAACACAATACATGGACAGATAAAAATGTATATAAATTCATATTATATCTGAATGATATAATTATAAATGTTTTATAAATTAACAAATATAATTATTATTAAATATTTGTACAATTCATTATTGGATGTGTTTCATTACAATTTGCACATCTGTGATTAAATGAACATGATGAATTTTGGCATGTGCCATTATTATTATAAATGAGACAGTATTTTTGTGATTTATCATAGACTTTGTTAACTTGTTGTAGCTTTTTTGCAACATTAATATAGGCTTGTTCGATTTGATTATTAGATGTATTTGGTCTTTGATTGGTTTGATTACGTTGAAATTTTTGAATTAGTGTATTGCGGGTATTTTGATTACGTGGATTTTGATTACGTGGATTATAATTGAGTGAATGATTATTTGGATGATTTCGAAAGATAGCTCGAGATTTTCGCTGTTTATATGTTAAATACTATGTTGT
>JAAENC010001125.1 GCA_024224815.1 Chloroflexota bacterium
AAACCGTTTTATGTTCATTTTTGTTCATTTTTTGAGTTTCCCTGCTTTTTTGGAAATTTTTTGACCGTCTGCCATGGGTGAAGATGACCGGCCTAGAAGTGGCCAAAATGGCCAAAAATGGCTGAAAATGGCCAAACCCAGCCATAATGGCTGCAAGGCAGTGGAATTTGTGTCGCCACTTTGTTTTAAAAAAATGATACCTGGTCGCTTACTGATATACGTTAAGTTCAGCCCCCCATGAAATTCAAAGGCACATATCCAAATTTTCTGCAAAATTCGACCACAATATTCTCCGGGGCAACCCCAAATGATGCGAGAGGCTGCCCCCCATGAAATTCAACGGCACCAATAGAAAAATTCTAGGATGCTTGGTTGAGCGGACCCACCGGCCTGCGCTAATATAGTATAGACCTACTTATGTGCGCATGGGGTTCCCGGCTCAGAAGCAGCTGTTCTAGAAATTTTCTATTGGTGCCGTTGAAAAAAATCTCAAAAAATAGTGGGGAACCCCCAATTTTCGGCCATTTTGCACTTTATAGTGCAAATATAGGGTCCCACATGGGAATCCTCGGGAGTGATCACGGAGTTGACTACGCAGTAGTCACCCACCCATACCCCCCCCCAGTCGGTATGTAAATATGTTATTAGGGTCTAATAACACTCAAATGAACATAATCGAGGCTACTCAGGGGGTATGGGTGGGTGACTACTGCGTAGTCAACTCCGAGATCACTCCAAAGCTGCTATAGAGGGGGGGGGGGGTCGGGGGGACCGACCAGATCCGTCCGGCCGGGACCCCCCCCCCCCCAGGGGCCAGAAGGGGAGCGCCCAAA
>JAAENC010001126.1 GCA_024224815.1 Chloroflexota bacterium
CCGGCGGACTGACCGATGGCGAAGTAGGGCATTCTGACCTTAAAGGCGGCATTCGCAAAGCTTGGCTGGGTTCGCCAACGCGGCGCTATCGTCATGGGGTCATCGGCGATGATGTTGAAGCCGGCAGCCTCACGGCAATGAGGCCTTCACCTGGGATTGAAGGTGTTTTGTTTACCTATACTCTACCGAGCAAGTAGTTTGTCACAATATATATATATGGACCCCCATGTGACATGTGACAAAAGATATATATTATATATTTGAGGGCATGTGACAAACGGAAAATCGTGTGACAAAAGATCAAAAAAAAAAAAAAGGTTTAGGATTTCAAAAGTGCACTTTTTGCAACTTTTTGAAGCTCGTTTTTAGAATTTCGGATTTTGAAGCGACTTTTTAGCACTTTTTATGGTCTAGGGTTTAGGATTTCAAAAGTGCACTGTTTGCAACTTTTTGAAACTCGTTTTTAGAATTTCGCATTTTGAAGTGACATTTTAGCACTTTTTACGGTCTAGGGTTTAGGATTTAAAAAATGCACTTTTA
>JAAENC010001127.1 GCA_024224815.1 Chloroflexota bacterium
ACCTAATAATATGTACTTACAGGTCACAAAGCAGCGCGGCGGTTTACCAAAAGGGGAGAAGTGGCACTTTGGTTGGGATTTTCAAAAATACGAAATCAGACCACTAAAAACGAAAGTTGAAAGGATAAATTTCAATGGATAAAGTCACCGCTCTGAAATCTCAGTACAGCTTTCGCGACGTTGCCTATTCTTTTGTAGGTGAAGTAATGGGCAAGGGGCGAGACTTCACACAGCACGCTTGTTTATATTGTGAAAGTTCTGATGCCTTCACGATATACGAAGAGAGCTTCTTTTGCTACTCGTGTGAAAAACATGGGGATGTTATAGACCTTTTAGCCTATAGAGAAAATCAGACAGTGGGTGACTTCTTGCGCGGTAACGATTGCGAAATATCCGTTGCAGAAATTGAAAAGCTGAGAGAGCAAAACGCAGAGCGAGCGAGAGAAAGAAAAGAGGTTGCAGATCGTGAGTATAAAAACGCTTATGATAGGTTGCAAGATGTCAAGGCATGGATCAGGTATGCAAGTAATCTATCAAACACACCAAACGCACAAGGATTATGGAATTTGCGCGGTGTTCCTAATGAATGGCAATCTTTTTTCGGTCTAGGATATAGTCCTGACTTCAAGTACACAACAAAGACAGGCAAGGCCACAAGTCAGACGTTAGTAATCCCCGTTTGAAAGCAAGGCGGCGAAGTTATCACGATACGCCACAGACTATTAAACGCTCTCGATGGCGACAAGTACAGGCCAGACATATCAGGGCTTGGTTCTCACCCTTATTTGTGTGATGTTGATAACGACAAGAAAGGCGACTTGATTATTGTAGAGGGAGAAATAAAGGCTATAGTTACTTATCTAACCTACGATAAACCTGGCACGCAAGTTGTCGGTGTTCCATCCAAGAGCATGATGCGCGATATTGTGCAGAAAGCAAAGGGACGTAACGCGGTAATAATCCCTGATCCTGACGGTATATCAGAAATTGTGCCTGTGGTTAGGCAAGCCGGAGCGCGGCTTTGGATGCTGCCGGAGAAGGTAGACGATTTTATTATCCAAGAAAGCCTAGATACTTCTTGGCTCAGATATGCAATAAAACCAGCGAGGATTGTATAATGATGGATGAAAACTACGAAGAAAGCAACGAAGAATTCGACCCCGAACTGCTGAAACGTTACCGCACTTGCCCCCATTGCGGGGAGGTGATGAACGTACACCCTGTAGATCGTGCGCTGGGATCGGAGCTTATTAGTTGCCCGAATAATTGCAGCGGCGAGCGGTACGAAGTAAAGAAAGTGAAAAATGACTAAAGCCCCACTAGAA
>JAAENC010001128.1 GCA_024224815.1 Chloroflexota bacterium
GGAAGTACTTTGTAGATTTCTTCTTTATACCAGGCTACCATGTCCGTTAACACCTCAAGGGCTTCTTCATGGCGCAAACACCTGGTTTCTTCCGGATTTAAACCCAGAACACTGCGCTTACGTTCGATAGCGTATAGCTTCTGGAACTGTTGCAATGCTATTTCAGCCCTTTTCGGATCCGTTGTCTTTGGCTTTTTCAAAGTATCGCCGAGCATTTGCCATGCTTGCCAGAAGTGTAATATTTGGCTGTTTTCCAAAATGCGTGTAAGTATCGTAACCATCGGTTTGCCGGAAACCAGAAAAATCTTGCAGTATTTCATCCGGTCCTTCACGTCCCCGGCTCTTACGGTAATCGAAAAATACAAGTCATTTCTCCGGCGCAAAATATACCCAATCATACCCTTTGCGAGTTGACCCTGGTTTATCTTGGATCTGTACTGGTAAGGGTGATTCATCTGCCATCAGGTAATTTGCTGAAAGGACTTCTCTTTTTAGTGCTTCATATAGTGGGCCTAACAGCCGGCAAGTAGCATTGAACCATCCGTTTATTGTTGACTCGGCA
>JAAENC010001129.1 GCA_024224815.1 Chloroflexota bacterium
GACTCAGTTTGGGACCGACGCGGGCGCCAGGACGCGAGTATCAGCGGGTTTTGGCCATTTTTGGTCATTTTTGGCCATGTTTGGACAAAAAAAATATCCAAGGTAGCCAAAATGCCCCATGAGCGCTGCAGTAAGGGCCCAGTAGAATTTTTTTTGAAGTCGTCTACAACCGTCGAGACCCACTTTTTTGGACTTCCTGATATCACTTTTTGGGGGGGGCCGGTTTCGGGCGATATTTTTTTTTCGACCCAACCCATTTTGGGCCATTTTTGGACCCTTTTTGGGCCATTTTGGGCCCTGGAAGCCCCTGGAGGGCCTCAGATTTCCATGGAGGAGGGCCGGTTTGATGCCCGGATGGTGCGGAAATGGTCCAACAATGGTTATGACGTCGATTGGAGTCGGTTTGGACCAGTTTGGAGCCGAATGGAGGCCGTTCTGGGACGAGTTTTAGCGTTTTTTGGTCATTTTTGGCCCTTTTTGGCCGTTTTTGGGGCCAACATTCTCCTGGGCAAAGATTCGGGAGGTAAAAGTTCGGGGCAACTAATTTTTTGAAAAATTTGGGGAGTGATAATTCGGGGCAAGGTTGGCGCGCGAAGCGCGCCGATTTTTTTTGGGTGTTTTTACATTGAAAATCAAACTGTTGA
>JAAENC010001130.1 GCA_024224815.1 Chloroflexota bacterium
CGATTTGATTTCGGTGCACCGATTAAGATACGTATTCCTAATCCTAATACCATACACACTAGGTGTACAAATTGTTGTAGGCCTTGAAGGGGGGGGGCTGCATTTCGGATTGTGGGTCTAGGATATCGTAGAAGCTCAAATAAGCCCACCTCGAATAAGCCCCCCATTCCAATAAGCACCTCGGTCGAATAAGCCCCCCACCTTGAATACTAAGCCCCTTCCAATAATTCCCCCATAGGGGTACGTTGAAGGAAAGAAAGAACACAAGGGGCTTATTGGAGGTTTTACGGAAATTGGCTGTTCCATATTCAAAGAAGGAAGTCACCAGAATAGGTAGAGACTGTTCAGTCGGATATCCGTGGGCCGAATCGTGCCGTTTCCGTCCGTTTCGTACTCGAAGAATCGAACGGCGTTGTAAGAGATCGAGAAGAGACCGATGAGAAGAATCGCTATCAAAGCGCGAGTACTGAAGCAGTTGACGATGTATATTGTATGATTATGAGGATGATGGTGATGTGATGATGATGAGGAAGATGGTGATGATGATGGTGATGATGATGATGATGATGATGGTGATGATGATGATGATGATGATGATGATGATGATGGTGATGATGATGATGATGATGATGATGATGGTGATGATGATGATGATGATGATGATGATGATGATGATGATGATGATGATGATGATGGTGATGATGGTGAAGATGATGATGATGATGATGATGACGCCGACTTCCCTTGCAGCCGCCTGTTCGCCTCGCACGGGGCGTCGGAGAGCCGTCACAACGCGGGCACTCCAGCCAATCAGCGCAGTCGGTCCCGCCTCACTCACACGGGCGAGATTCCTCTGCGTTCCCTGGCGTCGTCGAGGTCTCGCAACGACTCCCCGGACGTGTCTAGACTTGTCGACAGTCGGCCGCCCTCCGCCG
>JAAENC010001131.1 GCA_024224815.1 Chloroflexota bacterium
CCGTGGACGGGCCCGGAGGTCCCGGTCGCGGTCGCGGAAGCTCTAAGGTCCGAGCAGGTCCACGGACTCGGCCGTAACTTTTACCCGTTCGAACAGGAAGACGATAGGACAAACTAGAAACGCCACCACGGCCGCAATTTTGGGACTAGGAACCCAAAGTTTTCAGGGATCACAGAGGGAAGCGTTATCTAGGGCCCACCAATGTCGGAGTTGACCAAAGTCTAACCGTATTTCCTCCAGGGCCGTCGTAAGTACCCGTTCGGTGGCGTTGGTCCCTAGGGCCGTCCGGTTGAACGAAAACGGGCGCCAACGCCAGAGTTTTTGGAGTAGAAAGTCGGGGTTTGCGGCTACGGAACGGGAAAGGCCTCCTCTAGTGCACTGGCGTGTCCCCGACGATCTCCCTCTCGCGACACGGGCTCCAGGGGGCCTCCGAGGTACCCCTCCCCCGGAGGCGAAAAGTTCCTTACGGAAATCCGCGCCCCAGGCCGTAATTCTCGGAGGAGAAGGCTCACGACCGACAGGGACCTAGAGGGAAGCGTCCTCTAGTGCACACCACTTTTGGTTTGGCCCAAAGTCCAACCGTATTCGCTCCAGAGTCTCCGAGAGGTCCGTTACCGTAGGCTGAAAACTCCGTTCCTCGCGGATCCCAGAGGTTTTGGGTCATCTCACACCTCGACCGGGGAGACCGCGCCAGCCACCCGCCCGGCACCGTTGACGCTCCCGGAGGTCCCGGTCGCGGTCGCGGAAGCTCTGAGGCCCGAGCAGGTCCACGGACTCGGCCGTAACTTTTACCCGTTCTGAGAGGAAGACCCAGGGGGACCTGCGGTCGGACGGAAAACGGCGCCACGGCCACAATTTTGGGACTAGGGACTTCTAATCTTCAGGGCTCGCAGAGGAGAACCCCTTCGAGGTCCCGAAGGTCCGACCGACGCTCGGAACCCCTCGGTATCCGCGAGGCGGGCCGCCAAAGTCCAACTCTCGGCGACGGTCTCAGGGCGAACTTCGGGGCGAAAGTCGGTCCCCGAGACGGTCTTAGGGCGAACTTCAGTCAGTCCCCGAGGCTAAGGTCCCGCGCCCCGAACCGGAGCTGGCTGGCGCGAGGTTCTGTTCTACCCTCCTGACCTGGGAGAGACAAGAGGAGCCCCGACCTAGGAGGACCGCACCCTGACCCGAGAACCTGACCGGAACCCGAGAACCTGACCAAGTCCAACGCCAGCCTGCGGCTCGCAGGGAGGGGGCGGCAGGCCGGAGATTCCCAAGTTTTTTTACCACCCCGCCACGGAGGCTGGACTTAGAGCACGTGCGAGACGCGAGAGGCCCGCGTGGCCTCTCGCGAGAGAGGCGCAGGCGGTTTTTGCCTGGGCCTCCCGTCGCCCGGGCTCTCTCGGAGACCCTCTCGTTCTCCTGCCTTTCGGACAACCTCTCCACCACTGCTGTGGTGGGTCGGTTGCCCTAGAGCAGGAGACGAGAAACCTTCTGACCGGTTGTTCGAGGATCTGACCATCAAGTGGCGCAGACAAATCCTCCAGTCAGAGGCAGAGTCTCAGCGGATCGCAGTGAGGAAGCTGCTCAACCGCTTACAACACCCCGGCTGGTACGTAAGTCGTCTACAGACGATTCGGTGCGGCTACACTGCATGTGGGGGCTACGGGCATTTGGGAGGGTGACGCCGGCTTTCCCCGACGCCACCGAGGTCCCCTTGCATGGGCTGAGAAAGGACGGCTCGAGGCACGTCCCCTAAACTTGCCTCCCAATGCAAACCGCACGCGATATCGTTGCACTGTCTAGATGGGATTCTGCCTTAGAGGCGTTCAGGCATAATCCCGCGGATGGTAGCTTCGCACCACTGGTCGCCCGACCAAGTGCGTGTACCAAATGTCCGAACCTGCGGTTCCTCTCGTACTGAGCAGGATTACTATAGCAACAACAAGTCATCAGTAGGGTAAAACTAACCTGTCTCACGACGGTCTAAACCCAGCTCACGTTCCC
>JAAENC010001132.1 GCA_024224815.1 Chloroflexota bacterium
AATGGCGTGTGCTAGAAACAAGGCAATGAAAAAACTAGACAAATGAGAAAGTTAAACGAAAGTCCCTTAGCACATTGCTACGCTAGTGTGCTACACAACCCAGAGACTAATAAGATGAGGCAAAGAGTTTCAGCTTATGGTGTTGGTACTGGCAACGATAAAGCTTTAGCTAATGCAGTTGAGCTTAGGTCACCGCTGAATAAAAAATCTAAAGTAAAAGGTGGAGGCACTAAGAAAGTTTGCTTGCCTGCTTCAAAGGTAAGATCAATGAGTAAAGCTGAAAAAGATAAAGTAGTTAGAGCTAAAAGATCTGCAGCTAAAAAAGGAGATTATAAACGCTCTAGTAAATCAAACGTAAAAGGTGCTCGTAAGAAAGGAGCTACATTACGTGATTGGTTTGAAAGTGAAAATTGGATTAACGTTGCAACAGGAAAGCCATGCGGAGATTAATAGATAAATTACAAGCAGCTTGGAATAGTTTATTATACAGGCTTATGTTTAAGAAATATAGATAAGGAACAAAAATAAACTGGGCGTACCATACCCAAAAGTTCCTGTAACCGAAGGGGATCTCACAGCGAGGTCCCCTTCTTTTTTTACAGTTATCCGTCGCAAGCAGCACAGTCAGGATCCATGGCTTGCTTAGCAATGTCACCACGTAGTACTGATTCAGTGCGCATATAGTACAAGGTCTTGATACCTTTCTTCCAAGCATCCATGTGAACCTGGTTGATCCACTTAGGTGTAGCCTCAGAGGGAAACGCTAGGTTTAAACTAACTGATTGATCTATATACTGTTGACGTATACCAGCTTGATTAACAAGCTCTAGTTGATTAATCTCTTTGAAAGTTTTAAACACGTTCTTAACTTTGTCAAAGCCTGTAGTTTCTAAATCATCTTGCTCAGATAATACTACTAGCTTTTTATTAACATAACCGTAGTCATCTAATGGTAGGTCTTGTATGCTACCACCGTCAGCCATTATCTTATCCCAAGTTTCTTTAGTATTTAACCCAGCTTTTCTTAAGACTTTTTCGAGCTCTTTGTTCTTCCTAATGAACGTACCCTTCGCGCTTTGTTCAGTGAAAACATTAGCGGCCCAAGGCTCAACACCAGGACTAACATTACCGGCAAGCTTACTATTAGACACAGTAGGAGCAATAGCCCTAAGATGAGTGTTACGAAACCCAGTGCCAACGCACCACAGAGGTTCACCATAAAGTTCAGCGAGATCTCTACTCGCTCGCTCAGATTCGATTTTAATCTGGCTAAATATTCTTCTAGTTTCATATTGTGCTGTTAATCCCTCGAAGGGTATTCCGTTTTTTTGTAGGTACGTGTGCCAGCCCAGTACTCCAAGGCCAAGCGCTCTACCTTTTTCCGCTGATCTAACTGAGTTTGCAAAGCCAACCTTGCCTTTCGCTTTCTGTATAAACTCTTCAAGTACTCCATCCAAGAACCAAATAGCATCGTATATAAGGTTTGTATTTTTCCACTCTTCATATCTTGATATATTTAAACTTGATAGACAACAAACAAAGCTATGACTTTCATCTGTGTGTAACGTAATCTCACTACAGATGTTTGTCATGTGTACTTTTAACGCGTTGTCTTTGTATGCTTTTGGATTTGCTTTGTTAGTATTTCCTTTAAACATAACGTACGGTTCTCCAGTTGCTTTTCGCTTTCTAATAAGTTTACTCCATCGAGCTCTAGCATCCGCATCTCCCTGTTCAAGACGTCGCATAAACTTATCACCAACAACTGCGCATTGATGTAGGTTAAGCGATTGTCTGTTAACATCTCCTTTAGGTTCTCTGATCTCAAGCCACTCTTCAAAATCTTCGTGCTCAATGTTGATATTAACTGAGGCAGCTCCTCGTCTAACCGATCCCTGATTTGTAGCAAGTATTGTTGAGTCATATATTTTGCAGAAAGGTACGACTCCGTCTGATGTTCCATTGCCT
>JAAENC010001133.1 GCA_024224815.1 Chloroflexota bacterium
TCCAATTATTTATCGACGGATAATTGTCAATTTGAGAATATAAGAATGATTTTTTATCCAACCACGAAAGCTTTGACGAGTCGGTGCCGTTGAATACGCCGGAATATATTAGCTATATATTGTTTTTAAAAATCTGCACAGTAATAATATATGAAAGTATTTTTTTCTGTACAGTGGGATGACACTTATAAGGAACGCGGTAATTTTTTGCGGAAATCGAGTTTTAAGCGACTTTAACATAGAAAATGTCAAATTTTACATTTTTAGATGAAGGACCGGGACTGTAAGCAATTTTAGAAACAAAATTTTTTTTAGAAAAATCAACCGAAAAAAATAATTTTTTGAAAAAATATTATTATGACGTCATAACGAAAAAAAACATTTTTTGAAAAAATTATTTTTTTTCGGTTGATTTTTCTAAAAAAAATTTGTTTCTAAAATTGCTTACAGTCCCGGTCCTTCATCTAAAAATGTAAAATTTGACATTTTCTATGTTAAAGTCGCTTAAAA
>JAAENC010001134.1 GCA_024224815.1 Chloroflexota bacterium
CTATCTGCTGTGGATAAAGAAGAAGTAGAGATTCGAAGCACACGCTCCAAATTATCGGTTGGCGTTGAAGGTAAACCTTTTTGTCGTCTACTTTGTTCTTCTTGATCCAATTGAGCGAATGCCTTGGCAAGATTATCGAGTGAACCACAGACAATACTGACATAGTTGGCATCCTTTAAGTTATTGACCAAAGCCGCTGATGCTGGAAGATGTTCAAGATCCTGTGTAAGATTCTTTCGGCCGCTTCGACGCCGTTCCAAATGTTTTATTTGCTTGAAATAATTTTCGAGTAGTTCATTTGTTCGCGCTACAAGCCGTATGCCGCCACCAGCATATTCGGGCAAGACAATAGCGTGTCCCCAAAGATTATTTCCATGGGTGTCGACATGCGTGAGGATTGTATCAATAGCATTGCGGATATCTTCAGATGGTCCCCGTTTTGGACGGCGTTTTTCTAGCTCGGCGATCCATTTGTCAAAATCTGTACGCATGATATTGAGATCTTCCTCAGATTCCTGCTCTGGCAGATTGGAAGCTAATCTCAG
>JAAENC010001135.1 GCA_024224815.1 Chloroflexota bacterium
TTATTGCATTGGAAATCTATTATTAAATATTGATCTAATAACAAAATATAATAAATGGAGATCTATTGCATCAAAAAAATTCATTAACACTATGTCTACAATCCATAATAGTGTTCGTGATTTCTGGTGGAATATAAAACCAATCCAATTAATAAATCATATTCAATATTTATCATCTTTCATTAAAATGGCACAACATACAATTGGCATTACACTAATTGTACAACAAGATAATATATTAAAAGATTATGATATTGAATATATTATCAAAAGAAATTTTAGTAATCAAAATAGAGTATTTTCATGGGAAATCACAAATTTTATTGGTTTTTTTGTATCAAATATTAGATACTTAATAATTGGTTATAATTTGAATAATAAATTATTATTTGAAAATAATAAATGGAAACAAATATTATATTTAAAACATTTCCAAATGTTATTAATTAAAGTTGCAAATGAAAAATTCAATATTTTAATTTGGTTTTATATTATAAATAAAAATAATATCACATTTGATTGTATTTTTACTACGTATTTCTTAAAAATTTTTCAAGCAATAATTAATAAATTAAAAATCGATTATGTCTATTCAAGAAAAATAATCCAAATAATAAATGGTGTATCACATCACAAATTAGATTATTTAAATAATATTAAAAA
>JAAENC010001136.1 GCA_024224815.1 Chloroflexota bacterium
ATATCTGCTGGAGTAGTCTAGCGGTGAGGGCTCCTCGTTGTGGCCGAGGCCACCCCGGTTCAAATCCGGGATCTAGCACAATAATAATTATTATTTATTATATAATATATATATATGATAATAATAATATATATTATTATTTTGTTATTTGCATTCAGTGTGATTTGAACCCACGCATACGAATATATATATCACACGCATTATATATATATATATATATTTTATGATGAGAAAGCGTATGATATATATATGATAATAATAATAATATATATTGTGCCTGTGGTGTAATTGGTTATCACAGTGGACTCTGAATCCACTGATCCGGTATAATAATATATATATATTTTATTTATTTATTTATATAACAATAATAAATAACATATCTGTCCATAACTCAGTGGATAGAGCGCACGACTCATAAATCAAGCGGATAATAAATAAATAAATAACAACAACAAATACACTTTTTTTTTTTATTTCTTTATTTATGTGCATGTAATA
>JAAENC010001137.1 GCA_024224815.1 Chloroflexota bacterium
CATTTTCGGCCATTTTGGAGCCTTTTTTTTAGCTGAAATTGCATACTTATCATAATCGCAAATGCAGAATTTGCAAATTCTCACCCATGGAAACTTTACAGTGTACACATAACACACCTCAAGAAAAATTCGGACCCCAAGAAAAAATCGGAAAAATCGAGAAAAATTTCTTCCGGGCAGTGGAAAAAAAAAACGCAGCACGAACCGAAGAGAGACCGACCAAAGAGCACACAAGGACCAAAAAAGGCCAAAACAGGGCAAAAAACGTCCGAAAAGGGGCAGTTAAGGCCCCACAAAAGGGCAAAACAATGGAGGGAACCAACCAAAGGCAGTGTGTATAACTGTCCCGTCGTTTGCAAAGCAGTCCAAAACATAGCGCGACCGTAATATGGTAAAGAAGTAGAGATGACAGCGAGGTGTCCTTCCTGAGCGTCGCTCAGGAAGGACAGCTCGCGGTCCAGAGTGTTTGCTGGAACTTCTTTATACTGTACCAATACTAAGTAGCTTGTAGGGCGGGTGGGTGGTAAATATAGTGCAGTTGTTTAGTTGGTGCTGTTTAGTGGCGGAGATATGCGCGTGCACAGTGTGCCGGTTTGCATGGCGTGTACAGTGTGGGTGTTTAATGACTGTGAAAAAGGCATGTGTGAACTAATTGTACGAATCCAGTTGTGATGATAAAGACTGAAATATATATTGAACTATGATAACGCTTATATAGATCGAACTATGGAACTGATAACGATAACAGCAGTGCTTTAGAACAGTAGCGCGTTATATAAATGATAGTATACGGGCGTAAACAGTACTTGCGAATTAAGTGTACGAATCCAGGTGTGATGATAAAGACTGAAATATATTTTACCTTATTTAGATCGAACTATGAAACTGACAACGATAACAGTAGTGCTTTAG
>JAAENC010001138.1 GCA_024224815.1 Chloroflexota bacterium
ATTCTGTCCGTCCCGGCGACGGCGAGCGGTCAATTCCGTGCTGTAAGCCCAAACATGGTGATAGATCAATCCGGCAGAAAGATCGTGGTTGATAAACCGTATTACATGACTATCGGCTAAATATAATTTAAAGGAAAATAAACGATAATTTTCTTGACTTTTAGTGCTTGTCGTTCTATTGTGGGTGGAAAACGTACCTGCAAGCAAGGGCGCTCACTTGATTTCCGGCAAAGCTAAAAGACAGAAGCAAATTGTCAAATTCTTCAAAAGAGTTGAAAACTCAGAGCTGGGTGTAAAGGACTATTTTGCAAAGCATCAAACTCCAATCAGTATAGCTCAATATTATCGACTAAAGAAACGCTATGAGCAACAAGGCATGATTGGTCTTGAAGACCAAAGACAGCTGGGGAATGCACGAAAAATAGACCCCCAACAGGTAGACTTATTACGCGGGATTCTCACCTACAATCGCCATCTCACCTCCGAAACTTTGAAACATGAATTACAAAGCAAATGGGGAGTCGATTTAGATAAAAGTCGGATTGATCAATTTCGTCGACAATTTAAGCTAACACGCATTAAGCCAAGCACTGTCAAGCAAGAACTAG
>JAAENC010001139.1 GCA_024224815.1 Chloroflexota bacterium
ATGAAATCGCCAGCATAAAAAGATGGCTGCAAAGGCTGCTAGATTTGCAAGAAAAGTCATCGTTCCCCCAAAGTACAAACTTGTAAAGTAAAAATCATTTAACGTATTAGGGATTACGAAGTTCTTAAAGAATAACTGTACTGCATCAATTACTCGGCCAACAAATAGATATTGATAACAATATTCCAACTATTCGCGAGTGCCATCTTTTTGGTAGTTCGAACTATGTCGCAGCACAGACAAACCCGAAAATCCATTATGATCACTTTGTCCGCATCTCGGTCATTCGAGACAACAAGGATATAAATCCGGCCCAGGATGTGATTCAAGTGGAAGGGGGGACTCACCCATGTCTGATCACTATTGGCTGATAAAACCCCAGTTTGAGCGGATAAAACCTTGCTTCCCGCGACCTCACGGAAGCCCCCGCGCCGATGACAGGCGTAACAAGCGGATAATTTCGAAATACCGTGCTTTCACAAATAGTTTCTTTACGATTTTCTGATTCGGGCTCCCACACCAACAAAAATATGGCGTGGCTGCGTATGAAAAGGGCATGCGATCCATGAGATAGCAGAACAACCTAAAAATGATCATGCAATCAGGAGCGAAAAGCGACCGGCGCCTGTGCGCCGCCCCCGCCCAGGCCGGGCGTAAGCCCGAATAGCCGTGAGCGAAAAAAATCAAAACTGAATCAAAATATGGGTGCTCTGCTATACCTATTCCGCCAATGGCAATTCTGATTGAATTTTATCATGGGGTCCAAGATCAAGAGCGCG
>JAAENC010001140.1 GCA_024224815.1 Chloroflexota bacterium
CCAACAGGTTGCGGAGATAAGAAAAAAGGCTAAAGAGGAACGCGAAAAGAAGCAACGAAGCTTGGATTTTAACTTCAGTTATAAAGGCGAAGCTAAAAAAGTTGAAAAAGATGAACAACCTTTTGCCGAAAAACATGACTGGGAGTCCACTCGTTTTGCCGGGGTATTTACCTATTTGATTCCATTGATTACCGAATGGAAATGGCTTCAATTAGTGATGGGCTATTTTGGCTCCAACTTCAAGATATTTATGGTATTTTTGTTAATGTCAGCCTGCAATTTGCGTTCTATTGAGCAGTTAAAAAATATCCGTTCGCGCGAGGCCGGAGTTATTCTCGGGATCAAGCGCATACCCTTCAAACAGAAAGTCTGGCAATGGTTTTACACAGTTGCTCAATTGCAGAAAGCCGGCCCATTACTGTTAGACTATTTTCGTTACCAGATAAGCGCAGGGCTTGTAGGCATATGGTTATGGTTTATCGATGGTCATCTGCTGCCTTATACGGGTAAGCAAAAAGTTCATTTCAGTTTTAATACCCAGCGGCGCAAAGCCGAACCTGGCCGCACCAATATGGTGACTTGTGATGGCAGTGGACGCGTCGTGGATTTTGAGATCCAAGAAGGCAAGGGGGATTATCGGGGTCATATATGCAACTTAGGCGAAAAGTGGAAAGAATATATACCTGGAGGCGTTGTCAAGGTTTTTGATAGAGAGGGCCACGGAGCTGAGTTTTTCTTTAAATTGATCAGTAACAAAGATTTGTTTGTGACGTGGGAGAAGAATATTGATTCTAAAAAGTTAGCAGCGCTTGAAGATGATCTGTTTATAGAGGCTTTTGAATTCAATGGTAAAAGTTATAGTATATTTGAGGGGAGCAAGGAATTTACTTA
>JAAENC010001141.1 GCA_024224815.1 Chloroflexota bacterium
CAATAGCGTCAAGAGGAATGCCTTGCATCGGAAGGCCGAGAATCGATGCTTTATGGCCCCAAATGTATTTGTTGAAAGCTTTCACAATCGTGCCAGCACCATTATCAGCAAGTTCCCATGGGTGCTCGCAATTGTCCTGGTCTTTACAACGGCAACTTTTTGTGGTTTTCGATTGTGATTTTCGCTGTTCTTTACCTTTTTCATCGATGAATATGACCGTCGCAAAACCCGAGTAAGCATGATAATGCGTGGTATCGCCAACAAGCTCCTTTTCTTCTTTAATGATGCCTTGTTCTATATTGTCAATGACCTCTTTGATCTTTAAGCGATCCCATAGACCATAGTCGGTCATGATCTGATCAAATTGCTCAAGCTTGCGAATGCTGGGAACGTATTTGAACCAATACTGATCATTGTCTCCTTTGGGGATAAACCCGCAGACCCGAGCAAAGGAAAGATTGGAAGTCAGTAGCAAATGAACTTTTTCGGGAATAGCTTCCAAATTTATCAGCGAAGCGCCGATAAAGCTTTTGAACAGAGCAAAAAAACATTTAGGTTTTTTACCACCAAGCCGGTCCGGCGTCTTGCCGGGTGCAATCATTGATGGGGAAACGGTTGGAAGCATGTCGTTTATGAATTCTTCTTCTGACAACACCGGGGCGGTTTCATCCATGGTAGCCCGCTCGAATAGCAAGCGCTGAGTGGCTGTTTCTTTCTGCTCTTCAGATAAGTCGCTGCTTTTTTGGCTATGGGTTTTTGATTTATTGAAATGGTACAAAGCATTGTAATAATCGGCGGCTATCGATCGATATTGTTCCCATGGTAAATTTTGTAAAATTTTATACCACTCAGC
>JAAENC010001142.1 GCA_024224815.1 Chloroflexota bacterium
ACGGCGCGATCTGTCGGCTAAGCGTTATGTCTATTTCTGGGCCGACGGTGTCTACTTCTCACCCCGGCTCGACCATGACAAGCAATGCATCCTGGTAATAATTGGTGCCGATGAGCTGGGCCGCAAGGACCTGTTGGTGATTGCCAACGGCTATCGGGAGAGCGCCCAGTCCTGGCGCGAGGTGCTGCTCGATCTCAAGCGCCGCGGTCTGGTAATCGCACCCAAACTGGCCACCGGCGATGGCGCGCTTGGCTTCTGGAATGCCTTACGTGAGATCTACGGAACGACGCGCGAGCAGCGTTGTTGGGTGCACAAGACTGCCAACGCACTCAACAAGCTGCCGAAGTCCGTTCAGCCACGTGCCAAGCAGCACCTACAAGACATTTGGATGGCCGAGACCAAGCAGGACGCGAACAAGGCCTTCGACTTCTTCCTAAAGGCCTATGGCGCCAAGTACGATAAGGCGGCAGCCTGCCTAGCCAAAAATCGGGACGTGTTGTTAAGAGCCTGATTGGAAATTATGTCGAGCGGTTCCAGTTGGTTATCATTTTTATGATTTGTTGAATCGGAGAATGTCGATGTCCTGGACCAAACTCACTCGTGTTGACCATGACAGAAGCGACTTGCGATATGCAAGCGATTGCCGCGATGAG
>JAAENC010001143.1 GCA_024224815.1 Chloroflexota bacterium
GATCAGGTCTGACGACAGCGATGTGCGGGAGCGTGCTATGATGGCGGTGATCCGGCTCAGTCACATCATTCCTGTGGTTACGGCAGCAGTGGAGGCGGATGGTGAGGAGATCGAAGCGGATATACGCCGCTTCAATACGATGGAGCCGGATGACCCGGAGTTCTACAACTTTCAGATGGCGTTGCGTAGTCGCTTCTCCTACTGGCATCGCGCATGGTGAGACTGTTAAATAAACTGTGTCAAGCAAAGAAAAGCGAAAAAGTGTTTTCTTTGTCTTAAACACATTAAAGATGGCAAAAAAATCAGAAAAATTCCCCCCCGATTTAACGGAATTGGAATTGTTTGCCCGCCAGGCGGCGGAACGGCTCAAAGCCGGAGAAGAGCTGAGTGGTAAAGATGGAATACTGGCACCCTTGATCAAAAGGATTGTTGAAGCGAGTTTGGAGGGAGAATTAGATGCCCACTTGGCAGAGAAGAAAGCTCAAGGACAATCCAACCGCCGTAACGGTAAAACGAGCAAGCGATTGCGTACCGAATATGGTCCAGTAAACCTGGAGACGAGTCGGGATCGGGCCGGCACCTTTGAGCCGGAGTTGGTGAAGAAGCGTCAGGTTAGCCTGGGCAAAGGCCTGGATGATAAGATCATTTCGATGTATAGCCGGGGCATGAGCTATGATGATATCCGATCTCATTTAGAGGATTTGTACGGTTTGGAGATTTCTAAAGGTCAGCTGAGTCATATTACAGATCGGGTTTTACCTTTACTTGATGAATGGCGCACTCGGCGATTAGAAAAGATATATGCCCTGGTTTGGATGGACGCCATACATTATAAGGTACGCCATGAGGGACGTATTGTCAGTCGGGCGGTGTACTGTGTTTTAGCCATTGACCGCCATGGCATGAAGGATCTGCTTGGCCTGTATGTATCTGAAAATGAAGGTGCTAAGTTCTGGCTCCAGGTACTGACCGACCTGCAAAATCGAGGCGTAGAAGATATGCTGATTGCTTGTATTGATAACCTCAAAGGTTTTTCCGAAGCAATCGAAAGTATCTTTCCTAAGACGGAGGTACAGCTTTGTGTAGTTCACCAGATCCGTAATAGCTTGCGTTATGTGATCAGTGAGGATCAGAAGCCCTTCTTGAAGGATCTAAAGAAAGTTTACCAGGCCACTAACAAGGATTCTGCTGAGTTCAACCTGGATGAGTTGGAAAAGAAATGGGGTGAAAAATATCCGGTAGTCATCTTATCCTGGCGTAACAATTGGGATTTGCTTAGCCAATATTTTAAATATCCGGATCAAATCCGGCGCATCATCTACACGACTAATACGGTAGAAGGCTTTAACCGCCAGCTACGCAAAACGACTAAGTCTAAAGCGGTGATGCCATCGGAAAGAGCTTTGATGAAACTATTGTTTTTGGTTAGTCAAAATATCATGGCCAAATGGACCTCACCAATACCCAAATGGGCCTTGGTGGTTCAACAGTTGGCTATTCATTTTGAGGGTAGGTTCGAGATCGATCTGGATATTCATGGTAGCAAAACTAGGAAGGAAGCCTGACATTTTTTATCCAAAAAAGCCCCTTTTTTTTTTGAGGGCTTTTCCGGAAAAAAATGTTTAACCGAATAACGTATTTTTAAACTTTGACACAGTTCATTGAACTATACCCTTCCAGTCAAGCTCGATGTTGAGTTCACTCAAAAAACTAAAAGCCTCAATACCCGGCGGCAGATAA
>JAAENC010001144.1 GCA_024224815.1 Chloroflexota bacterium
AACGTGAAGTCATAGTAGGGGCAAAAAAAGGGCAGGTAGAAAATACAAACATATAAATCAGACAGTTCTATCCTAGAAAGATGGAACTAGACAACATAAAACAGAAAACAAAATTTAGAAATTATGGACTTACTTAACAAACGACCTAGAAAAAAAAACTAGGCTACAAAACACCTGAAGAAGTATTTTTTTATTAACTTTGAAATTGAAAAAAGAAGACTTGCACTTGCTTGTTAAATCTACCTAACCATAAAATACTTATAAAAATGAATAAAATTAAATATTTAAGTTTAGTAGGAATTACATTATTCCTGTTGGGTTCTTGTAAAAAGGAAATGACTCTTGACCCAGATGAGACAATGAACAAAACACAAAAATCTGTTGCAGTTGCACTTCCTGAAGTGACCAATTCTGATTGGATTTGCGGAGAACCAATTATAGATGAACGTGATGGACAGGAATATGCAACCGTACAAATTGGCAACCAGTGTTGGATGGCTGAAAACCTTAGATATTCAGAC
>JAAENC010001145.1 GCA_024224815.1 Chloroflexota bacterium
AACGTTATTAACGACAACTAAATGAATGAAAATGTACTGATTCCGTGGTTACATACATTAATTGAAAGATGATGGAGCAATAGTAATCCAGCTGATGACTCTATTTTTGGCAGCATCGTGGTTGATGCTTGAAGTGAAGTGTCAAAAAGTGGTTGGTGTATTTACAGAACGTTTGTTTTTGGATGTCTGTTTCTTGAAAAGAAACCCAACAATTAGTGTGTTATTAGTGTCTGAAAAACATGTTCTGTTCGTTTTTTAGCATATTCTATAGATTTGTGCGAAATTCGTCCATAAACATGTTAAAACCCATTCCAAAGTTAGTTGGCTTTGTATCTTCAAACTTCTTTACTGGCTAGAAACAGCATGCGAACTGTTAGCAAATCGCAAAGTCAGAGTCATCTATAATCAACTCGTTCATTTGTGGCGTAGCCGACATTTGAAATCTCCTTTACGGGGGTAGAGGGCGGGAACGTCACATGAAAAAAAAACAAAAATGTTGATGGATTATTCAATGGATATAAATGGACAATGGATTGGAATTTAGAACACATTTGGCAAATCAATGCATTAATGGTGTTATCATAAAATTGTATAATTGTGTTGTTTGTTGTGTTGTGTGTGTTGTATCCAAAACTAATAACATTCATTGCGTGATTCAAAGCCATGTCCAAGGAAAATGAATATGAAATAATTATAAATCTTTATCTTTATGCTTAGAATTAATTATATGGCGTTTGTTTTATTCATATAAAAACCAATCCAAAATGGATCTTAACACGTTTGTATTATGATTATGCACCATTATAATGGTTTTGTATTCATTATTACTCTAAAATACAAAGCAACACATATCATTTATTTATAAGTATTCAATCACAAATAATTATTATCATTATCATATCTGAAATTTTCAGAAATTACCATTATGTCACGCAGAACGGATTGCAACTATTTTGCTGTTCCAAAAAATTATTATGATGTTTAGATATTAGAACTTGTTACATATAATCATTCTATAAATGCTGCTATAATTGTTATGCAATTTGAGGATCATCATGCAGTGAATCTTTTGAGGTAAATCAATTGATTAAACATGGTTTACGAAGAATCACTGCATAATGGGACCGAACATATTTGCTCTCAAACAAAAATATTATTAAAATATTTGAAATTTTTGGACATTACCCTTATGGTTCTTAAAACGAATTGTAATTATTTTGCAGTCCGAGAAAATTATCCTTGTGTTTAAATGTTATAAGTTGTCACATGAGATGATTTTACAAATGCGGACACAAATTTTAGGGAATTTGGTTTTGCAATATATGGTAAATGTATGTTTTCAGAGCAAAACATATTATAGTAAAATTATGAAACACAACAGATTGTAATTATCATCGTTTTTATTAATACTTTACATTGCAATTAAAAACATTTACATATTTGTTTCCCAATTGTCCCAGCTGTTCCAAATGATTCAGGTATGTTTGATGCGCTAAAGTGTTTGAATTTTTATTGGTACACATAATTTGAAAAACAAAATGTGTATCAACAAAACACAAATGTGTATCAACAAAAAACAAATGTGTATCAACAAAATTAAAATGTGTATCAACAAAATTAAAATGTGTATCAAAAAAAACAAATGTGTATCAAACCACAAATTTTTTGATACACAAAGTAAAAAATTGATACACATTTGTTTTTTTTTTTTGATACACATTTTTGTTTTTTGATACACATTTGTTTTTTTTTGATACACAAACAGTTTGATACACAAAATATGTGTATCAAATTATTGCCATATGTGTATCAAATGAAATGGTGCATAAAATATTCGTACCTGAATGTATCAATTTCTGACTTTAAGACACACGTGTATATATAATATATACACGTGTGTCTTAAAG
>JAAENC010001146.1 GCA_024224815.1 Chloroflexota bacterium
CCACCCAGCCACCCAAATTGTACTGGACCGACATAATCATGGTCGTTTACGACCATTTATCACTTACCCTAAGGCGCACCAGTTTGCGCGCGGCAGTTAAACCGCGCGCTGAAAAAAAGGGAGCGTCTCCCCGCTCCCCCCCAGGGGCTTAACTAGGGGGGAAGCGCAAAAAATTTCAACATGTTTTAAGGGTCACTGTCGTGAAACAGGATCCCCCCCTCACCCCCCACCTATCCCCTTCCACCCACCATAGGAAATTGCGTTTTTTTGCAAAAAACTCAAATTCGCGGCGAAAAAAATATGACCCACCCTGCGGCATTTTTGTGGCGCAGGGTGCTTTTTCAATCCGCAATCACGAGCGTTCAAAATCACCCTGCGCCACCAAAATGCCGCAGGGTGGCGTATGTTTCCGAGGTCCCTCGAAGTGCACATGAACCGGAAAACCCCCGTTTTTTGGGGTACCAAAAGTACGATATTTTGGCCATTTTTTGCAAAAAAAAACTCAAATTCGCGGCGAAAAAAAATATGACCCACCCTGCGTCATTTTTGAGGCCCAGAGTGCTTTTTCAATCCCCAATCACCAGCATAAAAAACGGCTCTGCGCCACCAAAAAACCGCAGGGGGGC
>JAAENC010001147.1 GCA_024224815.1 Chloroflexota bacterium
AAAATGTGCCCAAAATGGCCAAAAAATGCGGTGTACCTCACCCACATGCATGCGCAGGCTGGGTCTTCGGCCGCGATTCCTTAATGGCTTGCGTGTGCAAGATAAAAGAGGACATACCCTGGCTAAGTACCCTAAGTTGAAATCCAATTACCCCCCTAAATATTTAGGAGTGGGGAAAAAAACTTACCGCCTAAATAATTTTACCCCCCCTAAATAATTTAGGGTGCATGTTTCTGGCAAAGTACCCCCTGGATAACCCCAGATTTCTGTGGTGGAGGGGCGGGTTGAGGTCAAGATGGCGCGGCAATGGTCCAATGTTGTTTCTAAAGTCAATTGGAGTCGGTTGGGAATGGGTTGGAGACGAACAGAGGCGGTTTGGAGCCGAGTTTTGGGGATTTTTTGTCATTTTTGGCCATTTTTGGCCATTTTTGGCCCTTTTTGGCCCATTTTTGGTAAAGTACCTGCTGGAGAACCCCAGATTTCTGTGGAGGACGGTCGGTTTGAGGTCAGGATGGTGCGGTAATGGTCCCATGTTGTTTCTAAAGTCAATTGGAGTCGGTTTGGACCTGGTTGGAGTCGACCAGACACGTTTTTTGGGCGAGTTTTGGCGGATTTTTGTCTTTTTTGGCCATTTTTGGCCATTTTTGGCCCTTTTTGGCCCAGTGTGATCAGGGATCTGCTGGAGAACGCCAGATTTCTGTAGAGGATGGTCGGTTTGAGGTCTGGATGGTGCGGGAATGGTCTCATGTTGTTTCTAAAGTCAATTGGAGTCGATTTGGACTGGGTTGGAGTCGACCAGACACGTTTTTTGGGCGAGTTTTGGCGGATTTTTGTCATTTTTGGCCATTTTTGGCCATTTTTGGCCCTTTTTGGCCCATTTTGGTCAAGTGCTCAGTCCGATCCGATCTACCCATGCACAGGGTGTCCCGGCCACGATTCGGTGTTGTCGCGCAAGATAAAAT
>JAAENC010001148.1 GCA_024224815.1 Chloroflexota bacterium
AACAGTAACCGAAAAAAAAATTACAATAAAAAACAAGACGGACAAAAATATTTTAGTACCGCTCTCGGAGATAAATAATGCTGTCAACAGAAATAAATACGCGGGGGCTGGGGAAGAAGCTGCGGTTACTACCTAGAAAGCTGAAAAGGGAAGTTCCGCTGGCGATGGCAACGTATCTCGTGGGGAACAGCAAGCGAGGTCTAAAGCATGAGCCACGTTATAAAACGGTAAGCAGAAAGCGCGCATACGGAAAAACATTCTTTACAGATAAGCAACGCCGTTATTTCTTCTGGGCGAAAAAGCAGGGAATTATAAAACCTGGCAGGAATAACAGGACGCATGAGATGTCTAAGGGTTGGCGCGTTGTGCCTGTGAAGTCGGGCGCAAGAGTTGTTAACAGCGTACCACACGCTAAATGGTCACACAGCAACACGGAGCAAGCGCGGCTAAATGCTCTTGTGGGTTGGCGGCGTGTACGAGATATTGAAGAAAGCAACAGGAAAGGCATGGTAGCAGAAGGAATAAAGACAGTTGATAGATTGATAAAGGATTTATAAAAAACGTGATATAATATAATCACAATTTAGAAACACAGCCAGAGGCTATTTAGTAAATATAGCGGCGGTGTGCAAAGATACACGTTCAATCGTGTGTTTAGCATACTCGCCGCTATTTGTGTTTCAGGAGAGAATATGGAAAAAGATGCACTAGTTTTTTA
>JAAENC010001149.1 GCA_024224815.1 Chloroflexota bacterium
ATTCGAGAAGTTATCACATGTTTTATGGCATTGCCAGTACCACATTGTTTGGGTCCCCAAATACCGTTATCGGGTACTGAGCGGCAAAATTGGTTATGAAGTCGATCGTTCAATACGTCAGCAAGTTGACCGTTTAGGTTGCAGGCTTGTGGAATTGAACATACAAAAAGATCATGTGCATCTATTGATAAAAGTGCCGCCTAAGATCTCGATCTCGCAGCTAATGGGTGTACTGAAAGGAAAAACGGCCATTCGGGTATTTCAAAAGTTTTCAGAGCTCAAGGAGAAGCCATATTGGGGCAATCACTTCTGGGCGAAAGGATACTGTGTTGATACCGTAGGTTTAGATAGCGAAATGATTCGAAAATATGTTAAGTACCAAGAGTCTAAATAATAGAAATAATTGATCTATACGGGGCCGCAATTCCGTGCTGCCTTCTTTGGAGGCAGCACGTGCACCCTTATAGGGTGCTCAAGGCAAAGCCACGTCCTTTAGGGCGTGGATTAGGCGCCAATTTACTTAATTTAGCCAAATCTAAATGTCAGAACGATGCCGGAAAATACCAGCCCCATAGCCATTCAGCCAACCCTCCGTATTCCTCTAAATCACAAGGTTTTATCTCTTTATTCGTCCTCAGCCAAGCCCCAAGGTGATTATAGCACCCGGGGGGTGGATGGATTCTATTCTCGCTGCTTTGCGCATTTGCAAATTTTCGATCTTGGACCTGAGGCTTGGTATCTAAAAAAAGCATATATTTCCATGGGTTTAAGTGCTTATTTTTGCAGGCTCAA
>JAAENC010001150.1 GCA_024224815.1 Chloroflexota bacterium
CCCAAAAACCCTTTTCAGGCAAGTAAAAAGGGTTTTTACCAAAGTATGGAGCTTAAAATTAATACAATTTCATTTCAATTAATTGTTAACTTTAATAAGGCAATATAGTATGGTGGCTAGGTGCCAAAAAACATGAACGTCATGCGAAAGAGAGTGCTCGTACGCCCTTTCGGTATATTGTAAGTTACGACCAAGTGAAAAAGAAAATCCACCCTCGCGTCTTAGTAATCCTGCATGTTGGCGGCCATCTTGAAATTCAAGATGGCCGCCATCCTGAAAAAAATGAAATCATATGTATGGCAAGTGATGTATCATTTCCCATAGTTTTTGGTCCGAGGAACATGATTATGACCTTATTTTTATGATTCAAGGTCATTTTGACCCCTAAAATGAGCTTTTAAAAAAATAATTGTGAAAAAACTGTTTTTTTTTACTTTAGCTGGCTGTAACGCGCGCATTTTGAATTTTTCATATTTTTCAAAAGATTAATATCAAATTAGATGGTCTTGTCTGTAAGTTTTTGCAATATCAGACTAATGGCTTTACTGGTATCGGGATACTAAATCTTACAGAATTTTATTTTAAGAATTTTTCATTTTTTTTGGCATATTTTTGGAAAAAAAGGATGTTATATCCAAAAACTCATCCAAACGGTTGTTAAATAAGATAATATAAAGGTTTTTTTTAAAACAAAATGCTAAAAAAAATTACC
>JAAENC010001151.1 GCA_024224815.1 Chloroflexota bacterium
CCTTCTATAAATCCACCAAACTTAATATTGGTTTTGTTCGCCTCTTTTTGAGGATCTCCATACAACTTCTCCCAATCCCAACGGTCTCTGGGAATTTCCTCAATACAATCTTTTTCATTTTTCAGGTTGTTCCAAAATTCTTCGATATTTCCGGCCATCGGAAATTGACCGCTCATGCCCACGATCGCGACGGGTTCGGACACTTTGGACTCAGATACAGATGAAATCATTGTTTTCGCGAACCGGGAGCGAAGCCTTGGTTTTTCACCACCTTCTTCAAACTCAACTTTCGGAGCTTCGCCCTTTTGAGATTGCATGCGCACGGCAAACTTCTCGGCAAACACGGCTTGATGTTCCTCACTCAAATATCTTGCGAAACTTTCTATGGTGGGATACTCAAAAAAGACCGTAGGAGTTAACTCTAATTTGTATTTTTGATTTAGTCTGTTGGCAAAGTCCGTCAGCGTGATCGAATCAAACCCGTATTCACTGAGCTCAGTGTCGACATCCAGATCTTCTATTCTAAGTTTTAGTAATTTGCAAACTGCTTGCAAAAGCATTTGCTGAATTTTATCAAACAAATGAC
>JAAENC010001152.1 GCA_024224815.1 Chloroflexota bacterium
CAAATAATTTTCTAGACTGATACTCCTTCAGATCCCTTTTTTATCATATGAGACATATATATATCATATATAAATTTGTCTTGTCTGTCTGTATGTATGTATGTCACGATCGTGACATTACGCTATAAAACGAAAACTAAAAAGTATATGAAGCTGATTTTTGCAGGGTTTGTTGAGTCGGTTACCAGCAATATTCCTGCCAAAATTGAGTATCCTATTTTAATTCGTATGGGAGTTACGGGGGGTCAAAAAATGTATGTCGCGATTTGAAATTATGCTATAAAACGAAAACTAAAAAGTATATGAAGCTGCTTTTTGCAGGGTTTTGTTGAGTTGGTTACCAGCAATATTTCTGCCAAAATTAAGCATCCTATCTTAATTAGTATGGGAGTTACGGGGGGTCAAAAAATGTATGTCGCGATTTGAAATTACGCTATAAAACGAAAAATAAAAAGCTAATTTTTCGCAGGAATTGTTGATTAGGTTGCCAGTTATAAGCTCACCAAATTTGACAGTATTATCTTAATACGGGAGTTATGAAGGCTATAAAAATCGTGACA
>JAAENC010001153.1 GCA_024224815.1 Chloroflexota bacterium
CGTAATTTTGGTGGATTTGGTGATTAATTCATTTCTAATTAATTCATTTCTAAATAATGAATTTCCAGTTCATATGCAATTGATTCTTTCATATTTTTATATGGATGATTTTGGTTGGGTGATGAATTAATTCATGTCTAAATGATAAAAATAAATTGATTGCAAATGAATTAATTGGGGATGAATTGGTTGGGGATGAATTAATTGGGGGATGAATTAATGGCAAATGAATTAATTGGAGATGAATTAATTGGGAATCAATTAATGGCAAATGAATTAATTGGGGATGAATTAATTGGGGGTGAATTAATGGCAAATGAATTAATTGGGGATGAATTAATTGGGGGATGAATTAATTGGGGGATGAATTAATTGGGGGATGAATCAATGGCAAATGAATTAATTTATTTTTATTATCATTTATTGATTCATGCCCAATTAATTCATCCCCCAATTAATTCATCCCAGATTAATTCATCCCAGATTAATTCATCCCAGATTAATTC
>JAAENC010001154.1 GCA_024224815.1 Chloroflexota bacterium
GCGTGGCTTTGTATTTTGCACGATTGGATATAAGATAACACGCAAAGGGGGGGTGTTCGTAGAGGTATCAGCCATGGTTCTATTCGTTTTGCTCATTCGTTGCATTTTTTCATAGCAACGATGAGTTGCGCGGCCCTTATCAGAAGTACGGTATCGGCTTTGGACCTTGCGACGAGCCTTTAACTGAGCTTGACGGCGACAGCTGTTGGAGCAGTAAACATGACCACGATAACATTTTCTGCAAATATTAAATCTTAGCTTACAATGTTTGCATTCCAGTTCAATTAATAATACGTCACTGCACATTCGATCGCCTCCGCTCTTGAAAGCAATCGAAAGCCATGGTATTAGATAAATGTATGTGCTGGGCTTCCGTATGCTTTACGGTTTGTCCGCATTAAAGGCCTGAAGCGCCAACTTCAGGCCTTTTCCTGTTTATAAGCTCAAGGTCTCTGCCGGAACATAAATGAGCGATGGGTTTAACATATTAGCTATTGCAAAGAAAGCGCATGATTTTATTTGCTCGACGCGGCGGGGTATTCTTTTTCAAATTTGCAGGGTAGGCGGGATATGTTTTTTTATTAAAACCGGCAAGGTACTTGCGGGATAAGCAGGGTATTTTTTTTAAATAGGGCGGGGTTTTGGCGGGATACTGGCGGGGTATCTCAATTGTTGGGGACCTAACTTGCCA
>JAAENC010001155.1 GCA_024224815.1 Chloroflexota bacterium
CAGTACAGTGTAGCATAAATAATTAAGCGCATAAATAATTGAACGAGTCAATTATTTATATTTATATAAATAATTGAACACATTCAATTATTTATATAAATAATCGAACGGCATAAATAATTGAACATGTTCAATTATTCATATAAATAATTGACTCGTTCAATTATTTATGCATAACTAATTGAACATGTTCAATTATGTATGAATGTGTTCAATTATTTATAGCTCTCCCATAAGTATATTGCAGTTATAATATTCAAGTATAAATAGAAGTGCGTATGTAATAGCTATTATATGATATACATACTGCACAGACATATTAGAAGACCAGTAAGACCGAATAGCATTTACTAGGGCCGGACCTCTCAAAATCCATCTCTCAGCAGTTGTAAGATATATCAGAAGACAGCTCGGCCAGTGATAAACTACCTGGGGTCTCGGCCCTCGCCCCAGGGGGCTGTCTTCCTATAGAAGCCCTGCCAAGATTTTTGGACACTGTATTATATTCTTATTAGCAGGTGTATATAATATGCCGGTGTATATAATATGCAGGTGTATATAATATGCCGGTGTTTATATGGTTATATGATAGTGTCCAATGAGACAAAAAAAAGAATCACCTGATTTTTTTAATTGATATAAAATTACA
>JAAENC010001156.1 GCA_024224815.1 Chloroflexota bacterium
GGAAAAAATGGTATTGAGTTGCTATTTGATAGCATCAATAAATATGAAGGCCCTCTCATTTATCATGATGAGGAATCTTGGCAAGATGAACTCGATATGGTTTGTAGAAAATTATTCAAATATTTCAATAAAAAATGCTAAAAATGTATAACGAGACAGAAGGTCTCGTTAATATAGCTGTTAGGGCTAATAACGAATGTCGTTAACATCGAAGGACATTGAAGAAATAGAGCGTGAGCCATTCAAGGAGCCTCGCTTCACTGGGTTCTTTGTCTCGGCTGTCCGGCTTCTTACGAAGATCCCACCTTTTAAGAAGGCCATTTCAGAATCAGTAGGCGGGCTATCAGGTAGTATATTTCGGTGCTGGGATATAGAGGATTACGAAAAGGCTACAAAACTTTCCATTCATGCACTAGAAAAATACCGCAATAAAAAAAGCAAAATAACGCCATACATGGACCACCACCATTGGTGGCGCTTTATGAAGCATGGTGTTGATAGTGCCAAGCATATTGAAATCGAGGAATTACGTAACAAACTGATCGATTATGCAAATACAGGAATAGAGCCTTACGAAGGCTATGATGTTGCTTATTCCTATCTGGAATTCTCGCGCTGGAAGTATCAATTAGAAGATTATGACGCAGCAATCAAATACGCGGAAATCGCTTCTACGGCTGACAAATCATGGGCCGAGCCTGATTTCATTCTAGGTTGGTATGGCCTTCTTCTCAGTAAAGGAAAAGCCGAAGAATATCTCAGTAGAGCTGTAGAAAAAGATCATCGTGTTCTATTTCGTATCGCAAACAATGATGTTTGTAAACAATACCCACATATTCTCAATAAACTGAAGGAAAAATACCATGCAGAGAGCGAAGCAAGCCCTAATCGGGATAGGGAGCCGCTCTAGCGGCCCCCTCCCACAGCACCGCACATACGGGTCCGTATACGGCGCCTGGCCTGTTATTAACAGAGATATTTCATCGGGCAAATCGACTCCATATCAAGTGCCTATCAGGCCGAA
>JAAENC010001157.1 GCA_024224815.1 Chloroflexota bacterium
CGGCAAGTTAACATATCGAAACTATCCAAATAGTTATTGTTGTAGGTAAAATATGTTTCAAAAATAATCCTAATTGCGGCACCGTCCCAATTGTCAAAAAGTCCGCATACCTGCCATTCGTCAGGCTGTTGCAAAAAGGATCATTTTTGCAACAGTTAAGGTCAACAATGCGGACCTATGAGCCCTTCTTTCAATGTCAAAAACAAAGTGTTCCATGTTACGGGGTGCGTTGCGTTACCAATGTTGCTGATTACAGGGTGAAAGGTATTCTGTTGCACCCAAATTCGTGATATCTCCATGCTTAAGTATGCGAAGCACTTGATGGGAACTTTATGGGATATTTGATTAGGGATTGCCTGAGATGCGGAACATCACACGTTCAAATGCAGATCAAGGGGCACGCGACAATCGATAAATTGAATTTCGAGATGTTTATGGTTTGCAATTCATGCGGCAGAAGCAGTATTTATCAGGGGCAGCCACAGCAAAATTTTTCAGATGATAGAAATCTCGAAGATGGTCGTTCCATTCACAATACTCCGGTACAGATTTATCCTAAAACCCCTGTGCTACGTGAAGACATTCCGGAAAGAACGCGCAATCTTTTCAAGCAAGCGGCAACTTGTCTGCGTTATGGTCTGAGTGAACCTGCAGGCGCCATGTTTCGCAAGACAATAGACGTCGGCACAAAAGAGTTTTATTCCAACGATGCACGCTTAAAAGATAAACAGCCAGCAAATGCTTTAAGAAGTCGGCTGAAGGCGTTGGGAGACATGAAGATACTAGATGCTGACATTGTCGAGCTTGCTGATATTGCTGCACTTGATGGCAATGATGCAACTCACGACGAAGACCCTTACACCACCATTGAAGCAGAGGCTCTTGAAGAGCTGACTATTGATCTTTTAGATCGTCTTTTTGTACGTCCCGCGACTATAGCTAGAGTACGGGCAAAGCAAATCGCCTCTGGCCTACGCAAATCTGATGTGGACACGGAGGGTGGTGGGGTCTGAGTTTACATTTGAACGGAATCTCGCCGCATTTCATCTTCGTAGTCTTGGACTCAATTCGGCCCTTCGTTGTCGCATAATCGGATATATGGAACTTGTTGCATAAATCATGATTTTTGCGGCTCTCCTACCCTTTCAAATGAGCATATTTTTCTGGAAGACCGCCAGAGGCGGAAAAGAACGACATTTTTCCGGAGCCGACACTTTCAGCAGATCAGCACGCGCAACGGCAGGCACCCTTTAGGGGCGTAACGAAGTGAAGCAGGCTTTAGCCTTGCCAGAGTGAGCATGTTGATATGATGATCGTGGCGGCACAGAAGAGAGTGTTATTCCTATAATGCTAGGAATGTAGGAATCTATCGCGCCGCTCCATGCTTGCCAACATACCACTTTACGTAGGAAACAAATGAGCCTTCGGGGCTATCAGGAATGGATTTCTTTGCGGCCAGCATATCCCGCCATTCGCCTTCGAGAAAATAAAGGTCATATCCTGCCGCAAATTTCTTGGCTGTTTCCATGCCAGATTGTCGAATAATAATTTTGTCAACTGCACAGGGCTTTTCCGGCTCGGAATACATATCAGTAAATTCCGAGCGCGGACGCACGATGAATAAATCCTTGTCCAGTTCAAAGCTGTAATCGGGTATATGCTTCTTCTCTCGGTTCATTTCGACAATGGCTTTGAGCATGCGTCGAAACTCTTTAAGTGTTGATTGTGAGCCAGCCTTTTTTTGAAGCTTTGCGAGGCCGCATTGCCACTTGCTGTTTTGCCCGCAATGTTTGCGGGCGATCTCGTATAGGCGGCGCTCTAAAGGTTTGCGAAGCTGAAAATATTGCCGCGAGATTGTTAGAATTTGATCTCCTTTGGCATCTATCGCGTTAAACAGCCAATCAGAAAGGGTAATTTCGATTGCTTGCATCCGGCCATCACGGGTTTCTCGAACAACACGATATTTGTCGATAAAACCAAAGCCATCTAGCACTTCAGTTTCTCCCATCTTGATATTAGTTTGAATGCTTGTGCTTCTAAGGCGCTCTAGAGCCGTTTTGAATAAAGTGTAACCTTCTTTGCTTGTTTGCCTGTTTGTGGCTTTCAGGAGGTCGTGAGCGGCAAAGCGCATGGTTTTGTGGACTACCCTCCCCTCTTTTAAAGTCGCCATGCATTGGGAGATGCAATAAATTAGAATATCGCGATCAAAAACCGTCGCCAATCCTAAATGCGAAGGGTTTAGCTCTAGCCAGTTACCATTGTGCTCGTAACGGCGCGGGTTCATATCCGGTTTTGTCGAAAGCGTAAAAAGCGGGTGCTCCATTGAGGCCATATCTGATTTAGGCGCGGCATCGAATATATCGCAGACGAAAAAATCCGGCTTAGGATGCCTAAGCGGGAGTAACGGGGAGCGTTCTTTTTGTTCAGGTTCAGTGTTCATCTGTTTTCGTCATTTCACACACCGGAAAACTTTTCGTCATTTCACACACGCGGTCAAGATAAATCGTCATTTCACACACCAAAAACAGAGGATAGAATTGTTAGTAAGTCTGTGGATTTCAGATATAATGGATTCGTCATTTCACACACCGAGATTCGTCATTCTACACACCGAGATTCGTCATTTCACACACCAAACTCCCTTTTTAATCCAATAATTTTTAATTATTTCAACCTCTTATCGACTTACCAGAATCTGGAAACACATATAAAACACATATTTAAACACAATAGCTTTCCGCTCCGCTTCAAGCCATAAAAGGTGTTCAGCCTAAACGGCCTCACTCTCAATTGAATTATAAAATGGAATCGGCCATAGGCCGATACTCTATTTTTTTAAAACATCACTGCGCCAACAGAGCAAAACCCGAATCATCAAAATTATTAGAAAAATCAAAATTGCTTTCGATGAACGAAAACTGGAAATTTTGAGTCTCACTTCACATTCCTAGGAATGCAGAAACATAGCAATCTAAACTTTACCATATTTTTCTTGTAGGAGCTCTATTGCTTCGCTCAACAATTCCGGCACTTTACGGCGGGTTTTAATAGCTAGCATTTCAAATCCATCAGCCGTGGCGCGTGTTACTCGCTTATTAAATTGAACCTTGTCATTGTCAGCAAGATTAGCAAATTTTACAGGCTGATGTTCTATATTGGCCTTTTTGGTGTCATTTGCAGTTTTGCGTGGCGGCGGAGCGCCGAGTTTTAATGCATTTTTTGCCATGGTCAGCCTTTCAATTTATCTGCGATTGCTTGGGAGAGTGGTAAAATGCGCTCTTGAATAGATGGAAACGGCACTTCGGATGCGGCGCGGCCTTCATTATGGGCTTGTCTAATTGATGCACGTTCAGGAAAAACAGGTTTCAAAACACTCATGCGAGCGCGGCGTAAGTAATCTCGTGCGGCCTTATCTTCAGATTTTGAGCCTTCAGCACGGCAAAAAATGAACAGAATTTTTTCAGGGTCAATGCCGGCCTGTTCGAGGTCATACGCTGTTTCAATTTGTGGGTCTAAATCATCAAGGGCATAGCCGGACGGCATGATTACCAAGTCAGATGCTTTTGCCATGGTTTTGCCCCCGCTTTCAGCGAAGGCCGGACCATCCAAGACCATTAAATCAAAATTAGCGCTATCACGAATTGCCCGTTCGACGGTTGCGTATTTCTCTACGGCTATTTCCGGCTCGATAGAATTTTGATCACGGCGAGTTTTCCATTTAGTGGTGGAGCCTTGCAATTTATCAAGATCACCAATTTTGACCGACCAGCCACCTTTGGCAAATTCTACAGCAATCAAGCGGGAGAGGGCGCTTTTACCGACACCACCTTTTTGCGAAATAAGAGAAATTATCATTCGTTAGCATCCTAGGATTATAGAATTCTATTATTTAAGAATGCTAGATTCGTTGAATATCGTCAAGACAAAAGAAAAACTAAGGGCTTCGCCCTCGCGCACTGCAAGTAAAATAATCATGGCCGTGGCTCATACGCCTATCGGCTTCTTGCGCCCGCACCAATTCCATGAAGATTTTCCTTTCCGTTTGCTACCCCCTGTTCGCCACGAGGCAAGGTTGCATGAGCAACCCACAAATATTCTAGAAAGGAAATTGAAAAATGAAGCTCTTTACAAAACCAATATATTCAAAACTTGTTGCCAATGGGCAAAAGCAGGAGGCCGTGCGCGGTACACCGGACGAGATAGACTTCTATCCCGTGGTGAAGCTGTTCACGCCGGATGCCGCCGCCACATGGCTGTTAAGCGAGATTGATCCTGAAAACCCCGACATTGCATTTGGTCTTTGTGACCTTGGCGTTCAATGCCCTGAACTTGGTTCGGTTTATATTCCCGAACTGGAAGCATTGCGCGGCAAACTTGGCTTGCCTGTTGAGCGTGATTTGTCATTCACAGCCGATAAAACGCTATCCGAATATGCGACAGAAGCGCGGGTAAAAGGATGCATTGCGGCCTAAGAAACAAGGGCAGGGGCAGTTTTCGCCCCTGCTCAAATCAACTATTAAGTTTCACACTAAAAAATGATAAACTATTTAAAAAGAAAGGTATTTAATCAAATGACAAAACCAACACATGATATTTTACTTGCTGAAAACTATCAAACAGCTGACGGTGAGGAAAAAAGTTACTTTACCAACATAGGGAGCGCATGGCTGAAAGATACGGGCAATATCTCTTGCGAAGTCCGCGAAGGGCTGGCCGTGTCTGGCCGTTTCATCATCTCACCAGTGAGAGAGAAGAAAAAGGCAGATGCCGCCGAAGGCTGATAAACGCCGTAAATATAAGGGTTTTGGCGTCCTGAACAGGGACGCCAAACTTATTTGGGGAACTTTAAGAAAGAGCGCCGAGGAAGCCCAGAGCATCTTTGAAAATCATAACCCAGACGGGGGCGGCGAGGGAATAGGTGAGACGCTCGTTGAAGTAGAGATTTATATAAA
>JAAENC010001158.1 GCA_024224815.1 Chloroflexota bacterium
AATTCACATTTTTTGCAATAACTTGGATCCGGCTCATCGGATCCAGACAAAATTTGGCATGGACATACTACTTGACCCTTGGAACAAGCCTGCGAAAGTATTTTTCATTTCTCTCAAAATCCAAGATGGCCGCAGCCGCCATTACGGCAAATTACGAATTCGCTCATAACTTGAAAAGTATACAACTTAGAGACCCAATTTTTAGCTCCCACTGGAGAGCTCTAGGAACTGCTTTGTCACAGGAAGAAGAGAAAGAAAAAGGAAAAGTAGAGGACCCAGCAAAATTAATGTTTTTGCAATAACTTGAATCCGGTTCATCCGATTTGGACCAAATTTGGCAGGTAGATACTACTCAACCCAAGGAACAACCTTACGGGAGAATTTTTGACCTATCGCAAAATCCAAGATGGCGGCCTCAGCCGCCATTACGGCGAATTACGAAATCAGTCATAACTTGAAAAGTATACAAGTTAGACATGAATAGTATTAAAATGAATATAAAAACATTGTTGCTGTCATTGACATTCATATGGTTCGTCAAAAGTACCTCTCTACCAAAACATTTGTGGAAATTTATTATTTTACTTTCAGAAAAGAAAAGAAAAGTATTAAAGA
>JAAENC010001159.1 GCA_024224815.1 Chloroflexota bacterium
CGCATCAAGCATAAACGATTATATCGATTGCGGAATGATGTACAAATTTCTATGTTTGCAAAACTCCGTTCGATTTCACAATGTCGCCGCTGCTTTCGACGTTTTAGCTAACAAAGATGGCAAATTTGGTTTTCTCAATACTTTTTTCATCCTTGCAGATATACCTTGATGAACTTCACTTTTTTTCATTTCTTGCCTTACAAGCTTTTCATCGATTTCGGCAAATCGGTCCTCAAGAGTATTGTGGCTGTTAAGAATGATTTCCATATATTGCGGATTAGATAAATTCTTCACTAACGGTGTATCAGCCAGCATGGCCTTTATCACTTTATTCAACGATTGGGTTCCAGATTTACTTCTATACATCCTTTTTATATCCCTGAAAAAGCGTTCCAGAATGTTATTGGTACGCTGCGGTTGAACTAAAATCTTTTCTCCATTTGCAGTTGTAACCATGATTGGATCGGCAAAGAGTTTCTCCCAATATTTATCAATCTGCTTGACCATCTTCTTGTATTCTACATTGCTTTCAGCAGCTGCTTTGATTTTATCTGAGTTACGAAAATTTGTGACAGCTTCTTTAATTGTTTTCATGTCAACATTTTCACCATCATCATTTAATCCCTTTTTGCCATCTGGAGCAGCTATACGCATCGCATCGCGCAGTTGATCAAATATCTGCACCTTTTCCTCCATTCTGCTGACAACTGTTTTTAGATTTCTGTCATTTATAGCCCGTGCCAGCACACGATTTAGTTTGATAATATATCCATCCTTTTTCTTCTTGGTTGATAAATTCTCCACTATACTTTTTGCAGTCTTCAGCCTTTTATAGAAAATAAGATGAGAGCGATCAAACGGAAAACCATATCCATCTAATTCGCTATTGGCATCCAATATCCAATTGGATAGGATATACGCCAGAACACTGGGCAAAACATCCC
>JAAENC010001160.1 GCA_024224815.1 Chloroflexota bacterium
ATTCGCCCATATCCGCCAAGAAACAGGTTGTTTTCACAACATATTCCAAGCCAGAGCCAGCGGCTTCGAGAACATATTTAAGATTAGTTAATGATTGACGCGCTTCAGCAGCAACGCCACCTTCTACGACCTTGCCTGTGGCGCGGTCAACGGGAATTTGCCCGGCTGTATAGACCATATTGCCGAGTTTCATGCCAGCAGAGTAAGGGCCGATGGCCGCAGGGGCTTTTTCGGAGACAACAACTTCTTTTTTCAGGGACATTTTTACCTCGTAATGAATAGTTTGGTTATTAATTTATATTTAGATGAATTTGCAGAGGAAGATGCTTTTCTGACGAAGCAATCTCAGCGTAATGAGACCGCTTCATCGCAAGTACCTGCTCTTCGCGGAGTCATATTTCAATCTCCTGGAAGCAATGCTCTGCGTTGCGGCTTGTCTACTGCAAAGTTTCCAGCAATTCAACGCCGTGCCTAATTCTTTCAAGCACTTTTTCTCGACCAACGATCTCCATTGTCTCGAAAATTGGCGGGCTAACTTTTTGGGCGGTAATAGAATCTCGTAAAAAGCCAAAGACATTCCCGACTTTGGTATCCATTTCGGCGGCCAAATCTCTAAAGGGTTGGTTTGCGCTATCTATGCTAAAGTCGGGCAAATCGGCCACCAGTTTTTCTATCCGCAGAGCCAAGGCCAAAGCAGATGCGGTGTCCATCTTTTTACCGATCAGCGACTCGGCTTCGGGCTCTACATCTTCTACAAAGAAAAAGCCGCCTTTCTCAGATGCTTCTGTCAGATTGCCTAAACGAACTTGTAAAACAGCCGCTACTTGCATCAGTTTTTCGCTATCGCTTACATCATAACCGGCTTCTTCAAAGAAGGGTTTCATCCGCGCGGCTAAATCTGCCACATCTAAAGAGCGGATATAGACACCGTTAAAATGATCCAGCTTTGTGAAATTCAACGCGGCGGGAGCA
>JAAENC010001161.1 GCA_024224815.1 Chloroflexota bacterium
ATTTTATCGTTGTGTCATCCGCTGAATTCTTAGGCGCCCATACATTCAACCTTGGTGGCTGGAGGGCTCTGGGAGATCGACCTAATGAACTCGATTTTAAAGTGGCAAAAGATTATGTTGAGCTTACCTGCAAAAGATTTACTGGTGAGGATGATAGAATATTAGGTGAATTGGAAAAGACAGAATATACGGAAGAACAGCTTGATTCTGCCGAAACATCAAGATTTAAGGTGCTCACACAACTCCCGTCCAGAGGTGGCGAAGAGTGCAGCATGTGTTTGGTTTGTGAGGAATTATGCCCCACTGAAGCCATGGAAGCTGAATCGGGCGAAGCTGACAAGGAAAAATGTATCGCCTGTTTAGCATGTGTATCCAACTGCCCTGAAGAGGTTCTAAAAATAAACGATATGTCTAATAGCTGGTCGCTCAAGTTGGATATGGAAAAAGTTACCGAAGAAAGCATCAAGGAACAAAAAAGCAAAATATATTTTTGAATAAGTACAAGGGATTAATATCCTCGTCCATGGTCAAAAAAGCGAAGGATCATTTCCACAATTTATTGCCACCTAACGAAGCTAATTCAGCTGACGCAAAAATCTGCTCGCTGATTAGGGCGTTACTGTAGATAGCGGCTATCATTGGTCTGTCAGATCTAACAATCAGAATCGAGGACTGACATTACAATTCCACATTATTTCTATTGGCAGAC
>JAAENC010001162.1 GCA_024224815.1 Chloroflexota bacterium
CAAAGCCTTTGTCGATACGACCGACAAAGCGCTTTTCTTGATGCAGGCAAAGGCCCAGCGACTCTATCACCTCGATAAGTCCGCGGATAGCTGCCCGCAAGTGCCACCGGGTTTTCGCCAAGATGACGATGTCGTCCATGTAGCGAACATAGTGAATCCTTGCGCTAACCACATGGCGATGCATGGCCGCATCCAACGGCAGCGGATAGACAGAGACAGGAGCCCTCGACTTCGGGGCATCCACCGGACAAAGCATCGCCCATCTTCGTGCCGGAGCCCCAGCAGCCGGAGCCGCACGTGGCGCGGCAAGCGAAGGCCGGGGTTTTGATCAGGCCCCCACGTTCTTGGGTCGGAAAGCCTTACGCAGAAACCGTGGGATGTTTCCATGGGATTCGCAAAGGGTAATTAACCTGTCCCTTTATTAATACAAAGCATGTCGGACCAAATTAACTATTTGAAAATTAAATAGTTGGATTTTATTAATAAATGGACCGCGCAAATAGACATCATCTACCTGGCTATGTATGGCATACCCCAGTTAAACAAAGAAAGAAAAGGTTTAACGGGGTAAATAACCAATAGATGCCACAAAAGAGAATTCCTATTGAAATTTGATGAGGATAAAAGACGGTGCATATATTGATTTGAATGTGGTCAGAGCCGGAGTTGTGCTACATCCTGTTGAATGGTCGTATGGTCGATATCATGAGATCCAAAATCCCAAGCAGCGGTATTCGCTGATAAATCGGCGGAAATTAACCACTTTGCTTGGTATCAAGGATAGCGACCAGCTATCGGAATATCATCGCCATTGGGTTGAAGATGTTTTAAAAAATGGCTCGAACCAACGCGATGCAAAATGGACGGAAAGCATAGCGGGTTAGGAGCTTGTTCCGACAAGAGGTTTAACCTCAAGCATGTCGACACACATGGAGATAATCTTTGGGGACACATTTTTCCCTTGCCCGAATATGCAGGTGGTGGTATAAGACTTTTAGTGCGGAC
>JAAENC010001163.1 GCA_024224815.1 Chloroflexota bacterium
AACAGGTTCATTAAAAAAAGGGGGAGGGGTAACTGAAGGTGGGGGTCCAGTTATGGGGTCCATAGAGGGGGGGGGTCCACGAATCTTAGCAAAAAAACTTATACCCCCCATGAACCAATCGATTTGCACAACCTTTAAAAAAAAAGAGGTTTAATAGAACACTGACCTGCGATTAAACACGTTTCACCTTTTAAAAAAAAACACGCTGCCAACTTTGAAGCATGTTGTACTAGACTGCCAATTGCAATACACCCAAAAAATAAAAAAAAGGGGGGGGTCCTATTAAGGTTTTACGAATAAATCGAACACAAGTGTTTTTTTTTAAAAAAAGAGAGAATAGAGTTCGACCCTCTAGAACTCTCCCAGTAATTTTTAGAAATTGTGCCTGTCGGCACGCTCAGCAAGTGTCCTAGGCTGGGCAGGGACCCAGCCGGAATTCTAATCTCATAATTATAAATGTCGGAAATCTGGCCTTTTTACGTGTTTTTTGCAATGAGGTGTATTTTCTTCCGAAAACTATCCTTGACCCCCCCTCAAGGATAGTTCAAAAGTATCCTTGACCCCCCCTCAAGGATAGATGGAATAAAATTTGAAAATTTTGGGTTGTCAGTTTTATAATATAGAGCGGGGGGTGTCGGAAATCGGCCTTTTTTACGTCTTTTTTTTTTTTGAAAAAACTATACTTGAACC
>JAAENC010001164.1 GCA_024224815.1 Chloroflexota bacterium
CTCGGCCGCCACAGTGTTTTTTTCGACGTGCGCGATTCAAGAAAAAGTCGGGCTTGGCCGCCCCAAGACGCCTCAAGACGCCACCACGACAGCCTCAAGACGATCCCAAGACGCCACCAAGATGCCCCAAGACGCCCCAAAGACGCCCCGAGGCGCCCCGAGACGCCCCCAAGACGCCCAAAGACGACCCCAAGACGCCCAGAAGACGCGCCCAGACGCCCCCCAGACACCCGCAAAACGTCCCAATACGCCCCAAGACGCACCAAAGACACCCCCAAGACGTTCACTTTGCAATGGTTTGCTTGATCAGTCAGTCCGTCGGTCAGTCCGTCGGTCAGTCAGTCAGTCAGTCAGTCAGTCAGTCCGTCAGTCAGTCCGTCAATCAGTCAAGTCAGTCAGTCAGTCAGTCAGTCAGTCAGTCAGTCAGTCAGTCAGTCAGTCAGTCAGTCAGTCAGTCAGTCAGTCAGTCAGTCAGTCAGTCAGTCAGTCAGTCAGTCAGTCAGTCAGTCAGTCAGTCAGTCAGTC
>JAAENC010001165.1 GCA_024224815.1 Chloroflexota bacterium
ATGCAAACCTATGTTTCCTGAATATCAAAACCTAAGTAAAAATCGAAACCTAAGTTTCAAACATAGGTGATGACTAGTCAACAGAAACGAAAGAAAGAAACGTATGATTCCCATTCTAAGCACTTCTCAGAAACGGATAAGTGCTTAGAATGGGAACCTTTCAAAACCATTGTAATCAATCTGTAGACCATTTTCATGGTCGATAACGGTACATAATGATCGATTTAATGGGAAAAAATCAATTTACCATGAAATATGTTGTTCTTCATTACAATTGTGTGTGCAAGGATAAATTCATATACAGATCACATTTCAATATCTACTTTTGGATAATGACAAAAAAAAAACAAAGTACACAATAAATTATTAATACAATCAAATTGCATGATAGAACAAAAACAAAGAAAGAAAATCAGACAGCATTGTTACATTGCATCATTATCATTGTTATTTTTGTGGTTATTTTCACCAATTTTTAATCGATACTTTCCCCAATTTTTAATCGATATTTTCACTAATTTAATCGATATTTTCAATAATTTTTAATCGATATTTTGACCAATTTGCAATCGATATTTTCACTAAGTTTTCATCGATATTTTACCCAATTTTTAATCGATATTTTCGCCGATTTTTAATCGATATTTTACCCAATTTGTAATCGATATTTTCACCAATGTTAATCGATATTTCCCCCAATTTGTAATCGATATTTTCAGTAATTTTCAATTGATGTTTCCCCAATTTGTAATAGATATTTACCGAATTTGTAAATCGATATTTACCCAATTTGTAATCGATATTTACCCAATTTGTAATCGATATTTTCCCCAATTTTTAATCGATATTTTACCCAATTTTTAATCGATATTTTACCCAATTTGTAATCGATATTTTACCCAATTTGTAATCGATATTTTACCAATTTTTAATCGATATTTACCCAATTTGTAATCAATATTTTACCCAATTTTTAATCGATATTTACCCAATTTTTAATCGATGTTTTACCCAATTTTTAATCGATATTTTACCAATGTTTAATCGATATTTACCCAATTTGTAATCGATATTTGCCCAATTTG
>JAAENC010001166.1 GCA_024224815.1 Chloroflexota bacterium
ACCGTATTCTTTCGCTCTGGATGCCAAGCAGTACACACCCTAACCTGTTAGGTAGCACTATAGACGGCAAAGAGGAAAGCGTGCAGGTTGGACCTAATAATATGTACTTACAGGTCACAAAGCAGCGCGGCGGTTTACCAAAAGGGGAGAAATGGCACTTTGGTTGGGACTTCAAAAAATACGAAATCAGACCATTAGAAACAAAGGTTGAAAGGATTAGCTTCAATGGATAAAGTTATCTCTCTAAAAGCTAAGTATAATTTTCGTGATGTTGCCTATTCGTTGGTTGGAGAAATTACGAGCAAGGGGCGAGACTTCACACAGCACGCTTGTTTATATTGTGAAAGCTCTGATGCTTTCACGGTTTACAAAGATAGTTGTTTTTGTTTTTCGTGTGAAAAACACGGGGATGTTATAGACCTATTGGCATATAAAAACAATCAGACAGTGGGTGACTTTTTGCGCGGTAACGATTGCGAAATATCCGCAGAAGAAGTCAGGAAGTTGCGAGAAGAGAACGAGGATCGAGAAAGAAAGAGGAGCGAGATTGCAGCACGCAAACATGAAAACGCATTGAAAAGACTCTATGAAACTAAAGCATGGATACTGTATCATAAAAACCTTGATACAGTTCCGGCAGCGAGGCAATTATGGGAAAACAGGGGTGTTCCTCATGAATGGCAAAACATCTGGCATCTAGGATATAACCCGTCAGCTAAATATGGTACTAAGAGCGGAGTAATGACAACAGCTAGCATGACAATACCTTTTTATAATAGGAGAGGTGAAGTTAAATATGTTCAAAACAGGTTACTTGGCACTATAGACGGTTCGCGCTATCGTCCTGAAATAAAAGGTCTTGAAGCTATTCCTTTTTTTTGCGACATAGAATTGGGGGATGAAGAAAGCAGAATGACAATTATTATAGAAGGCGCGATAAAGTCTATGGTGACGCACATAACATATAATGACGCGAGTGTTCAGACTGTAGGCGCATATAATAAAGCCGCGCTGATTACTCTGGTAAGAAAGATGAAAAACCAGAATGTATTAGTTGTTCCTGATCCAGACAGTATCGCAAACGTAAAGCTAGTGGCAAAAGAAAGCGGCGCAAGGGTTTTAGTGTTGCCTGAGAAACTAGACGACATGATTGTAGATTACAACCTGGATACCTCTTGGCTCAGATATGCAATAAAACAAGCGAGGATTGTATAATGATGGATGAAAACTACGAAGAAAGCGGCGAAGAATTCGACCCTGAATTCTTGAAGCGTTACCGCACTTGCCCCCATTGCGGGGAGGTGATGAACGTACACCCTGTGGATCGTGCG
>JAAENC010001167.1 GCA_024224815.1 Chloroflexota bacterium
ATACATAGATGTTCTGGGTTTATTCATGACATACATTGTATACCATGTATTCAACTAGAAACAGTCAGACATACAAAAAAACAGAGAATCTACATTTAAAATAAATCAAACGCTAAAAGAAAAAAAAATCACAAAGAATGACATATTCACCAGATAATAACATTGTATATCCAAATAAAAACTACAGAATAAAAAGGGGGAGAAAAAAATGAAAGAATAAAATTAAGGAAAGGACCCAAAACCACAAAATAAAACAAAATAAAGAATAATGCCCAAAAAAATTATTAAAGAATCGTTTGAAAAATAAATAGGTTGAAAAAAAAAAACAAAAGAGACATTTCACTCAACAGAATTATTTTGCATGTATCAATTATAATTTTCACCAAACAATAATGAATTTTTTATTTGATTTTCATTGCAAAAAAAAAAAATTCTGAATTATCAATGAATAATTAAATTTTAAATCTTTTTTCTTGATTATGCAAATAATCCCATTACATGCCACATACAAAATAATCAATCCGTAATAAAAAATAAATAACATACAAACATAATGCAGAAACAATTTTGCACACAAATGAATGCACAATCTGAAATTGCACACACAATATATACAAATTGCACACACAATTACAAAAAAATCATTGAACAAAAAAAAAAACACCCAACAAAACAAACTACCAACACATCGTAATATTGGTGTCTATGAACACACTCTGTACAAACAAAATTTTTGTATCAATCACTAATAATTAATTCATTTATATTTTCATTTGAATTATCAATTACTGATGGTTTTAGTGGATTTGGTAATGCACAACTAATTATTAATTCTCAATTAATTCATGAAATGTTTCACATTCAACAGCTGTGTGCACAAAGTATAAAAATAGAACAGGTTGTGCCTAGATTATGAACAATTTATGCTGGATTGTGAAACTTTTCTAGGCACTATTTACACTATTTATAGAGTTTGTAGCTGATCGACAGAATTTTCTCAAACCTGAATGATAAATTATAATTATTTCCAATTAATTCATTTCCAATTAAATCATCATTTCCAATTAAATCCTCCAATTTTACGTGCACATTGTTTTCATAATTTGACAGAATACAAATGATGGTGCTATTGATGATGCTGTAAATCAGTGAATGCATCATGAATTAATTCATTTATATTTTAATTTAATTATCAATTATTAATGATTTTGGTAACGTTGGTGAGGCTGCAAACGCAATCCATTAATATTTTTATTTAATTTTATTATCAATTATTGATTATTCTGGCGGTGTGGGTGATGATGCAAGTGCATCACTAATTAATTCATCCATATTTTTCTTTATATTGATAATTTTGGTGTGGTTAGTGATGATAAATTCAAAATGAAATTGTTTTAACTCATAGATCATTTGATTTGTTAATAAATTACATTTATTATTATCAATATTAATTTGTACAGTTTGTCCACTATTTATTTTCGTAGTTTTTTTATGTGTTATTGATATAATATTGATTTCTGATTGTGATTTACCAAATTGATTTTCATTTGCATTATTATTTGTATTATTTGCATTTGTGTTTGTGGTTGTATTGGTATTTGTGGTTGTATTTGTGTTTGTGGTTGTATTTGTGTTTGTGGTTGTATTTGTGTTTGTGGTTGTATTGGTATTTATGGTTGTATATTTTCAATTGGTTCTGGTGCAGGTGATGTGATATTGTGGTAATAATTGTTTTTTATTTAATTTATTATTGTTATTATTTAAAATATAATCACATACCATACATGTTATTGGTGATAGATCTGATGTCGGTGATGAATAAGATTAAGGTGGTGAAGGGCAGTGTGTAGGATTAGATGTATGTGGTCCATATGCTTCATTTGATACGTTGGATCCATCTGTAATTATTATTCAAATATTATCATATCAAATTATTTTTTTTGATTATTATTATTCAAAATATTATCATATCAAATACCTGTTATTGATGGTAGATCTGATAGTGTTGGTGATGGTCAAGGTGCATATGGTGATGAATAAGGTGCAAATGGTGATGGTGAACGTGTATGATATATGCAAAATAATTAGTTAAAATAATAATGATGCAAAAAAATTGGTTAAATTTTCAGCAAATGTTTTTC
>JAAENC010001168.1 GCA_024224815.1 Chloroflexota bacterium
AGTCTGATATTGCAAAAACTCACAGTCAAGACCATCTAATTTGATATTAATCTTTTGAAAAATATGAAAATTTCAAAATGCGCGCGTCACAACCGGCTAAAGTTAAAAAATCTGTTTTTTCACAATTGTTTTATTAAAATCCCATTTTAGGGGTCAAAATTACTTTGAATCATCAAAATAAGGTCATAATCACGTTTCTCGGACCAAAAATTATGGAAAATGATATATCACTTGCCATACTGACGATTTAATTTTTTTTAGCATTCTGCTTTAACAAAAACCTTAGTATTATTTTATGTAAGTATCGTTTGGATGAGTTTTTGGATATAACATCCTTTTTTTCCAAAAATATGCAAAAAAATATGAAAAATTCTTAAAATAAAATTCTGTAAGATTCAGTACCCCAATACCAATAAAGCCATTAGTCTGATATTGTAAAAAACTCACAGTCAAGACCATCTTATTTTATATTAATCTTTTGAAAAATATGAAAAATTCTAAATGTGTGTCTCACAGCTGGCTAAAGTCAAATAATCAGTTTTTTCACAATTATTTTTTTAAAAGCTCATTTTAGGG
>JAAENC010001169.1 GCA_024224815.1 Chloroflexota bacterium
ATAACATGTAAAAAATTAAAATAAACGATAATTGTTTATTTTATTTAAATAATTTCAATAAAATTTCAAAATGAGATTGAAAAACAAAATAAAATTCAACATAAGACATAGCAAACAAAAATGTATGTTTTATGTTCCCAATAACCTAAAAATATTTGAATTTTTTGTTTTTAAACAATTTGAGAATAAAAAAAATTTGAAAAAAGAGAGATATTACCAATTTATTATTAATTATTGATTAAACTTTCTTCTTTAATAATGAAATGATGTAAAATTAGTGTATTTACCGCTACATTTTTAATATAATTGTCTTTAAAATGTTCTTTCAATTTATATTTATCCATATTAATATTATTTATAATATTACATTTTTTTTGTGTAATATGATTCATTATAAAAGTTTCTTCAAGATCATGTTGACATAAAATACATACATTTGGTGAATTATTTTTAATATTTTTTAAATAATCCAATTTGTGATGTGATACTCCATTTATTATTTGTATAATTTTTCTTGAATATATATAATCGATTTTTAATTTATTAATTATTATTTGAAAAATTTTTAAGAAATACGTAGTAAAAATACAATCAAATGTGATATTATTTTTATTTATAATATAAAACCAAATTAAAATATTGAATTTTTCATTTGCAACTTTAATTAATAACATTTGAAAATGTTTTAAATATAATATTTGTTTCCATTCATTATTTTCAAATAATAGTTTATTATTCAAATTATAACCAATTATTAAGTATTTAATATTTGATATAAAAAATCCAATAAAATTTGTAATTTCCCATGAAAATACTCTATTTTGATTACTAAAATTTCTTTTAATAATATATTCAATATCTTGATTTTTTAATATATTATCTTGTTGTACAATTAGTGTAATGCCAATTGTATGTTGTGCCATTTTAATATTGAATATGATTTATTAATTGGATTGGTTTTATATTCCACCAAAAATCTCGAACACTATTATGGATTGTAGACATAGTGTTAATGAATTTTTTTG
>JAAENC010001170.1 GCA_024224815.1 Chloroflexota bacterium
CTGGTGGAGCCACACTACAAGATTCCGGGAGAGAAGGCTGTGCGGTATTGCGCACCGTGTGGAAAGGCAAAGGGTGCGGTGCTGGGCAGGCTGTGCAAGGACTGTGGTAAGAAGCAGCCGTGTTTTGGCCAGCCTGGTGGTTCTGCCTCGGTTTGCGGCGACTGTGCTCCTTTGCATGGGGCATTCAGCTTCAAGGTGCGCTGCAAGACATGCAACAAGCGTGGACCGACGCATGGGACGGCAGACCAGCTGGAGAAGAAGGGCAACAAGCGCTTCCGAAGCTGGTGCTCGGATTGCGCGGAATCTCGCGACGACGCCGTCTTCATTCCTTGGCCGTGCCAGGTTTGCCAGCGCGGCAAGCGGGAGTATGGCCACCCGGACGACGGGCACATGCGGTGGTGCATCAAGTGCAAGGATGCGGCGAACGCGATCAAGCTGGTCAAGTGCAAGGAGTGCGACAGCTGGTCGTCCTTTGGCGTCGAGGGCGGCGAGCCGTCGCTCTGCGGCAAGTGTGCCGAGGGCAAGGAGGGCATCGTGCGGCTGTGGAAGAAGGTGGATGAGAAGGCTGTGACAACGACGAGGCCGACGTGCGTCGTGTGCAAGAAGGGCGTGAGAAAGTATGCGCGTCGTGGGTCGAAGGAGGCGACCATGTGCGTGCGCTGCGGCAAGAAGGAGGGCGGGACGAGGATGGAGCGCAAGTGCCAGATCTGTGGCGAAAAGGGCAGAGACTATGGCCTTCCAGGAGGTGACCGAGCATTGTGGTGCGGCACGTGCGCGCAGTACGTCGGCGCCGTGCGCTACGACGTCAAGTGCCGCGACTGCGGCGCCAAGGGCCCGACGCACAGCACGCCCGACATGCTCGACAAGAAGCGCAACCAACGCGCGCGCATGTGGTGCTCATCCTGTGCCTCCGCCA
>JAAENC010001171.1 GCA_024224815.1 Chloroflexota bacterium
ATGCAAACACACCCCAATCCATATGTATATGTGTTGAGTACAGAGGTAATACCACCCCCAGGTCTGGGGCACGCGCCGCGTGGTAGCACCAGCTGGCTCAGAGTCGAGTTTCAAACCCATATTTCCCACTTCTCCACCACATGTGTCAAAATGGCCAAAAACAGGGGTACCCCCATTTTTTTGGAGATTTTTTTAAAAAGCCCCAATGCAACTTTTTACAGCTAGCTGCTTTTGAGAGCGGAACCCCCTGCGTAGATATGTAGGTCTCTACTATATCTACGCTGGGTGGGACCGGCCAACAACACTCCCCAGAAAATTTGGATTGGTGCTTTTGAATTTCATGGGAGGCGGTTTTTTTTCATGGGGGAGGGGGTATACTTTAACACACCTCAGTACCCCTTTTTGTGGCAAAATATGCCTTCCAAAATGTGCCGACGTCAGCAAAATGGGGCGAGGTGTCTCCAAAATAGGTACTAGTGTCCCAAATGGCCTCCCGAGGACCGTTTTTGGGGCCGAGTAACGCAAATTTATCCGAGATAAGGACCTTTTGGAATGGTTTTTTACGGAAACGGGTTGAATTTGGGCCGGCGCGCGGAGCGCGCCGGCCCCCAAAAGCAAAAACCTGCTTTTTCGGAGTAAAAATCCATTCCAAAAGGTCCGTTCGAGGATAAATTTGCGTTACGAGGCCCCAAAAACGGTCCGAGGGGGCCATTTGGGACACGTGTACCAATTTTGGAGACACCGAGCCCCATTTTGCTGACCGAGGACACATTTTGGAAGGCATATTTTGCCAAAATGGTACGTGCGGAGTC
>JAAENC010001172.1 GCA_024224815.1 Chloroflexota bacterium
CTGGCAAGAGTACCAGAAAAATGTCAAGCACTTTTTTTCACTTTTTTTTGACAACACTCCCCCTGTCCGGATTGTACCGGTTTTTTTGAAGTTTATTGTACCGGAATTAGCGACTACAATCATAAGCTTTTTGAAGCCCGGCGTAGCTGGTGGAATCCCCTGTCCATGGTGTCCGAGATTGGCAATCTGGTATGACTAGATCTCTATTGATTGATAGGATCAGAGTACCTTGGAGCCATATCGGTAGTTTCGGACGGACAAGGTGAGGCACTCTTGCCATAGCCGTCAATGACATCCATCGAATCGTGGAGCACTGCGGCAGAAATCATGATAGCCATCCTGTCCGCCGAAGCGACAAAAACCTATGGCTGTTGAGGCCAAGTCCAGTTTTTTACTCGGGCTTATAGTTTTAGTTTTATATCATAGAGCTCCTGTACAACTTGACGCCATTGGCCAAGGGGCTGATCCTTGGCAAAGGCGACTTGATGCGCGTGGGCTTTTTTCCACTTGTCACGCAGCAGCGGCCACGTCGTCAGATAATAGCCGGCACGCTCTTGCATTTGGGTTTTAGGGCTGCGCAGTTTCGGTGGCAGATAAACTTGCGAGCTTCGCATCAAACACATGGCCATACGTAAAAAACGTCGGCCAATCCCAAAGTCCGCGTGTTGGCCTGCTGCATCACGACGTTTGTAATCTTGTAACAGCGGTTGTGGACCACGAATTCCAATGTGAAAAGCAGACTGC
>JAAENC010001173.1 GCA_024224815.1 Chloroflexota bacterium
CCCCCCTCCGACTTGCTACCTCCAGCCAGGGTAGCCCCCTCCGACTTGCTACCCAGGGAAAAGTAGAGAGGAATGAGGTCGGGAACTGCTGGAAGGGCATGCGCAAAGTGAATTTATGCATATAACCATAGGGGAAAGTATGCTGGGACAATTTTGGGGGAAGGTACCCCCCTCCGACTTGCTCCCAGTCAGACCCCTCCGACTTGCTACCTCCAGCCAGGGTAGCAAGTCAGACCCCCTCCGACTTGCTACCCCCAAAAAAAAGAGATCCAAAAAAAAAAAGAGGCTGGCTCACTTAGTGCCGCCGGCGCTGACTTAGCCATTTTCAACCTTATGCATTTCAGGCGAGATCACACCAAAAAAACCGCCACTTAAAAAAAAGGCTAAAAACCCCTTTTAAAAAAAGATGCTTAAAAAAAGAAAAAAAAGAGAGCACTGCCTTTGCTGACTTACCCATTTTCAACCTTATGCCTTTTAGATGAAGTACCATCAAAATAGCGCAAAATCGAGGAAATTTCATGGTCCCGGAGGTTTACCTCCGGTTGAGACCATGAAATTTCGTCTTACATAAGACAAAATGAACTGAAATAACCCAAAACCCCACTCCACCCCCCAAATTTGTTTTATTGTGATAACATGAGTAACAATCCGCACTTCACACATTAAATGGGGCTACAAAAAGGAGCTGAAAAGGGTCTAAAAGGGGCTAAAAAGGGGTTAAAATGGTCTAAAAAGGAGCTAAAAAGGAGTCATAAAGGGGCTGAAAAGGGGCTAAAAGGGGCTAAAAGGG
>JAAENC010001174.1 GCA_024224815.1 Chloroflexota bacterium
GTATATTGATTTCTACAACCATGAAAGGATACAATTAAAAACGAAACAGACACCTTATCAAACTAGGTGCCTGTTTCGATAATCTAAGGGGAGGGCTTTCTTTTTGTGTCTTGCCTAATGGGGGCAGTTCATACAAACGATATGGCTCTTTTTATCTCTGTTTGATGATTATTTAAAGCGATTAGCTAGTAACTGTAACTGCCTAAAGCCTATTGGTTTTAATAAAACCAAATCGGCTTGGTCCCGTAAGGATTTAGACAAAAGATGATTTGCGCTCGCGAGGAAAACGCGTGTATCAGAGAATCTTTCTATTGCGCGAATGTAAGTGAGAATATCTTCTCCTGAAACGCCGGGCAAGTTCAAATCCAGAACGACAACGCTGGGAGTATTCCCCTCGCGCAGCCACTCCATTGCAGCACTCCCATCGTAAATAATCTTTACGTCAAATACTTCAAGAGCATAGCCAAAAGCGTTTGCTAAATTTTCATCATCTTCTACTACAAGGGCAAGGGGTTTTTCTTTATTGAGAAATAAAACCACTACCTATGGTAGTGGAACCATAATCGGTTCTACCGTTGTATAGAGTATGACGAGTATTATGTATCGACCTAGAAGATGCGAAACTAATAGGAGATAC
>JAAENC010001175.1 GCA_024224815.1 Chloroflexota bacterium
TCCAAACCGGTCCAAACCGACTCCACTCGACTTCAGAAACATTGTTAGCCCACTCCCGCAGCATCCGGGCATCAAATCGGTCTCCTCCACGGAAATCTGGGTCCTCAGGGCGCTCCATCGGGGGATGGGTTGGGGTCGGAAAAAATTTTCGCCTGAAACCTGTCCCTACCCCCAATGGAGGCGGTTCTGGGGCGAGTTCTGGCGGTTTTTTGCCATTTTGGGCCATTTTTGGCCCATTTTGGGGCCATTTTGGGGCCATTTTGGGCCATTTTGGGCGTGGAAGCCCCTGGAGAACCCCAGATTTCAAGGGAGGAGGGCCGGTTTCCTGCCCGGATGGTGCGGGAATGGCCCAATAATGGTTTTGAAGTCAATTGGAGTCGGTTTGGACCCGTTTGGAGCCGACTGCAGGCGGTTCTGGCGAGTTTTGGCGGTTTTTGGCCCTTTTTGGCCCAAAATTTTCTCTAAGTGTGAAAAGTGCCCCATTGCAACGGGCCCTAAGGGAGCCCGGGGTAATTTCTTTCCAATTTTGCCGTTTTTGGTCGAGCTTCGATTTTTTTTTTAACTTTTTCACGAAAAAAAATTGGAATTTTGGTAGGGTAACAAGGGGGGTGTTACCCTACCAAATCTCCGGTGGGTAACAGGGGGGTGTTACCCTACCAAAATACCCCCACGGATCTCGATCCCACCCAACTTTTTCGGGTCCACTACTTCAAAAATTTCAATAGTGTAAAAATGAACCAAAAAAGGGCCGCTTGGGACCTCA
>JAAENC010001176.1 GCA_024224815.1 Chloroflexota bacterium
ATCCGCTTCTCGCAGTTTTTTAATTATCTGTTCAGTTGAATAGCGTCGTTTTCTTGGCATTGTCTGTCTCCTTTTTCCTGATCCGTAACATTCTACTTGGATCAGGTTTTGGGGGGCAGGTCAAGACAAGCAACATCGCGGTTCGGGAACTGCCAGCATTTTTCAACAAGGCGAAAACCGCATCTTGCGCTTTGAAAGTTTTGATGTAACCAATGGACCCGATCTACATGTTTTGCTCGTTGAAAACATTGCAGGCAACAATCACGATGCGCTCGGAAACTATATTAGCCTTGGCAAATTAAAAGGAAATATGGGCAGTCAAAACTATGAAATCGCCGCCGATGTAGACCTTTCTCAATATGAAGGCGTCATCATCTATTGTATGCCCTTCCACGTTGTTTTTTCACGCGCCTCTTTTGGACAATAGGAATTGTCTATAAATCTGATGAAAAAACTACTCCTTTTTTACCTCGCACTTGTTTTGGGCTTGAGTGCCTGCTAAGGCGCTTGGTTTAGCAAATTCAATTCTTTCAAAAGCTGAGATACCCCTTACACTCGTTTATCCACCACAAGGTTGGAGATAATCTCACTTGACCACCTAAATTTATACCCGTATATTTGATTTATATAGCGCAAACTTATACCTCTTGTGAGATTCTAATCACGTCGCACTACGCCCTGCTGCCACGCATAGACAGCTGCCTGCGTGCGGTCACCGAGATGTAGCTTTTTTAGCATATTGCCAACGTGCGTTTTCACTGTGCTTTCACCAATCACCAGCGTCTCGGCGATTTCGGCGTTCGATTTTCCTGCCGCAATTAAGCGCAACACATCGAACTCTCGCTCCGACAATTCTGTAAAAGGATTCACGTCGTCCTGCCGAATGCCTTGTAATTCCTTGATAATACGCGAGGCCACTCGCGAATCTAGCACCGCCTCCCCAACCGCCGCCTTACGAATCGCATCTGCTAACTCTTCAGGCTCTACATCCTTCAACAAATACGAAATTGCACCTGCCCGAACAGCGGGGAAAATATACTCATCCTGATGATGTGATGTAACCACGATGACCTGCATTTTAGGATGCTCTTTGCGGATTTGACGGGTTGCGGCAATGCCATCGAGTTCGCCAGGCATTTCAAGATCCATCAAAACAACATCGAAATGCGCTTCGCCCGCCTTTTGAATGGCTTCCGTACCCGAGGCAGCTTCTGCTACCACACTGATACCGTTAAGCGTCTGTAAAAAGGCTCGCACACCCTGACGAACTATTTTGTGATCATCAACCAGTAAGACTTTAATGGTCATTTACTATCCTTCCTTTTCGCTTAGAGGCACGCTTGCGATGATCTTTGTGCCTTCTATCAAAACAGATTCTACAGTCAGCGAGCCATTTATTTCTTCTATACGCTGTTGCATGCCTTTTAGCCCGAGGGAATTCTCCGAGACGGCATTAGGCTCGAAGCCTCGCCCATTGTCGGTGACAGATAACTGCACTTCGGCAGCTACCATGTTCAGGTCAAGGGCGACTTCGTCCGCTTCTGCATGGCGAGCCACGTTGGAGAGGGATTCCTGCAAAATGCGGTAGAGCACCTGCTCCACATCCAGCGCAAGCGGACGTTCCCCACTGATGGAAATACTAGTATTGATGCCCGTATGCTCTTGCCAGCGTTCGGCGTATTCAGTCATGGCTTGGGGTAGCCCCTTGCCTTCGAGAGCGGCAGGGCGCAGCTCGTCGATGATGAGTTTAAGTTCCTGCTGGGTTTCACGGTTGAGTTGCAGGGCAGTATCCAGATGCTCTGATGCCTGTTCTGGCTCTTTGCCGAGTAGATTCTTGGCGGCTGTGAGCTGCATGCGGGATGCGTAGGTTTGCTGTTTAACTGTATCGTGCAGGTCACGGGCGAGGCGATTGCGCTCTTCGATACGAGATAATTCATTACGGGTTTGGAGCAGAATTTGAAGTTGATCTGCCATTGCATTGAGATTACGAGTTAAGTCACCGATCTCGTCACCTGATGCGTCGCGGGGCGTGGGGCTGAAATCGCCCTTGCTCCAGGCTTGGGATGCGGTTGACAGCGAGGTGAGGCGTTTACGCAACCCGCGTGATGCCAGCCAGCCAAAGATTGCGCCCACAGGCAGGGAAATTGCTAAAACGATGAGGGTGACGACAATGAAAAATGCCTGATAGATGTAGAGATTGCTTGGCGATGCGAAGGAAATCGGTTGAAGCTGATAGATAACTATCGCCACAACAGGCTGGTCATCGCTTTCTCGTAGAGGAAAGGCAGAGATATAGCCGCCATTATCCTGCTGATAAATACTCTGTGCATAGTAGTTTTTATCGCCTGAGAGCGCAGCCTCTAGCATGTCGTTGAGACGGTAGCCGCTGATTTTTGCTAGATTGAAGGGGCTACCAACTTCAACAATGGTTTCTTCAGCCGCGACAGCCAGTACATTCAAGTCGGGATCAAGTACATAGATATTTGTGCCAGCTTTGAGTGTGTTGGCATAATCAAGGCTTTCTCGTACCCGATATGTTTCAAAATCTGACCAGCGAAATCCCTGCTCGTGGACTCTATCGAGCCATTTTTGCATGGCTTCGGAATCATCGAGCAAGTAGGGAAGATTATCCTGAAAGCCTGTTTTGCTCCAGAAGAAACTGTCAAATGTACGTGTATTATTTTGACCTTCAATAAATGAAGCCAAGCCAACCAGAAAGATAGCCAAAACAATAACGCTACTTGCTGTAACAAAGGCATAGGAAAGGGTCAGCTTCCATTGAATGCGGCGAAAGTAGTTAAAAATCTTTTTCATGAGTTCTCCAAGTATAGCGGGGTTTATACTAAATCTTCCTGATTTAAGGCAACAATATACGGCTCTTCATCCATAACAAATAGAGGGCTAATACTGAGAAGCAGGAAAATAGTGGTTAATATAATTGCAGTAAAGAAAATCATAGTTATCTCCTTGAACGCCCCAAAGTATAAAAGAGATGCCTCTTTTAGGGGTCAATCGCAAGGATGATTTGCTATCAACCGAAGGGATGAAAGATTAAACAAAAACACTCTCCACATCACACGGATGTGGAGAGTGTATGACTTTATATTTTATCTAGCAGATTTGTCTACGCAGTTACTGCCATCTTCGGACGAAATTTATAGCCATAAACCAGCATACCGCGCTCATCGCCATCCTCGCGCAATTTGCGTGTTACCATCTCTACGGGCATCCCCACAGAAACTTCTTCTCCATCTACATCGGTCAATTGTGCAGTTACAAGCGGCCCTTCATCTAATTGCACCAACGCAACAGTATAGGGGATAGTGTGCTCAAAACCACTCGGGGCATTATAAATTGTCGTATACGAATAAACCTCGCCCTGCCCGCTAAAAGCAAATTCATCTTTTGCCTCTTTGCCGCAGTCAGGGCAAATGTCACGGGGGGGGAAAATCTTAACATCGCAATGAGGGCAAACTTCACCAATCAAACTATAACGTTGTTTTTTCAACCGCCAATGGCGTGGAATTTCCATAATAAATCTCCTTGATCAAGTAATACCGCACAAATATACGCAAAAGAAACTATCAGGAACTATCAAACTACTTAAAATAGCTTGCAAAATTGACAGGAGAACTCTTTTCGCTATACTAAAATTAGAAAAATCGGATTAAACGCATCGCTCGCAAATTTAGGCTTGCTTCCGCTAAAAAAAAGATACTGAAAATAAGCTGATGCGCACAGAATAGCCATTAAGGAGAATAATATGAACCAATTTACCTGGTACGGCCACGCAACCCTTGGATTAGAAACAGACGGACATAAAATTCTCATTGACCCCTTTTTTACCGGTAACCCTGCTGCGTCCACAAGAGCGGAAGCGGTAAATGCCGATTTTATCCTCATCAGCCACGGACACGGCGACCACGTTGGAGACACGCTTGAAATCGTCAAAAGAACAGGCGCAAGTGTAATATCCAATGCTGAAATCGCAAGTTGGGTTAGAGAACAGGGCGTAGAAAAAGCTCACCCTCAACATTTGGGTGGCGGTTTTCAGCATCCTTTTGGCTATCTCAAATTAACTTTGGCCTTACATGGTTCTGCTCTCCCCGATGGAAGCTACGGCGGCAACCCAGCCGGTTTTTTGCTGACCACCAATGATGGAAAGAAAATCTATATGGCCCAAGATACAGGGCTTTTTGGCGACATGAAACTGATCGGAGACGAAGGGATAGATTTGGCCGTAATCCCCATTGGTGATAATTTCACAATGGGGCCAGAAGATGCTTTGCGAGCGGTAAAATTTTTGCGCCCTAAAGTGGTTATTCCCATTCATTACAATACATGGGATTTGATCGCACAGAACCCAGTTAGTTGGGCAGAAAAAGCGCAAGCAGAAACGCAGGCAAAAGTAGTCGTTTTGAAAGCCGGAGAGAGTTTTGAATTTTAAAACTTCGATAAACTAAAGAAATAACAGGCTTTGGGAAACTTTCTAAAGCCTGTTATTTACGTTCTTTATATTTCTACGGTTTTCTTCTTTTCTGACACTTGACCTGCGAAATATGCTAAAAAGGCACCGATAGTGAAGAGCCCAATATTGAGGACAAAAGGAAAACCCTTATTGATCTCAGAAAGCTGACCTGCGATCCAGCCAAAGGGTGCAGTAATCAGAATAATGCCTACATATAAAATGGATTGAATACGAGCGCGTTCTTTTGCTTCTATTGTAAGTACCACCATTTGGTCGATAAGGGGGCTGACAACGGCAAAGCTACAGGCTTCTAAAAAGCTGCTGGTGATCAGAAATCCATATCCCAACTCGGGAGCTGTGATAAGTAGTACTTGGCTAAGTACATAGCCAAGAAAGCCGATAATCATCGGGGTTTTGAAATGTAGTTTAGCAATGCGTGGCATTAGCGCAAAGAAGAAGATCAAAATGATAGCAGAGCGAATAAAGGGAAAAAATGCCAAATGCTGGTTGGGGATGTGTAGTTTTTCGGTCAAGATAATTGCCCAGAAGCTCCCAGTGATGATCTGCGTAATGCTAATGATCACCATAATGGCGGCTGTAAAAAGTGTTTTGGGCATATGTAAAATATCGCGTACCACCCCTTTATATTCGCTTAGTATCTGAAAAACACTCTGTTGACGGGTCTCTTCTAATCTTACTTTCCCTTGTTCCGTTTCTTCGGTTAGTAAATAAGTAACGACTGCCTTGATCGTAAACATGATCGTAGCAAAGATATATAATCCACGCATGGTGGGGACGAGAGAATAAATGCCAATGATGATCCCTGCCACTGGGGCAGCTAGGCCGACCAGTTGAACGGCAATGTGGATCCACGTAAAAATATCAACCAATTGTTCTTTTTCTGCATCCTCTACCAGCAAGCAAGTCCATGAATTATGCGTGATTCGCCAAATACTATTAATGATCGCGGCCGCAAGAAAATACCAGAAGTTTTGTGCCACTGCAGAGATCAACGCAGGAACACTCCATGCGAGAATGTCGAAAATTAACGTAGTCAGTCTGCGTCCCATTTTGTCTGTGATCGCGCCACTTAAAAGAGCGAGTATGACTTGGAATCCCCAACTGATGCTTACGATCAACCCGATTTCTGTATCTGCCAAGCCAAGTGCGAGCATATAGACAGACACATAGGGAGTATATAAATTAAATGGAATACCCCATAAAGGTTCCGCGTAGACACAAGCGCGTGGATTTCCAGTTAGAGTTAGTAGTGTGTTTATTAAAGTATGTTTTTTCAAAGGAAAGACTCCGGCGTGTAAGGTAGTGATCGTGCAACCCGATATTATAAGCCTAAAGATGAATGATATTGAACGTGCTTAGTTCTTTTTTTGAGCTAAGCTTCTTTTGTTATAATTTTCTTTAGGAGATAAAAATATGAACACACCTAACCTAAACCGCCGTAAAGAAGAAGCTCGCATTCGCGAAGAAAAACGACTCCCGCCAGGACAATCGCTAACGCTCAAATTCCCCGTTTTGCATGTGGGACCTGTCCCGAAATTTACCCCCGCTACTTGGGATTTTCGTGTTTGGGGTGAAGTGGAAGAAGAAAAAAGCTGGAGCTGGGATGAGTTTCAGAATTTGCCACAGACACAGGTTTTAATGGATATCCACTGTGTGACAACCTGGAGCAAAGCTGACACCCTCTGGGAGGGTGTTTCGCTCAAAGCAATGATTGATGCTGAATTGATTAAATTAAAGCCAAATGTGACTCATGTAATGCAGCATGCTGAGCATGGTTATACAACCAATCTCCCCCTCGAAGTTGCCCTACAAGAGAGCTTTTTGCTTGCTACCCATTTTGATGGCAAACCGCTCAGTCCAGATCATGGTTATCCTCTGCGCGGCGTGATAGGCCATATTCCAGCCAAATCTGAAGAACTGGAATCTCCCTATTTTTGGAAAGGGGCCAAATGGCTGCGTTCGCTTGAGTTCATGACCAGCGATAGGCTCGGCTATTGGGAAGCGGGAGCCTACCATAATAGAGCAGATGTTTGGGAAGAAGAAAGGTTTAGAAGAGCCTAAGTTGGTGTATTTCACACAAAAAAAATGCTCCCTGCGTCGTCCTCGATGCAGATGAGGACAGCGGTTATTTTGTTTGGGTACCCATACTGAAATATGTATTCCTATAGGGATAAGTAATCTCGCTTTTAGGACATGATACTGCCGCATTGCAAGTTCTTGCTCCTCGCAGAACCATCCTCTCACTTCAATTTATCCACAATTAAAGTCTTTTTTACCGCATCATTTCAATATCATAATCAGGTTTTTAAATCACTTTCTCTATGCTACAATAGCAGCATAATTCGGGAAAGACGGTAGAGAAAATGAAAGAGACTATTTTGATCACATCACAAGATAAAATCATAAAAAACTTGGACTTTAAGCCTTATCGCAGTACCGTTGAACGGGAGGTAGAACGTTTCGCCCCCCCTCTGGGTATGCCCCAAAACATTGAAATCGCAACCCCCTGGGGAGAATATTTGACCGCTAACGCGGGAGACTATCTTGTAAGTGAACTTGATACGCCTCCTGAAGATAAATGGCCCGTAGAAGCGAGAATCTTCGAAAAAACCTATATGCTTACTACCCCCGGACGTTGTGTAAAAAAAGCCCTAACTTATCTCGTCCCCCTTGCGGATGCGGTAAATGGCGATGCCGACCAAGAAGTAGTCATAGAAACCCTTGAGGGGCTGGTCTCCGTCCGCGCTGGTGATTTTTATCTCGCTCTGGGCGTAGAAGGGGAAATTTGGCCTTATCCCAAAGAAAAAATCGGAAAAGTAATGGCTCCCGTTGAAGACTAAAAAAGAGACCGAGTTTCAAACTCGGTCTCTTTTTTTAGCTACTTACTCTTTTTTGCAGTAGTTTTCTTTTTTGTTTGTGTACTTTTCTTCTTTTTTACGCCGCCTTCTAAATTAAGCAATTTTTCAGGGTTGATCTGTTCAACAACGCCGCCAGTATCACGCATTAGGTCAACCATATATTTGACCAAGCGCGTATCTCGATCATCTTCCAAAGTCGATTTGCCATTCCAGAAAGCGATCAGGCGAACTTTGTCTATACCAAAGACCAAAGAAGAATAAAGAGTCCATCGATTATTCCGCTCAAAGGGATCATCACCTTTCTTTGGAAGGCCAAGTTGCTCAATTTGATATTTTTCATCCACCAAAGGATGATTACGGATTTTATAAAAACGTTCAACCCATTGGTCGCCACCGGGGATAACAAATTCGCGTACATAGTGGGCATCTGCCAATGGCAAATGTGCTTCAACTTTAATACCGCGCTCTGCACATAATTCAGCAAAGATAATCTCTGTGCCGCAAGACAAACCGGCGGTAAAGGCCAGATCATTATCATCCGCATTATATTTGTCCAAAAGATCAGAAATGGCTTTTCTGACTTTTTCTTCTTTATCCGCAGGGAAAAGATTACGTTTACTGCCTTCCGGGTCAACTGTATAGCCTTCAAAAACAAAAACTTGCTGCGCAGTTACTTCTTTTTCTGCATCTTCTTCTTTCTCTTTGCTTTCTTCTTGTGATAAGCGAGCAATCTCATCATTAATTGCATCAATACCCGCTTGTACAAACTCAGAGCGCATTTCAAGAGACTGGAGCATTTCTAATTGCCCCAGTGACGAAGACAGGAAGAATTCATTGCGTCGTGAAGCGATTAGTGCTTTTCTATATGCACGCGTTACCTCTATTGGTTTTTCGGCTGTTAAAATTCGCAGCTCTGCCAAAGAAACCAAAGTCCAGTAATCTGCTTTTTCATCTTGCGCAAAGGTTTCCAGTGCAAATTCCAATGCACCGCGTAATTCTGGCAAGGTTTCACGGACATTGACAATATCAGGGTCAGGGTTCTCAGCATCATCAAAGCGATCGGCCAAATCAACTAAAAGCGAACCCAATGTAACTGCATTTACGCCCGGGTAAAACTGATTCAAGTCAATTCTGTAGCCTTTCAAATAGGTATCAAATGCTTTAATGATCCAATGATAAGACTCGAAGGCTGTTGTTAAGCGTTTCTCAAGGTCTTCAACCCAACGCCAGGAAAATGTCCAGGTTTCTTTATAAATACGTCCTAAATAGGCAATTGCTTCACTGTCTTTAGGATGTTTTTCAAGAAGGGTTTCCAGTTTTACAATCGCTTCATCTACACGCCCCATGCGGTTCAAATGAAAAGCTTCCTGACGATGAAATTCCAAATTACCTTCGTTGATTTCCAACCCCTTGCGGTATTGCTCTAGCGCAAGTTCGTGCCGCCCCATATTAGCGAGGGCTTTTCCTGCTGCGCCTATCGCTTCTTCTTTAATTAGCGGATTACTGATCTCTTCTGTGAGCAGCAAAATATCGCCGATCTGTCTTTGGCGGCGGGAAATCGTTACGCGTTGCTTCCATTCGTTATACTCACGCCAAAATCCGGTGGCGAGGGGGGTGCGCAAAGATTTTTGGTCAGGTTCGTCCAATCCCGTGAGCAAGTTGAAAACAGGGCTGTGAATCGCGTCGATCCCAGTTGCCCAGGTATCACGCGTAACGCGAGCAATCGCCTGAATATCTTTCTCTAAAAATTCAGGGTCAGGAATCCCTTCTTCGGTTGTGTGGTAGGGAATCGTTCGCACGTTGAAAATATCAAAGGGCATATAGGCGCGCCCCGATTGGATGTGGACGATGCCACGCTTTTTGAAGGCGTGGCGAATGCCTAGCTCATAGAAAACATTTGCGTTATCAATGCTTAAATCGGCAATAACCAAGTCTGCGAGAAGCAATTCCTGGAACATATCAGTCAAAATATCGCCGGTGGTGGTTTCTTCATCGGCGCGGAAGGGTTCAAAACCGGCTTCTATAAGCGCGGGTTTGATCAGGTCTTGGTAGATGGCATTAAAGTTGATAACCATCCCGTCAAAGCCTTTTTTGATCCCAAAAGGCATTACGACAAAAGCATGGGGGCGAACTTCTGGTCTTAATTTTCTTTCTTCGGATGGTGCGTCTGCGAGCATCAAAGCAGCCTCCTTTAGAGCGATGATTTCTTCTTCTTTCTCTTTACGGATTGCTTCTTTCTTTTTTTCGGCTTGCTTCGCCTCTTCAACAGCTAGGAGCACACTTTCTTTTGTCTCTTTAACCACTTCCTCGATCGCGTCCTGAATGGCTTCTTTAGAGACTGTCAATGCTTCTAGCGTTTCTGATGAAGGAGTGTCTTTCTTCTTAGCAAAAAATTGAGCACTCATGATTTATCCTTTTACTTCGCCGGTCTTGGGTAAACGTTGCAAAAATCCGTGTACGTCAGATGTAGGGGTGTCTGCGCCAAAATCAACACCTGCATAATCTTCGGCAATTGCTTCCATTGTAGAACGCAATTTAGATGCACGCTGGACAATATTTTCAACGGCTTGCTCGGCCGCAGCGGCCATAGCGGCCAATTCCTGCTGTACAAGTTCAGATGAAGCCTCTTCTACAATGGTGCCCAAAGCTTCATCGAAAGTTTCTTCGAGAATTTCTTCTCCTTCACGCAATTTCTGTGTGGTGAAATCAACAACGCTGTCACGCATGTGTTTCTTTAGGCGTGCATCTGATTCGACGGATTCTTTTATCACATCGTTCAGCAAATCTGCTTCTTCCAGCTCAGAATCTGTAATTGCGTCTTGCATGGAGCGGATATATTCTACGTTTTGGCTCCAAAGGACATCTTCTGTTCCCTTAACCAGTTTGTGAAACTCAATATCTGTTCGTTCTTCCGGTTCAAGGTTTGCCCAATGATCGTAAAGAATGGTTAACTCTACTATTACTTTGCTGTAATTTCTGAGCGTATTATCCAGGTTGCGTAATTCTTGCCATCCAATAAAAGCCGCAGCAAAAGCGGCGGTGATAGTGACCATAAGATAAAAGTCGAAGGCTGCAAAAGCCGCACCCAAAGCTCCTGAAATACCGATGTACCATTGCATGCGTACGCGGTCTTTTTGGATCTTATTTACTTTTCGGATATGCCAAGCAAGCTGATCTTGCAAGCGATAAACGAAATATTCATCACCACTTAAAGGTCCGAAACCGGCATCGCTCTCAGGGTTGTCTGGGTAATAGTAGGGAGGAATTGCCCCTTCATATTTTTCTAAAACCATTTCTCCGCCCAGACCACGATATACTTTTCGTTGGATATCGGCTAGCCTTTTTTCGAGCCAAACGCGTCGCTTAGGATTATCTTTAAGTATGGTTCTGAAAAGATAGATCTCTTTTTGTATTTCTTCTGCACCGGCTCTCATGATCAAGAAGCCACCACCACCATGAAATTTGTTATATATTAGAGCAAGTAATGAGGCAATAATTGGCGAGGCTATAAGCAATGCTTTCAGGATAATCTTTCCTGTTAGCAGGAAAGTCTCAGGATAGGTTTCTGTTAATACTGCAAATATAGCGGCAAGAACACCCAATATAGCAATCCAGCGACGCATTCCATAATGAGGGCGTTCGAGTTTCTCAGAAGCTGCATCAAGTTGAGCATAACGCGACCAGGCAATATTTAGGATGGGGGTTCTATTTTCTGTATTGTTGTCCATTCGTTCCTCCAAATTTATGTTGGATTATTTTTTCTATATATTCCTTGTTATGGAAATCTTCTATTTTTTCATTTCCAAGTCAGGGCACAAGAGTCTATACTCGTCGCCGGAGTAAATTAGTTCCCATTCAATCTCGCTCAGGTTAGAGACCAAATGCGAGCAGGCTGTATCCACAAGGGCATCTGTTGTCGTAACGGGTAGTGCCGGGATGTCCCATATTTGGACAATTTTTCGAGCAACGGTAGCAAGTTCAAGTCCATCGGGTGAGAAGGAGACGCTTCTGACGACGTCGCTGTGTGGGATACGGGAAATTTCCTGGCCGAGAGAGACATCCCAGAGGTAGGCAAAGTAATTTGAGCTGCCACCTGCGAGGAGTTTTCCATCTGGGCTAAAAGTGAGTGAATAAGGTTGTCCGTTCATACGGAGGAAATTATCGGTGAATGAATAATTGTGTTCCACACTTACAAGATAAATTATGCCTTCACTACTACCTGCGGCAAACCAAGCACCGTCGGGGCTATAAGCGATATTATGGTACTCACCACTTTGAAATAGCCCGGCTACTCTTTCTTTTGTTTCGACATCCCAAATATTAATTTTATTTTCCATGCCCGCAGCAAGGTGTTTTCCATTGGGGTGATAGGCTACCGATTGTAAGGGAGCGGGGTTTTCTATGCTGTCGATTTCTTCTCCGCTTTCTAAATCCCAGATGCGAATGAAAGAATCTCCACCTGCGGTGACTACTTGTGTATTATCTGGGCTAAAAGCAAAACCATATACTTTAGCGCCATGCTCCAAGATGAGGATTTCTTCTGTTTCGAAGTTATATAGTCTTATTTTATCTTCGCGGGTTTCTTCTACAGCCACCCATTTATTATCTGAGCTATAGGCTAAGTCGTAGGTTAGGCCCTTTGTTGGTAAAATTTCTCTTCCTTCGGCGGCTGTCTTGACAGATAATATGTCTTCAACAGGAAAGAGTCGTACGTTTTTCTCATCTGTATTGACTGCGAGTATTTCACCGTTGGGGGAGTAATGAGCACCACGCACTAATTCAGGAAACTCGATATAGTTTAAGCGTGACAAGAGCACGGAGGTATCCCAGAGCGTAATATTTCCTTTGTCGTCACCAACAATAAGCCTGGTTCCTTCTTCGTTAAATAATATCGCTGTGCCGCGTGTTCCTATAGGAATATGGATCATTTCGCTGCCAGAGGCCGCATTCCAAACACGGGCGGTTTGGTCGTAGCCGGTGGAGGCTATCCAGCCACCATTATCAGTAATATCCATGCGAAGCACAAAACCATCGTGTTGCATGCGCAATTTTTCGATACCTGTTTCAACATCCCAAACACGCAGGTTATTATCATCAGAGGCAGTTACAAACCAATTGCCCTCAGGTGAAAAATCTATAAACTCGATCCAGTCTCCGTGAGTCATTGATCCACGCGCTGTACCACGCCGTGAAACTTCACTTGAGCGGGCAACACTATCTGCGCCGCCAGTGACCATCCATTTGCTATCAAAACTAAAATCAAGTGCGTAAACTTCGTCATTATGCGTTGCACCCGACACATAATAGACATCATCCACATTCCAAAGATAGGTTTCGCCAGACGATGTTCCCACACCCAGCCATTTCCCATCCGGTGAAAAGACAACTTTGTAGACGGCACTATCATGCTCCCAAATTTGGGGAGGTGCTTCAAGATCATTCAAATTAATGATGCTGATAGAACCGTCTTCACGCGCGGCAGCCAACTTGCTTCCGTCTGGATTCATGTCGAGGTCCCAAATAATGGTTCCGCCAAAGTCGTAGCTCTTAATTAGTGCGCCGTCGTTAGCATCCCACAAGCGGACAGTTCCATCTTTCCCTGCCGCCATGAAAAAATCGCCTTCTTTGCTAAAAACAATATCGTAAACTGCTTTATCGTGCTCTACACAGAATTTTTGCTCAGCATCATCGACAGTCCATAAACAAGCTGTTGCATTTTCACCGGCTGAAGCAAAATGTACTCCATCAGGGCTGCGTTTTATACGCCAAACCCGTCCACCTTGAGAGACCTGTGCAATCGGAACAGGGCTTACGCTCGTATTACGACGCAAAATATCTTCTGCCAAAAAGGAGGGAGAACGCTGCCAAGAATCAATTGCCAGGAGCGTGCTTATATCTAACTCACCGGCTTCTGTTTGGTAAATCCGTGCTTCTGCGGCTGCTCGTTGTGCTCTGGCTACAATTTCGTTCTGAACAGCTTCGGCTTCGTTTTTCTCTGCGATCACTTGTTGTGTTGCACGAGCATGTTCGTTTGCCACAGCAATCGCTTCCTGTGTGTGGGCTGCTGCTTCGTTATTAAGTGCCAATTCGGTCTGTTCAACAGCGACCCCACGTTGAAATAAAGCAAAAATCGCCAAACCAATACTGACAACCAGTGCCGCAGAGACTCCTATCAGCAAACTGCGCTGACGTTTCGTTGCCAATTGACGGCTGGCCTGAATATATTCACCTTGCAAAGGAACGACTTCACGCCCTTCTTTGTCAGCGGCTTCCACCATCCAGGTTTCGGCTTCGTTTAGGTCATCACCTTGCAGAAGAAAACTGTTTCCACGCCCCTTGTCATCCCATTCTTTGGAGCGAACCAAAAGACGCGTATGCTCTCTTACCCAACCTAAATCGGTTTGAATAGATTCAATTAAACCGAGTAAAGCGTTGTCATAATCATCTTGCTCGCGCATATAAACCCAATTGGTTGCAGCCAGAGACTCGTGCATTGTAGAGCCTTTTTCTGGCTCAATATGCAAAATGGGGACAAGCTTCTTATTATATTTCAGCCCTAATTCCAACTCTTCACCACAAACTTCAGATGCTAAGGAATCAGGTGTGATAATAAAGAGAAAAGCATCTGCGCCTTCTATGGCACGCGTTATCTCATCCATCCAGTCGGAACTAAGCGGGATACCCTCCCAATCTACCCAGGCATCAATCCCGCTATTATCCAAACTATCATTTAACTTTTCCGCAAAGCCTTTATTTCGTCGAGAATAAGAAATAAAAACCGAAGAAGTCGCTTCTGTTTTCTCTGCCATGTAGACTCCTATCGAGCGACAAACCAAGCGGCAACATATCCTTCAACGCCGCTTGCGTCTTTAACTTTAAGCCATTCAGTATTAGAACCAATTTTTGCTTCACCACCGGCTTCTGCAATGGTCAGGCTTTCACCTACAGGTAAATGTCGGATCAAAGTTGCCGAAGTAATTTTTGGCTGACTACGGAAAGAAACGCCCTGTGCCGTCGTTTTGACAATATTAGAAGCACCCGCTGCAGGAGGTGTAGTCGCTTCTGCTTCTACAGCTGTTGAACCACTTTCATATTTCACATACCAGGCAGCAACAAAACCATCACGTCCATCTTTATCGCGTACATTCAACCATTGTCCCATTACGCCCACTTTCGCGATCGTCTGATCTGAAGACTCCAAACTAACCACTTTCTCTGTGGTCGGGATACGGCGAATCAAAGTCTCCGGTGAAATAGTCGTATTCTTGCGGAAAGCAATATTATCTGTCGGGATAAGAGAAAGCGCACCTGCAGGAAGCGGCTTCGCTGACGTAGATGTCGTTGTTGTAAAAGTTGTGGTCGTGGAAGCAGTAACAGTTGTATCTGCTTCGCTCCCGGGAGGGGGCGCACCTTTCTTATCAGAAAGATACCAAGCTGCTGTATAAGCTTGTTTGCCTTCAGGGTCTTGGGCATGAAGCCACTGCCCCATTACACCAAGTTTTTTCTTCGTTGCCGCAGCAGATTCAAGACTCTTTAGTTCAGTCTCACCTTCCAACCGTTTAACGAGATAACCACCTACAGATGGATCAGCCCGGAACGCCAAATCATCTTCCGCAACAAAAACAGACATAGAATCAGCAGGAAGCGCAACCGGTGTCTTTGGCTTCGGTGGTTGCGGCGGGATACCATAAGCATCAAACCAAAGTACCGCACTAATTTCAGACTCCAATTTCTGTCCCTGATATTTATAACGTTGCGTCAGCAAAACATCTTTACCGGGGCCATCACCACCATATTTATAAGGGTCATAGATCACATAATCATCACCCTTTTTCTCTTTAACCAGTACAAAGTGAGTTTGTATACCCGCTTTTTTATTCCAATCCACCTGTAAGATCACGGGTTTACCGGCAGCAACAGCCGCATCAATTCTCGAAATCGGCGCAGGGAAAGCCTCGCAAGGCTCCATATCCTTATAAACCAAATTCGGAAAAGCATAAGGCAAAACACTAGGGATAAAGAACGCTCCCTGAAAACCACCTTTAGCTTTCATTTTTTCATTAACCGTTGCCGGTGTTTCGTTATAGCCAATTCCGTTGAGCATCATCGCTACAGAGGTCAGCAAACAGCCCCAACCTTTGATCGTCTCATTCGAATTTCCTAGACTTTTACTTCCCCATGCGTCATCGTTCTGATACAGGTTTTCAGTTTTGAACATTAGCGGTCCTCCTGAAGACACGTTATTGGATTCTAAAATTAATGCAGGATGGTACTAAAGTACTAAGCTAAATTATACAGTAAAACTCTTATTTGGTAGAAAAACATTACTAACAATTTTGTAAAGGGGATATCAAGAGCTTCACACGTGATTTAGGCTTGATACCGCTTAACAAAAAACATGCCCCACACCATATATTTTTGCACCAAAGATTGAAAAAAACTCAAAGAAGCTTGTGGTTTATAATGAACGAACAGAAACAAAAAATCATTCCATATAAAACACCTATTTTTTCATGCCACAATTTCAACCCAACACCCCTCTCGAAAAAGAACTCATCCCCTGGCTCCTTGAAGGCGATGTCTCCATCCAATATCAGGTGAATCGTGACCTTTTAAACGTGACCAACCCCAAACTCCGAGAGCGTATCGCAACTGAAGGTTGGGGCGCAAAACTTCTCAGCGCTCGCAAAGCAGAAGGGCATTGGGGGCGCGGCTTCTATCAACCCAAGTGGATATCCAGTCACTACTCCCTGCTAGATTTGAAATATTTGAATATCTCTCCCGCTATATCGGAGATCAAAGAATCCGTTTTGCAAATTGCACACAACCACAAAAGTGAAGATGGGGGTATTAATCCGCACCGAGACCACCGGGGAAATCCTGTTAGCGATATGTGCATCAACGGGATGTTTCTGGACTACGCCTGTTATTTTAAGGTCGATGAAAGTGAGCTAAAGTCAGTTGTCGATTGCATCATCGGGCACCAAATGCCGGACGGGGGCTTCAACTGTCGTATTAATCGCGGCGGAGCCGTACACTCATCTCTTCACACGACGATTTCCGTCCTTGAAGGGATTTTGGAATATACCAAAAAGAACTACACTTACAGATCGGATGAATTAGAAAAGATCGCGGCAGAAGCAAGAAAATTCATTTTGCTGCACAGACTCTACAAATCAGATAAAACTGGCGAGATCATCAACAAGAAATTCATCATGCTCTCCTATCCATCACGCTGGTTTTATAATATTCTGCGCGCGTTGGACTATTTCCAAGCTGCGGGCGTAGGTTACGATCCGCGTATGCAAGATGCGCTAGATGTACTAATGAAAAAGCGCCGCAAAGATGGCACATGGCCCGTACAAGCAAAACATGCTGGAAAGGTACATTTTGATATGGAAAAGACCGGCGGTCCCAGCCGTTGGAATACCTTGAGAGCTTTAAGAGTTTTGAATCATTTTGAAAACAGGAAATAAAATGAAAATATCGGCCTACATCGCAACAAGCTTGGATGGTTTTATCGCCAGAGAAAACGGCGACCTTAATTGGCTACCCGGCAGCGATGGGAATGAAGCTGGCTCTGGCGAAGACTACGGATATCGTCAGTTTATGGAATCTGTCGATATTCTCGTTATGGGGCGACACACTTATGAGATGGTGATCAGTTTTGGCGAATGGCCCTATGGTGAAAAACAAGTCATCGTTCTAAGCAGCAAAGGCATTGAAATTCCTGAAAACTTAGCTGAAAAAGTAGAATCAAGCTCATCTTCACCTACTGATTTGGTAGATAGACTGAGAAAATCCGGCGCGAAACATCTCTATATTGATGGTGGGAAAACAATTCAATCTTTTTTACAGGATGCTTTGATCGATGAAATAATTATCACAAGAATCCCGATTCTTATCGGGAGTGGAATTCCGCTTTTTGGGGAGTTAGACCGAGACAGAAAAGTGCAACATATTGAAACTCGCTCATATGATAATGGTTTTGTGCAAAGCAAATATAAGGTTCTTGGTTAATGCAAAACACCACAGGATCATTACCAAAAATGAACTATTGGTTAAGCTGTATTTTGCTAACAATTCCTCCTTTGGTATTCAATATCATCTTTGCGGACAATCTGCCCAATGCTTTTAGCTCTGATATATTCGATAAAGATATTCCAGCATTAATTGCTTTCCCTGAGATTATCTTGAGAGCCTTTGTTTTTATCTTCCCCTTATTTATGCCATTGAAGCTCAAAACAAAGAGAGAAAAAACAGGGCTTATCTTTTATCTGCTTGGGATTTCACTCTATTTTCTCTCATGGATATTGTTGATCTCCTCACCAGAAAGTCTTTGGAGCACTAGTATTTTTGGTTTTCTCGCACCATCCTATACCCCGCTCATCTGGCTATTTGGCATTGCTTTAATTGGCGATTCTCTTTATTTTCCTATCGCCTATAAATGGTGGTATTACCTTCTCGGTATTCTCGCATTTCTTATTTTTCATATTTCGCATACCTTTTTAGTCTATTCAAGAGGCATTTAAGTCATGAGTCAAACTCAACCCAACAACCCCCTGCACGGAATCACCCTTAAAAAGATTGTCGAAGAACTCGTTGAGCATTATGGATGGGATGCTCTCGGAGACCAGATCAATATTCGCTCCTTTACGCATGACCCATCCGTCAAATCCAGTCTAAAATTTCTGCGTAGAACGCCGTGGGCGAGAACAAAAGTAGAGAATCTCTATATTGAAACATTCGATAGAAGCTAAAAAAAAAACGATAGTATTGTCATTACAAGGCATTTTTTTCGCCGAAGCAATCTCGCTTTTTAGAACGTAAGGCTGCCGCGTCGCAACGTACCTGCTTCTCGCAGAGTCATCCTGTCCACTTTAATTTAGCCACAACCAAAATTCAAAATAAAAAAGACTCTAAGGCATAACCTTAGAGTCTTTTTCGTTTTTTATTTACGTGAGAAAAGCGATTATGCGCCTCCCTCTTCATCTCTCTCAAGATAACTCTCGATCATAAAGAGATTTTTCTCACCCACACGCTGAACAACATCGAGCAAAGTTTCCATGCTCGCAACTTCTTCAACCTGCTCGGTGACAAACCACTGCAAGAAAGCCTGCGAAGCATAATCGCGTTCTTCCATTGCAACATCCATCATCGCATAGATCTGCGCAGTAACTTCGTTTTCCCAATCTAAAGACATTTGAAAACTTGCGGCAGTATCAGGTATCTCATATACAGGTGCTTCAACAGCAGGGATTTTCACCTCTGAGCCGATCTCAAGTAAATAATGCAAAAACTTCATTGCATGCTCTTGTTCTTCTACTGCCTGGGCATAGAAAAACTCAGCAAATTTTGGCAAAGAACGGGCATCAAAATAAGCAGCAATTTGAGTATATTGCATCGCGGCACCCATCTCGTTCCCGAATTGGGCATTCATCATCTTGGCTAATTTTTCACTAATTCTCATTTTATTTTCCTTTTTTATTGGACTAAATAATCATCTGGGGTAATTTTAGCATTATCCCGTTAAAATTTCATTGGAGCGTCTCAAGAATCTCCTGCGCAGCCGCTCGTGGGTCAACTTGCTCGGTGAGCACAGAAATTGTTGCGGCATTGAAAATCTCGGCTAAAGCCTCTGTGCGCTCATTAGATGGAATGGGTTTTGCAATAAGGCTTAATTCTTGAAAAGCAATATCCGTCAACGCGGTTGGGCGCGGGGCTAAATAACCAGTTTCAGCCGTCCACTCAGCGAGAAAATCGCTTTGGGAGAGGTATTCTGCCAATTCAACGGCAGCAGGCTGGAGGTCAGGGTCGCTTCCGGCCAGCGTCCATAGCCAGGCAGATGCAAGGGAGCAGCTATCCCCTTTTGGGGTGGGAATAGGACTAAGGATCGCATCCGCTGGTGTTTCATCTAAAAATTCTTTTGCCCAATGAATTTCAAAGGTATTTTCATGGGCGACTTGAGAGAAAATATCGCTCTGATAAAAAGAAAGCAAATCGGTTAGCGATTCTTCTTCGAGTTCGGCTTCGTTATAGAGGCAAAAACTGAGTAGTGCAACATCTTCTGGCAGCAGTATCTGTGCCTCTTGCTCCTCTAGATTTTCAAGGGAGAAAAAGGGGAAATCTTCGCTGGGCAGATAGCGCAAGCCAAGCAAATTTGTAGAAAAAGGCAGCCCATAAGTTGAATTTTGAATATTAGAAAGAGGGCGGGCGTAGGGGAACCAATCGGGGTCATCGAGGAGCATTGTCAGCCCATCGAGCGGGTGTAAAACACCTACGTTTACCGCGCTTTCAAGATCGGGACGCGATAAAGCAACGAGATCGGGCATCGCAGATGGCGCAGCTTGATGTGTGGCGATAAGTGCATTTAATAAACTGGCTTCACCTTCTATCGCTTTGATACGAATTTCGAGAATCAGATCTGGACGGCGTTTTTGAAATTCTGCCAGCCTTGCTTTAAGGAGGGCACTGGCTTCAGTTTCTGTATCCGGGTCAAATTGTGGAGGCAGCCAAATGCGCAGGGTTTTTGGCGCATCATCTTCTTCAATAATTGGTGCTTCGCTCTCTGGTGTTGCTGTGATCTCTACCCCACCACTTTCGCTTTCTGGCGTTGTGGGGGTTACAGGTATTTCAGTGGTATAGGGAAAGCTGGTGCAAGCAGAAAGAGAGAAGATAATAAGGAGCATTATCCCTTTTAATTCTATGCCGTAGTGCGTACCAAGGAAGTAAATAAAACCTAGAGAATCATGTCTCTGCGAGGAGGGCTTCAGCCCGACGCGGCAGTCTCCCTTGCAAGGTAGGAGATTGCTTCTCCCCGAAAAGCGTCGGGGCTCGCAAAGACATACCTTTGAATGTTTTCTAAGTGATTTACTCATTAGGCGTTCTCTTTTTCATTAGAGTTTTATCTTTTTCTCAAGCAGTGCAATTAATAATTTGACCGTATTTTTGACATCATCATAATCGACCATTTCAGAAGGGGAATGAACATAGCGGCAAGGAATAGAAATACCGCCCACCATTGCCCCTGCACCTGCAACTTGAATAGCACGCGCATCGGTGCTGCCTAAAGATGAAACTTCGCGCTGATAAGGGATTTTTGCTTTTTCTGCGCCTTTTATCATCCAGTTAACAATGCGCGGATCGGCGATCATTAGCGGGTCTTTGATTTTTATGGAAACCCCTTTGCCCAAAGAGACTTCTTTCTTTGCGCTGTCGGGCGTATCGCCTACGGGGCAAATATCAATGGCAATGCCAATCTCGGGCGCAATCCCAAAAGCAGAGGTAAGCGCACCGCGCACCTGAACTTCTTCCTGCGTGGTGAAAACGAAATAAACTTCATGTTCTGTTTTCTTCAACTTTCGCATTGTTTCGATGAGTATGACAACACTAATGCGATTATCCATCGATTTGGCGATTAAACGCTTCCCAAGGTCATGGAAAGGGCGTTCCAATGCAGCCACATCACCGATTTTCACAGGAGAATCTTTAGGGCTGCTTGCCCCTGTATCAATAAACATTTTATTCAAAGGGGCGAGCTTAGTCTGTGTCGCTGGTTTTAGGTATTCTGCACCAACCACGCCATAAGTGCCATTCAAAAAACGGACGCGCGCGCCAACCAAAGTATGCGGCAAAAATGTACCCAAAGGGCTAAAACGCGCAAAGCCATTTTCATCTACATGATTGACGATCAGGCCAATTTCATCCATGTGGGCGGCGAGCATAATTTTCTTGCCGCCGGAACCTTTGCGGGCAATTAAGTTGCCTAAAGCGTCCACATGAATTTCATCAGCGAAATCTTTAATTTCTTCTGTAATGATTTCGCGGATTACGCTTTCGTAGCCGGAGGGGCTAATGGTTTCTGTTAGTTTTTTGATTAAATCTTTCATAACTTTTTCCTGTAAACGATCTTGATATAGTTTTTTAACGCGAATGTCGCGAACTAGCGAATGGCTCGAATTTTTTATACGGCTCATCTCCCTTTGGGAGAAACTAAAGTGATGGGAAATAAAATTTCTTAGTCTATTTTTCTCAAAAATGACAGAAAAACCTTCTGGAAATTTTCAGAAGTTGTAAGTAGCCACGAAAAATACTCTTCCCATTTCTCAGTTTTTGATATATCAGCAGATATTGTAGTTTTAATTCTGCTGGCTTTTTTACCTTCTAAATACATCCACTCAAGTTTGCAATCTAACATACTTTCGATATCAGTCTGATAACTTTCAAGCTTTGTATATAGTTCCTTATTATCAGGTATATAAAACTCGCATCTAATTTTGCTATTTCTTGTGTCCGTAACTAACGATAGTTGAGCTCTTGCATCACCAACACTAATATCATACCAATGCTGTGGAAATGGCTTACGAAAACGAAGTTTCGAATTATTTTCCTTTCCATATTTTCTAAACTCTGTCCAAAAATCAAGCTGCATAATCTTAATTTCTGTTAACTCATTTTTAGAATGGCTTTGCTTGACCGCCTTTGCCCAATCATTTGGTTGTGAAACTACCTGAAATTTAGGAGCATAAGGAGAATCTCCAATTTGCCAAACTTCCATCTTCACAGCAAAGAAATTAGCGTGTTCATCTGTATGTTCATTTAACCAATCAATAGCTTGTTTGTGTTCATCTCGAATATCTTTAACTATCCAAATAATAATGCTAGCATCAAACCCTGAAGCATAGGTGATAATTTTCCCTAGATGATCATGGTCAGTAGATTCAAGTTGATTTTCAATGATGATTTTTCGTCCAGTATTTTCTTCTTCAGCCAAAATATCAACATTAAACTTTCCAACACTCGCTTCTGTACGAACAAGTGATATTTCAATGCCAATTTCATCACTTAGCAAACTCAAATTTTCGTTTTTTGCCAACCATTTTGTAAATTCAAGAGCTTCGTGTTTCCAAACTTCGCGAAGTGGAACTTGCTTTAAATTAGCTAATTTCATTTAATCTCCTCACCTAACGAGCTTTTTCCAACAATTTCGGCGAAAGATCACTCAATGCCGCGTGTAATAAATTCAAGGTATTTTCCCAATCTTTGATGCGGCAAAGCCCCATTGCAGTGTGGGCATAACGCCCGGGCACAGAAACTGACCCAGTCGGGATACCCGCTCTTGAAATATGAATACTTCCTGCGTCTGTGCCGCCACCACCGGGCTGCCGATATTGATAGGGAATTTTCTTTGCATCGCCCGTTTCGCTCAGCCACCGAATAATGCGTGGATCAGAAAGCGTGCGTCCATCAACGGTATAAATTGCGGGGCCAGCACCCAATTTTGTATTGTAACGAATATTTTCGCTGCCGTCGTGCATCGGAAAGTCCATGGCAGGTGTCGAGTCGATGGCGAGTGCCAAGTCCGGGTTAAGCGCGTGCGCCGCTACTTTTGCGCCACGCAAGCCCAATTCCTCCTGCACGGTGAAGGCGGCAAGCAAATCTATATTCGCGGGCGCATTCTTTAATAATTCGATCAGGATAGCGACACCAAGCCGATCATCCAATGCTTTCGCACGGATAGAATCGCCCATCCGTAAAAATGTCGTTGCAAAAGTCGCCCGATCACCAACCTTGACATTAGGCTTGCCCAGCCCCACATCAATTCTCAGCGACCCGATCGGAATCGTGCTATTATATTGCCCCGCGCTAACAAGGTGGATGGGCGCAGCCCCGATCACGCCGGGCACTTTCTCACGTCCCACCCAAATAGGTTTTCCAGCCAACTGACGCGGATCAATGCCACCGAGCGGTGCGAACTCAAAGAGTCCATCGCTTTCTTTATTGACGAGCATAAAACCAATTTCGTCCATGTGCGCGGCAAGCATCACTTTTAAGCGTTTTTTACCCTTGCCACGCTTTGTGACAAGAAGATTGCCCATCGCATCAGTTTTTATCTCATCAGCAATGTCTTCAATTTCTGCACGCACAATTTTACGGATCGCGCCTTCATCGCCAGAAACAGCGATGGCGTTGGTTAGTTTTTCGAGTAGCTTTATTTGCGGGTTTCTAATTTTTAGCATAAATTTTTATCAATGGTAGAACTGCATTGCATCCGCCTTTGGATGCGTTGCAGTTCGGTTAGGCAACACAAGACCCGATGTGCAACGCATCTTCTCAGATGCAATGCACATCTAACATTAGTCATCCCAAACAATTTTCTCTAAAAAATCTGCATCTAGCATGGCAATAAATTCTGTTAACAAACGCGCTGTTCGTTGAATATCTTTTGTGGCGATTACTTCAACAGGCGTATGCATATAGCGGATGGGGATAGAGATCACAATTGTCGGGATTCCTTCTGCCGAAGTTTGCAGATCATCACCATCAGTACCTGATCTGCCAGGCAATATCTCGATACTAAAGGGTATTTCCAACTTTTCAGCCAGTTCTTTAAATTGCTCATGCAAAAAGGGATGATTTACAGCGCCCAATCCTATTGTTGGCCCACTACCTAGATCAAAAGTTTCCCAATTACTTGCGCCAGGGCCTTTTGCAAAAGTCACATCTACAGCAATTGCCAAGTCAGGGCGAATCTGGAAGGCAGATGTACTTGCGCCCATATGACCGATCTCTTCCTGCACAGTTGCGGCTGCCCAGACATCCCAAATATGCTCGCGGGATTGTAATTCTTCAAGGCAGAGCGTTAGCGCAGCAAGCGATGCGCGATTATCAAGAGAATGTCCGGCTAAAAGTCCGCCGCTCATTTCAGTTGGCTCGGTGGCAAAAGAAACTGTGTCGCCGATTTTTATTTTTCGGGCAACTTCTCGTGCAGAAAAACCGACATCTATCAGAAGATGCTTTAGCGCAACCGCTTTTTTGGCTTCGCCTTCTGGCAAAAGATGTGCTGGCGGCTGAACAATAATTCCCGGCAGATCACCACGCTCGCTGTGAAGAGTCACTGCCTGACCGGGCAAAACCCGAATATCGATCCCGCCGAGATTGGCAACATGTAAAAACTCTCCGGAAATTTTGCTCACGATCAAACCGATCGCGTCCATATGTGTGGCAATGATCATTGAAGGGCGTGACTCTTTACCGCTGCCACGCTTTAATCCATGCAATGAACCAAGCGAGCTTTCGCTAAGCCCATCTGTTAAAGATGTCCATTTTTCTTTAATAAGCTCTGTAACTGGTGTCTCAAAACCAGAAAGCCCAGAAGAGGAGAGAAGAGATTTTAGAAATTCAGTTTTCATAAGTAATCTTATTTAGGGGAAAAGTTTCCCCCCTCTTCTTAGAAAAATAAAAAGGGGAGTTTTATCAATTGAAATTTAAAATTTTTGGCTACGGGGTAGCACTCGGAGTAAGTGTTTTGGTAAAAGTCGCTGTTGGAGTTGGCGTAAATGTTTGTGTCGGTGTATTAGTGAAAGTCTGCGTTGGCGTAAAAGTATGTGTTGGCGTAAATGTCTGTGTTGCTGTAGATGTGGGCGTTGAAGTAAAAGTCTGTGTTACAGGCAAAAATGGCGTTGGGGATGGCGTAAATGTTTGCGTTGGAGTTGGGCTTAATGTTGGCGTAGCTGTTACAACATCGGGCGTAAAGCTAGCAGTAGGCGATGCGGGTGTACCCAATGTTGGGGTTAAAGTAGCAGGTTGAAGCGAAGGCGTTACGCTCGCTGTTGGGGTGGGAGTAGGAGGGTCGGGAGCAAACCCAAGCGCGATAAACCCTAAGCAATAACAAGGTAAGGTTGCTAAAACAATCGATATTAAAATACGGCGGCGGCGTTCGGTAAGCTCTCTTTTATTCTCCATTTTTTCTCCATCTTGATGATAACACCAGTAGTTATGATGGACAAGCAATTTTCTTTTCTTAATTGTTTCGTGTTTTTATAAGCTTCAAACTGTTTAACAGTCGAGAATATGCTGTTATTACTATTTTTTCTCGGCGGCTATTGGCTGGTAATAACAAAGTTCGTATATGACGAAAGAGCAATGCCATTTGCCAAGCTTTGCTGGATGTTATTTCCCTTATAGAAGCATCTTGTTGAGAGAGTTTTCTCTTCAGTAAGACATCTTGCTCGGGGGAGAGTGTATTTTTTCTTTCGAGACTATCTATATATTTCAGTAATGCTTTTTGCTGACGAAGCTCTTCTCTCCATTCATTAACATTATTTTTAACCATGGCACTATCAATGTCTTGGTGGCCCTTTGTTACGTCGAAAACAGTCGGCCACACTTTTTGCACAATTTGTGGAGCAGTTTGTGTATACGCTAAATCAGTCAGTTGATATTGTGTATGCCGCAACTTCTTCGACAGAATTTTTTGTTTAAATAACATAAGCTCATGTTGTTTAGCACTAAGTTTAACTTCTTTGGCAATCCGCTTTATTTCTGCATCTGGAAAATCTATTAGGAGATCATAATTTACTGCAATACGTCTTTCTCCTTCAGTATGCGAGAAACTACTAATGATGTTTTCGAGCCAAAGATAATAACTTTTTTCAAATTCAAAATCATCTCGCTTCTGCAGAGACATGCAAACACTCAAAGGATGTCGAACAGCGATGATGTAGTGTGCGTTGAATTGACAATGTGCAAAAACTTTTTTCCAAAAAGGGAGCAGCTTTGCTGTACGCGGATCTTTAAACCCGAATATGGGTGCTCCTTTTGCTTTTTTTTGAAGGATATCAACAGCTTGTAAAAAATAACCTTGCTTGCATAGCTCATCCACACTTTCTTGCTCTATCTGGGAAAGACTATGCCAGTCACTTTCAAGGTAATTGAGCATTTTAATATTTAATTCATTTATTTCTAAATCTTCCCAGTATCCCGTAGGGTTGTTGTTGGGATCAGGGGGCATAAGACTGTTTCCCAGTTCTACATCTAAAACTTGTAGAGAACGAGCGATTACACTTGTACCACTACGGTGCATACCAACTACACAAATTATGGTCTTTGGAGTATAGCTTCTAAGGGAGGCTTTCTTAGAGCTTTGTTTCTCCCATTTCCAATAGTGAATTGAAGTAGGAGTGTCTCTGCAGATTTTTTTTAGCAAATGGGGGCTAAGTTCAAATAAAAAAGAACTTTTATATGGCAATCTTAGATTATCTTCTGTAAAATCAAGTCGATTATGATGCCAGCCTCCCTTTATTTCTTGGTCATTAAATGTGCGATGGAGATATTTCTCTTTTGCATGTTCATATCCTAATACCACATAGTGCCGCAACACATGATTTTCAGGATAGACAGAGATTTTCTCACTAGTTATCGTATGCCCACCAGAATCCATATTATCAAATTTGAACATTCGCTTCCATGCACGATGAAGGCGTTGCTTACTGGGTTCAAAAAAGTAGTAACGGTGAATATCTTGATAATAATTTTTATTTCGATAGTCTTTATTAGGCTCAGGCAAAAAAACAAGCTCGTCAAAATTCAGGACGTTATATCCAGCAGCATCAGCTTCTTCGATTGCGTCGCGAAGAGAGTATCCCTCTTTGTAGTGTTCTAAAATTTCATCAGCATCATGGTGAATAACCCAATCGTGTTCAATATTTCTGTAGACTTCTTGTTTTGCTTCTAATTGTTTTCTTTGAGAATAAACCCCTTCATAAGGTAAATATTCAACTAAAATTATTGGATTTTCAGAAAAAAAAGTATACAAATCATGACTATTATCTGTTGAACCATTATCTATGATTACAACATCTATCTCTTGCTTGGCCAACAAGGGTAATAGTATTCGAAGATATGAAGCTTCATTTCTTACTGCAATAACAGCGCAAATAGATAATATCATTAAGATCTCTTTCTTTTTATAAATTTTGGTAAACCAAAGACTGCAAGTTTTTTCTCTAATGGGTAATCATTATTAGAATCAAGCCTATTCCACAACACACCTGTTTTTTCTAAAATGAATTTCGCTTCTCTACGAGTAAAAACACCTTGCCATCTGTTTATACTCTGTGTGTGTATCATCTTTGTTTTTCTTATTTTAGGGTCTTCCAACCCTTCCTGATGTTCAAAAAAACTAAAATTTGTTTGGGTAATTTCAGGTATCTCTCCAAGCCATCGCATAAGCTTCCCTATCTCTTTTTCAGGTGAAGTAACAAGTTTTTCATAAACTACCCTATAACATTTTTCTGGGTATTTTTCCGAATATCGTAAACCTGCTTCAGAATACTTTTTATAAAAACCAATACGGTCATCTAAGTCAGATGGGATAGCGTATTTGAAATTTGCTTCAGCTATTGACGCTAGCGTATCCAAAGGATTACGCGTAACGTGAACAAAAAGCCACTCATCCCCTAATAAGCTTTTCAAGTTGTCAAGATATAACACATTCTCAGGGTTTTTATCAGCCCAACGAGATTTTCCTGCAAGTTGAGCAGCTGCTTTATGGATATTAATGAGCGCTGCACCGAGAATGGCAAATAATTCTTTGTCGGGCAGGAGCGAGCGAGCAGATTCTATAAAGCGTGCGCGTTTAATAGGATCGTTTACACTTACATAATCCCCATACCATTCTTTTAAAAATTTCACTTCTGGACCACAATAGATATTTGTGTGTGCATTCAGAACCCTTCGTACAAGGGATGTTCCTGAACGGTGAACCCCTCCGATGATAATCGGTAATTGCTTCATAAAGAAAATGTTTGCCTATATTCTCAAAGTGAAGATTATACGCCAAATATCCTTTTATCTAAATAAAGAAGATCCAAAGATAACGTATAATTGCCATCATGATCCCAATTTCTTTGAAAATTTCTGGCTTTCTTTCCTACCGAGATGCTGTAGAACTCGATTTTGAGTCTTTCAATCTTGCCTGTATTTCCGGACATAACGGGGCGGGGAAATCTTCGCTGCTCGATGCCATTACCTGGTCTCTTTTTGGGCAGGCTCGCAAACGGGATGATTCTCTCGTCAATCTGCAATCAAAAGCCGCTGAAGTGATCTACACTTTTCGCTACGAAAATAATACTTATCGTATTCAGCGAAGCATGCCGCGCGGCAAAAAGAAAAATCTCGAATTTCAAATTGATGACGATGATCTCTGGCGACCACTCACAGAACATTCCTTGCGCGCCACGCAGGAGCGTATCGAAGAAACTTTGCGCCTTGATTACGAAACTTTCGTCAATGCCGCCTTTTTCTTACAGGGCAAAGCCGACCAATTTACCCAGCAAACATCCAGCAAACGCAAAGAAACGCTCAGCAATATTTTGGGACTAGAAATCTGGGATGAATATAAATCACGCTCCGCAACTAAACGGCGCGAGATCGAAAAAGAACTCGATATTGTGGATGGCAGGATCGCCGAGATCGATGCAGAACTCGCAGAAGAAGATGTGCGTAAAGAGCGACTGGCAGAACTCGAAAGCGGACTTGCCTCCTTATCTGCTACCCGTAAAACACAGGAAGCCGTTCTCGAGAATATTCGCCGTTTAAGCGCATCTCTGGCAGAGCAGCGCAAATTAGCAGATGCATTGGCTGAAGCATTATCCCGTTCCCAACGCGCCCAATCCGATTTAGTCTCTCGACGTAGCGAGCGTGAATCTGCGCGTGGGCGTTATGCCGATCTCCTTGACCGCGCCAACGAAGTGGATACCGCCCACGCCGCATGGAAAAAATCTCGCGAGGCTCTTGCCAAATGGGAGGAGATCGCCGCTCAATTTTACGAACATGATGCTGAAAGGCAGCCTTTTTTGCAAGAAATTAACGCAGAAAAAGCCCGTTTAGAGCAAGAGTTACTTTCGTTAAATGAACAAGAAGCGGTAATCAGTAATCAGTTTTCAGTAATCAGTGATTTAGAAGAAGAGATCAGGGGCGCAGAAGAGGCACTTTCGGAGGCAGAGGAGAAAGTTGCCGAGAGAGATTCTTTTGCACGGGAGCAAGCTGAAACAAGAGAGAAATATGCCGCGCTACAAGTAGAAAATAAACAATATAAAATTCAGATGGATGCGCTTAAGGAGCGTATCGAGTCCTTTAAATCCATAGAAAGGGCAGATTGTCCCCTTTGTGGGCAGGATTTAAGTGATGAACATCGCGCCGAAACTTTAGTGAAAATGGAAAAGGATGGCAAAGAAAAAGGTGACCAGTATCGCGCTAATACAGCTGAAATGAATGCTATTTTTGCCGAAGTAGAAAATTACGAATTACGCGATGCGCAATATAAATCTGTTGAGCAGGAGCATTTGGGTGCAGCTACAAAACTGACTCAATTAAGCGAGCGGCTGGCTACCATGCAAGAAAAGGCAGAAGAATGGGAAAAAGAGGGTAAAAAACGCCTTCAAGAAGTGAATGAAGTCCTTGAAACAGAGAACTTCGCTGTAGAAACGCGCAAAAAACTCGCAGAAGTAAACGCAGAACTAAAAAAACTGGGCTACGATGCAGCCTCGCATGATGCTGCCCGCAAGACAGAGAAAGAGCTCTGTTTAATAGAAGATGATTACAAATCTCTGGAAAATGCACGTGCCACACTAAAACCCCTTGAAGAAGAAATTACCAATCTCGATGCGCAGATCGAGAAGATGCAAGTCGAAATTGATGCGCAGGAGATCGAGAATAATGGGGCTCAAAAGGCGCTGGAGACGGCAGAAGATGAAACACCCGATGAAAACGCGGCATATGCTGAATTGCTCGGAATGCAGGAGAAAGAGAATCAAATTAGGGACGAGGTCGGTGCGGCGCGTCAAAATGTAGAGGTGCTGGCGGGGCTGCGCATCCGCAAATCGGATTACGAATCCCAGCGTGAAAATCTGGCTTTAGAAATTTCCCGCTATAAAAAGTTGGAACGTGCCTTCGGTAAAGATGGTGTGCCTGCCTTGTTGATCGAACAGGCTTTGCCGGAAATCGAAGAAAAAGCGAATGATTTGCTCGATAAATTGAGTGCAGGGACAATGTCTATCCGTTTTGTGACGCAATCGGCCTATAAAGATGCCAAACGCGATGATATGAAAGAAACGCTCGATATTCAGATCAGCGACAGCGCCGGTGTACGCGATTATGAAATGTTCTCTGGCGGAGAGGCTTTTCGGGTCAATTTTGCGATCCGGCTGGCGCTCTCAAAAGTGCTTTCACAACGCAAAGGTGCGCGTTTGCAAACGCTTATTATCGACGAGGGCTTTGGCTCACAAGATGCGCAAGGGCGGCAACGTTTGATAGAGGCTATCAATCAAGTAAAAAGTGATTTTGCAAAAATTTTGGTTATCACTCATTTAGAATCTCTGAAAGATGCTTTCCCAAATCAGATCATTGTAGAAAAAGGGGAGAGAGGTTCAGTTATACAGGTTATATAGAGACTAAGACAGAAAATTATTCTTTAAGACTTTGGTCATTTCATCGACCGTGATTTCGTGGCTAAAATACCACCCTTGAAAATCATGTATCCCCAAACTTTTATAGAAGTTCACTTGCTCTATGGTTTCAACCCCTTCAGCGATTACTGTTAATCCAAGGTCCTGCCCAATGGTGATCACCCCTGAAACGATTGCAACTTCCTTATTATCAACAGGAAGGTTCGGTGCAAGACGTTGATCGATCTTCAGATGGTCAAAGGGGAAATGCGCCAAATATCCCAACATAGAATAACCTGTCCCGAAATCGTCGATAGCTAATTTGATACCCATAGATTTTATTTTAAATAATTTATTTAGGGCTTCTCTGGGGTTTTGAAAAACGATATTCTCCATCAACTCGATCTCTAGCATAGAGGGATTTATGCCGGAATTTGATAGATTTTTCTCGAAGATGGAAACCATATTTGGTTGCATCAATTGCAAGTTTGATAGATTAATTGCAATATGAAAATCTTCTGGAACGAGTTCTTCCCATTGTTTTATCTGCTCACAGACTTTTTTCAGCATCCATTCCCCTATGGGAAGTATTAGCCCGGTTTCTTCTGCTAGGTCTATAAATTGGCCGGGGCGTATTAGCCCACGTGTTGGATGATTCCAGCGCAAAAGAGCCTCGGCTCCTGTCAAATTTCCGGTTTTGGCATTCATCTGGGGTTGATAGAGAATAGTAAACTCTTCTCTTATTAGAGCATATTGCAAATATGTAACGATAGCGATCCGCTCTTCGGTTTGAACACGCATTTGGCTGGAATAAAATTTAAAGCGGTCTTTGCCTTCACGCTTCGCCTCATACATCGCTGTATCGGCTGTTTGCAACAATATTTGAGCCGTTTCACCATCATCAGGAAATAAGCTTACGCCAATACTTAGAGAAAGGTGGATCTCATCCTGCCCGATCATTATTGGGTCGGAAAAAATATGCAAGATATTATTGGCAATCTGATCGACATCCTTTTTAGAACTAATCGTATCTACAAGAACAACAAATTCATCGCCACCTAAGCGGGCAACAATATCACCTTTGCGCAGTGCGTTTTCTAATTTCTTTGCGGCTACTTTTAGGACAACATCACCTGTGGCATGACCATAAGTGTCATTAATGGCTTTAAAACCGTCTAAATCCAAATAGAGAATTGCCCCGACTGTTTGAGCACGTTTGGCTTTTGCTAGCGTACGTTCAAGAACATCTTCCAAGAAGAAACGATTGGGCAAATTAGTTAAAAAGTCATGAGACACCTGATATTGCAAACGAATTTCTTCATCTTTTCGACGTGAAATATCGCGAATGATCGTTTGCGCCTCGTACCTCCCTTCAAAAAAGATCGAAGATGTAATTACTTCTGCGTCAAAAACTGTGCCATCAAATTTGACATGCTTCTGTTCGATCATTGGCATAACTATTGTATAGCCGGCTTCATCGATCCTTTGCAAACGAGCAGATGCCACATCCTTTGAATCCATATGGATAAAATCAAGGACTTGCATCCCAATTACTGTTTCTAGATTCTCAGCTTTATATAATTGAAGGGCAGCATTATTTACATACACTGCAATACCATTATGGTGTACGAGAATAGCGTCAGGTGAATTTTCAACCAAGCGACGATATTGTTTTTCACTCTCTCTCAGCAAAGTCGCCCGAGAAATAATTGCCTGTCTCATATTCTGAAAATTATCAACCAATCGCTCTATTTCTAATAAAGAATAAGTATCTTGACCCAAGACCTGACTCTTTTCATAATCGCCAGATGCTAAAGCATCAGAACTCTGACCAAGCTTGGTAAGAGGAAAAACAACTTGTCGCTGCGCTGCAATAGAAAAGCGTTGAAGAGAAACAGAAAAAATGAGCAGAAGAAAAAAAACCATACCGAGACCAGCCACTATATAAGGGCCAAAAACAACCCCAAACTGGATCTCCGTAATAACAAGCCAGCCCATTGGGTCAATACTCTCTGCGGTGCTAAACCAGAAATTTCCATCACGCCAATAATAAATAGTGCTCTCCTCCTCTCTTAAACCAGTATCAACTATTTCCCAGTTGCTAATATTATCTTTCTTGGTAACATGCTCAAAGTCAGGATGCGCAAGAATCGTCCCCCTCTGATCAACAACAAAAACACATGCCTCTGGCAGTCTAGGCTGATTTGCATATACAGTTTCTTGCAAGGAGTTAAGGTTTAATTCTCCGACAAGAAGATATTTATCATCGATGCACCGCGAAAGATAAACAATAGGCTCCCCCGTACGCAAAGAAGGAAATGGAGACGAAATATTTATGTCTTTCGTACATTCAACACTTAGATAATATTCACTGCGTGACATATCAAATCCGAGATAGCGTTGATCCATTGGCGTCAAGGTAATAATCATGCCATGACTATCAAGTAAATAAAATGTTTCAAAGATATCGTAGGAAGACCACTGAGCCTGCATGGCCATATTAATATCTTCGATAGAAGCATCAGAAACCATAAAAGCAATGGCATCCAGTTCACGAGAAGAATACTCTATAAAGTCCTCAATCGAATAACTAATAGAATCATTAAAACGCTCTTGCTGTGTTTCTAATATATTCGCTGTAAAATAGCTTACCACTACTAACGTTAGTATAGATGCAATAATAATAGGTAGCAATAATTGGTATAGCAGCAATGTCCCCATAGCCGAAGCTAGTGTTCTTTTTTTTACAGAATTCATTTGCTCAAATCAATCTCTACAGACTTAATGGTTTTCATTTCTCCATTTTCAATGGTCAGTAAATATAAAGTTCGTTGAACATCACCATAAGCATCAAAAGAGATATTGCCATGAACGCCAGTAAAATTCTTTGTCTCCAGCAAGGCTTCCCCTAAATCATCCTGAGTACCCATTGTTTTTTCGAGAGCAAAAGCCAAAACCTGGACTGCTTCATAGCCATAGCCGGCAGCAAAAGTTGGTTGCCTCCCAAAGCGTTTTACAAAAGCACCTTCAAAAGAAAGGTGAGCTGGAGATTGATTGTTTTCGTCATGCGAAACAACAGTTAATACGCCATCTACTGCTTCCCCGCCATTTTGAATAACTTCATCAGTGAATGCCCAATTTGAAATTAATATTTGCACATCAAAATCAATCAGCTTAGCTCGCTGAGCAAGCAAAGCAGTATCAACAGCAGATCCAAGAACCAAAAGTCCATCGACCTTCGCAACTTTAGCTTCTTCTAAAAGATGAGTAAAATCGGGGCTTTCAAGTGATGAAAATTGGTTGTCCGCAACAACTTCTCCACCAAGTTCTTCAAAATAGGTACCAAAGCCATCTCGATAAGATTGTGTATACGCAAGATTGCTTGTATCATAAAAAGTGATTACTCTCCTGATCGCTAACTCATCATATGCATAATGAGCCAGACTTCTGGCATGATCGGTATTAACGGGCATAAGACGGAAAAAGTTATCTTTTTGGCCTGCCAGTTCGGGCGTAGAAACAGTTGGGCTAAGAAAAACCATTTCAGAATCCATTACTTCTGGCCACACAGCCATCATTGTTCCGCTGGTCATATGCCCAATTATTGCACTTACATCGGCCTCTATCAAAGCCTTGTCAGCGGCTAATGCGCCTTCAGCAGTAGCAAGATCATCTTGAACGACTAATTCAATCGGATGTCCATCAATACCTCCGGCATCATTAATAGTTTCTACCGCCAATAAAGCACCATCTCGTCCATCCACCCCCAAAGCCGCATTTCTCCCCGTTAGCTCAGCTGTAAAACCAATACGGATCGGTTCTTTTCCACCACAAGCTGAAAGAGTCAAAAAAACAAAAATAAAAACAAAGCAACGGTACACACGCTTAACCATTAGAACCTCCTCAGCTAAAACTCACCTTCTATAACCATGGAATTATTATAGAGGAATTCACCCAATAAAACCACCACCGAAATCAGATGTTTTGCACCTGCTTAGGTTTTATTGTAGAATCCCTCACATGAACAGCATTATTTCTTCCTCCCTATTCATTATCGGCATCCTGATTCTTCGATGGTTACATAGCCAACATAAAATTGAAAATCTCGAAAAAAATATTTCATTAGCCCAAAACACGCCCCTAATTTCCATCTGTGTCCCCGCCCGCAATGAAGAGCGCAATATTCGCCGCTGTGTAGAAAGTTTACTCGCGCAAACTTACCCCAATTTTGAACTTATTATTTTAGAAGATAGATCAACAGATTCCACCGCCAAAATATTGGATGAGCTTGCCCAAAAAGATACCCGTTTAAAAATCATCTCCGGAAACGTTCTCCCTTTGGGCTGGGCCGGTAAACCCCATGCATTAACCCAAACATCTGCATCTGCGCAAGGTGAATGGCTCTGCTTCGTCGATGCCGATACTTTCGCCGCACCGGACGCGCTCAACGCAGTTTATACAAATGCACTCAAAAGGGACGCCGATCTTTTCACTATTTTCACCCACCAAGAAATGGAATCTTTCTGGGAGCGAACAATTCTGCCCCTCGTCTTAACCGCCCTCTCGGCAGGGTTTTCTCCACGCAAGGTCAATGACCCCAAAAGCGATATTGCCATTGCGAACGGACAATTTATTTTTATCAAAAGAAGCGTATACGATGCAATTGGCGGTCACGCCGCAATAAAAGATTCCATCGTCGAAGATAAAGATTTAGCGATGCTGACAAAATCATCCGGCTACAGGCTAATCATCGCCGATGGCAGCGATTATGTTCGCACACGAATGTACACATCTCTACCCGAAATGTGGGAAGGCTGGACGAAGAATATCTATCTCGGTTTAAGGGATGAGCCGCGTTTGGTCGTTTTAGGGATTTTTGGAGCTTTTCTCGCGCTCTCGGCGGCTTTACTGCTTCCGCTTTGGGTTGCTTGGGGTGTTTATTTAACGGTGTCCAGCCCAAATCAGGCGGGTTTCGTGATTCTCATCCAAGCACTGCTTTTATGGGCTTATCTGATCTATTGGCGCGTAAAAGCAAATGAGGGAATGGATGTCCCCGCATGGTACGCGCTCACAGTTCCGCTCGGCGCAGGTGTTTTCGCAGCGATGATGTTTACATCTGCATTTAAAGTAATTTCGGGGAAAGGGGTAATGTGGAAAGGCCGAAATTATAAACGATAGTATTTTTCACTCCCATCTACCTTCGGCAAAACTCTCTAGTTTCTCTCTATCGACAATATAAATGCGCCGATTCTTCAGTTCGATCGCGCCGCCACGCTCCAGTTCTTTTAGAGAGCGAGCGATGACTTCGCGCACGGAGCCAAGTCGCGCTGCTATTTGATCTTGGGTGAGCCGTGCGTTATTTTCTCCGCTTAGAGAGTCTTCGGGGAGTTTAATGAGCAATCTTGCCAGCCGATGTGTGACCTGAAAAAAGGCCATTCCGCTGACACGATGAACAAGATTACGCAGGTTATTGGCAAAATTATTGATAATTTTCTGCGCATAGAGTGGATGAGCGAGGGTCAGCTCGCGCAATATATCACCTTTAATAACCCAAACTTCACTTTCTTCAAGCGTTGCGGCATTTACCGGATTCCTGCCGCCACCAAAAACGGAGACTTCGTTGAAGGTATCGCCTTCGCTAAGAATATTTACAATATATTGCCGCCCTTGCGGGGAGAGTCTGTAGATTTTAGCGCTGCCGCTTTTGAGAATATGCAAGCCTGCGCTCTTTTCTTCTTCGAGAAAGATCGTTTCATTGCGTTTAAAGAGATGCAGGTGCATTTCTTCTGCGACCATCTCCAGAGCAGACTCATCTAAGCCCTCGAAGTAAATATTGCCGCGCAAAATTTGTAATTTTTGGGATGTAGGTGGGGAAAGTATTTTCATATTTTTAAAGAGTACAAACAATAAATAATGCTGATTTTACGAGCGGAGCAATGTCTTTACAACACGGCAAATTTCTTGCTAAGAAGAAGATTGCTTCACCCAAAAAAACATCGGCTTCGTAAAGGCATATCATTCTATCGCTTCATTTCACCCGCGACTCCTATTTACGCCAAAATCCTGTTTCCGCCGCGTCTGTCGATCTCCCACGGGTAGATGATGAATTTGTTGGTCACATCAGCGTAATAGTCGGGGCGGGTTTCTCCAAATAAATTTCGATAGGGGTTAAAGTGCAGCACACAGGTTTCTGGTGAGCCGCCTGCCGCAACCACACGATTTTTAACAGCGGTGATCGTGCGCCCTGATCCCCAAACGTCGTCCATAATTAACACTGTGCGATCTCGTAATTGCTCATCGGCAGGAAACTGAATGAATTGCGGCCATGCCATGAGCTTGCTTTCCTCGGCGGCAATTTCTGCGGGGAAATCTACAGCCGCTGTCAGAACGTGAGTGATATCCATCGCCTCTGCCAGCAAGCCACCGGGGACGATTCCGCCGCGCGTAATCATGACCATCGCGTTAAATTCTCGGTCAAATTTGGGAATCAGATAATTGATCAAACGATCTATATCTGTCCAGGTTAGCACAATATGTTTGGGTTCAGGGGTCATATTTAGTCTTCAGCTTTTAGACCTTAGACATCAGACACCAGCTTTTAGCCGAAATCTAAGGTCTGAAGTCTAAGATCTAGTTTTTCATACTCCGAGCATTGTTTCTGTCGTCAAAAAATCAACCACGGCAATTAACGCTTCTTCTTTGCTAGCTCCATTTTCAAGAGCATTCTGATAAGCCTGTACTTGCCGATCTGCGCTGGTGCCGCGTTCTAAAATTGTGCGAATATGGTCAATTTCTTCTCGGCTACCTAAATCATCAACGACATCATCAATAAGTTCAAGCATTTCCAGCACGAGGAAATTCATTGGCACTTCTTCTTTAATCCCAAAATCGATCAATTTGCCTTCTATGCCATATCGCATAGCTCGCCATTTATTCTCTTTAATATGATGTTGCCGATAAAGCCGCCAACTCATATTCTTTTGGCGCAATTTAATCAGTTTCGCAACCAAAGCCTGGATCAATGCCGCAATGGATACAGCATCGTCAACGCTCGTACAAATATCAGAAATGCGTATTTCAAGCGTACCAAATTTCGGGTGTGGCCGCGCATCCCACCAGATTTTTGTCGCGTCCGGGTTGCCATCGGCGTCCACTGCCGAACCAACTTGTCCCAGCGTATCCACTAATGTTTGATATTCGGAAAAAGATTCAAAACTCGCCGGAATGCCCGTGCGCGGAAGCATCTCAAAAACCACGCTGCGGTACGATTTTAATCCCGTATTTCTGCCCTGCCAAAAAGGTGAACTCGTTGTAAGCGCAAGAATATGCGGCAAAAAATAACGCAATTGGTTCATGATCTCGATCATTTTGTCACGATTTTCAGGACCCCCAAATCCAATATGGATGTGCATCCCAAACGTGAGCAAACGCTCTGCCACACCGCGCATTTTGTCTAAAACTTCTCTATAACGTTCGCCCGCATTTACATCCTGCTCCAGCCAGGAAGAAAAAGGATGCGTACTCGCCGCAGCAATTTTCATCCCCTTTTTCTCTGCCAAAGTTTTCACCGTTCGGCGCAAGCGGATCACTTCCTGCCGCAACTCTTTCACATTGCGGCAGACCTGGCTGCCCACTTCAATTTGGCTTTGCATAAACTCGGGTTTCAGCTCTTCCTCAGGGAAAATAAGCCGCCCTTGCTCCAGAAGTTCTTGCACATAAGAATGCAAATCACGCGTTTCAGGATGGATGATCTGATATTCTTCTTCAATACCAAGTGTAAGTGGGATACCGTACATAAATGCCTCCTTTCGAATAATGTGGGGAATTTCTCTCAAGTTTACCATCCAGACAGGGCGATACGCTCGTGAATTTTGGCTTGCCACCCTTTAATGACATATCTCCTCCCGAATATGACCCCAGATATGACCTCCAGCACTGTAGATTATGACCCTGCACCTTCTATACTGCCAGAGTAATTTTCCAGACGAAACTTATTTTGATTCTGCCCGTAGATTTATACAGAAAGAATCACGATAAAAAATACAACAGGAGTTTTCCCCATGAAACGCTTATCCATCCTCTTTACCCTAGTCATCCTGACAATTATGCTCAGTGCTTGTGGCGCAGAAGCCCCCGGCGCAGCAGAAGAAGAAGGAACACCAATGCCCACCGTAATAGCTGATACGGCTATCATCGCCGAAGGGCGGCTTGAACCAGCCCAATACGCAGATATTTCCTTCTCTGCCAGCGGCATCGTAGACGAGGTTTTTGTTGTTGAAGGCGCAGAAGTAAGCCAAGATGACTTGCTTGCTCTTTTAGAAAATACAGATGCCCTCGAAGCAGATGTCACACGCGCCGAAGCAGATATTTTAACCGAAGTCGCCAAAGCCTACGAAGCCCTGCGCGTTGCCCAACAGCGACTGGACAATTACTCTCTCCCCTCCAAATTTGACGGGCTAACACCTTCCCAGGCCGCAGAAGAGATGTTGGTCAAGGTAAATAAAGCAAGAGCGGACTATGAACCCTATTTAGGTTACGACAATCCGCGCGGCTACGTCAAAGATCTAAAAGATGTTTTAGATGATGCTTGGGCAGACTACAACCAATCTTTAACCTGGATGAATAGAGAAGCCGATCTCGAAGCCGCAAAAATCCGCTTGGCTCAAGCACAATTAGATTATGAAAATCTTCAATCTGGTGATGCTGTTGCCGGGCAAAGCAATCTATCCTCAGCGCGGATCGCACTCTCAAATGCCGAACTCCGCTCACCCATTTCGGGTACGGTAGCAGACCTAAATGTCAAGGTCGGTGAATCGGTTGCTGCGGGGCAGGCATCCGCCACAATTGCAGACTTCTCCTCTTGGCTGGTTAAGACCACTGATCTAACAGAATTGGACGTAGTGAATATCGCTGAAGGACAAAAAGTGACGGTAACGCTCGATGCAATGCCAGAATCCCCATTAACAGGCACTGTACTTTCCATTGGCCAGAATTATGCTGAAAGCCAGGGCGATGTCGTTTATGAAGTAACAATCTCTCTTGAAGAAATTGACCCTGCTATGCGTTGGGGTATGACAGCGTTAGTTGAGTTTGTGGAATAAAACTATTACTCTCCCCCCCTCTAACTCCCCCCGCAAGCGGGGGGAGAATAGTTCCTCCCCCGTTGACGGGGGAGGTTAGGTGGGGGCTGGTTTGGAGACAATTATGCTAACCCTACCTTTTACAAAAAACGGCAAAAAGCCAGCCGAATCAAATGGCTACCCTCTTATTTCTCTACGTGGTGTGGATAAACTCTACAAAACAGCAGTTGGTGACTTCCCTGCCCTCGTAAATGTAGATTTGGATATCAAAGCCGGAGAATTCGTCAGCGTAATCGGGAAATCTGGCAGTGGAAAGACCACATTACTAAATATGGTCACCGGTATCGACCGCCCATCAGCGGGTGAAGTTTGGGTGAACGAAACCGCCGTCCATGAACTAGGCGAAAATAAGATGGCGCGCTGGCGCGGGATCAATCTGGGCATTGTTTTTCAATTCTTCCAGTTATTGCCAATGCTCTCTGTGATCGAAAACATCATGCTTCCGATGGATTTTTGCAAAACCTTCCCTAAGAACGAGCGCAAGGAACGCGCGCTAGAACTCCTTGATCAAATGGAATTAGCCGACCACGCTTTCAAACTCCCCACTGCACTCTCTGGCGGACAGCAGCAACGTGTTGCAATTGCGCGCGGATTGGCAAATGATCCCCCTGTAATCATCGCTGATGAACCGACCGGAAATCTCGACTCGAAAACGGCCGAGCGTGTTTTTGAACTTTTCAACAATCTGGTTTCACAGGGAAAAACCATCATCATCGTTACGCATGATAATGAAATGGCGAAACGAGCCTCCCGCGTTGCCTTAATTGCAGACGGTGAAATCGTCAGTGATAAACCAAATGGAAAGCCCCCATCCCAGCCTTCCCCCTTAGGGGGAAGGAGTAATTTCTCCCCCCTCGGGGGGGAGATGTCCGATAGGGCAGAGGGGGGCGCATGAGCAGCCGCTGGAAAAAAGTGTGGGCAGATTTCTGGAGCAATAAAACCCGTACTTTTTTAATGATCCTGACCATCATCGCCGGAACTTTTGCTGTCGGGTTAAATAATAACCTCGGCTTGCAAATGAACAGGGATATGGACGCAGATTTCCTCTCTGCAAATCCCTCTGAAGCAACGCTTTATATTTCTCCTGCTGATGAGGATATGCTCGCTACCTTGCAAGATATTGAAGGCGTTGGCGCAATTGAAGGCCGCAGCGATGTCACCGCCCAACTTGTGCAAGATGATGGTAAAAAAGTAGTTATCAATTTTGACGGAATTAAAGACCCCGCTGAAATTACCGTCAACTTACTTAAACCAGACAATCCCAATGACACAACTTTATCCACGCTAAGTGATAAAGAAGTCCTGCTCGATGAAACAGCAAAATCTCTGGGCTATGAAATCGGCGATATGCTCAATATTGAGCTGAGCAACGGAAAAATACGCGAATTGCGCCTTGCCGGTTATGTCCACAGTGTGACAACCATTCCCTATGCCATGATGGGGCAGGCTCAGGCTTTTATAAATCCTGAAACCCTCGAATGGATGGGCGGCTCATCAGAGTATTACACCAAGCTCAATCTCAGTGTGGCAGAAAATCCCACCGACCAGCAGCATGTTTCTGACGTAACACAGGCTGTCTCAGACCGTTTTGAAAAAGGTGGTGGAACAACTTACTTTATCCTTATTTTCAATCCCGGTCATCACTTTGCCTGGGATGTAACCCAAGGCGTGATCGTTGTTTTAGGCGTACTCGGCTGGCTGCTCGTTGCTTTGAGCGCATTTCTCGTCGTCAACACTATCGTCTCGCTGATGTCGCAGCACAGCAAACAGATCGGCATTATGAAAGCGATCGGTGGGCAAAATAGACAGATCATGGCAATGTATATTGTGCTCATTCTTTCCTTTGGCGCAGCCGCATTTGTGGTCTCTGTCCCGCTGGCTTCATTTTTGAACATAGTTGTTCTCGAAGGCATGGCTACCTGGCTTAACTTTAATGTCGGGGAATTCACGATCTTCCCGCAGACGGTTATTCAGCAGGCCATTGTTGCCTTCATCATTCCGCTGCTTGCGGCAATATTCCCGATGTGGAATACGGTGCGCGTAACTGTTCGGGAAGCCTTAAGCGATTATGGGCTGGGCAATGCAGGCGTGAAGCAAGCCAAAAAGCAGACAAAAGATTCGAGAGTACTCTCACGTCCGGTGCGGATGTCGATCTCTTTCCGATACGCACCGCCTGTGATAAGACTGATAAGACAAGTCTTCCTCTCACGCCCGGTGCGGATATCGATCCGGAATACTTTCCGTCGCAAAATGCGCCTCGCGCTTACATTATCCACTTTGGTTTTGGCAGGTGCTATCTTCGTCGCGGTGATGAATCTTTTTGGCACTTTTGATAAAACCATGCGGGATGTGGAGAAATATTTCCTCGCCGACATCAACGTCTCATTTGACCGTGCTTATCGTTATGAAAAAGTTGCCGGGATTGTGGAATCGGTGCCCGGCGTGGAAAGTATCGAAGGCTGGATGATGCTCGGCGGCGAGATCATCTCGGCGGATGAAACGACCGCGAATGAACTTGCTCTCGTTGCCCCACCAGCCGATTCGACCCTGATAGAGCCGATCCTGACCGAAGGTCGTTGGCTGATGCCCGGTGACGAAAACGCAGTTGTTATCGGTAACCACCTGCTAAGTGTGCGCCCCGATTTGAAAGTTGGCGACACGATCAAACTAAATATCCTTGAAAAAGAATCAGAGTGGAAAGTTGTCGGAATTTACAATATCCCCGGCAATGTTATCCCGCCTTTGATCTATGTGAATTATGAGTATGTGAGTCATTTGGTCAACTCCCCCGGCGATGTATATTCGCTGCGCATTATCACCAGCGAAAAAGACCCCGCGACTGTCGCCGCGATTGGGCAAGAATTACAAGCTTTGCTGGATGAAAAACAGATCCAGGTCAGCAATATCGAGTTGGCGGCCGAATGGCGTTTGCAACAAACCCAACAAACCGATGTTTTGGTCTATTTCATGCTCGTGATGGCGATCTTAACAGCCGTTGTCGGCGGATTGGGATTAATGAGCACGATGAGCATTAACACCCTCGAGCGGACTCGTGAAATCGGCGTGATGCGCGCCATCGGCGCATCAAATTTCGATATTCAGAAAATCGTTTTAGTCGAAGGCTTATTTATCGGCCTACTCAGTTGGGCCGGAGGCATTCTACTCTCTGCCCCGATCACTTCTGCACTGGTTTACGGCGTAGGCATAGCGATCTTCAAAACGCCACTCCAATTTACCTTTGGCGTAGAAGGCATTGGGATCTGGCTCGCAATCACACTGGTTTTGGCGATATTAGCGAGTGCGCTTCCCGCACGCAGAGCTTCGAGATTGACGGTAAGAGATACGTTGGCTTATGAGTAAGATTTAGAACAGAAGAAATTGACAATAGACCTTTCGAGGGTTTTGAACCCTCGTGAGGTCTATTTTTATTTAAACATACATTTTCCTCCAGAAAAGGTAATACTAAAACTTGAATTATATTTTCCTTTTGTCATAATAATGGTACAGTGCTTGTAGCGGTTTGGAGGAAATATCCTTGAATCGAAAATTTTTTTTGGGATGACGCTTGCTTTACTTGGGGTATTACTGACTTCAACATTTGAAGACGTACAAGATCATTATGCAATAGTTTTCTTTATATACCAATGCTAAATGTACGTCGAAGGGAAATGAGGAAAAAGCTTCTCTTGGCAAATTACCTCTTTTGTCATAAATATTCTGACAGGAAAAAGAAAGGTCAAATCGTACGTTTTACAGTATTATAGTAAATATACAATATATAGGTGCATATTTTGTTAGGAGGTAACTTGCTGTGAAATTCTCAACAAAGAAAAAGCAGGGGGCTTATCCTTACAACTTTTCTGGCTTACTGAAAACCTTCTTAACAGCAGTTATTTATTTTGTAGCTGCGAAGTTGAGTTTATTTCTGGCTTTTGAAGGTACAAATGCGACACCAGTATGGCCTCCTACAGGCATTGCATTTGCTGCCATCTTTTTATTTGGCTATCGAGTATCGCCGGGTATTTTATTAGGGGCCTTCTTAGCAAATTCTCTGGTACTCTCTGAAATGGGGATTGTAATATCCACATCTATATCCACTGCTTTGGTTACGGCAATAGGGAATACTCTTGAAGCGGTAGTTGGTGTTTATCTTTTTAAATATTTTTCAAAAAGCGATTCTCCTTTTACTTCTATAAAAAACGTCCTTATCTTTATAGGTATAGGAGCCTTATTTAGTACGACGATTAGTGCATCTGACCTGCCCCCAAAACCTGATCCGTAACATTCTACTTGGATCAGGTTTTGGGGGGCAGGTCACCCTTGGGAGAATGGATACATAGAATCCTTCAACGGAAGGATGAGGGATGAATTATTAGCAGGAGAGATATTCTATTCAATCACAGAAGCTCAAG
>JAAENC010001177.1 GCA_024224815.1 Chloroflexota bacterium
AAAAAACAAACACAAAAAAAAAAAAATGACAAAGAAAAAGAGCCTTTATTTGCAATAAAAACACATCAAGAAAAAAAGAAAAAAAAGAATGCACAACAGGTCTTATTTTATCATGAATTGATAAAATAAAACCACAAAATAATGACAAAACATTTGCCTTGATCTTTTCCTTTATTTGGTAACAGAAAATTCAAAAAAACAAAATATATTAAACGTTTTGTTTTATCACGAACGGATAAAATAAAACAGTTTTAAACAATGTAAATTCTTTTCACAAACCTGGTATAATATTCCTTTTATTTTATTTGTTTTGAATATGTCAGATTTATTTTGAATATGATATATTTGTTTTTCTTTTTCTTTTGACTATGTTGTGCACAATTATCGTTTGTTTGTGCACAATTGTTTACAGACAGTCGAAAACACACCCTTTTAATATCACTGATACATGGCTAATTTACACGTTGCATTTATCAAAATTTATCAATTATTATATTATGGTTTCTAAATATCAAAACAACTGGTTTCAAAGTTAGAAGCAGCAAGGAAAAGTACAGAAACGTAACAAAAAGCCAATATATTGGATTGTATTTTCACAATAAATATTGCTTGGAAAATGGAGAAATTGTAATTGGGTTGCATATCGTTCATGTGGATGGAATCTCAGTTGTCATCAGATGGCTAAATCAATTTATTTGAATCATTGAAGACAACACGCAGAACATAATGGATGAACACTCTGATGATAGTAATATTATATAAATGCAATTGAACGATCAACAGAAGCAAATTGTCATGTTGTAACGGTTGGTGATTTGAAAATATCTCAATTTATTTATTGACAACTCACCAAATATTTATTGACAAACCACGTTTACGTAAACAAAACATGTTTACGTAAACAAAACAAATTCTGTTTACGTAAATAAATTTTTTATTTACGTAAATAAGCTTTGTTTACGTAAATAAGCAGCTTATTTATGTAAATGAACGTTGTTTAGTCTTAAAGTTTATCCATGTTCTCTCTGTTGGTCGCTTCGATCATGTTCTCTCTGTTGGTCTCGATACCATTTTGATCATCATTTGCACTTACACACAGTCATTCATAGATGTTAATGGATTCATATAAATCCATATAAT
>JAAENC010001178.1 GCA_024224815.1 Chloroflexota bacterium
ATTTGCAGAAAAATCTGCAAATTTCGTAAGCTTTATGTTTTGCAGGCGTTTATAGTTGAATTTAGAGGTTAGATTAAAGTTTGGGGGGGAGCAGATTAGTCGATACTAAATGATAATCACGCCGATTGAAGTCGATTATCTGCTTTCAGATATCGTTTGAGTATCTTGAACTTTAAGCCTCTGGTATTATTACAGATAGATAGCAGTAAAACGTAACAAATTCTGATTTTTCTATTTATATTAGTATGTTACGCGATGTTAAACTGCCTTATTTTTCAGTAAATGTCAAGGTCATTTTTAACCAATATCGTTGTTTTTGGGGCCGAGGTGGTGGGGCGAGAATGGAAGGAGCCCGGTAGGGCGACTGGAGTTCCCGCCCCACCACCTCGGCGGCATCGTGGTTTATTGATTTCTTCTCTGATCAACGACAATTAGAATTCCCGAATTTACCACGAATTTTGATGGCGCCACAGGCAGGTAAACAGAGTTGAGTGTAGCGAAACGGCGTTTGCCTGCCTGTGGGCTTACTATATTGTTTCCTGAGTCTGCCGTGTACGTCTTTTGTAAATCCAACACCTCCTTCCTCGTTTTCTATGCCAGGTGAAACGGAGGCAACCCAAAGGGCGACCGGAGTTTCACCTGGGTGGCGCTTGGGCGATAACCATCGCCTTTACTTATCTATGTATTGTCTATGTAATTCTCTTGCTTTGCCGTGGTCATGGCCGATATCCGCTCTGGATATGTCGTAAACGTAAAGTGGATAGGTGTAATCTGCTTCTTCGATTAGGATACCTCCCTGCAAATCGGTTATCGAGAAGATGCCATGGTTATCTTCGCATTCGTCAAACCAAGTTGTGTTTTCATCCGTAAAATCGATATTAATTGTTTCCAGCCTGCCTTTTTGCGGATTGTAAACAGTTTGTTGCATATTTTTTATCCTTTCTTTGATTCGCCGGAAAAATGGCTTACCAGAATGCCCTACAATCAACGATCTCTGTCCGGCCCATAGGTTACCATTACTCAAAATCCACTCATTTAGAGCCCTTTGTCGGGTTATCAGGTTTTTTGCTCTTATTTTTCTTGGCCATTTCCATGCGGTAACTTTCAATGTTGAGCTCCAAAATTACACTGTGATGTACCAGGCGATCAATAGCAGCTGCGGCAGTCATCGGATCTTTAAAAATCTGCTCCCATTTGGAAAACGGCAAATTGCTGGTAATCCTCAGGCTGCCACGTTCGTAACGATCGGCCAGGAAGGTAAACCGCACCTTCATCTCCTGGCGGCTGTGCTGGACGTATCTGATCGCTGAATTCCGCTTCAATTGTTTCCAGCCGGCCTTTTTGTGGATTTGCAATGGTGACTTGCATGATTTGATTTACCTCCTTTCTGTACTTGTTGTTGTACTACTTGTGTCGGATATCTGCGGGAGTTGAATTTTCTCATTTTCAGATTGGCTCAATATCACCTGCATTGCTTTGAAGTAATCTCTTTTAACTTTTACATTCGACACTTTACAGTAGCGTTGAGTGGTCGTAATCCAATTGTGCCCCAATAGATCCTGGATGGTTTCCACCTCGGCCTCCGCGTTTAAAAGTTGGGTTGCCATGGTATGCCGTAGACGGTGACAGCAAACTGGGATGCCGCTTTTCTTGGCATAATACTCTATGCGCTTTTGAATGCCGCGGACCGAAATCGGCTTTCCTTTATAATCTCCTTTTTCTACTAGAAAGACTTTTTTTATCCGGTAGTGCCGTCTAAGTTTCAGATAGGCATCCAACCCATCAGCAGCATCTTCACTCATGTAGACTACCCGATCTTTGCTGCCCTTACCATTTAAAACCATGATCTTGCGATGCTTCAAGTCGATGGCACCCAGGGTTAAATCAGCCACTTCTTCCACTCGCAAACCGCAACGCAGCATCAACCGGAACATGGCCCAGTCACGCTTGCTTTTGATCACATCAAAGAACTGATCAATTTGGTCTTCCCGTAAAGGCCGTGGCAGCGGTTTGGGCACCCGCAAGCGCCTACCGGATTTAACCGGGTTGGTCAGCTTTACCTGCTCTTCG
>JAAENC010001179.1 GCA_024224815.1 Chloroflexota bacterium
ATAGAAACAATGAAAGAATATTATTATGAAGAGATTAATATGGAAATTATATAACGAAAATAGAATAAGTCACGAAGTGGCATTAGAACTATTAGATAAATACTACGAATAGAATAATAAGAGCGAAACAATGGCGCGTATAATTCTAGCTCATACTCACAAGGTATGGGCTTTTCGTGGTATGAAAAATATAAGATATAAAATAGAAAGAAAATTAGATAGATATAACCATTTAATGGAATTTATAAGAACATTAACAGGTATTACTGTCTTAGTATTACAAATCATAATAATCACTAGATTATTTAAATAAAAAATTATGCCAAATATGAGTTACTGTCGTTTCGAAAACACGACAAGAGATATGCAAGATTGCTTAGATGCAATTGAAGACGGAGACACTAGAGATTTGTCTAGATATGAAGCAACAGCTTTAAGACATTTTTTAGTACTTGCAGACGTAATAAAAGATTACGAGCCAGATATCAAAGCAATATTAAAAGAATATGAAGATTAAAATAAAATTATTATTAATTATATTAGTATTAAGTGGATGTATAACTAGCAAGAGATCAAAACCTTGTAAAGATTGTCCACATTTTACTAAATTTAGTGCTTTATTTTTAGAAAAGGTAAAATTAAACCCTTACCCTAGTCAAATAGTTTTACAAACTAAATACGACAAGTAAAAGATAATATAATAAATACGATTATGACAAAAAAAGAGATGGAAAAATTAGCAGATGTAATAGTTACTAAGCTAATATTAACACTTACTCAAATAAATAATCC
>JAAENC010001180.1 GCA_024224815.1 Chloroflexota bacterium
AGTGGCTCGAAAAAAAGCTATAAGCCTGCCGGTTTCATCACGTCGGGATTGGGTGAAACATGATCCAATCTATTCGATCCGGCGCCAATGCAGGCTGGCAGGCGTAACACGTTCGAGTTTTTACTACAAACCCGGTCCCTGAAACAAATGACAACCTTGTGTTGATGCGACTGATTGACGAGCAGTACATGAGACATCCGGAATTCGGTTATCCACGAATGACGGACTGGCTTCGTGATCAGGGGCATTGTGTCAACCATAAACGAGTGGCGCGCCTGATGCAGCGAATGGGGCTTCAGGCCATCACTCCAGGGCCACATACGAGCAAACCTGCCCCTGGACATAAAGTATATCCATATTTGCTTCGCGGTGTTGAAATTGAGCGCGTCAATCAGGCTTGGGGAACCGACATTACCTACATTCCTATGCAGCACGGGTTTATGTACTTGAGCGCAGTAATCGATTGGTATAGCCGCTATGTTCTATCATGGGAACTATCGAACTCATTGGAAAATATTTTTTGTATTGCAGCGTTGAAACGGGCATTGGAACAAGCTACTCCTGAGATTTTCAATACAGACCAGGGATCGCAATTCACTTCGGAAGCCTTCACTGGCATTTTATTGGACAAACAGGTCGCGCTGAGCATGGATGGACGAGGACGAGCCCTTGATAACGTTTTCATCGAACGTTTTTGGTGGACACTCAAATATGAAGACGTCTATCCCACAGCCTACAGTGATGGACACGCACTTTACCGAGGGCTGGATGCTTATTTTAGATACTATAATTGTGAACGCAAGCATTCTGCATTGGACAAGCAAACCCCGGCTGAGGTATTCATGAGGGGCTCTGTCAAAAAGGAGGACCATAAGGAATTATGATTGAATATGCCTCCGGCGGCCCTACCGGGTATTTATTCCGCGCTAAGGCGCGGGGATTTAACGCATTAAGAACAGAAACATGGGGAGAAAGGGCAGCATAGATTTGACTGTATGCCGCCCCCCATGTCTCCGTTACCAGTCATGGCGCTCAGGTTGCTTCCCAGCATTGCCCTATCCTCCAGACTGGTGGCAGAAGGATACCATGGTGCTATGAAATTACAAGAGGGTTTTGGCATAAACGTATTCAAACAGGCGGCTCTTAGATCGCCTAAATCACGAAACACTGGAGCGCATTTTCCACTTAAGAAATCCAGTCCCGTGGTCTAAGTTTGGGGGTAGGCGCACCCGGCCCTGAGTCCGGCACTGTAGACTGTTTTCAAGAAAACTCGGTGTTTAAGATTAACCGCCGCTTCAAACAGTCGTCTGACCTCCTCTACACTCAATATATTGGGGAGTTTTCGATCTCTGGGACGTGGCGGCAGTTTAAAATTTCTCTCCTCCAAATGAAGAACATTTTTGTAGAAGCATGATAAACCGGACAAATGCGCATTACAGGTTCCCCAGGCGAGTTTTCGTTCCTGGTAAAGGTAGAGAAGGTATTCTTGAATCTCTTCTTGAGAAATCAAATCAGGTGATTTATTAAAATATTTTGCAAGCCGTTTTATAATGTCTATATAGTGCTGAATGGTCCACGGTGAATAACGGTTTAATGTCATGTAATCG
>JAAENC010001181.1 GCA_024224815.1 Chloroflexota bacterium
ATCGGCATCGTGACCGCGCTCAACCCCCATATCGGATACGAAAATGCCAGCGCAGTTGCCGCCGAAGCGCATAAAAGTGGCCGAGGCGTAATGGAAATTGTGCTCGAAAAAGGATTATTAAGCAAAGAAGAATTGGATGAGATCCTGCGCCCCGAAGCGTTAATTGGAAGTTAAGAAAGCGCACATGTTTTGGGCTTGCTTCCGTTTAATAGCCCCGACATCTCCCCCAAATAAGCACTTTCGCATTTAAGGAGTGCGTCGCACCAACTTCGACGAAAAGATGCTAATTAACAAATCTTTTGCCCATCAAAGGGATAGACAGCCCCCTCTGCCCTATCGGGCATCTCCCCCAAATTCTAAGTGCGGAATTTAGGGGAGAAAAAGCTTTTTTAAAACAAAAAAATCCCTGAGTCATTTTGACTTAGGGATTTTTGCTTTTATTATGTAACTTGTCACGCTATAAGCGTGACCTACTGACCACTGAAAACTGATTACTACTCTACAGGAACTTATTCCTGCCACTCCAATTCATACTCGCCGATCAAAACGGTGTCACCTTCTTTAATGCCTTTTTCACGGAGGGCAACGTCAATTTTTAGGGCTTGCATCACTTTCTGGAAACGACGGATAGAGCCGTAGTGTCCCCAATAGGTCATTGCTGCGGCACGCTCAATCGCTTGGCCGCTGATTTGCCAATCGCCATCGTTAATGCGGTGAATTTCAAATTCGTTGGGGTCAGTTTCGACGCGATAAACGGGCATTTCTTCTGTTTCTTCGATCGCGGGCAGATTAGATAGTTCTTCTACTGCTTTGAGTAGCAATTTACGAATATCTGTCCGTGCTAAGGCAGAAATTGCCATAACCTGATGTCCGCGTTCTTCGAGGGTTGTTTTGATTTCTTCCCAGCGTTCTGCTACTGGGGGTTGATCCATTTTGTTGAAGGCGATAATTTGTATTTTTTCACCTAGTTTTGGGTCAAAGAGGGAAAGCTCGGTGTTAATTTGGCTAAAATCAGCGATGGGGTCTTCTGCCATGCCGTCCAGTAAATGGATGAGAACCCGTGTTCGCTGAACATGACGTAGGAATTCGTGCCCTAAACCGACTCCTTCGGATGCGCCTTCGATAAGACCGGGGATGTCGGCGAGGACAACGCTTTCAAATTCGTCAATTTTTGCAACGCCAAGATTGGGGATCAGGGTGGTAAAGGGGTAGGCACCAATTTTGGGTTGGGCATTTGTCAGGGCGGCGAGGAGTGTTGATTTTCCGGCGTTGGGGACACCGACCAAGCCGATATCGGCAATCAATTTCAATTCCAGGCGGATGTTTTTTTCCACGGGCGGTTCGCCTTTTTCCGCTGTGCGCGGGGTTTGATGGCGAGAATTCTTAAAATGGGTGTTGCCGCGCCCACCACGTCCGCCTTCACAGACAATTAATTGCTGCCCTTCTTCGGTCAGATCGCCGAGGAGTTCATCTGTATCTGTATCGTAGATTAACGTTCCTGCCGGGACATGAATAATTAGATCGTCGGCAGATTTCCCGTAGCGGTTATTTCGCCCGCCACGCTCACCATTTTTTGCAAGGAAGCGGCGTTTGTGCCGAAATGTGGCGAGGGTGTTAAGATGTTCTTTAACTTGAAAGACGATATCGCCGCCTTTGCCGCCGTCGCCGCCATCGGGTCCGCCACGCGGGACATATTTCTCACGGCGAAAGTGGACGATACCATCGCCGCCTTTGCCGGAGCTAACATAAATTTCTGCTTGATCTATAAACATAATCTTCTTTTGGTTATTTTTTCTGGTTGAATAGAGCGGGGTATTTTATCACCTTTCTTTGATTGTACCAGTTTGTCTTTTTTTGAAGCGGTTATAAGTCACCTCGGAGTGGCTAATTTGGTGTGTAAGCGAAATCAATAATGTGAGCTGGATATTTCGGATACTGTTGTTTGTAAAGTTGTCGTTTATTGAAGGCAAAGACGAATATCTTAATTGCCTTTCTCAATGCTTTTTCACATCGAG
>JAAENC010001182.1 GCA_024224815.1 Chloroflexota bacterium
AGGGTTTCTTTACATACTACAACACACGGAAATCCCACCAGGGTATAGGAAGACAGATTCCTGCTCAAAGATATAAACAGATGGTCTGATGCACAAAACAATGCGGAATCATAGATACATTTGTAGGTGGCCTGGGACCAAAAAAACCAGAATAACTTTTTCTGACCTCTTTGGTGGAGGTCAAAAAGTTATTTCCGGTTTTTGCTCGGTGAGAAATCCATCAGAAATTATCAGAACGGAATTAAATATTACAACTAAAAAAAAGAAAATTGCGGTATAAAGAATGGGGTGTAAAATACTATAACCATAACAATTGAAAAGATGGCTAACCTAGCCCCCAAGGACTTAAAGGGACGGATGCCGTACTGGATGGTTTCAAAAACCCAATAGGGATCCAGACATTTCCGTTAAAGGACAAGACAGTATATTTAATCCGTAAAACGTAGGCGCTGGAAAAGAGCGTAGGAAAACGAACAAGAGTTATCACAACACTTACAACGTGCACCGCCGAGGGATGAAGACCACCAATGAATTTGGTGATTTTTTAAAAGAGGAGTTTGGACTTCGCCCCCCTGAATATAACAAGTTTTGAAAAAACATTACGGATCAGGGGTAGCACAATATATAAATGGTATAGAGACGTATTAAGCTTTTACGCACAGGACGGTGGCACACGTGTCCATAAAAATGATGTTAAAACTGGAAGCCCCAGCAAGCAGACGGCTATCGATGTCCCAATCTTTGAGGAGTCCAATTATGGCAAAAAAATGGCCATTGACGAAAAACACATAGGTGAAGATTTCTATACAATTATACGCAACGAAGATCCCGGCTAAATAGCTATATTGTGCAACAGTTATAACTTCAC
>JAAENC010001183.1 GCA_024224815.1 Chloroflexota bacterium
AGAAGTTGTTTTATATGATTGTTTTACAAATGCAAATATACATTTTATTGAATTTGAGTTGGAAAAATATGGTAAATGATATGTTCCGAAACGAAAACATATTATAGTAAATATCTAAAAAAAACAAATGTAAAACAATCCATTATATCATTACTATCCGTAATTATAAAACAGATAGCAATTATTTGCAGTTTCAAAAAATTATTATTATGTTTAAATGTTACAAATCTTTATATATGATTATTTTACAAATGCAAATATAAATTTTATTGAATTTGAATTTGAAAAATACACATAAATGATCTGTTTGCAAATGAAAACGTATTATGGACATTCACAAAACCAACATTTAAAACAAAAATTAATCCAGAGTTATGTCAAGGATTATATTTTATTTAGTAAATATATTACGTATTTGGCAATATCATGATGTACCAACAACACCAAAAACATATAATTATTCATAACAATTAAATCAAAACAACCAATCTATCAACAAACATATCATATATTTACAAAAATTCAAGCACTATTTATTATGTGAAGTATTATTATGTATTGTTATGTGTTATATTGTGTCGTTTTTATTTTAAATTTATATGTTTTATTCAAATTTGTGTTTGAAAACAGATATTGATACTATTTAAATAGGAGATTTATTTATTAAACAACATTCTTATTGGTTGGTTGTTTACTATAATGTATTGAATTAACGTTTGGATTGTGTATTTGTTTATAAATTAATTTTAATTATGTCGTAAAATTGAATTTGTGCTTTTTTATTGACAAAAAATTCCCCACCTGGTCTCCTATTCAAATGTCCATTACGTTTTTTTAACGATGGTGTACACCATACATGGCAAAAATTGTTCTTATAGAAATTGCTAGTGTAGTTCAAAGATTTTTCCAAAATAATTCAACACTTTCATGGCGTATTTGTTTCGAAATCATGATGATTTCGCTAGATAAACTACATGGGCACGC
>JAAENC010001184.1 GCA_024224815.1 Chloroflexota bacterium
AGGGATACGGGAATTCAACTTTTCGGTCAGTAAAAAAAAAGTTTAATTTAACAAAATGTGTTTTTCGAATTCTATTTTTACAAAATGTTGAGAAAAATAAAACATTTTGTCACAATATAATCATATATTTTACCTTGTTCCTGATAAAGAAACCCCCCCCCCCTCAAAAAAATATGACATTGTTTATCTTATTAACTTTTTTTTACAGGAATTTGTTTAATCCTATTTAGAATAGCGGGATTTTTAACATATGGGGTCATAGTATCAGAGAGAGAGAGAGAGAGAGAGAGAGAGGGAGAGAGAGAGAGAGATATATAGATAGAGATAGAGAGAGAGAGAGAGAGAGAGAGAGAGAGAGAGAGAGAGAGAGAGAGAGAAAGATAGATAGATAGATAGAGAGACAGAGAGAGAGAGAGAGAGAGAGAGAGAGAGAGAGAGAGAGAGAGAGAGAGAGAGAGAGAGAGAGAGAGAGAGAGAGAGAGAGAGAGAGAGAGAGAGAGAGAGAGAGAGAGAGAGAGAGAGAGAGAGAG
>JAAENC010001185.1 GCA_024224815.1 Chloroflexota bacterium
ATAATATAGGAATAACCAGTGACTAGGAGTTGTCTATTGGGAAATAAACTATGAAGCCGAGGTGGTTTAATAATTAAATCCCGAGGCGAAGCCGAGGGAATTTAATGTTTTAAACCACAGAGGCTGAATAGTTTATTTCCCAATAGACAACTCCTAGTCACTGGTTATTCCTATTGTACTCCAAACACTGTTTACATAAGTTATGTTGATGAGTTTACAACAGCAATAAAGGGACCGGGGGTCTATCAGTAAATGGACTACTCTCAGAGGAAAACTATTATTTGTAATATATCTCCAAATAGGGTATATTAGCCAATTATTTTTAAATAATATCAATAAAGTAACACATCTTTATATGTTGAAATTATCATATGTCTGAAAAAGTCATTAATTAAAGAAATATAAAAATCACTTGAATATGTCAGGAGTACAATTATGGGATAATATCTGAGGTTTAAGTTAGTGCCCGAGGCGCAGCCGAGGGTTCTAACGGCCGATAGGTATTATCCCTATTAGCCACTTCAGGCAGTAAACATATTCTGATCCTCAGAACTGTGGCTTCAGGTCTCATTTCTTTAGAAAGTAGGTTTATTGTACTCGGATACGGTTTAAAAGTGACTAATGTAGTGTAACGGCCAAATATAACTGTAG
>JAAENC010001186.1 GCA_024224815.1 Chloroflexota bacterium
ATGTTTATTCAGTACTTCCATATAAAACCATTTTGATGGCCCGAGGCTTTAGCCAAGGGCATCTAATTAAATTAAACTGAATTTTTATTCTGAAAAAGGCTCAAAGTATTGAATAGCGTATAATTAGAGGTAGGGGATACGAGGGTCATATCTCAGATTCTGGGGGCTACCACTTTTTTTGATGTAATATGATGTCAATAAACATGTTCCGGCAATATTTTTCAAAAATTTAAAAAATTGGCCAATTGCCCATCAAAAAACTAAGATTTTGGTAAAAACTACATTTTTTGCATTTAAGAAAAAAGTTTTAAAGCTAGAATCAAGAGCTTGGCCCAAAATGTGAGCTATACTATCCTATTTCAATATCAGAAGAAACCAGATACTTACCTTTTATATTTTGGTCCATATTGCCAAAAAAACTGTTTTGAGTTGCCAAGTAGTCTTTTAAAATAATTTGTTTCTCAAAATCAAGTATTTTCAACTAGATGAAATATTAGTATTATGTTAAGACACATAAGTACAGCATCTGTATAGATTATAAACCAAATCCTACTGAAACTTTTTTTTTCGTTAAGTAAAATGTGTATTTTTTTTGGTAGGCACTTGTAAATTTGGGTTTAAAACTCAATAACAAACAATTTTCAGACAAAAGTTATTTAACAACTTTTGTTCTACATTAAAATTACTTTCAAATGATATACTTTGTGAAATTATTTAATTAGATTTTTTTATTTTTTTTCAAAGTAGTCTTGTACATAGAAAAAAATTATGAATTTTTTTAAACATGGATGATTTTGCATTATGGCATACCATTTGAAAGGAAATTTGATGCAGAATAAAAGTTGCTAAACAAGTTTTGTCTGAAAATTGTTTGTTTTCTTATTTTTAGCCTCAAATCTACAAGTGCCAGTCATCAAAAATTACATTTAAAGAAAAAAAAACAGAAGTTTTCAAAGGATTTTTCTAGAAAATTATATAAATGATGCTTGTACGTGTCTGATTATTATATACATGTTTTTGTTCTGCTATCAATAGTATATTTTGAGAAACAGATAGCCAAATACAGTATTTATATTTTTTTACCTTTTTTCTTCTTCTAAAAATCATTACTGCAAATGTTTTTGATTTTAAGGGTTCTCCTATTGTATGATATATCCTTGTCATACTATAAATATGATCTATAAGTTTCAGAGCTCAATCTTGATCGCTATGACTTTTATGATTTTTTTAATGAAATCTATACTTTTTAGGAATATTGGACCATCTTTACGGGGATCAAAGGAACATATTTTTTAAATAATGTTATTACTTACCTTATTGGATCATGTGTGTGTATAGTTTTAGGGGTGAAAATATTATATATCTAAAAAGTTATATTTTCCACCTTACCCTACTCAATTTTTTTTTATTTATTCAACGAAAAAAAAAGTTTGAGCAGGATTTAGATTTTATTCTATATTAATGCTGCTCTTGTGTGTCTTAACATCATACTAATATTTCGTTAAGTTTACACAGTTTGATTTTGAGAAAAAAAATATTTTAAATTACTAGTTAGCAACTAAAAAATGCTTATTTTGCAATATTGACCAAAATGGAGATGGGAAGTAGCTGGTATCTTCTGATGTTGAACTAGTATAATATAGCCGACATTTTGGACTAAGCTCTTGATTCCAGCTTTAAAACTTTTTTCTTAAATGCGAAAAATGTAGTTTTTACCAAAATCTTAGTTTTTTGGTGGGCAATTGGCCAATTTTTAAAATTTTTGAAAAATATTGCCGGAACATGTTTATTGACATCATATTACATCAAAAAAAGTGGTAGCCCCCAGAATCTGAGATATGACCCTCGTATCCCC
>JAAENC010001187.1 GCA_024224815.1 Chloroflexota bacterium
AGACAACACATTTTGTCTATGAAATTCATGTGTTGTCTATGAAATCTGGAAATTCCATTACTGTAATGGAATTTCCAGATTTCATAGACAACACATTTTGTCTATGAAATCTGGAAGTTCCATTACTAACAAAAACGCTCAAAACATATACACAGCATTTCCATTACTAACAAAAACACACAAATATATAACAGTTAAACATACACAATATCAGATAAAATTATAATAAATAAAATCCATACACATTTCAGAATGGACAGAGTATTTGTAATACATGCAGTGCCATACGGCGCCCTTTCCGTATATCTTTTAAAGCTCTGAGGACAAAGCTAGCACAATGATCACATTACTCACTCAATCCCAAAATATTGCTACATTTTACAGTTCACATATAACACATTTATAGACACAATAAATCGTAAAATAAAAATACATTTAAAAAAAAAACAAACAGATTTAAAAAGAAAACAAAATAAAACTACAGACCTTTGAAATGTAGAGGAATTAAACCTCAAATGAACAAATGCTCAAAGTCAGCACTCATTTCATAAACATGCTGCAAAACATGATATCGGACCCATTTTATTTTATTTCCTATTCCTATTTTATTAATTATTTTTGCAC
>JAAENC010001188.1 GCA_024224815.1 Chloroflexota bacterium
AAGGGTTTCAAAATACGACCAGAATCTTGAGTTGCAAATTGATGCGTTAAAAAAAGCGGGATGCGGCAAAATATTTTCCGACAAATCATCGGGCGGTCGAATGGAGCGCAAAGGGCTGACCGAGGCTGTCAGCCATCTCAGGGAGAAGGATGTTTTTGTTGTTTGGAAACTGGATCGCCTTGGACGCAATGTAAAAGGGGTTGTCGACTTCATATGTGATATGGAGAATCTCGGTGTCAATTTCAAAAGTTTGACTGATAATATTGATACAACCACTCCCGCTGGCCGATTCTTTTTTCATGTGATGACATCTTTGGCTCAAATGGAGCGCGAATTGATTGTGGAACGAACCAGAGCCGGTTTGGAGGCCGCCCGGAAAAGAGGGCGCATCGGAGGCAGAAAACGACTTATGACTCCAAGCAAGGTTGAATCCGCAAAAAAATTATTGAACGATGGGATTCCAGCGCGTGAGGTGGCGGATAATCTTGGGGTTTCGATACCCACTCTTTACAGGTGGTGCCCGGCATCTGATAGAAAATGAAAAGCTTGGAAAGGAAATTTAACCCGAAACCTACGGTTATAAACGCGAGTTTTCAGAACCGTAGGTTTTCGTTCAAATGTCCCCGCTGGTCCGTATAGCGGGACAATCATAAAATTTCATAAAAATTGAATCTGTGATTTTATTTACCCATATCGTGGGGTTGAAATCCTTAGAGCTACTTTTCGCACCGTTGGACTTCAAACCCCGTGGAGAGACCGTAAGACTTGATATTCTCAAGTATCAGGCAAGTCTCAACGAAGCAGGAAGCCCAATGCTTTTAAGCTGTGGTGGCTCACATCAGGTTGTTAATTTACACTACTGCAATATTTGCACGAATCGTTACCATACCCCATATTTGTAAAGAGCGGAAACAAAAGGCATATTGTGATTTGATAAAGCGGCTTTCACCGGTCGCCTGGCAGCATATCAACTTGGTTGGAAAATATGAGTTTCGGCAAAACCAAAAAAGTATTAATATACAAGAGGTTATAGAGGATGTGTTGCGGAACTCAAAAATCAATTTTCCCTCAGAAAGCCAGTCTTAGCAAGGGTTCAGAGGGGGTCATCGGAAATTTCGAGGGGTTGGACAAAAAACCCCATATTATGTCTACTCGACAAAATGGCGCGTTGAATTTTCGGGAGGAATGATTTGTCAAGGAATCAGACTGAGGAAGACATGAAATCTATGCTTAGCATACTCGCAAAGACCTATGTAAATCTTACGTTAAAAAACAAATTAATAATCCCGATTACAGTTGTCATGGTCATGCTGTTCCTCATCTTTAACATCTATTTTATTCGCGATCAAAGAATAAATCTTGAAATCCGTTTGGAGGAAAAAGCGGAGAGAATCACCGATCTTCTAATCTCGTCAAATCTTGAAAGTGTATGGAATGTGAACAAGATTGCATTGGAACTGAATTGCGAGGCTTTTTTTGATGATGAGGAAATCACCCGGCTCGTCATTATTGATAAATTTTATGGCGGTGATTTGCTTGTCAACCTTTTAAAACCGATTGTCGGATTGCGGGATATCATAAAAAAGGCAGATTTCACAAAAGGAGGCAAAAAGATCGCGGAGTTGGAGGTTGTGTTCACGAATTATCATATAGAGCAAAACCTGAAACGGATGAGGAATACGATACTGGGTTTGTCCGCTTTAGCGTTTCTCGTAATCATCGGGCTGATCGCAACGACATCGAAGATTGCGCTGAAGTCGCTCAATGGCTTGATGGATGGTGTGCGGCATGTGGCAACGGGAAATCTGACCTATCGGATTCCCCAACAATCACAGGATGAAATCGGGATATTGGCGCGAGCATTCAACAACATGACGGCCAAATTGCGCGGCTTGATCGCCGACTTGCGGGAACGGGCAACTGAACTTGATGTCAAAAACACTCAATTTCGGGCTATTCTGGATAATTCCATGGCGGTGATTTACCTCAAGGATATTGACGGAAAATATGTTCTGATAAACAATCGGTACGAAAATCTGTTTCATATCACCAAAAGCGAAATCGTTGGTAAAACCGACCATGAGATTTTCCCGAAAGAGATAGCAGATGCGTTTCAGGCAAACGACCAGCGCGTGATAGAAGGAAACGCTCCTCTGGAAACGGAAGAATACTCACCTCACGATGACGGGCTGCATGCATATATTTCCACAAAAGTCCCCCTGCATGACGCTGACGGAAATATATACGGCGTGTGTGGAATATCCACCGACATTACGGAGCGTAAAAAGACGGAAGATTTGCTGAAAAATTATAGCATAAAACTCGGACAAAAGGTTGAAGAACGCACAGGGGAATTGAAGATCGCCAAGAATGTCGCCATAAAAGCAAACCAGGCAAAAAGCGATTTTCTTGCCAACATGAGCCATGAGATCCGCACGCCCATGAACGCCATTATCGGCCTGAGCTATCTTATATTGGGGACAGAATTGAGCCCAAAGCAGCAGGACTATCAAACCAAGATTCACGCCTCGGCCAACTCACTTCTGCGACTGATCAACGATATCCTTGATTTTTCCAAAATTGAGGCGGGAAAACTGGATATGGAGAAGCGGAATTTTTCCCTGGCCGAAGTCCTTGAAAATCTGTCTTCGCTAATCAACATCCAGATTGAGAAAAAGGGATTGACCTTTTCATTGGAGGTGGAAGAGTCTGTTTCCGATAATCTGACGGGCGATGCCATGCGTCTTGGGCAGATACTTCTCAATCTTGCCGCAAACGCCGTCAAGTTCACCGACAAAGGCGGGATATCGGTTATCATTGAACAGGCGGAGGCTTTCGACCGGGAAGCGGTGCTGAGATTCGCCATCAGCGACACGGGCATCGGCATGAGCGGGGAGCAAGTTGATCAGCTTTTTCAATCTTTTCACCAGGTCGATGCTTCCATTACGCGCAAATATGGCGGCACAGGGTTGGGACTGGCCATCACCAAGCGATTGATCGAATTGATGGGAGGCGAAATTCAAGTTGAAAGCGAGCCCGGGAAAGGCTCCCGATTCAATTTTACGGCGCGATTTGGGATATCAAAACAGAAAGCGCCCAAACAAATAAGCCCCGTTTCCGTGAAGCAGGTTTCGGAACTGTTGAGAGACGTTCACATTTTACTGGTCGAAGACAATGAAATCAATCAGCAGGTTGCCCGCGAACTGTTGGAACAGGCCGGCGCCAAGGTAAGCGTCGCCGACAATGGAGAAATAGCGGTTAAAAAAGTCGAAAAAGAGCGATTTGACTGCATTTTAATGGATTTGCAAATGCCCGGGATAGACGGGTTGACCGCAACCCGGATTATTCGAAACAGGTTGGCGCCTTCCGATCTTCCCGTTATCGCTATGACGGCCAGCGCCATGGCCAGCGACCGGGAGCAATGTATCAATGCCGGCATGAATGATTACATTGCCAAACCCTTCAAACCGGCGGATCTATATAAAACATTGGTTCGATGGACAAGGTCGGGCGCGGTTCCGGAAATTGTCGGAACAGACGCGCCGCCCGATGAATCCGTCCAGAGATCGGCCGATGATTTTCCTCCGCTGGACGGAGTAGATGTCAGGGCGGGTTTGTTAAACATGAATGGCGATCAAAAACTCTACTTGAAAATACTGAAGAATATTCATAAACGGTTTCGGGACATTACGGAACAAATTCAGGCGGAACTTGATCACGGGGCTATTGAGGCGGCCCGTCTGCTGGCGCATACATTCAAGGGGCTGTCCGGCTCGATGGGCGCAAAGGAACTGGAGAAAATATCATTCAAACTGGAATCCTCGCTCAAAGAAGAGGATATTGACAACATTCCGGAAATTATGGCCTCTTTTTCAAATGAGGTTGAGCGGGTGATGCCTGGGCTTGATTCATTATTTCGCAAAGAGGATTCCCCTGAACCCGAAGGCGGTCAAAACGCCGGGGTCCCCGAAAAGCCGGATATGAAACATTTAAAAACGGTTTTCACAAAACTCGCCGGCTTCATTGACAGTGGAGACTGGCAGGCGATTGAATTGATCAGGGAGATTAAACATTTGTCGGGGCCGATCGAAATGACGAATGAATTCCGGAAACTTCAATCACAAATCAATGATTATGAATTTGATGACGCGAGGAAAACGCTTGCGAAAATAGAGGATTCAATGAAAACAAGCGGAGTTTGAACGAAAACTCCAGGTCTCCCGATATAAATATAAGAGGTTAATATCAATGAAACAAGACAAACAGACAATTCTAATTGTTGACGATGAAGCGCTTAATATTGACGTGTTAGCCGACACGCTGGGAGGCGATTACAACCTGCTGATAGCAAAAAGCGGACCTCGGGCGCTTGAGCTCGCGCAAAAAACTCTTCCGGATTTGATTCTTCTGGACATAATGATGCCGGATATGGATGGCTATGAAGTCTGCAAGGCGCTTAAATCAGACGAACGAACAAAAAATATCCCCGTTATTTTCATCAGCGCTTTGGCCGAGACGTTTGACAAAGTAAAGGCTTTTTCCCACGGCGGGGTGGACTATATCACCAAACCGTTTTTTATCAATGAGGTTCTGGCGCGGGTCAATACTCATTTGTCTTTGCAAAACACCCGGAAACGACTGGAGAAAAAGAACATTAAGCTGGAGGAAGTCAATCAGCGACTTAGCGAAAGCAATCTTAAGTTGAAAGAAACCCGGCAGGAGTTATTATACGCCCGCGAGGAATTCAGCCGCTTCGTGATCATTGTTCTGATAGCGACATGCGGCTATATTTTTGCGCTGGACACAATTAAAATCGTCAAGCAGGATATGGCCGAGACCACCTTTCTCAGCATTGGCGTGATGTTGGGCTTTATTTTCGCCGTCTCCATCATTATAAAAAAAAGCCGGATGTCATTGTCGGCGTTTGGGATAACTACCCGAAACTGGCGCCGCGCCGTGGCGGAGTCCTTGATTTTCAGCGCCGCCGCAATCCCATTGATCATATTGGTCAAATATCTCCTGCTTCAATCCATCCCCGGTTTGGAGGATAAAGCGGTACTGGAACTTTCACGCAACACGCCTTACAGCGGACTTACCTTGTTTTTCGCGGTATTGGCCTATTCACTTTTTGTACCTTTCCAGGAATTGATCTTCCGCGGCAGCTTGCAAACCTCCCTGCAAGTGTTTCTCACCGGCAAGTATCGGGTATTTTTTGCCATTCTGCTTTCCAATTTGCTGTTCAGCGCAGGACACATTTATGTCAATATACTATTGGCTTTGGTTGCTATTCCCGGTGGATTTTTATGGGGATGGTTGTATTACCGGCACGGTACACTCATCGGCGCTTGTATTTCGCATATCCTAGTGGGTAATTTCGTTTACCTCGTCTTAGGGATAAATTCTTTTTCATGAAATGGATAGCCATGCCGAGCTCATCCTAAAAAGAGTTCAATTAAATCAAGACAAATATCCAATCTTTTTACTTAGTCGCAATATTAATTTCTTTACAATAAATGGAATTAAACGCTTTAAAATTGGATTAATTCTTGTGGGATAATAATAGTCCTTATCAAGAAGTTCTTGATCTTCCCAACACTCATAATCGCCAGGATACTCTTTTCTGTGGTATATTGCTTTATACCTCCATTTATTAAAGAGAAATAATTCCCATGGAGAAGGTTTTGGTTTTTCTATTGAGAATAGAATGTCAATATATATCTTAGCTGCATTGCTGATATGTTTGTGTATTTTATCTTTGTATTCATCTTTATTTTTGTATGCAGTTGATAAAACTCCTAAACTGTCAACAATATGCATTCCTATATTACTAACAGGGATTTTTAGGTATTTAAGGCTTTCCCCAAGTCCGGCATATGAGGCAGTACAAAGCAAAAGAGCCGGTTTTCCATAATGAATGGGTCGATGTAATAAAAAACTCAATCTATCAAATAACTGCTTCATTTGAGCTGATATCATGCGAATATAAACAGGAGAAATAAAGACAAATCCATCTGCTTCATGAAATTTCTCTTTAATTATTGAAATATCGTCTTTTATGGGGCATTTCTCACCGGTTTTTTTTTGACAAATTAAACAGCCTCGGCATGTTTCAATTTTGTAATCTTTCAAAAAAAGGTATTCACATTCAATTTCAGCGCTTTCTGTGAGAATTGATTCGAGTTTTTTTAAAATTTTTGCCCCATCTCCATTTTTTCTCGGGCTTCCAGATATCATTAAAATTTTTTTAATCATTTGTATTTCCTTTGATTTTATGAACAACAAGAACTGCTGATTGCGTACGTGTAAAACCATTTTTTAATTCAAGAAAAACCGTATTTGTCAGATAATGCTGAATTGGCGGCTGTAATTGTTTGGATATCACTATATGTTAAGCGCCACTTAAAATTTAAATTCAACGCCGTAATCGGGAAAATTAGCGGTTTTAGTTCGGACACTAATTATTGTTTCGCCGCTTTATATGATATACGGCGAGTAGTTCTGCAACAATATCTCCGCTTTTGTCGGTTACAGCGCTTGTCAGCTCAACTTCACATACGCCGTTTTCACTAAGCTGTTTCTCGATATATTTCTCTTTTTCCGTGCTCAGGTGAAATCGTACTTCCAAATTGCCCCTGGCTTTTTTCAGGAAAGTCAAAGAGGACTTCTTGCTTACCATTAAATGATTTACTGGCGGAAATTTCCATAAAACCGTAACGCCATGCACAGTTTCTGCAAGAGCCATGATTGCTGCGCCATGAACGGTTCCTCCGTAGTTTAAATTTTTGCGTTTTCTTTTTAAACTCAGAACCGTTTCTGAAGCATCTATAGATTTGATTTTAATTCCCAAGGATCTATTCATCGGAACAAAATATTCGACGAACCATCTTTTAAAAAGATTTGCAATAGAAGGGATGTGTTTTTCCAAAAGCGCTAATGATTTTTGAATGTTCATTATAAACCTCTTTTATACGTTTATAAGTACCTGATCATGAGCTTTTCGACATTTTACCGTTTTAAGGATACTACCCAGATAGCTGCGGAGATACACGCTAAGCATTTTTAAATACTCTCCCTGAGTTTTCTGCTTTTAATAAAGTTGTCCGCAGTCAATCTGTGCACCCCTAAAATTCTGCCGATAGCTGTAACGAACCGGAATAGTAGAGCCTCCGAAACCGGAATAATACCTGTTTTGGAACCACATTATTTGGAACTATAAAAAGGTCTCAAACCACATTATGGGTTTCCGGAACCACATTAACTGGAACTGAAACTGGAACCATCGGCCCAAAACCACATTAACTGGAACTATAACGGTATCCCCATGGAAAGCATTTCTTTTTGGATTTCCTGGGCTTGTCCATTAGGCAGTTGCCCTTTTAAAAACAATCTAACCATCTTCGGTCGAACACTCAGGTTGTCTGCGATCGCTTTAACGCTATACCCGTAGCGAATCAACCGGGGTTCAAGATTGTTGATGTCTTGTGCGATTACCGAATTGACGATCTCCTGGGTGACCGGCTTGATTCCTGTGCTGAAGGCCTGTTCAAATGCCAGTATAATATAATGATGAATCTGAAGAGGCGTCATCAGCCGGTCAGCGAGAAGATCAATGGCGTTGTCTGTTATGATTGAATCGGGTTTTGTGCCCTTGGCAAGGCACCGTTCAAACAACCAGACAATGTATTCTCTTTTGACGGCTGTAATGCCATCTAGTGTTATCGTGGTTGTCCGGGCTCCAATCTCCTCAAAGGCAGGACGTCTTAAATCATTTTGCAGTTTAGGGTGACCGGCAAGAACAATGGAGAGAGAACATCCCACATCACGTATAGATTCCACCAATCTTTTGAGTCCGACCATGGTTTTGGGATTAAGGTCATGAGCTTCATCAACAAACAACGCCACGGGCTTTTGTCTTTTTCGGATCAGGGCTCTTAATTTGCGTGACCTGTTTTCCTGATCTCTGGGGATTTTAGTCTCCTTTTTCCCGGTGGATAAATCGTAGAACAGGGCCATGATGAGCATTGTAAGGGTAACCTTTTCTTTTTCCAGGGATAACGATTTGGATATCAGAATATCCTTATCATTTTTTAATTTATCCTGAACTTTTTTTAAGATGGTGGTTTTTCCTGAACCGACAATTCCGGAAACCGCCACCAGTCTTCCAAGCTTGATCGCTTCGGTTATTTCCCTGCAAATTGCTTTGTGGGTCTCGGTTTCAAAATAGCCGGCATCTTGGAAATCTATTGCGAGGTTAAAATGCTTCATCACTTCGGTTAACATATCTTCCCCTTCGGAAATTGGGCCTGAAAAGGGCCCGGATTTTTTCCATCACATCTTTTTTTGTCAAGGTCTCTGAAAGTATCTGTTCAATTTGTTCGATTTCATTTTGGGCGAGCTTTGCCAATGGGATTCCCAGATAATCAGAGATTGCTTTTCTGGCTTGAATCATGTTCGCGTATGTGAATTCCTGAAAGGGATCCGGATCTTCAAATTTTATAAATTGAGTCGTTTTCGGCAAATCTCTTTTCAGGGCCTCACCTGTTCGGGTATCCATGGCAAGAGCTTCTTTAGGCAAATACAGGTTTGCCGCCAGCTTTTCAACCGCATCGGCCCGTTTCTCCGATTTTGATTTTTTATAAGCTCGGTAACGGTGTAAAAGAACAGGCCCTCCGGACGGTTGATAAGGACCAAAGTATTTCCCTTTGAATTCCACGAAAAGTTCCTTGTCAAAAAGGCCCCATAATAAAATCACAGTATGACCCGCCAGCTCGTGATCAATTTGATATGATCCGCCATCCACTTTGATGATGGCGTCGCTTCCAACCTTTCGACGTTCGGGTTCCCGGGCAAAAGAACAGAATCGTTCCCAGACGCACATTTGCCTTATGCCAGCGACAGGCAGGGAACTCAACCAATCCTCTATTCTTGAACGAGGCGCCGATCGATGAGGTTTTTCATTGTAACGGAGCACAAAGTTCATCAGCCACTCGTTTGCCTCTTCCCGGTTTTTGGGTTGATGAAAATGATAAAGGGTTTCATGAACCTCTTTTACGGTCCGGAATGGCCTTTCAACCTTTCCCTTGGCGCGAGCTGTTGTGCGTCGGCCGTCTTTTCCTTTTGGCAAATGGGTTTGAATGTTAATGTTCAGAAGATCCATTACCCTTTGAAAAATAAGACTTTTTGCAATAGGACCGTTATCCATGTAAAGCATTTTTGGTCGGCCTTGAAATGGAAATCCGTCAATGCCCTTTAATGACATGGCATTGAATAAAAACCGGAGGGCCGATTCCACATCTTCGCCATAAGTGACATGATATTCTTGGTAGGCGACGCCGCTTCTGTCATCCACCACGCTGTAAAGCATCAGGATCGGTCGCCCTTTCCTGGAATCAACCCAATCAGGCCATTGATCAAGAGTCTTCAAATCAGAAGGGCTTAAATCAAACTGCCAGCAATCGTTCGAGTGTTTAGCCTGGTAACGAACTGCTACCGGTTCAACCTGGAGGGAATGAAAATCGTAGCCCCAGTTTCTCAGAAGACGGTTTATCGTGGTTGTTTTAAGGAGGCCTTTCGGAGCTTTGACTGATCCCTCCGGGGTCTCAATGCCAAAGGTCTCCAACAATCTGATCGTTTCCACAGTAGAGATATGATGCCCTTTTTTGTTCAAGGTCCGAAGTTTTATCGCCGCTATAACCCGACAATATCTTTCCATTTCAGATGTCGGCAAGACTCGGGATTCCCCCGCGTCGGAGCGTTTTAAGGCCTTTGGCCGCCCTCTTTTGCGCAAAGACCGGTAAACGGAATTCCTTGAAACCCCATAAAGTTCTCCAAAGGTCTGAACCATTTTTTTTCGTTCGGGACTGCGGGACGATAGAAGGTCAAGCTGCTTTTTTAGCGTAATAATCCGCTCATCCGGAATTGTTTTGCGGGACATGGCTATCTTCTAATTTTCGGCTTTTAATAAAAGAATAAAGAGCTGTTCTGGAGATGTCCATTATTTTAGCAATAGAGGACTTGGAAACCTTTTTATTCAAAAGCATTTTAATCTCCGTTTCCTTTCCGTCCAGCCTGGAACTGAAGGTCCCTTTGGGCCTTCCGATGAGTTTGCCTTTTGCTCTGGCGCGGGCCAGGCCTTCCTTGGTCCGTGCGGATATAAGATCACGCTCAATTTCAGCAAAAAGACCAAACAGAGTTACGGCAGCTTTAGTGTAAATATCCTGCCTGCCGTTGAGAATGATGTTTTCTTTTATGGCCACAAAGATAATTTTCTGATTTATCAACTCATCAATAATTCTGATAATTTGCCCGACACTTCTGCCCAACCGTGACAACTCGGAGACAATCAGCCTGTCGTTCGGGTTTAATCTTTCCAGAAGCTCATCAATGCGGCGTTCTCTGGTGGATTTGCGTGATGAAGCGCTGATCTCTATAAATTCATCGACCTTAATCTTGTTTAAATGGGCGTATTCATGAATAGCCAGTTTTTGGTTGGCGATATCCTGACTGTCTTTGGAAACCCGAAGGTATGCAAGTGTTTTCATGTAAAAATCATTCGTTGTTTAATAAATGGTTAAAATTAAGTTAATATTTACACTATTTATCCAACATAGTCAATACAAAACATAGTTGATTAGAATCTTTATAAACGATCGTTTTGTTAGACAGTTTGAAGGGATGGCTTGCTGTGGAATCGGGTAAAAAGTGTGAAAACAAAGCATATGGTGAACAACGAAATTATAGTTCCACTTAATGTGGTTTCGGGCCGATGGTTCCGGTTTCAGTTCCACTTAATGTGGTTCCAGAAACCCATAATGTGGTTTGGACCCCATTTATAGTTCCAAATAATGTGGTCCCAAAACGGACATTATTCCGGTTTCGGAGGGTCTACTATTCCGGTTCGCTACAGCTATGTTTCCACTGGGCCTATTTACGGATGAAAGTATTGATTGGAGTCTGATTGAAAAACATTTAGATGATATGTTCCGCATCGCAATCTCTATTCAAAAAGGACGAATCTCAGCTTCGACTATTCTTCGGAGGCTCAGCTCATTCAACCGTAAAAATAAGCTCTATTTTGCTTTTCAAGAGCTGGGAAAGGTTATGAGGAGTGTGTTTCTTTTGCAGTATTTTCGTTTGCCAGAGATGAGAAGGGATATCAACCATGCAACGACTATTAGCGAGGCATTTAACGAATTCATTCAATGGGTCGGCTTTGGAAACAATGGAATGATTACCGAAAACTCGCGTGATGAACAAAGAAAGATTATAAAGTACGGACATCTTGTTGCGAACGCCCTGATTTTTATGAATGTTTATGATCAAACCAAAATATTACAGGAACTGATCGCTGATGGTTATCATATTACCCCTGAAATTCTTGCACATCTTGGTCCATTTCGTACGGCCCATCTCAATCGGTTCGGAAAATATCATATTGATGAAAATAGACCTGTTTTTGAGATCAATTATAGTGATGAACTCATCCCCTCATCGGTCAATTGATTTTCGTTATGGCTGCCTACTGCAATATTTGTACGAATCGTTACCATACCCCTCTCTGGTCCGGGATGAAATAAAATCTCTTTCTATTTGCGCGGCCAAACCCAGAATTGTGGCGATAATAGTCGATTGCAACGAGCCATCCATTATCAGGTGATTTTTTACGATATGAACCGCTATTTCTTTTTTTGCCGCCTCTTCTAATATCTCAAGAACTTGCAGTGAAGAGCCTCCAAGCCTGGACACTTCGGCGGCTAAAATGGTGTCGCCAGGCTCAATCTTTTCCATAATACTGCCTATTCCCCGATCACGCCATGGTTTTTTTCTGCTCTCGGTATCCTCAAACAAAGTGATAGGAGCTATTCCATTTTTATTGCAGTAATCCAGTATGCCGAATTTTTGATTTTCAACGTCCTGTGTATCTTTTGAAACTCTTAAATAGGCGAAATGAGCCACTGTTACACCTCTTTTCCGATTTAAAGATGTTTTCGTATTTATTAAAACAGATATACACCAAAATAAACCTTTTTGTAAAGAATATATTAATTGAATTAAAACGATCGTTTTTTTCGGTCAGTCGCGGAGACCCGAGGAGAAATGATAAAGAATCCTGGTGGCGTATAATGTGAGTTTGAAGCTATAATTCCGATTTCAGTGGCGCATAATGTGAGTCCAGTGTCCCATAATGTGAGTTTGGGCGGATTTATAGTTCCAAATAATGTGAGCCGAAAACGGCGATAATTCCGAGTCGAAGCGTTTAGTATTCCGAGCCGCTACAGCTAAGGGTTTTTTTGAGGCAAGGCCGGCGTACTTAGGGGTTGAAATCCTTAGAGCTACTTTTCGCACCGTTGGACTTCAAACCCCCTTTACAACTAAATTGGAGAAGACCCTTTTTTTAAAACTTTACACTAAAATCATGTTACATGATTTGCTTAACCACACGTCAAAACTGGTGGGTTCTTTGTGCAGTCGCAGTGGGGACTCGTACCTTCCGGACAGGATATGGTGACACCGTTACATGAGCATGTTCTGTTTAAGAGCTTGTTATCATCATAAACTTCTAGAATATAGGCTTTCTCGCTTACATCCGGTGTTTGAATGTACTTCACGGAATGACCATTTGGCAAAGAAAATACTTCTTGCGATTTTTTATTCATTTTCAATGACTCCTTTCGGTTATTATGTTTGCCCCCAACAAGTTGTTGTAAAGGGTGTTAAAACGATTGATGGTATACTCAATAATATCAGGCCAGGCGGGGTTATTTAAAAACGCGTGTTTTGACCTAAATGACTAATTTTATGGTCTTTTGGTTTTGTGCATGCAAGATTGACCACCCAAAGTTTAGCTTCTAAGGTTATGCTGGGCCTTACAGGGCAATGATACAAATTTTTCAGGGCAACCTCAATGCCCGCTGACAAAGCTTTGTCAACACATTTATAAATCGTTGGACGACTAATATTTAATTTTTTCTGTATAGTGGCAATAGGCAAACTCTTTGTATAAAATAATAAAATTTTGGTAGCGTTGTCAATAGGAGACCTATAAAAAAGACCGCCATTCTATGTTTTTCAGATAATTTTGATCCAACTCATTTTTTAAAATTCGTCAAAACACACCCAATATCAATCAAAATATGGAATAACAGCACAATTCCAAGAT
>JAAENC010001189.1 GCA_024224815.1 Chloroflexota bacterium
ATTTCATATTCTTTCCCTACCATATTTTGCACTGTATTATTATTTTAGTGTTTGGTGAAACATTCTGAAATATATACAAGATATAACTACAACAAATCATTGCATAATAAATTAAACTAAATAATTATCAACTCAACTTGTTTTGTCATTTAGTTTTATTATGCAATGATTTGTTGTAGTTATATCTTGTATATATTTCAGAATGTTTCACCAAACACTAAAATAATAATACAGTGCAAAATATGGTAGGGAAAGAATATGAAATTTCAAACCTTGTCAAACTTACCAACCTGCTCGTACTAAAACTAATTCTATCACTTATTTATAAGTTTTATATTTTGTGTTCAGTTTGTCTTGTATGAACACAATAAGCAATATAAACATAACTTGTAATATACAAATGTGTATGGTTATTATTTCTTTCAATAAATACCATTACTAATCCAATTAATTCCTCTCTGTTTTGATAGCTAGTCGAAATTTGAAAACGGAGAGTTATTGTGTCTATTGGCACATTTTTGGTGGGTTTTTATTGAATTTTTTATAATCTCACAGAATGATCACTAATCATTTGGCCATTCATTGACATTGTGTTTGCAGTATTAAATTCTCATTACACAACACAATCATTTGATATTATTTATTTATAAATCTTACATAGTTTTTTGTTTATCTTACATACTTATTTGTATGTAACAATGATTCAA
>JAAENC010001190.1 GCA_024224815.1 Chloroflexota bacterium
CAATCGTGCCGGCACCATCATCAGCAAGTTCCCATGGGTGATCGCAATTGTCCTTGTCTTTACAGCGGCAATTTTTTGTGGTTTTCGATTTCGACTTTCGCTGTTCTTTACCTTTTTCATCGATGTAAGTGACAGTCTCAAAACCCGAGTAAGCATGAAAATGCGTGGTATCTCCAACAAGCTCCATTTCTTCTTTAATGGTGCCTTGTTCTAAATTTTCAATGACTTCTTGGATCTTTAAGCGATCCCACAGACCGTAGTCGGTCATGATCTGATCAAATTGCTCAAGCTTGCGAATGCTGGGAACGTATTTGAACCAATACTGCTCATTGTCTCCTTTGGGGATAAACCCGCAGACCCGAGCAAAGGAAAGATTGGAAGTCAGCAGCCAATAAACTTTTTCGGGAATAGCTTCCGAACCCATCAGCGACGCACCGATAAAGCTTTTGAACAGAGCAAAAAAACATTTAGGTTTTTTACCACCTAACCGATCCGGCGTCTTGCCGGGTGCAATCATCGATGGGGATACAGTTGGAAGTATATCCGTTATGAATTCTTCTTCTAACAATACCGGGGCGGTTTCATCCATGGTAGCCCGCTCGAATAGCAAGCGCTGAGTGGCTGTTTCTTTGTGCTCTTCAGATAAGCCGTTGCTTTTTTGGCTATGGGTTTTTGATTTATTGAAATGGTACAAAGCATTGTAATAATCAGCGG
>JAAENC010001191.1 GCA_024224815.1 Chloroflexota bacterium
AGATTTCTATGCCGTTGGCAAAGCACTGAACGAGATCCGGGACCGTCGCCACTATCAGAAGCTGGGTTTCAAGACATTTGAACGCTATGTGAATGTCCGGTGGGATCTGAGCAAATCGCAGGCTTACAGGCTGATTGAGGCGTTTGCGGTGATTGTGAATCTGTCCCCAATTGGGGAAGTTTTGCCCAAAAACGAGGCCCAGGCACGGCCCTTGACGAGACTGGATGCGCACAGTCAACGCAAAGCCTGGCGTGGTTTTCTAAAGACGCAAAAGCCGCTTTCAGCGCTTAATATCAAAAGATTCATATCTTTGGATGAGCAAAAACAGCCATCACGTTTTGTAGAGGTTGTCAGCCAGGAGTACAAAAAAGCCGTTCGTGCCATGCTTTCTCAAATCACCATTGCTCAGAATGACAGGTGGAGATCTACGACCCAAAGGTCCGCGCTATACTGGAACAAAGTAATGAGAGAAAAAATACTATGGGGGTAGTCTAAGTGAACGAGCCGTTGGATATCTCAAGCCTTGCTCTGGATGATCAGTTCATGATTCTGCTCCATAAAAAGCTCATGGACAAGAAAGGCTCTGCCAAACGTAGAGCCAAAAAATATTATACAGATCAGTATAAGAAAACAGGTGTTATCCCCAAGCCCTTGCAGCTTGCAGGCAAGGGGATTATGGAGGGACGTAAATGCAGTGGCAGGTCACCTGCTTTGTCAAGTGATGTAAAAAGACGTTTCATCGATATGGTCAAGGCATCGTGTGATGCACAGGATCCAAGCTTTATCTACATTACAACAAAAGCCCGGATGATCACCACCTATCACAGATTTCTGGAAGAACAGTTTCAAAAAGACATTTCAATACATGCCTTGCGTCGTCTGGTTCGCAAGGAAAGTCTGGATCTTTATCTGAAACAACCTGATTTTGATGCAGATCCGGTGGATAAGGGTTATTTCAATCCGGAGGAGGTTTTTGATCTGGTACAAGTAGACGGGTGCAAATTTCAATACTTCAAAATAAGAGACGAAAACGGAAATTGGCGTAAACCCCAGGTGATCGAATTTTATGATACCGGATCAAGGTATATGTTTGTTTTGGAATGTTATTTTTCAGAAACGAGCCTGAATGCGGTGGATCTGTTCAGTCGGTTTCTGCTGG
>JAAENC010001192.1 GCA_024224815.1 Chloroflexota bacterium
ATAAACGATTTATTTATGAATTTCAGCTATAAAGTTGTACAATATATCTTCATTAGGGTCTAAGTTAGGGTCATATCTATAACATATATGGAACTCAATATCTGGTATAGTGTAGATATTCCAAAAAAGTGATACAAAGTTGGCATGACAGTGATTTTTTTTATGTTTATAGGAAATCATCTCAGCTCCTCTGCTTGTGGACACCATGACCTACATTTGATCAAATAAACTTTGTATCAGTTTTACTCATATTGTACTGATAAACACAACATCTAGTTTGCCAACAATGATCACGTACATCCAAACTAAGACCCTAGTGAACTACGAGTTTTTGGATAGGCCTTTATTTATCTGTTATACATGTTTAAAAGTCTCCAGTGGGAGAAATATCTAGGTCACAGGCAAAGACTATATATTCTAACAACAATGTTGCCTAAAACCAAACAAATTTCAATATGACACTATTGTAAGCAAAGGGGTATATACACTGGATTGATGACTAAGATGGGGGACATTGTGGTGTCGAAAGGCAGAGGAGACAGTGTGTAAATGGGGAATGCTCGTGTTAAACGAACGAACCTCCCAGCAGAAAAACAACAAAAC
>JAAENC010001193.1 GCA_024224815.1 Chloroflexota bacterium
CCATATGTACATATATACCACCCCCATGCACTGGCCACGCACTGCGTGGCAGTACTGGTCAACTCTATCTCGAGTTCCCAATCCATGTGGGCCCGGACCTGGAATATATGTGGTCCCCACTTGGGACCCCATATTGGGACCCCGTCTGGGGCCCATGGAGACCGACCTGGGGGGTCGGACCGATCCAAAATGTTTCAAAAATTTTTGTAAACCATCCGAAATTGCTCCCAGGGACCTCCGCAGACCCATACGATCCAATTTGGATCAAAGCTGAGCAAGTCGGTGTGCGTTTGGGTTGCTCAGACCCCCCCAGTGCCGCCACGGGCCTCCCATATGGAGTCCCAAAATGGGGTCCCAAGTGGGGACCACACCTGGGTGAGGCCCGGGCCCAGCTGGATTTGGAACTCGAGATAGAGTTGACCAGCACTGCCACGCAGTGCGTGGCCAGTGCATGGGGGTGGTATCTATGTACATATGGTATACCTCTATACTATATATATGTATATATATATACATATATAGGATGGGGGCAGGTTGCACGTGTGGGGTGTGTGGGCATCGATGGTACTCGTGGGAACCCCATTTTGACCCTTTTTGGCCACTTTTGGTCTAAGTGGGTCAAAAAGGGGGTACCCCCAAAAATAAGTGACAAATCGCATATGTCAAGATCTACTTTTCTGTAGCCATC
>JAAENC010001194.1 GCA_024224815.1 Chloroflexota bacterium
CAATTTAAGATTGAGAAAAACCATGCCCACACCTTTTGGGGCCTGTGTACTCGGTTATATTCCAAGTTGACTGCGCATACCTTGTGCATCTATCTCAATCGTCTTTTGGGAAACCCAGATTTCTTGCAAATCAAAGCTCTGTCTTTCCCTATCTAGCATAAGGCCCTAATAAGTTTTTGACAGCATCTGTATGTTTTTGTTCACTCTCGGCAATATTGCTGAAGGGGCGTAATTCCCATTGTTCATAGAGTGTCAAATAGACATCACGAGCGAGTTTTTCTTCTTCACGCATAAAAGCTAAACCATCTGTTTCTGCTTGGCTGATCTCACCTATTGAGAAGGCCGGAGCTTGAGCTTCCATATTGCCGTTGTGACCACGAGCATGAGCGCCTTCTCCTTGACGTGTACATTCTTCATCACAGCTTTCACGATTATTTCTGAATTCTTTCCCATTATCTGTGTTTTTTTCGTTAACAATATTATTTTCTGAGTTTTCAGCTACAATATTTTCAGCAGTAGAAGCGGCTGGGGTAAGAGGCTGACAAGCACTGATAATTGCAGTGGCTAAGGCCAATAAAGATATAAGCAAAATAGTTTTCTTTTTCATTTTTCTTCTAAGCTTTCAAAAAGCTGTGTTTTATTTGAATTTACACAAATAGTGTACAAAAGAAATATGAAAGCTCTTTATAGCTTTTGTAAAGATTTCTTAAAGCAAAAGAGCGGATGAGTAAAATCATCCGCTCTTTTCGTTTAGCAAATATTATGCGCTTTTGCGCCGCAGGAAAAACTTTGTAATCTCTTCAGAAACAGCAGGGATCAATGAAAGGCCAAGCACCACGCCCCACTCTGTAGATGTCAGAAAATGCGTGTTAAAAATGGGTTGCAAGAAAGGCACATTGACGACCAGAATTACCAGCAGGGCTGAAAAGCCAACCGCATATTGCATATATTTATTTGAGAAAATCCCAATACTCCACAGCGATGCTTTCTCTGAACGAACTGTATAAGAGCGGAATAACTCCGCAAGGGATAGGGTGACAAAGGCCATTGTCTCTGCTGTTTGGACATCAATCCCACGCCAATCGTGTTGCAGCAAATAGACGAGTGGATTCATTCCTGATGGTACGCTTGCTCCCGCTTCCAGATGCCAGAGCAGCCCCAAAGCAAATGCCGTTAAAACCGCTCCCGTTTGGGTTATTGTCTGGATAATGATCCCCGTACGCATTGGCCCATGAATGATCGGCTCATCTTTGGGGCGAGGTTTGTTGTCCATTACATCGGGGTCGCCTTTTTCCATTGCGAGAGCCAATGCCGGGGCACCATCGGTGACGAGGTTTAGCCAGAGAAGCTGAATTGCCGTCAGGGGGGCTGGCAACCCAGCCAATGTGGCGAGGAAAATGATCATGATCTCGGCGACGTTACTCGAGAGCAGGAAGAATACGAATTTGCGAATATTGCTATAAATAATTCTGCCTTGTTCCACAGCGTGAACGATACTGGCATAATTATCATTTGTCAGTACCATATCGGCGGTTTCTTTGGCAACATCTGTGCCGGTGATGCCCATTGCTACGCCAATATCTGAGCGTTTAATAGCGGGGGCATCATTTACGCCGTCGCCTGTCATGGCAACGACTTCTCCGTTGGCCTGGAGCGCATCTACAATGCGCATTTTATGCTCAGGAGAGACGCGTGCGAAAACATCGGTCTCATCAATTTCCTGAATGAGTACATTATCGCTGATTTCGTCCAGATCTGCGCCGGTGAGCACTTTTTTGCCAGGACGCATTAGGCCAATATCTTCGGCGATGGCTTTGGCTGTGTTGGGGAAATCGCCCGTGATCATAATGGTACGAATACCGGCTTTTGCGGCATTTGCCAATGCCGGGCTAACTTCCATGCGGGCAGGGTCGATCATGCCGAGTAGACCGACGAAAACAAGATCGTGCTCCAGTTCTTCGGCAGATGCGCCCTCATCGGGGACATCTTTTTCGAGCCTGTAAGCAACGCCCAAAACGCGGAGGGCATTTTTAGTCATGCTATCGTTTGCTGCCAAAATACGATTACGGGCAGCGTCTGTTAGTGGCAGGACATTATCATCCATACCCTGATATTGCGTACAGAGATTAAGCACCATATCGGGCGCGCCCTTAACTGTGATAATGTCCCAATCTCTATAGCGTTCATCTGTAAATGGGGAAAGGTCTTCGACACGGGGAATATCGACGTCGTTGACAGTGATCATTCTTTTTCGCTCTGAGTCAAAGGGAATTTCACCTTCGCGGGGATAGGCTTTGCCTAATTCTTCTACAAATCCGCCTGCTTTTGCGGCAGCAACGAGTAGTGCGCCTTCTGTTGGGTCACCTACGATGCGATAAGTGGCTTGCTCTTCACTTTCGCCTGTTTGTTCAATAAAAGAATCATTATTGAGAACACCCAGCCAAAGTGCAGTAAGTACAGCGGGGTAGTTTTTGAAATCAATTTCTTCGTTGTCGACAGAGAAAGTACCTTCCGGGACATAGCCTGTGCCGCTAACACCTACAAAGCTGCCGTCTACCCAAAGTTGGGTAACGGTCATTTCGTTTTGTGTCAGGGTTCCGGTTTTATCGGAACAAATTGTGGTTGCAGAACCAAGTGTTTCCACCGATGACAATTTTCGGATAAGAGCGTGCCGACGCACCATTTCCCGCATGCCGAGGGCGAGAGAAATCGTCACAACAGCAGCTAATCCTTCCGGGACGGCGGCGATTGCCAAAGAGATGGCGATAATAAAGGCTTCGGTGAATTCTTTACTAAACTCAGAGAAATATTCTGCCGGAGAGTGGAAAAGTATGCTCGTGTCGGTATAGTTGAAAACAGCAACAACGAAAACAATGGCGACTAAAACCAGAGAAATAATACTCAGTGTTTTGCCTAGTTCATCAAGACGTTTTTGGAGCGGGGTTTCTTCAGTTTCAACTGAAGAGAGCATTTCGGCGATCAGCCCAAGTTGAGTGCGCATGCCTGTGTCGGTGACAACACCGCGTCCGCGACCATAGGAAATGGTCGTGCCCATAAAAGCGGTGTTTTTTCGATCACCGAGGGGCACATTTTGGTCGAGCAAAACGGAGGCATTCTTTTGCACGGGAAGTGATTCGCCTGTGAGCGAAGCCTCTTCTACGCGCAAATTAACAGCTTCGATCAGCCGTACATCGGCGGGAACATAATTACCCGCTTCGAGATAGACAATATCTCCGGGAACAAGCTCAGGTGAAGGGATGGAAGTTCTCTGCCCATCACGAAAAACCTGTGCTTCCGGGGCAGACATCTTTTTTAGTGAAGCCAGGGCTTCTTCTGCTTTACCTTCTTGAACAAGGCCCAAAATGGCATTTAAGACGACGATGAGCAAAATAGCGCCTGCTTCAACAAATTCGGTGATTTCGCCAGTGTGCCTATATTCCTGTATACCGATCAGGCCAGAAACACCAGCAGCAACAAGCAAGAGCATGACAACAAAGTTATTTAACTGTGCCCAAAGCATCACCCAAAAACCTGGACGCGGGGCTTCTACCAGTTGATTTTTGCCATAATGCTCCAGCCGCTGTGCGGCCTCAGCAGAAGTCAGTCCTTCTTCCTGTACTTCAAGATGTTGCAGTACGGATTTTGGTTCAAGGGAGTGCCATGCTTCATGCTTTTCATTATTTTCGTTATTCATTTTTTCACCAAAGATTAGACAGGGCAGGTCTAAGACCCGCCCTGTAGTAAATATGAAGCGTGTATAAAAAAAGACCAACACGCATAGGGCGTGTTGGTCTTGCCTTCGCTAATTAGCGTTGGGTTGCCGAGAGTGGTAAAAAAACCTAACTCTGTGCTGACGACAATCCCTCCTGCAAATGCATTTATAGTGCAGGCGGCTACTCCCCAACGAGAGAGAGTTTACTCCCTCCAATCACGCAAGTCAAGAAAAAGTAGCTAATAGATTTGTTAGCTACTTTCTTCCTTGTTAAAAACAAGACCTATCTCAGAAAAATAACCTTTCATATACGCCAAAAGACTATAGATCAAAAGCGACACCCCCCCCAACTCAAGCGTTTCTTCAACCGTGGCTATCATCTGAAACGAAAAATTTCGGGTATCGTTATAATTTGCAAAACGACCACCAATCACTTCAAAACCCAATGCGCCACCAAAAAAGAGAATCGCCGATGCTAAAAAGAGTATTTTATATTTTTTCTCCAAATGCAAGAAAAAAAGCAAATATAGTAGACCAAAGATTAAAACAAAAGCAATGCCCGGAATCACCCATTTGAAATAAAAAAGTCCGTTAAAGTCGGGCAGATCCTTAAAAAGTTTTGTAAACCTTTCGTGCATGGCCGTAAACTCATCTATTGAGAAAAGGAGCAACAAAAAAGCCAAACCTTTCCAATGGATACGGAACTTATCTTTCTGCATTTTTTTCCACGCAGCAATAATAAATAGCAAAATAGAAGCAGCTAAAAGCTGAAAAGTTGCGAAAAAAGTCGGGATATTCATCTCGGTATTCATCGAAAAACGGTCAATATAAATATCCAGAAAAAACTCATGTAGTTGGTTATAAACGTGATAACGCTCAGGGAAAAAGCGCAAATAAAGCGCGATCACATTAAGAAGAACCAACACCAGCGTTGTTCCCAATAAGATTTTAAGAATCTTCTTCGGATTAATTTCTGTAGAAAAATGGGATAGGGTCATATTCTTATACAATAATTGGATAAAGGGCATCGCCCTTCTTTTAGGAGTGATACCCTTTAATAAAATAAGTCTCTAAAAGCAATTCTTCCCGTTAAATATCCTCAGGCGTGATGCGCGTCCCGGCGGGGATATTGGTATTCTTCGGGATAATCACAATCCCGTCTCGGACAACGAAATTTTCCTCATCCATATCAACACCGCGAGCAAAGGGCTTGATAACAACTCCTTCCCCCAGACTAACGTTTTTGTCGAGAATAACACCTTCGATATCACAATTTCTGCCTACGCCAACGGGTATTTCGCTTGCTTCTTTAGTCACGTAGTGATCTGCGCCCATTACAATGCTGTCTTTAATACGTGCGCCAGCTCTAATTCGACTGCGCAAACCAACTAGCGAGTGCGTAATATCTGCCTGTCGGATCTTGCAACCATCCGCGAGGAGAACTTCTTTCAGGTGGCTATCTTCTACAATGGAGCCGGGCAAATAGCGAGCGTGTGTATAGATGGGGCTTTTTTTGCTGTAGAAGTTAAATTCGGCATCTGCCCGTGTTAATTCAAGATTGGTGTCATAATAGGCACGGATCGTTCCAATATCGCGCCAGTAGCCATCAAAGCCGAAGCCGAAGACATTATTCGTTTCAATTGCCTTGGGGATAATATCACCACCGAAATCATCATAGTCGGGGTAATTGTGGAGCAGGTCGACCAAGACTTGCGTTTTAAATAGGTAGATTCCCATTGAGCCGAGAAAAGGGCGTTCTTCATCATCGCTGCTAATAAATTTATTTTGGGTTGCTGCATCTTTGGGCTTTTCAACAAAGTCAGAAATACGCCCGTCTTCTTCGCGTTTGAGCAAGCCAAAACGGGGAGCGTCTTTTTTTAAAACAGGTTGTACGGCCACTGTTACATCCGCATCATTTTTAATATGATAATCAGCCATCTCTTTGTAATTCATCCTGTAAAGATGGTCTCCAGCGAGAATAAGTGTATGCTCAGCACCTGTCACTTGAATTTCATTTAGTTGTTTGCGAACAGCATCGGCTGTGCCCTGATACCAATCGGCGCTTTCCGGAGTTTGCTCGGCGGCAAGGATTTGTACCCATCCGGTGTGGAAAGTGTCGAAATTGTAGGTGCGGGTGATATGTTTATGCAGCGAAACGGTGTTGAACTGCGTCAGCACGGCAATGCGGTAAATGCCAGAATTAATACAATTGCTTAGGGTTGTGTCAATTAGTCTGTATTTTCCTGCAATTGGCACAGCGGGTTTTGAGCGAAGTTTTGTAAGAGGGTATAAACGCGTTCCTTGTCCCCCACCCATAATAACAGCAAGAATATCGTCTAATTCGGGCATGTTTTTCTCCTTTTATGAATGACAAATAAATAATAACATAGGATAAAAAAAGACAGCCCCCAATATGATATTTCATTCTTTTATGAGGACAAAAAACACGCCCTTCTCATATAAGAAGGGCGTGCTATAATGCTGTGCCGAAGGAGGGAATCGAACCCTCACTCCCAAGGGAACACGAGTTTGAGTCGTGCGCGTCTGCCAGTTCCGCCACTTCGGCAATGCTAATGCGAAAATATGCTGGCATCAAATGCGAACGAAAGTATACACAGACCATGCACAGAGGTCAAGGACTAAATACCATAGACCTGACAGGTTTTAAAAAACTGTCAGGTCTTACTGAGAAAAAAGAGAGAATGATATGAAATTAGGCATAATAGGATTACCCCAAACAGGAAAAACCACCCTTTTTAACGCCCTTACCGGGCACGATCAACCGACAACCGCCAGCGCGGGCAGAATGGAAGTGCATACCGCCGTTGTCGATGTGCCCGACCCACGCGTAGATGTACTTTCAAAAATGTACAACCCCAAAAAGACGGCATATGCCAAAGTAACTTATGCCGATATTGCCGGTCTCGAAGGCAGCGGCCAAGGAAATATCGCAGGCCAATTGCTTAACCAGATCGCGCAAATGGATGGATTAATTAACGTTGTCCGCTGCTTTGAAGATGATAGCGTCCCGCACGCGGCAGGAAGCGTGAATCCGTCTAGAGACATCTCGGCGATGAATAGCGAATTACTGCTAAACGACCTGATCGTCGTGGAACGCAAACTCGAAAAGTTGACCGAAGAAAGAAAACGCGGCGGCACAGATAAAGTGATCAACGCTCGTCAAACCGAGCTTTTTGAGCGTATTCTCGCTATCCTTTCTGAAGACAAACCTTTACGCGGCATAGAATTTACAGAAATCGAAGAAAATGATCTCTCAGGCTTCGGCTTACTCACACGAAAGCCGAAGATGATTCTACTGAATCTCGGAGAAGGGCAAGCCAAACCCACGATCGAAGAGGAGCTGGATGTCCCCCTTGTTGATCTGATGGGAAAGTTGGAAATGGAAATATCCCAACTCCCCGAAGATGACGCAAGCATGTTCATGGAAGAATATAATATTGAAGAGCCCGGGCTAAATAAAATGATCCGTCTTTCTTATGATCTCTTAGCTTTGCAATCTTTCTTTACCGTTGGCGAAGATGAAGTACGCGCCTGGACAGTAAAACGCGGCGCAAATGCCCAGGAAGCAGCAGGCGCGATCCACTCTGATCTGGAAAAAGGCTTTATCCGCGCCGAAGTTGTTAGCTACGAAGATTTAACAACACTCGGCAGCATGAGCGAAGCACGCAATAAGGGCAAATTTCGACTGGAGGGGAAGAAATATATCGTCCAGGACGGCGAGATCGTTCATATCCGTTTTAATATCTAGGAAAAACACCCCCGAAAGTCTTCAAAAGAAGATTGTCCCATATATTTGATAAATGCCCCTAAAATAAGGGGCATTTTTATTGTACAATGGATTCATGTAATCTTTTTTCTACACACTGAAAGGAGTTTGCCATGTTTTCCACTTTGCACAGCAGATCAAAGCTAGCCCTTCTTTTTCTTGCTCTACTTTTTATAATCGCCTGCACTTTAGGCAGCGCACCTACACAACCAACCTTTGATGCTACCAAAGCCGCTCTTGAACTGGAAGCAACAGCGATGGTTTTGCAACTCACACAATCGGCAATGTCTAATCAGCCTGCCGCTGCTCCTACGCTTCCACCTGTTGCACCTACTGTTGCTCCACAACAACCACAACCAAGCGTTGCGCCCGTTAATACCGTATCGACCATGCCCGATTTTGATACATGGATGAAATCTGCCAGCATTTTGGTTTTTGAAGATATTGCGGCCGATTTCAATGTTTATCGCTATGTACCAATTGCCATCTCGGGCATGGGCTTAAACTATGTTGACGAGGCTGATTATCTGGGACGTTTCAAAAATCAATTGCTCACCAACGGCCCTGGCGGACAAGGCTGGGATCTGATCATTGCGGCCAAAGAGATCCGCAGCGATTTACAAGGTGAATTCTATGTTTATTTGAATGATGCACTAGGGCGAGGCAGCTCAGTTATCCTCGAAGAGTGGGATATGGATCGGCTCGGTAACGGCAAGCTTAGCCTTCTCACGGGTCGCTGCGGCGTTGATTTTTCCAGAAATTGGTCAGATACAGATATTAACGACACCGTAATTTATGCCCTTAATGGCACACATCGGGCTCACCATGAGCCAAATGAAGGGATTTCACTCAGTAATGTGACCGGCTATTGGCTTGGCTGGGATCTAGGCGACCGTATGCGTCTTGCTCCGGGCAGCTCAGCTACACCGCTCTGGGGTTTATACGGTACTTCAACCAGCAATGATATTGTCGCAGTCTCCTGTGTAGATGATCGTTTTATTATCCAAACTTACTCTACACATAGTTACGCGCAAAACAGAGTTGTGTCTGTTTGGCAAAACTATATTTACAGTACCTTGCGTGCGCGGTATGATTATCTAGCTGCGAATCAGTAGCATCTTCTACCAACTAATATAGAAGAGACCTGACAGGTTTTTAAAAACCTGTCAGGTCTTCTTTTCTGATATTTTTATAGGAGCAAATAAATGACCTTCACCCAAAGCAAATGGAGTCTTGACGATCTTTTCTCCGGTTTTGAAAGCCCAGAACTCGAAGCAAGCTACAAAGAACTAGATGAGCAAATTACAGCCTTTGAAGCCCTGCGCCCCAAACTCAAAGCCGATATGGATGTGGAAGATTTCATGGAAATGCTTGAAGCCTCCGAAAAAAGCACTCGCATTATTCATAAACTCTATTCTTTTGCCGGATTAGCTTTTGCGGCTGATACGCAAGATCAAGTAGCACAATCTGCGCAGTCGCGCATAGACCAATTCTACGCAGAAGTTCAAAACCGAACGCTTTTCTTCAGCCTGTGGTGGAAAGACCTCGATGCGGACACAGCCAAGCGCTTTATGGATGTCTCTGGCGACTACCGCTATTACCTCGAAGAAATTCGCAATTTCAAACCACATACGCTCAGCGAAGCCGAAGAGAAAATTCTCAATATCAAAAATGTGACCGGCTCCAGTGCCTTAGTGACTCTTTATAGCGCGATTACGAATCGCTATGTCTACAAACTCGAAATAGATGGCGAAGAAAAAGAAATGACGCGCGGCGAGTTGATGACCTTTGTCCGCGGGGCAGATGCTGACCAACGCGCCGCTGCTTATCAGGAGCTTTACCGCGTATATGCTCAGGATGGGCCGATTCTTGGGCAAATGTATCAAACTCAGGTACGAGATTGGGGCAACGAAAATGTCAACCTGCGCAAATTTGACAATCCTATTTCTGCCAGAAATTTAAGGAACGACATCCCAGATGAAGCTGTTGACACTTTGCTAGATGTTTGCGAGAAAAATGCAGATGTTTTCCAGCGTTATTTCAAGCTCAAGGCCAAATATCTTGGGGTCGATAAATTGCGTCGCTATGATGTTTATGCGCCCGTTGTCGAATCGGATAAGAAATACGATTTCGGAGACGCAGCAGAAATGGTGATGGAATCCTTCGGGACATTCGACCCCAAACTTGCCAGCCTTGCCAAACGTGTTTTCGACGACGAACATCTCGACAGTGAAGTCCGCAAAGGGAAAAGGGGTGGCGCATTTTGTTGGTCGGTGACCCCAGATATGTCCCCTTACGTTTTACTCAACTATCAAGGTCGTGCCAATGATGTTGCAACGATGGCACACGAATTAGGCCACGCTATCCACGCGATGTTAGCAGAGCACCATACTATTTTTACCTTCCACTCATCGCTGCCGCTGGCAGAAACAGCATCTACATTTGCCGAGATGATGCTTGTAGATCAACTGCTCGAAAACGAGACTGATGAATCTGTTCGCCGCGATCTGCTTTTCCGTCAAGTCGATGATTCTTATGCTACTATTATGCGCCAAGCTTATTTCGCTCTCTTTGAACGTAAAGCACACGCTATGGTCAAAGAAAATGCTTCTGTAGATGAATTGGCAGCAGCCTATCTTGAGAATCTTGCCGCGCAATTTGGTGACGCAATTGAAGTAAGCGATGAATTTAAATGGGAATGGGTCTCTATTCCACATATTTATCACACCCCATTTTATGTTTATGCCTATGCCTTTGGGCAATTGCTGGTACTTTCACTTTATAAGCAATTCAAGGCCGAAGGCGATTCCTTCAAACCCCGATATCTCAAATTGCTCTCGGCTGGCGGCTCCCAAGCCCCAGAAAAAATTCTCACCGAAGCTGGGATCAATATCCGTAGTGCAGAATTCTGGCAGGGTGGTTTTGATGTGATCAAAGAATTGGTTGAGCAATTGGAAGAACTACCAATTGCATAGAAATAGTAAAGAGATAATAAAAATCCTGTGCTGAAATCTAGCACAGGATTTTTATTTTGAGCAACTAAAGTCCAAATATTTGCATCACGATTCCAAAGATTAAGCCTAACTCCAATCCCATGAGCATAATACTTAGGCGCTTGGCATGTCCCCGTGGCCTGATTTGTCCTGCCTTGTCCGCTGCTCGAAGCACGGGATAAAGCCGCCAATAGAAAGATGCGATCGTAATAATCAAAGCAATTGCTGCCAAAACAAGAGTATTTTCTGGAGCAGTGAAGACCAAAACAAGTACAAGAGCGATCACAATCATTTTCACCCCGGCCACCCAATTGACCAGATAACGCACCAAGGCATGGACATCAGGGTCTGCTTTAGATTTTTCCCAGCCACTAAAAATACAGGCGCCATTGAATTTACAGTTATTTTGCAGAAAATAGAGTTCGAGCATATTTAAAGTTTCTATAAAAGCAAAAACGAGCAATGTGATTTGAAGGGTTTTCATAAGTATCTCTCAAGAAAGGGTTATTATCTTCTACTACTTACGCAAATACGCCCAAAAAGTTACAAGTTCTTAAAAGCAAAGATGCTCATTGCATAATGAGCATCTTTTTTAATAAATCTATAGAAATTCACTACCCCTCTTCATCTCCCAACAAAGGATCGTTGGCAATGGGGATTATTTCATTATCCTCCAACTGCTCTCGTAAACGCTTGATCACCTTTTTTAGCTCGGTCATTCGAACTTCCCTGCCGATCATCATATCAAAGAGTTCGGTTTTTTCTTTCATTTTCGCTTGAAGCTCTTCAGTACGCTGCTTAACTAACTCTTCCAAGTGGTTGCGATGTTTTTCTAGTTCATCTTCCGCCTGTTTGCGTTCGGTAATATCTTGTGAAATAATTTGAATACCTATAATCTCGTTATTTGAATTTACTATTTTGGTATAGGCACTTAAAAACCATTTTTCTTGAGTGGGTAATTGAACAAAGTCTTCATATGTTGCAATTTCATCTCTGTTTATTGAATTTTGAATTCTATCAAAATAAAATTCAGCAGATTCTTTTGGAAAAAGGTCAAAAATAGATTTGCCTTCAAAATCTTCCGGAACTCCATTCATGTCTTTGGCTGCTATCGAATTGAAAGAGATAATTGTTCCGTCAGACCTATAGTAACCAATGCCCAATCCAGCATTTTCGTGTAATAGACGAAATTTTTCTTCACTTTCTTGCAATGCTAATTCGTTCAACTTTCGTTCGGTAATGTCTACATGGGTACCTATTATCCTCACTGCCTTCCCATTTTCATCAAATTGGGCTTCAGCGCGTGAAAGAATATCCACCCAGTGGCCGTCTTTGTGCTTCATCTTAAATTCAAGTTCAAAACGGTCCCTTTTTTTATCGATTAACTCCTGCTGCATTTCCCAGGAGCGTTGTACATCTTCGGGATTGGTATTCGTTTCCCAGACCGAAAAATCATTGGAAATCTCGTCATATTCATATCCAAGCATACTCTTCCAGCCGGGGGAATAATAAATTTCGTTCGTTTCCAAGTTCCAGTCGAATAAGCCGTCTCTGGATGCTTTCATAGCCAGATCAAAACGTCGCTGGCTTACTTTTATTTGATCTATTGCATTTTCCCTATCAGACACATCATCATAGATAGCAACAATTTCTCCGCTTGGCAAACGGAATACTCTGTTTTCATAGTAATTGGAATATTTATCATCCACATATACTTTAGCTGGGAAGAATGCTGCTTCTCCCGTTTTCCAAACATTTCGAAACATATCGATTAAGCCATATTCGTCTATATTCGGTCGAATATCCTTTAGACTTTTTCCAATCACATCCGCTTTTTCCATCTTTTCATGTTTTAAGGAAAATTCATTAAATTCCTGAATGATGTAGTCACTGCCAGATTTTCCATCATTTATTACTTTATATATAGCGACACCGCAATCAAGCGTATTTACCAACCCTCTATATCTTTCTTCACTCTTTATCAAAGCTTCTTCAGCCTGCTTGCGCTCAGTAATGTCATACTCTGTTGTGAAAATCAAAGGGAGCTCTCCCTCTATATCAATACGATTTGCATGGACTGAAACAGGAAATGTTGTCCCGTCCTTGCGAACATGTGTGTTCTCAACATAAAAGGGCTGACCGCTCATGATCATTTGTGTTCGTTCCACAACCAGCTTCTTACCTTCTTCATCATCAATGTCGGCAACAGGTCTGCCGATGAACTCCTCACGCGTATAACCGTGTGTTTTGTACGCCGCCTCGTTTGCATCAAGGATTACGGGAATACCGTCTTCTGTATTAGGGTCCAGGATCATGCAATAATCACCAACTTGTTCAAAGAGTGCTCTAAAGCGTTTTTCGCTGGCTTTGAGCTTCTCTTCAGCCTGTTTGCTCTCAGTTTTATTTCTGAAGTATCCAATCAGGCCATTTGGCTGACTTTGCTCATCAAAGGTAGGCATAAAGGTTCCAGAAAAAAACTCTGGCTCTCCAGCCTGAGAAACCAAAGAGGTTTCAAAATGCATTGGCTCACTGCTCTCCATGACTTTCTTTTTCGCTTCGATGAGTATGTCCGCTTCTTCTTTCAACAAGAAATCATGATCGGTCTTACCAAGCATATCTTCTTCTGTCAGCCCCAACTGAGGATTGATGACCATTGTATACCTGAGTTCGCTATCATGCATCACAATATGATCAGGCGTGTTCGCAGCAATAGCCTTAAAACGTGCTTCATTGTGGTGTAGTTGCTTTTCCCACTGCTTGCGCTCCGTGATGTCGTTTACCAAAATCATTCCGGCAGGTTTGCCCTCCCACTCGATCCGAGATATTTTGGTATTCAAATATTTGATTTCCCCAGATCGGGAAATAAGACGAAATTCCAGATCCGGTTCAAATTCTTCACCGCTAACCAGGTTTTCATAAACCACAGTAACACTATCAATATCTTCAGCGTGAACCAACGACAAGAACAGTACTTTTTCATATTCTTCAGCTGAATAGCCTATTATTTCCAACCAACAGGGGTTGTAGTATATTCGTTTTCCGCCCTGCATGACAAGAATACCCTCCCTTGCATTCTCTACAATGATGCGATATTTCTCTTCGCAAATATGGGGATTAGCACTTTGATCTTTTGATGATCTTTTAGAGGTGACCATAGTATCTTCTCCTACAGTTTACTGGCCTGTCTAGACATTGTACCTTATGCCATTTTTGCTATCAGAGTTTCAGAGCCTGGGTGGATGTCATAGGAGAAAATAATTGGAGATCAACCGGATATTCTTTTCATCTCTTCTGGCATTAGGGTAAAGGCTTTCCCAAATCCAGCTACATAACGCGCTGTCTCCAGCTTTATCTCATATAAAGCAAAATCGCCTAGCTGAAAATTCATCTTTGCAAAGGGATATTTCTTAAGATATTGCTCTTTTGCGCTTGCATATTCAGCACTTATCGGGGATAGCAGGGAGGCTTTTCCCACAATCGAAAGACGCGCCAAAGTTTGGGGGTTAATATTTTCGCGCACCGATTCAGAGACCATCAAACTAACACGCGGATTAGTCATAATATTTTGCGTATGTTTTGCCAATTGGCTGATGTGAATATGATATTTTGTGTAGTCGACTGAAATCCCATACAAAACCATAGAAACCAAAGGCTGTCCTTCTACTGAAGTGCCTAATGAAGCATTTTTCTGCCTGAGTAGAAGTTGAATAAGTTTTTCTCTTGATCCTTCGTCCATATCTTAGCTCCTCTTTTAAAATCAGCGTGCAGTTTTTCCAGACACCCTGTTATCGCGCTCCCAAGATTGAATTGCATTCTTCAACCAAGTAGTTCGTATGCCCTTAGGGAGTTTTTCCCTCTCATGCTCTATTAAATTTTCGACGACAAATTCATCACCGCCAACTTTACGAAGAAGATCATCATATAAGCTCGCCTGCTCCAGAGCATTACCGAAAATCTCCTCTGCTGTATATGGTTTATCAAAAACTCTCCTAAAGAAATCGCGTATTTTCGATAAAACCCCATTAGATTGTCTTGAAATATCTCGAAAAGCTTTATGGTCATACTCTCTTTCTTCATCAGGTTCGTATATATTTACACCGCATTCAGGGCAACGCGTTAAATCGTAATAAAAATATGAGCCACAGCGAGCGCATTCTATTTCATCGTCTTTAGGTGGAGGATCAATACTGATTGGCATATTTACGCTACCTGTGCCATAAGCGCACAAATCTCAAGCGGGATGCCCTTCTCCGCATCCGCAACGAGCGTGATTGAATCTTGCTCACATATATCAACACATACGCCGCACCCCATACATTTTTCGTAGCTTACATTCATCACGAAATCATCCATTTCTAGGGCGCCGAACTGACAATATTCTACACAATTATCGCAGCTAATGCACATATCTTCATCCACTTGAGCGACAAAACCAGATGAAGCCAGCATAGGGGTACCATGATTATGAGCATTCATTGCTCCACAGCAACATTCGCAGCAATTGCAAATGGCGTAGAAACGCTCGAGCATCGCATCTTTGAAAAAGGCGTGGTGTACGTGCCCACGCTCGTCTTCGGCTTTGAGAATCTCGACGGCTTCATCTCTGGTAATCTCCCGAGAACGATCTGGGTGATGATCGCGAATAAAGGAGGCAAAAGGATCTCCGACAACCAAACAAACGTCCATTGGCATGCAGGGATTCTCTTTTGCAGAACGACAGGGGCAGTCTAGCGCAACGATATGCTCGGGGTTTTTCATCACGATCGAACGCGCACGTTTATAGGGGATGACCTGCTCAAGATCAGGGACGTTAAGCTCTTCGTTGATCTGTACCATCTGCTTCGCCGTCTCTAGCGGAATAGCTTTACCATGATAGCTTTCAGACATCCCTTTACTAGGCGTAGCAGGTTTATTTTCAGGTTCGTTTCCGAGTTTCTTTTTCAATGCCAAATATTTTTTTACTGCAGGGTGATTTCCCGTGCCAATATCAATATAGTGATAAATCCAACGTCCATAAATATAGCCGTGCAAAAAATCGAGCAGGGTGTAGTTGGGCAGTTTGCGGGCTTCTTTGATAAATTCTTGCGTTGACTCTTTGATAAAGGGGATTTTCATGGTGTCCTCGTCTTATTTGGGGTGATTTTATTCTACGAGAATTCCCCAGAGATGGTAAGAGCCCTTTCTCTATAAATAGTGGATATTTGTCCTCAAAACGGATTCAAAAAAACTGCCCGTCGAAAAAGGCAGCTTTTTTACATTGGCTTTTTATCAGCGGCAAAAACTTATTCACGCCAATGTTCTGGCTGATTTAATATATCAGCACATATAACAGTTCCGCTCACCTTGCCTATCAGACCTTGGCAAAGTTCCTGAACCATCCAGGCATCAGCATTTTTTTTGGGGATTGGGTAAGGAGCATCAAATCCCCGAACACCTGCTGGGAGAAACCCATGCCGCGGATAATATTCGGGATGCCCAAGAACAAAAACAAGATCAACGCCCGCTTTTCTTAACAGTCTCAAGCCTTCTTTTATTAGTTGGCCGCCAACGCCCTGTGATTGTGCAGCGGGAAGTACCGCGAGAGGAGCAAGTATGAGGGCTGATACTGAATCTATAGATGGAGTGAGATAAGCTTTTGTAAACAAGATGTGCCCAATGGCTTGGCCATCTTTTTCTGCGAGCAGGGATAGTAGCGGCTTTGCACTTGAATCATTTAACAACCCATCCACTAGTTCAACAATAATGGAGCCTTCTTTTTTGCCAAATGCCTGTGCTTCGACATGCAAAATATCCTTTAAATCAGCTTCTGTTGTTTCTCTTATATTCAACATAATATCCCTGAAAAATCTTTTTAAACCAGAGCAATCAGCTCTACTTCCAGCATCCAATCGGGGTCAACAAGCCCTGTAACTTCCACAAGCGCGCTGGCTGGTTTTGCAGCGCCATAATATTTTAAGCGAATGGCAGCAAATTCTTCGAGAAGAGACATATCAGTGATATAGATCGTTGTTTTGATCACTTTTTCAAAAGAGGAACTGTATGCTTCAAGAATAGCTTGCAAATTCTTAAAGATTTGCTCAGCTTGTGCGCTCATACTGCCAACACCAACAACTTCCCCAGCTATATTTTGCGGGCCTTGCCCCGAGATAAAGAGTAGATCTGCCCCGCGCGACACCAGCGCTGCTTGAGAATAGTGTCCATTTGGTACGGTAACGCCACTGGGATTGCTCATTTTTACTGACATTTATTTTCTCCTTTTCTTTGCCCCCCGCTAGCGGGGGGAGAACTAGACATTTTTATTGAACTTAGTAGAAGTTTCAAACCCGAAAGGTTTTATCGGAATATGCTCAAAAAAGATATCCTCACGAGGAAAGCACCATATTGTTTACATATTTAATGGAAAGCTTTCGGGTTTATTAAACAGGCTCTAAGGCGCTACAGTTGTTGCGGTTGGTATTGGCGTGTCGCTCGGCACAGGGGGGATTGGGGTAAATGTTTCTGTGGGGAGCGGTGTGTTTGTTGGTATATCCGTTGCTGTTGGCGGCAAAGATGTTGATGTCGCTGTGGCGGTTGGGAGCGGTGTAGCGGTAGATGTTGGAGTAAGCGTAGGCGTTGGTGTGGGAATGGGCAAATCCATCTTTACGTGGATGATCCGTTCGGCGATAGCATCGCCTTTATCGCCACGCAGTGTTAATCGGAGCGTGTAAATCCCGTCGAATCCTTCTACATCCCATTCTGCTAGTTTTTCAGCCTTTTCATATTGGGCATCACTGTTTTCGACCAAAATTTTCCATTTTGAAGGTTCAGCACCTTTGCCAAAATCCAGCGTCCACTCGCCGAAATTGTCGCTCACGGTGACAATGCCGAAAATATCGAATTTATTTTCGGTGATCTTGTCGCCTTCTTCGAGATCGGTGAAGCGCAAATCTGGTTGAGGGTCATTTTTATTGCACTCGCGCTTGGGCGCAAAGTTAACTTGCCTGGGGAAATCGTGCGCTTCCAGCCAATTTTTGCCCGCTTTTGTGTCGAGCCATTTGCGTGCCCAAGCATCTTCTACACGCATTACTTTCATTTCTTCGGTGAATTCATCGCAAGAATCGGATGCTTCGAGACGCGTCCAGGTATCGAGCGTGGTGCCGCGCCACAAATCCATGCCGGGCGGAAGCGGGGGCTGATCTTCAGCAAAAATTTCTGTCTGCTTACCACTTTTGCAAGAATTTGAAGGTTCTGTGCCAGAAATAGAGCAAATCACTTTGTTAATAACTCCATCTGGGCGCGGAAAATCAGCTGGTGAGCCACCTGCGCGGACAGGCGCAACAGTCTGCATAAATTGAGACCAGATCGGTGCTGCGCCAGTTGAGCTGCTTACACTATTCATCGGCGTATAGTCGGCGTTGCCCACCCAAACACCTACAACAATATCGGATGTATAACCGATCGTCCAGCTATCACGAAAATCATTCGATGTACCCGTTTTCGCTGCTGCGGGAAAGGGAAGATTCAAAACGGAATTCGGCCCAAACATCCATGACCGAGCAACATTATCCGATAAAATAGAAGAGATCAGGTAAGCGTGCTCTGGACGAAGGGCTTGCTCACCTTGTGGAGGCGTATATTCGTAAATAAGCTCCCCGTTATGATCGAGAATTTTGGTAATCCCAACAGGTGGGATTTTCACCCCTTCGTTTGCCATCACCGAAAAAGCACCGGTCATTTCCAAAAGATTTACTTCGCCGCCGCCGAGTGTAAGCGCGAGACCATAATCATCGCGGGTGAGAGTCGTGATGCCAAGGCGCTCTGCCATAGAGATTAGGCCTTCTTTTTCTTCAGTTTCGGGGTTGTCGTAAATACCCACAAAATCGAGTGCTTTCACCGCAGGGATATTAAAAGAATTAGAAAGAGCAACACGTAGAGTTACAGGACCGTGCGCTTTTCCATCATAATTTACGGGGATATAAGGCTCGCGCGGGTCATTTGGGTCGCCAGAAGGCGGGAATTCGGAGGGTACATCCCAGATCAGCGTAGATGGTGTCCAACCTTTTTCAAAGGCGGCAAGATAGGTAAAGGGCTTAATAGAAGAACCAGGCTGACGGGTAGAACTGGTCGCCATATTGACTTGCCCGGAAATGTTGGCATTATAAAAATCGGGAGAACCGACCATAGCCAAAATTTCACCCGTATTAGGATTCGTTGCAACGAGCGCGGCATTCTGAACATTGCGATCCGCCAAAGTGGCTACCTGATTGCTGACCATTTGCTGCGCTGCATCCTGCAAACTGGGATCGAGGGTTGTGTAAACGGTGAAACCAGAACGATAAATGGTCTGGGCATCGTATTTTTCTTCTAAAATCCCACGTATATAATGTACCCAATGCGGGTAACGGATGGATATATTTGGCGGTGTGAAAGCATAATTCTCAATTTCTTCAGCAGCTTGGGCAGCTTCCAAAGCGCCCATACAAATGCGCTCATCACTATTGCTGACTTCGATACAGTTCTTTTCCTCACTCAAAAGGTAAGAAAGGAAGATTACATCGCGATGACGGGAAATTGTCCCTTCAGGATTGGTGTGAATATCATGGATCGAAGGCGATTGCGGTAAACCAGCCAGGAAAGTCGCTTGTCCGAGCGTAAGATCATCGGCAGATGTATCAAAATAAGTCTCCGCCGCAGCCTGAACACCGTAAGCGAGATTGCCATAATTCACTTCGTTAAGATAAAGCTCGAGAATCTCGTCTTTACTATATTTACGCGTAATTTCTGCCGCAAGAATGATCTCGCGCGCTTTGCGCTGATAGGTCTGATCGTAACGTTCTTCCGTAAGAAGCAACATGCGCGCCAATTGCTGAGTGATCGTGGACGCTCCCGAAACAATTTCGCCACTGCTATAGTTTTGCCAAAGCGCACGCACCAGCGCTACTGCGTCAAAACCCGGGTGATTATAAAATTCCTTATCTTCGGTCGCGATGGTTGCCGCAAGCAAAGCCGGAGAGATATTATCCAAAGTTTTATAAGTACGCCGCCCGGCATTGGGGTCAAGTATCTCGTAAAGAATATGTCCTTCACTGTCAAGAATGCGCGTGGTCTCAAATTGTGATGCGCGTGCGCGCAAATCTGCTACATCGGGGAGTGTGGAAGCAATTTCGTTATATTGATAAAGCGCATAAGAGCCGCCAGCCAAAGCCAAAACCACCAACCCAAAAAGAAGCAGAATAATACTGCGCAGAAGACAGCCCCAATTAACACGAATATCCCTTAAATAAGCGCCTATATCTACCTTCTTTTTCATTGCCGGGGGCTGTGCTGCAGGACGCGAAACCGGATGATAAGCCGCCGGCACAACACGCGTTGCATCCATATCGGTTTCATCCACGCGTTTTGGTAAATGATTTTGGACGCGCGGATGCGTCTCATTAGTAGCATCGCCAGGATAAGGCGGCACAGGGAATTCTGCTCGCGTTTCTTCTTCAGAAGCGATTAAGCGGCGTAGATAATCATCTCTCTCTTCAGGTTTTGGCATATTTTTTTTCTCAACAAGGTAGAAAGTTTTTCATGATACCCGTTTTTGCCCCCCAGCTCCTTGCTCCGCTTGGAGCTTCCCCCCAAATGCTTTTCATTTAGGAGGAATTAGAAAAAAGGAAGGTTTTAGATATTTAACTATTGTCTTACTCTCCCCTAAATTCCGCACTCAGAATTTGGGGGAGATGCCCGAATGGGCAGAGGGGGCTGTACTACTCCGGCTTCCCCATCACCAAAACAGACCAAAGGCCTTTCATTACCGTTTCATCTTTTTGGTTTTTTACATCAAAATTCAACTCAACTTTGCCCCCACCCAAGCGTTTCATCGCCTTTGTGGTCACAATCTCCATCACTACATGGATCGTATCGCCAAGATATACCGGTTTGACGAATTTCCAACTATTAATTTCTCTGAAAGCCATTACGGTACCCTCTAGCACGCCAGTGCGGAGGGCCAAACCAGAAGCTATTGAAAGCCCGAGCAAGCCATGGGCCACGCGCGCACCGAAAGGTGAATTTTCGGCATAAGCGGCATCGGTATGTATCTGATTGAAGTCGCCGGAGAGTCCTGCAAATCCTACTACGTCACTCTCAGTAACAGTGCGCCCGGGCGAGATCATCTTTTGCCCGACTTCAAATTCTTCAAAATAAAGCCCTCGTACGGCTGGGACGGTTGTTGTCATAAAATTTCTCCTTTGTCGTTCTCCCTACTTCATAGAAAATAAGGGTAAATTGATTTTAGCACAGCAATTCAAAATATGACTCCGCGAGAAGCGCGCTATTGCGACGAAGCGGTCTCATTGTTGAGAGATTGCTTCGTCAGAAACGCATCCTCCTCGCAAATTCAGCTAAGTTTGGCACTTTCACTCTAGCACAAAGACTTTGAACTCTCTCGAAAACTAGCGTACAATAAGGTTTATGCGTAAATGGAATCTCAGCTCTGCTGACCCACTCTCTTTAACACTGGCGTCAGACGCTCGTTACACATCCCCCGACTATAGCAACGACCACATTTGGGAATTGGAATTTGGCGGTGGCGAACCCGCTGCCTTATCTGTAAAAACGACTTATGGATTGCGCGCCCGCTCTATGCGGATATTTCTTCGCTTCAATGAAGATGGCGAGCCAATTAGCGACCCCGCCTCCTTTCTTGACCCGCCGCTTGTTACCGCCTTTTATGCCAATTTTCTCGAGATAAAATTTTCACCGTTAAAAGATCTCGATATCATCGCCGAATACTGGATCCCCGATTCGCATACCATTAGCGGGCGGATCAGCTTCGCCAATCGTAGCACCGAAGATCGCAAAATCGGCTTTGAATTAGCCGCTGTGCTTTCTCCGCTCGATGGAAATATTTTCCAGCCCGAAAATATACAAGGGGTCAATATTTTAGCAGGCAAAACGGGAAATCTCTCCCCACTCCTATTCCTCACAGGTGGCCCCACCCACGCATCTGCCCCACATCCCTCCCTTAACTTAAATATCGCCCTGACCGTAGGTGGAAAAAGACAAATAAGCTGGGCACAAGCCGCGCTCGAAGAAAAAGAAGATTCCTTCGAACTGGCACGCAAAACCCTCACCCGTCCCTGGGACGCAGAGCGCGCCCGAATAGCCTTAACCAACGCCAGCCAAACAATCGATATCGAAAGCGGTGACCCCGAATGGGACGCAGCTTTTGCCCTCAGCCAACAATCTGCTTTTCGGCTTCTCTTTAATAAAAGCGAAAGTCTCCCCCACTCTAGTTTTGTAACTGCCCGACAGCCCGACCACGGCAACTCTCTTAATGGCGATGGCAGCGACTATGCCGCAAATTGGAATGGGCAAACACCCCTCGATGCTTATTATCTTGCCAATTTGCTCCCCGGCCTTCCCAAAATTGGTCAAGGCTTGGTCAAAAATTTCATCTCCGCCCAAAAAGAAAACGGAGTCATTGACCACAAACCCGGCATTGCCGGACAGCGTAGCCAAATTCTTGCTACACCCTTGCTCGCGTCACTGGCTTGGAAGGTTTACGAAGAAAGTCAGGACGAAACTTTCTTGGCCGAGGTTTACCCCGCCCTTCAAAAATTCTTCTGGGCATGGTTCGATCCTGAGCACGACCGAAACCACGACAATCTCCCCGAATGGGATCATCCTCTCCAGACGGGTTTCGAAGATCACCCTCTTTTCAATACTTGGCACGCTTGGGCACGCGGCGTAGATATCACCACCGTTCACAGCCCAGCTCTTTTTGCCGCGCTCTATGGCGAAGCAAAATCCCTGACCAAAATTAGCGAAATCGTCGGGCAAAAAAGTGATATTGCCGTACTCAACGCCCAAAAAGAGCTCCTTTTGCAAGGCGTTCAAGCTTGTTGGGAGCCACGCTCCTCCTCTTTCAAACATCTCGATCGTGACAGCAACCTTGCCCAACGCGGCAAAGTTCTCCTCCGTCAAAAAGGTGGTGGAGAGATAAAACTCAAAGAAAGTTTTGAGAAACCGATCCGCCTTTTGATCGAAGTAAAACCCAAAGACAAAGCCACACGCCGCCCGGGCGTAGAAATTAGTGAGTTTGTTACAAAACCTGGCAACGACGAATTCCTTTCCCCGCTCGATTTTAAGCCCACAGAAGCCGGTTCTGTGGCAACAAGCAAAAAGATTTATACCAAGATCGGCAAAATCTCAATGGATGATGTCCATGATGAAGATAAGATCATCATCCGCACGGTGGATTTGAGCGCAGAAGACCAAACACAGCTATTGCCTCTTTGGGCAGAAATGCTGGATGAAAATCAGGCGCGAACGCTCGTGAGCCGAACAATTTCCAACGCCGATAAATTTGACCGTCCATTTGGCTTGCCAGCCTGCCCCACGCCCCTCTCCCAAGCAGCTACAGCAAGCTGCCTCAGCGTTCATCTTCCCTGGAATCAACTGATCGCCGAAGGTTTATTGGCCTATGGCTATAAAAAAGAAGCAACGCGCCTTTTTGTTCACCTGATGCATGGCATTTTACAAAACCTAAAAGCAAATAATGCTTTTTACCAACGCTATAATGCCGAAGTTGGTACAGGAATTGGCGAGCGGAACGCGCTCGAGGGGCTTGCCCCGCTTGGGCTTTTTATGCAAATTTTGGGCGTGCGAATTATTTCGCCCACTAAAGTATATTTGGAGGGAGAAAATCCCTTTGCGTGGGGGGTAACGCTGCGATATCGGGGGTTGGTGATTAAACGGGAAATAGAAAAGACCGAGATCACTTTTCCGAATGGCGAGCAAGTTGAAATCACGGATGACGCGCCCTGTATCGTATCCATTTAGTTGTCCTTTATCCTAAAAGAGAAAAATAAAATATGGAAGAAATTACCGAAACCATTATCCAAGTAGAACGGATTTTTCTGTTCTTAATTCTGATCGCTTTATTTGTTTCTGTGATCGCAAAGAGATTACGCCTGCCTTATACGGTGGGGTTGGTCCTGATTGGCTTAGCATTGACCTTCTTTTCTTCCTCTGTTTCAGACATGGAAATTTCGCCTGAGCTGATCATGGGCATATTTGTACCGCCCCTGCTCTTTGAGGCTTCTTTCCATATTCGCATTAATGATCTACGGCGTGATTTTGGTCTGATCATGCTTTTGGCAATTCCCGGGGTGATCATTACGACATTATTGGTTGGGACCGCAATTCAATGGGGGACGGGCGTAACAATGACGACGGCACTTGTTTTTGGTGCGCTGATCGCGGCAACAGACCCCGTTGCTGTGGTGGCTCTTTTTAAGCAATTGGGTGTGCCAAAACGCCTGCAAATTTTGCTCGAGGGCGAAAGTCTTTTTAACGATGGCACCGCAATCGTCATGTTTGGGCTGATGCTGGATATTGCCACTGAAGGCAATTTTGTGCTAACAGAAAGCCTATATGATTTTGTACGCGTAGCCGGTGGCGGCGTTTTTGTTGGGGTTGTTTTGGGCTTTTTCGCATCACAAGCGCTTAGGCGCATTAATGATCCTTTGGTAGAAACAGCGATCACCACAATTCTTGCTTTTTCTGCTTATCTTCTCGCCGAAGATTTTCATGTGAGCGGTGTGCTGGCTGTGGTGCTTGCCGGTATTGTAAGTGGCAATATCGGGCCGCGCGGCATGTCTGCAACAACACGAATTGTCGTGAATAATTTTTGGGAGTATGGTGCTTTTCTGGCCAACTCTTTGGTCTTTTTGATCATTGGTTTAACGATCGACTTACAAATTTTGATCGATAATTGGCAAGCCATAGGTGTCGCTATTTTAGCAACGCTAGGGGCAAGATTTGTTAGTATTTATGGTTTTTCATATTTTGCCAAAGATGTAAAAAAGGAATGGAAACATATCCTTTATTGGGGCGGATTACGCGGCGCAATTGTGCTGGCTTTGGCTTTGAGCATCCCTTCTGGTTTCCCTGAACGTGAACGACTTTTGGCTATGGCCTTTGGCGTGGTGCTTTTTACTTTGCTCGTACAAGGCTTTTCGATGGGTTTCCTCGTGGAAAAAGTTGGTTTGGTCAAACGAGCAGAAAGCCATATCGAATATGAACGCCGCCATGCCCGCTTTATTTCTAATCGCTCTGCTTTTGAACATCTAGAGAAAATGAGCAAAGACGGGCAGCTTTCTGACCACATTTGGAGACATATGAAATCCATTTTTCAAAAACGAGAGCGTTTTCTGGTTAATTCTTTGCAAGGCTTTCTTGCCAAGAATCCTTCTTTGGAAATAGAAGAATTGGATACAGCACGAGACGAAGCACTACGCGTGCAACGCGCTGCCCTAGACACCCTTTTTAGAGATGGCGTTATTTCTGAAAATATTCACGAAGAACTAATTAGCGAAGTAGACGAAGCACTCACCGAAGAACATGTAAACTGGTCACAAATTTTAGATATTGGCACAGGGGAGAAAGCAACGATCAAAAAAATGATGGCGATCGTGATCCAAGAAGATGATCTCAGCAGTGCGCTAAAAGCATTAAGCGGCGCCGGTTTTGGTGTAGACCAACTCCCTAGCACCGGCGGATTTTTGAACAGACAAAACGTGACTCTACTGATCGGCATCCCCGAAGGACGAGAGGGAGATGTGCTCCCGCTACTGGAATCTGCCTGCGAACGGCGCATTCAAAATATCCGCAAACCGCTAAAAGAAGCACCTTTCTCCTTCTTGAACCCTATCCCCGTCGAAGTAGGTGGGGCAACAATTTTTACTTTTGATATAGAGGCTTACCATGAGTTCTAAAAATATGAAAATGGTCATCGCCATCGTTCGTGATGCAGACCTTGATGACATTTTAGATACACTACTTGAAGAAAACTTTCGCGTAACACGGATCGCATCCAGTGGCGGTTTTTTCCGGCGCGGTAACGCGACCTTGATGTTGGGCGTAACCGAAGAAAGAGTAGAAAAAGCCCTGGAAATCATCCGTGACCGCTGCGCCCCATCGCTTGATCTGGCAGTTAAACACGCCACCGTCTTTGTGCTAGATATTGATCGCTTTGAGCAGGTATAGCGAAGCACTCGCTTGCACTCGAAGCAACGCTTCGGGTGTGTTTTAGACCTGCTTGCCCTGAAAAAGCATCTTCCCGCCCTCAACATATCCCATTAAAAGAGTAGACCTGACAGCTTTTAAAAAGCTGTCAGGTCTTTTTCTTCTGGTGGTGGTCTCCCAAAGTGCTGTCAAAAACTACTTCGCCACTAACAACACCGCCTCTCCCTCAATCACCACCACATCATCCTGATTTTTGCAGACCGTCTCCAAAGTAATAATAGGCTTCCCTTCGCGCACTTTGATCACAGTCGCTGTTGCCGTAACAGTATCCCCAATAAAAACCGGCGCACGGAAATTAATACTCTGGCTGAGATAAATACTCCCTTCGCCGGGCAATTCTGTTCCCAATACCGCCGAAATTAATCCCGCTGCTAAGATCCCATGCACAAGTCTCTGCTTAAATTGTGTCTGTGCTGCATAGTCGTCATCCAGATGAACGGGGTTCTTATCTCCTGAAATTTCCGCAAATTTACGTACATCTTCATCGTTAAAGCTTTTCGTTATCGAAGCGCTATCGCCAACTTTGATCATCATATTCTCCTCAATAATGTCATCTTACGCAGTAGGGTTTAGCCCCCATCTAACTCCCCACTCAGGGGGGAGAACTTATCCCTTCCCCTTGAGGGGGAAGGCTAGGAAGGGGGCTAAACACAAAAGTATATTCAAAACAGATAATATACCTAACATCCTTAATTTTCTTTCGCCCAATTATGGCAGTCTTTTAAGAAGCTGTCTATCGCTCTTTGCTAATTCGCCCGCACCTGATAGAATCCCCCAGCTATTAAACAAATATATAATGCTCAAGAATTTACGAAAAGAGAATCGCTCTTATGATCTATAACTTCAGCCTTTTCTGGCGCATGACCTATCGCTCCTTTATAAAAACCGCCAATACGCCGGGCCGCCTAACCAAAAAACGCCTTATTTTCCTCGCCCTTTTTTATATCGTCTGGATTCCAGTCACCATCTTCACCTGGATCTGCCTCGGGCTAGATGAAATCTTCTTCCCCGCCTACAAAAATCACCCCGTCGAAAAACCACTCTTTATTCTCAGTAATTATCGCAGTGGTTCTACTTTTCTTCACCGCCTCCTATCTCATGACCAAAGAAATTTCACCAGCATGCGCACTTGGGATATTTACATCGCCCCAACTATTACCCAACGAAAAATAGTTGAATTTCTCAAAAAAATAGACAGCCTTATCGGAAGCCCCATCTACAAAATCATCAAGAAAATTGACCAGATCGGGTTACAAAGAGTGGATATCCACCCCATCTCCTTTTTTGAACCGGAAGAAGATGAAAATATCCTCCTGCATAATTGGTCAAGTTTCATGGTTGTCTATCTTTTCCCCTTCTTGGAATCACTCCCCCCCTATCAATACTTCGACCGAGACTTGCCCACTGACGAAAAGAACAGGGTCATGGCATTCTACAAGTCAATGCTCCAACGCCATTTATACGCTACCGGCTCCTCCTATTTCGTCTCGAAAAACCCATCTTTTAGCGCAAAAATATCTACCCTTAAAGAATTTTTCCCCGACGCACGCATTATCTACCTCGCTCGCAACCCACTAGATATGCTCCCCTCAACCGTATCCTGGCTCAATTACGCCTGGAATGTTTTTAGCGAGCCTGCCGAGAAATATATTTACACCAAGGAAATCTGTGAGTTTTCTCAATATTGGTATCGTTATCCCCTCCAATATCTCGACGAAAACCCTTCAGCAAATCATCTCATTTTGCCCTATCGTGATCTGATCAACAACCCCATTGGCGTAGTGCATAGCTTCTACGAACAATTTGGCTACAAAGATTACCCCGCCCTAACAGATGCCTTTATGGAAGGCATCAAAGCCACCGAAGCCCGCCGTAGCATTCATGATTATTCCTACAAAGAAATGGGCTACACTCGTGAGGGAATTATCAACACTTTCTCCGACATCTTCGAGCGCTTCGATTTTGACAAACGTGAGCCAGCACAAATCAAGTCCGAGCCAATTCTCGAAGCTGCTAAGTAGGCCAGATATCAAAATATCCAATCAGAGAAGCCTCCTTCATTTACGAAGGAGGCTTTTGCTTTTTATAGGGAAAAGCTGTAAGATAAAACCACTAAAAAAGGAGTATTTATGCCTAAAATCCAATTTAATGGAAAAACCTATAACGACATCGCCGAAATGCCTGCTTCTGAACGCCAAGCCTACAATCAATTAATGACACATTTCAAGGATGAAAACAAGGACGGCATCCCCGATATTTTTCAGGGTGACGTTGTTAGCAATATAGTCGAGGCCTTTGCCAGCACCAACCTTGTCGTAGACGGAAAACGAGTCGGCGGATTTAAAAATTTAACACAAGAACAGCGTATCAAATTAGAAAATGCCATGGGCATGCTCAAAAAATTGGGCATCATCTCTGAACTACCTAATTTGGATGGTGGATTTCACCCATCTCACCCGGAAGCAATGCCTGTTTGGGACGACGCGGAGCTTCGCGCATCAAAACCGCTTTTTCAGCAAAATTCCACCATCCAGGAAGATAGAGGTGGCGCACGCGTGGCAATTATCTTGGCAGCTTTCGTCAGCTTAATGGTTTGCGGGGTTGCCGTATTTTTCTTTTTGTTTTCGGGGTAGAGAATATCTTATGAAGCAATGGATCTATGTACTCAAGTTAACCCGTCCCGAAATGTTGACTAAAGGCTCTACACCAGAAGAAGATGCCGTGGTTTCTCGGCACTTTAACTATCTTAAGGAATTAACCAAAAAAGGGGTGATGATATTGATGGGGCGAACACAAACTGAAGATGAAACTACTTTTGGTATCGCTATCTTTGAAGCAGAAAATGAATCTGAGGCTCAAAAGATCATGGAAAATGATCCAGCTCTCTCTGAGGGAGTAATGACGGCAAACTTGTATCCATATAAAATAGCCTTGATGCGAGAATAAGAATATGAAAAACTTCAATCCAAAATATAACGATATTCTCAAAACCGAAATCCAAGTTCACCTTGAGGGGCTATTCGCACTGCCACGAAGTTTTGAGAGTGAGCATGGAAAAGATTGAACTTTGCAATCGTTTTACCATAGAGGCTTCTTTTTTGCCTGAAATAGAGAAAAACGCCATCATAGCAAAATTTCGGCAAATAGAATGAGCATCAGGGGCTTTATCGTTATGGGGGTTTCTGGGTGTGGCAAAAGTACAATCGCACGCTTATTAGCAAAAAAACTGGATTGGGATTTCTATGATGCCGACGATTTTCATCCGCCAGAAAATATCACAAAAATGGCAGGAGGGATTCCGCTCAACGATTCAGATCGCGCCCCTTGGCTTCTTTCTTTAAACGAAATGCTCGGTGCCAATATCCAGGCGGGAAAGCACCCTGTTTTAGCTTGCTCGGCACTTAAAAGAATCTATCGAGAAGAACTGCATCGGGAAAATGCTGGCTTAAAAACAGTCTACCTTAAAGGCAATTGCACACTGGTTTGGGAAAGAATTTCAAAGCGTCAGGCACATTATATGAAGCCGAGCATGCTCAAATCCCAGTTTGATACGCTCGAAGAACCAACAGATGCCCTCGTGGTAGATATCAGTCTAAGGCCAGATAAGATCATAGAAAAAATCATCGCTTCTTTTCAACTATAATTAAAGCCATCATTTTTTATTGCATCAAGGAGCACATATGAACTGGCAAAGACTTACGCAAACGCAATGGATAGATATCGGCATTTCCCTTCTTATATTTCTCGCCATCGCAATTCTTGGGCGTTGGATCATAAAGTTTATTTTCAAACGTATCATTCGCCGCCTGACCCGTCACACAAAAACCACTTTTGACGATGCACTCTTAGAAGCTATTGCGCCGCCACTCTATTGGCTTGCCTTGGTCTATGCTTTCAAGTTTTCGCTCAATCGTCTGGGTTTCATCTTCGATAAGCTCGATTTCGATCTGAACGCTTTTTACTTTATCTTATTTTGGTTGATCTTCTCTGTAATTGCATGGCGTTTGGTCACCAATCTTGCCCAGTGGTACGAAAACCAGCTCGCCGCAACCAAAGAAATAGAACTTGGCGAACAACTAATGCCCTTCCTGCGTCGCTTAATCCTGATTGTCTTGGTCGTGATCGCCGCCATTATTTTTCTTGACTATTTCAATGTTGAAGTTGGCGGTTTTGTTGCAACGCTGGGCATTGGCTCCTTGGCTATTGCACTTGCCGCCCAAGCCGCGCTCTCCGACACAATTAGCGGTTTTGTGATCATGCTAGACCGCCCTTACAGGATTGGGGATCGTATCGAATTACAGGATATTGGCACATGGGGCGATGTGATAGATATTGGATTACGCAGCACACGTATTCGGACACGCGATAATCGCATGGTCATTATTCCCAATTCTGTAATTGGGAAAAGCCCCATCATCAACTATTCTTACCCCGATACGCAATACCGTATTCAAATTCATATTGGCGTAGCTTACGGTACAGACCTTGAAAAAGCGCGCCAAATTATCATTGACGCAGTTCGTCAAGTGGAAGGTGTTCTGGAAAACCGCCCTGTGGAAGCCCTCTTTTTAGAATTTGCCGATTCTGCTCTTATCTTCCGTGTTCGCTGGTGGCTGGAATCTTATGTAGATACACGCCGTATGTTTGATAAAGTGAACACCGCAATTTATGAAAAACTGAACGCAGAGGGTATTGACATCCCCTTCCCACAGCGGGTTATTACCTATAAATTGGATCATCCTGATGGTGGAGAAAAACTTGAAATTTTCCCGAAAGAAGAATAAGAAGAAGCATTAAACTGAAAACGGGCGCACAATTGTGTGCCCGTTTTTGTCTTTAATTTAGCAGACTTCTCGAATAAGACTACAAAAGTCTTTGAGACTTTTGTAGTCTGCCATTTCTACATAACTACTTTTGCAAGAGGTCTAGTAAGCTAGTTAGCCTATCGTGCTCTCCCCATCTGTGAGGACATAAAAGCTTCGCGGGGTTGTTTCGCTGCGGTCATAGATGAAATCGGTGATGATATAGCCTGCGTTGAATAGTTTTTCAAAAACTTCTCGGGTAAAGAAACGCCAGTCTTTTGCCAGGGGCAGATCAACTGTTCGGAGTTTTTGGAAATCGTTGGGGATCTGGAGGAGGATGAGTTTAGCACTTGGGGGAGAATAATGTTTGGGGGCACGCAGCAAGCCTAAATCTGCGTTTGTTTCGGGAGTATAGAGCATTTGAGCCTCGGCTGCTTGATAGTTTTCTAATCCCAAAAGAGTACGATTCTCTACATCTAATCGCTGAAAAACACGGGGCGTATTAAGCCACCAATCGACTTGAAAACGGTCAGAGGCTACGCCTGCGTTGAGGCCATCAACCATCTCGCCATATTCGTCGCGTTTGTAGGTATTGCAAATAGCACCGAGCTGGGCGATATTTAGATAGGCATTGCGGCTGAGAAGAGGGTCGTAGGTCCAGGTGATAAGGTCTAGACCCTGTTGGCGCACCATTTGCCACTGCGCCTGTTTGAGCGCAAAGCCGATATTTTTGCCACGATGCGCAGGATGAACGCCCATTTGATGCGAGCTATGTTTTGTTTTTAATCCTTTAGGGGTGTTGTATAAACCGGGGAAACCGAAGAGAAAGCCGATCATTTTATCGTTTTCAAATGCGCCAATGGCAAGGCCGCCGTTATGAACAAAAGCGGTAAGCATGTGGGTGGGGACAATATCTTGTGCGCCACCACGCCAAATTTCGTCGGTCAGTTTTTCAGTAGGGAAGAGTTCGTCTGCGCTTTCGAGGAGACGAATTTCATAAGAAGGCTTTATAGACATAGAGGAAGATTATTTAATGATGGTTGTACAACAAGTTATGGGTATGTTAGTTTGCGAAGCGTGGCAGTCTCTCTAACCATCTTGGAGATTGCTTCGGCGACAAAACTGCCTCGCAATGACAAAACTATCTCTTAATTTTTTCACTACTAATTATTTTCTGCTCAGTCTTGCACGCAATTTAGCAAAAAAGCTTTCTTTTTGTAAATAATTAAGTCTGTAGGTAAAACGTGCAGGCATTAGGCCAAAAATACGCGGTAAAGAATCTGTTTCGCAAGTACGATCTGTCGCAAGGTAGTCGAGGAAAAAGCCAGAGATAGGGAACTTAGGGAAAGTGGCCTGAAGTATAAGGTTGCCCAAACGCAAAAATGGCGTTGGTGCAGAGAGAATAAGTCTTCTACGATTGGTTACGGCCAAGATGATTTCAAAAATTTGACGTAGTGAAAGATACTCGCTCCCGCCAATTTTTCGAGTTTTATTTTCCAGCTCGGGATTATCTAAAGACCAGAGCAGGCAAGTTACCAAATCTTCTACCCAAATTGGTTGCAAATAGGTTGCGCCTTTATTGGGTAAAAAAATGACTCCGGGGGAAATTTGGGCCAAACGAGAGATTATGGTTGTAAAATTATCTTCTGGCCCAAAAATAACGGATGAACGGATGATCGTGTAGGGGATATTCCCATTGCGGATATGTTCTTCTGCAAGTCCTTTGGCTCTTAATGCGGGGAAAGCGGAGGATTTATCTGCATCGAGATGACTGAGATAGATAATTTGCCGGACATTTGAACCTGCTGCGGCTTGGATAAGTGTTTTTGTCCCCTCGATATCTGTTTCAAAGAGTTGGGCACTGCTTTCTCCGCCCGCGAGGTGATAAATATGATCTATACCACGTAATGCAGCGCGCAGACCACGCAGATCATTTAAGCTGACCACTGCAACTTCAACAGGGACACCTTGTGGTAAGCGCGGGCTATTTGGCGAAGGGCGAATAAGAGTACGGACTTCGTGACCGGCTTCAACGAGCTGACGCACCAACGCCCGCCCAACAAAACCTGTACCGCCTATAACAAGAATCATGGCTGAGATTATAGCAGGAAAGCGCCTGTACTCAGGATTTATGTAAAAAAAGAGGACTTCTCACGAAGTCCTCTTTTCTTTAATGCTCGAGAAATTAATCTGCTAATGTGCTCGTATCACCAACTTCTTCGCCGAGTGCTTGGGCTTTTAGCAGACGGCGCATAATTTTACCACTGCGTGTTTTGGGAAGGCTATCGACAAAGGTGATCGATTCCGGCTTTGCGATAGGACCGAGTTCTTTGCCAACATGATCTCGTATAGCAGCGACTAGTTCATCGCTGCCACTAACGCCCGCATTCAAAATCACATAAGCATGAACAGCGTTGCCTTTAATTTCATGAGGCAATCCAATTACAGCAGATTCTGCTGCGCTGGAGTGGCTGACTATGGCGCTTTCCACTTCGGCTGTGCCTAAACGGTAGCCACTGACCTTAAGAACGTCATCCATTCTGCCAATGATCCAGATATAGCCATCTTTATCTTTACGGGCAGAATCACCGGTTTGGTACATATTCCCGAATTTGCCCCAGTATTGTTCTTTATAGCGTTCATCATCGCCATAAATGGTACGCAACATGCTCGGCCACGGGCGTTTGAGTACCAAAAAGCCCTCTTCCCCTGCTGCCACAGGGTTGCCGTCATCGTCCACAACGTCGGCTTCGTGACCGAAGAAAGGTTTTGTGCCAGAGCCGGGTTTAAGCGGGGTTACAGGCAAAGGTGTGATTACAAATCCGCCTGTTTCTGTTTGCCACCAAGTATCCATGATGGGGCATTTTTCTTTGCCGATCACTTCGTAGTACCATTTCCACGCTTCAGGATTAATCGGTTCGCCGACACTGCCCAATAAGCGTAGAGAGGAGAGATCGAATCGGTTGGGCCATGCGTCTCCGAAGCGCATCAAGCCGCGGATCGCGGTCGGAGCGGTGTAGAGGATGGTTATCCCGTATTTTTCGATCATTTTCCACCAACGGTTAGGATAGGGGAAAGTCGGTGCGCCCTCGTACATAAAACTGGTCGTTCCAGCAATAAGCGGGGAATAGACGATATAACTGTGTCCCGTTATCCAGCCCGGATCAGCAGCACACCACCAACGATCATCATCTTTCACATCAAAAACAGATTTGAGCGTGGTATGCGTATAAACCTGATACCCGCCATGCGTATGAACAATGCCTTTTGGTCTTCCCGTTGTACCGGAGGTATAGAGGATGAAAAGAAGGTCTTCGGCATCCATTTCTACAGTGTCACATTTCGGGCTCGCAATAGGGAGTTCGAGCAGATCGTGATACCAAAAATCACGTCCTTGCTCCATATAAACTTCATTCTCGGTGCGTTTTACAACAATACAATGCTCGATCGTTGCCTGACGTGCCATTGCTTCGTCAGAAATATCTTTCAGTTTAATAACGTTGCCACGAAGCCAAGCGCCATCTGCGGTGACCAAAACGCGGCTTTTTGCATCTTCGATACGAGAAGCCAAAGCCTCTACGCTGAAGCCGCCATAAACTACGCTATGCGCCGCACCAATTTTGGCACAAGCTAACATCGCAAAAACCTGCTCAGGAATACGCGGCATATAAATGGTGACAATATCGCCTTTTTCTACGCCCATACTCTTAAGAATATTTGCCATTTTGCTAACTTCACGATTCAATGCGTGATAAGAGAAGGTACGGGTATCACCTGGCTCACCTTCCCAAATTAGGGCAAGTTTATTCTTATTGGCATTGGTCAAATGGCGATCAATGGCATTGTGCACAATATTTGTTTTGCCCCCAACAAACCATTTATAAAAAGGTGCGTTGCTGTCATCCAGCACCTTATCCCAGGTTTTATACCACTCCAATTCATTGGCACGGTCTGCCCAAAACCCCTCGGGGTCATCAATAGATTGCTTATACCAAGTATCATAGTCTGGAACGTTGGCATTTTTAACAACTTCTTCTGAAGGGAAATAAACTTCACCCTCATAATTTTCTTTATCAGACATACAGACCTCCTAAGGCATGGGTAAAAGATATTCATTTCTATAAATACAGGGGGTGCGTTGCATCCACCATTCGCGGATGCTCATACAACGTTATCATTATACAGGAGAAACACGATAGGCTTTAGAAAGTTTTGAGAAGAAATGATAAATATGGCCTTTAAAACGATAAATCCCCTTCAAGAAGGGGATTTATCGTTTTCAGAAATGCCTTGCTCTAACTCTGACGCAAGAATTCTTCTGCTTTTGCTACCAAATCCCTATTCCCAATAAACACAGGGGTACGTTCATGAATATCTGTAGGCACAACATCCAACAGCGCTCTCCGACCATTTGAGCCATATCCCCCCGCTTGTTCAGCAAGATACGCTAAAGGCGCGGCTTCATACAAAAGACGGATCTTGCCGTTTGGTTTTTCTGGTGTTGCCGGATACGCAAAGATACCGCCATGCACCAAATTACGATGAAAATCCGCGACCATCGAACCAATATAGCGATAGGACATTGGCGGCTGATAAGAATCCCTCAGCCAATTTGCATATTTCTCTACCTGCGGACTCCAACTCCTGCCGGCAGAGTGATTAAAACTATAATAAGAAGGGATTTCAGGGAAAAGCATTCCCTCCTGTGAGAGCAAAAACTCACCTAACGAAGGCTCTAAAGTAAAACTATGAACACCATTCCCCGCACTATAAACCAACATGGTACTCGTGCCATAAATAATATAGCCCGCCGCAACCAATTTTCTGCCCGCTTGTAAACAATCTTCCAAACGTCCACGATTTGTTCTATCAACAACGCGATAGAGTCCAAAAATCGTCCCGATACTGATATTCGTATCTATATTTGAAGAGCCATCCAAAGGATCATAGACCAAAACATAAGACCCTTTTCTATATCCTTCAGGAATGCGCACCCAATCCTTTTGTTCTTCTGTTACCATAGCGGCTAATCTGCCTGTATGGTCATTTAGTCGAATAATCACATCATCAGCCATAAGATCAAGTTTTTGCTGCGATTCCCCTTGCACATTCACCTGCCCTGCCAACCCAAGCACATCCAGCAAACCGGCTCGGCGTGTTTGGGCACTAATTATTTTCCCCGCCAACGCCATATCATAGAGAATTGTGGTCAGATCACCTTTTGCATATTCAGGTTGCCTATCTAGTAAAAAGCGTTCAATCGTAATAAACTGCCCATTTACCATCGGAAGATTACTCATGCCGTTCGGTTGTACCATTTTTGCTCCTCCTCATAAGAGAGACAACTTTTATTTTGATTTTAAAAGTCTATCACAAAGCCCATAAAAATCTTCATAGCAAAAGGCATATAATTAAATAAAATCGTATAATTGAGCAAATTACCGCAAAGGAGAACAAAAATATGCAAGCCATTAAAATCCTGACAACCGGCGGCACGATCGACAAAGTCTATTTCGACGCCAAAAGTACCTACGAAGTTGGCGAACCAAATATTGAACGCGTTCTGGCTGAATTACCTCTCACAGTGGATTATTCTGTCAAATCCATTTTGCGGAAGGATAGCCTGGAAATAACGCCCGCCGACCGAAACGTGCTCATTGCAGCTGTACAGGATACCGAAGAAAAACATATTATCGTTACCCACGGAACCGATACAATGGTCGAAACCGCCAAAGCCCTGCAAGAAGCTATCCCAGATAAAACCATCGTCCTGACCGGCGCACTAGAACCTGCCCTCTTCAAAACCAGCGATGCCATGTTTAATATCGGCTGCGCGATAGCCGCTGTCCAAGCGCTACCCGCCGGAGCCTATATTACGATGAATGGGCGTATTTTCAAAAGCGGAAATGTCGTTAAGAATGTTGAGCTAGGGCGTTTTATGACTTTATCTGAATAAGTATTACTTGAAACTAATCAATACTCTGTCTCGTTATATAATAACGATATCAGCGATATATTATAGGAAGGGAAAAGGAGATAGATTATGGACGAGCAAAATAATAAGAAGGCAACAGTAAAAAAATTGGGAAAGGCTTTACTTTCGGTGGGAATTCTGGCCTTTTTTATCTATTCATACCAGTCGATAATGGACCTTCAGATAATGGGTGATCCAATTCGTCAGGAAGGTATTACACACATCTTTCAAGCACTTTCTGAACCAGATATTCTTGAATATGAAACAGAAGAGTTAAATGTTGAAGCTCCCGTCTATTTACCCTGCCGAAATGGTGAAAAACCTGCTCTACCAAAGACAGATATCAATAGGCCTTATTTAGTTGCCACCCCCTCTTGCGGTGCTGCCTTTAAAGAAATAATAGTTGAAGGTTTCAACATGCCCTCTTTTGCTGAAGGTCCTCTATACTTTATAACCTCCAGTGGAGTCAGAAAGCAGTTGGGCGTTTTTTCTGTTGATGAAAATGGCTATTTTATTGTTGAGGTAGAACTGCCTAATCGCCAGCCCGTTGAAGAAGCACAGGCACTTCGTGCAACGGTAAGCACAAATGTTGGATCACCCGAGTGGTCTGCAAACGCGATCGCAACTCTGGGAAAAATGATCGAAACCATTCAAATGGCTTTCCTAACAACAGTTTTTGCTGCGATATTAGCGGCTCTTTTTTCATTTCTGCTTCTGAAAACATCTTCAGGAAAACTGAGAATCTTCAACACTCTCATCCAACTAATATTTGTAGCAATACGTTCTGTTCATCCACTAATCGTAACCTTTCCAGCAATAATTTTTGTTTGAATTGGCCCCATGGCAGGTTTTCTTGCACTTACCTTGTTTTCAACAGCCGTATTTGTAGCAAAATATGAAGAGTACATACGAGGAAATCCAGCTTTGGAGCGATCAAAATTACTGTCAACACATCTCCCGGGAATCGCATTCAAATATCTTCCTGTCAATATTACGCTTGCTTCAATTGTTGGATTTGTCGGTGGCGGCGGAGTTGGTTTTTTGCTTAGCCAAAACATTAATTTACTAGATTATCGCGCAGCAAGTGTTCAGATAATTGCTCTTATTCTTGTTGCTGGCAGCTTGGATTTATTTAGCAAATTTGTCTGGAGAAAAATTAGAGAGTAGATATTATGACAAAACACAAAAAAGTTTTTCGCACAATCCTCCTCATTCTCGCCATCTTATCCTCCCCCTTTGCCTGCTTAGGGGCGGGATCCATCATTTTTGCTTTCACTGATACTGATCTAGACTTTTTCAATGCCACTGTCCATATCGAAAATCAAACTAATGAAAGCCTCTACATAACACCGATCACGACCACCTATGCTGATCCGCGTGTGATTTTGCAGCCCCGATATTTCCGGAACAAAGAGCTTCTATTGCGGCCACATAGCACCATTCGCGTCTCCTACGATTCCGCCGACACCCCTATGGAAGGAATTGCCCTCTGCTCTGAAAACGGGACTTGTCGTTTACTGGAAAATAGCTGGGAAGAAACGCTCATTATCAGCGACTTTGACGCGTTGCCACTCGTAGATGAAAGCTGGCTTTCGGTAATAGACGCAACAAGCACCTATAATTTCAGCATGCTGATATACATCATCTTTTTTACATTTCCTTTTATCTTCCTTGGGCTCTGGTGGCGCTTGCGACAAGCTAAAGTATAATTTTGGACAAGACTTATCTTTATTGGTATAGGAGAGCCCCATGCAAGCTTTTTTTGAAATTTCTGGTTTAAATATCTACCTCCAAATCGCAGTGACTCTTATCTCGATCAGCGTTCATCTCTGGCGTACTCGGAATATTGAGCGCAAAGAATCTGTCGCTGAGATCGTTGCCATCTACACTATCGGCTTAGCCGGTTGGTTCGGTATCATGAGCGGGCTTTTTGGCCACATTATCTATGCAGACGAAGTCGCTCAGGGCATCGGTTGGCCGGTGAATAGTGGCTTCCAGATGGAATTAGGATTTGCATCAATTGGCATTGGGGTGATCGGGTTTATCGGATTTTGGAAAAGATCCTTTTGGGAGCCTTTTCTGATCACCAAGATTACCTTTTTATGGGGAGCGGCACTGACTCACATCCTACATATCGTCGAGTTCGGCAATTTTCATCCTAGCAATGCAGGGCTTATCCTTTATTGGGATATATTCTTTCCCTTTATTTTGCTCGCCATCTATTGGTGGTACAAACGAGAGATGAAAGGCAATGCAGATTCAATTTAAGAAACTTACCACCCCCACGCCCAAAATCGTCAGCGCCCTTAATAAATGGGCAAATGACCCTACATTAATTCCCGTTATTCGCCCAAATCCGACAAAGGAAGCTCTCGAAAGTCGTGAAGTAGTAACGCCAGAATCTTTGCTAAAACGGATTGGATATAATCAAATCTACCTCATCTATCTGGATGAAAACCTGGTCGGTGAAGTGAGCTTTCAAATTGATCCACAGCAACTCTACAGGAAAATCCCAGACAGCGCATGGATAGGCATTAACATCGGCGAGGCCTCCGCACGCGGAAAAGGTGTTGGCACACTTGCTATGCAATTTCTAGAAAAAGAAATTACTGAACAGGGCCTAAAGCGTATCGAATTAGGTGTTTTTGAATTCAACAAGAATGCCATCAAGCTCTATAAAAAAATGGGCTATAAAGAGATCGCCCGCATCGAGAATTTCACTTATTGGGAGGGAAAAATGTGGACAGATATTCGAATGGAGAAGATGTTGAAATGAAAAACGCACCTGCAAAGAGGTGCGTTTTATATCCATTACTTTTCAGTTGTGACAAAATGAAGTGATGGGCTGACTCTGCGAGGAGCATGCGTTTGCGACGTGGCAGTCTCACTCTCTAAAAATGGGATTGCTTCGGCGATAAAACTGCCTCGCAAAATCACCTTCGTTTACAGCCTTACCATCACCTGCATTTCTCCGCGAAAAATTAATCAGGAAAAAGCTTTTCGCTCACTTCGGGGCAATACTTCACCACCATCTCGCTCGAAAGGCTATTGGTCTTGCAAATCTCTTCATAGAGATCAGCTGATTTTCGTTTGCGGCGCTTTTGGCTTTCCACGTCCAACTCCCAGAGACCGAAACGTTGTGTCCAGCCGCGCTCCCACTCAAAGTTGTCCACTAGCGACCAATGGAAATATCCCTTAATTCGCCAGCCAAAATTTACGCCGCGCCAAAGCTGCTCAATATGCTGTGCCAAGTAGCGTCGTCGCATCTCGTCCCGCGAGTCTTCCACACCATTTTCGGTGATGATAATATCCTTCCCAAAACGCTGCGCCCAGCGCATTCCTTCAAAGAAACCTTCCGGCTCGTTTGCAATAAAATCTGTCTCGCTTAAATCGGCATTTTCAGCATAAGAGCGCGCGCCAAATAACTCACCAGCCATCCTTAAGTCAAAGGAAACATAATCACGGGTGTAATAATTCATCCCCATAAAATCTTGTGTTCCAGCGGCTTCGGGCACATTAACACGCTGCCATAAAAACTTCATTTTCCCATCGGTTAACGCTTTCGGGAACAAGTCATTAAAAATAGCAGATTGCGTCTTCGCCACCCAACGATCTAATGGAGAACGCGGATTTTTCGGATAGATCGAGCGATATTGGTGCGCCATCCCCACCCGTGCTTCGTGCTGCACTTCATGGATGGCTTTATAAGCCAACGCGTGCCCACGCACCAAGTTGACCATTACCTTAAAGGCGATATTCAAATCTTTTTTCCCCGGGGGGAAAACACCAGCAGCATAACCTGAATAAGCATAAACATTTGGCTCATTTACCGTGACCCACAAATTAGCATATTCTTTCAGCGCAGAGACGGTTTTATGTACAAAATCAGCAAAAAGTTGTGGCGCTTCATCGCTTTCCCAGCCGCCCAATTCCATGAACCAGATCGGGTCAGTAAAGTGATGCAGCGTCACCATCGCAGTCATATTTCTTTCTTTTAAGCCGCGCAACATCTCTCTATAACGATCTAGCGCACCCTCATCCCAGCGGTCTTTTTCGGGCTGAATTCGGCTCCATTCAACCGACAAACGATGCGCATTTTGCCCTGTTTCGGCGGCGCGGTCAAAATCTTCTTTCCAGCGGCCGCCCCACCAATCACAGGCCAAGCCAGATTTATGCTCGGTATGCCCCGCTTCTTCCCACTCGTGCCAATTATTATTTGTATTATTGCCTTCTACCTGATGCGCCGCCGTTGCATTACCCCACAAAAACCCACGCGGAAATTGGATGGTTGCCTTTGCCATTTTTCTTCCTTCACTCATCATGTCATTGCGAGCCGATGTTTTTCGGCGTGGCAATCTCCTTCTCTGTCATGGAGATTGCTTCGCAAAAAACGCTCGCAATGACAAATTAAGACTTATTCCTTGCTAAATAGGTCAAATATAAAGCGACCGACCCCGCCACAGCCGCATTAAGTGATTCGATTTGCCCTTCCATAGGCAATTTCATTAATAGATCACAGGATTTTCGGGTAAGCGGACGCATTCCTTTGCCTTCTGAGCCGACGACAATACCTATCCCGCCATCCAAGGAGATCGCGCCCGGGTTTTGGGCTTGCTCACTGCCCTCGAGGCCGACGATCCACGCCCCGGCATCTTTCAGCTTAACGATCGCCTGCGCGAGATTCGCTTGCGCGATTAATAAATGCTCACTCGCCCCAGACGAGGCATTAACCACCGAAGCACTCACCTGCGCCGTCCGCGCTAATGGAATGATAACCCCATGCACACCAACGGATTCAGCTGTCCGCAAGAGCGTACCGAAATTTTGGGGGTCCTGTAAAGTGTCGAGGAGCAGAACAAAAAGTGCTTCCCCACGCGATTCTGCTTTATCCGTAATATCTATCACATTATGATAAGGATAGCCGCTGACCTCGAGAGCAATGCCCTGATTATTAGCGGCTATTTTATCCATGCGTTTGCGTGGTGCACGAAGTACAGTGACTTTTTGCGCACGCGCCATCTGAATAATTTCAGCTAAACGCCCTTTTTCCTGGGCTGTTTCACTGACAAGGAGTTGAAAAAACTGCCGCCGTTTGGCACGCAGTGTTTCGTAAACCGGGTTTCGTCCATAAATAAATTCTTTCATAAAGGTATTTTACCTGCAAAAGTCTTAGATTATTCGTTTTGGCGGAGGAAAAAGAAAACTGCTTTTAGGTCCATCTCCAGGATGAATCATCTTTGCCGTCTTCTACAGTCACCCCCAGTTTTTCAAGCTTGTCACGGATCAGGTCAGACATGGCCCACATATTTTGGGCACGCGCTTCACTGCGTACTTCAAGAAGCAGATTTATGAATTGATTTGTTCTCCCGAAGCCCTCTTTTTCTATAAGTTCCAGCCCGAGAACTCGTGTTAGCTCACGTAAAGTGTTTTGCGCAAAAAAAAGATCTTCGTCCGTTGCGCCTGCTTCGTAAGAGAGCTGATTAATTTTTTTTGCCAATTCATAAAGACTAGCTAAGGCTTTTGGGGTATTGAAATCATCATCCATACACTCTAAAAAGACTTCTTTCGTTTTTTCAACTTTTTCATCAAGCGCATTTTTTTTCTCTCGACCAAGACCGGCAACTTTTTGCGATGTTGGACGAAGCGCGGCAATGAGAGAATCTACATACTGTCGGGCTTGAGCAATCACTTCGTCATTAATGCGAAGAGGGCTGCGATAACTTTTCTGGAGAAGCATCATTCTTAGGGTATCGTGCCTATGTTCGGCAAGAAAGTCTTTTATATTTCTTTTGTTATTTCCTTCCCCATCTTTCCCCATACTTTCAAATTGGACTACACCTGTATGCATCCAGTAACGAGCTGGGGATTTGCCTGATAACGCAAGAGATTGGCAAATCTTATTTTCGTGATGCGGGAAGATGAGATTATTCTCCCCTCCATGAATATCGGCGTGTCCACCAAGATAATAGTGGCTCATCGCAGAGCAGGCAATATGCCAGCTTGGGCGACCTTTTCCCCAGGCGCTATCCCATGCTATTTCCCCTTTCTTTGAAACTTGCCATAAAGGAAAATCGAGAGGGCTTTTCTTATGCTTACTATTTTCATTTTTTCCACTCTTGATCATTTTTTTTGGCGTCTGCCCAGAGAAGCTCCCGTAGCTTTTAACTTTTTTAACCCGAAAATAGATATGCCCTTTTCTTTTGTAGGCATAGCCTTTCTTGAGCAGTTTTTTAATAAGCTTTTGGATCTGCGGCATTGTGTGGCTGGCACGAGGGTAAACAGTAGCCGGTAAAATGCCAAGCTCTAATAAAATATGCCGAAATTCCTGGATGTAGGATTCTGTCAGATTACAGGGGTCTTTCTCTAGCAAGGTTGATCGGGATACAATTTTGTCATTTAGATCGGTAAAGCTCATTGCAAAACGAACGTCATATCCCCGATATTCCAGGTAACGTCTAATCACATCGAAAACAAGAGCGGAGACAACCTGCTCTAGTTGAATTTCTTTATATATTACTGGGCCACAAATATAAATACGGACTTTAGCTTCTTCAAGGGGCTTGAAAACTTCTTTTTGGTGGGTCTGTGTATTATAAATACGTAACATACAGTTCCTCCCCAACCTGATGCGGGCTTGTTACGATGAAAAAGCCTCCCTTTTATTTTCTTCCCAGTCCCAGATTGAGCCTTTTGTGCTATCTCCAAGCACCATATATCAAGTCTTGATTTATAAGAATATTATACTGCTTTAGAGAGACTTTGGCTTATACAGTTATGGATTTTATATGAAGAAAGCTGTTTAACGCTTGAGTAAGCTGGACTTTATCCATTTAATCCGCCCACGGCTAAACCCGGCGGGCTATAGGCTCAAGGACGATAAATCGTCCTGTCTTTTTAGCCCAAAGGGCTTTGGCTATGTAGCCCGGACGTTTACGTCCGGGTGGGTAGCTTCAAGAGATTTTTTTTGAATATCGGTATGAAATACAGACATGCAAAAAGTATTTTGATGTTTTCTCTTGCATTAGCAACTCAATATTCTTACTCAGTAGAGGATGTTGTACTGAAAGTGTTCTTTACAAAAAAGAACATCTCAAATGGATAATGTCGAGGTAAGTGCCTAGATGGAAAGTCTACGCTTTCCATAGCCTTCAGAAACTTATTCACAAATTCTAGAATGACTAGTAGTAGAACTATGATATAAGAGATCTATGATGAAACCTCTACACAGAACAAATACAGAAACATGAGTAATGAAAAGAAAGTCATTTTCATGCATCCCACTGTATACATGTAAAATCTGTACACGAAGG
>JAAENC010001195.1 GCA_024224815.1 Chloroflexota bacterium
AAGGAGCGTCAGGAGCGTCAGGAGCGTCACTATAACAGTGTCAAAATAAAGCGACATGATAAAAGTCGCTTGATAACAAGCTTGTGGTAAAAAACGTTGTTAAACTGTGCAAGCACACTGAATCTGGAGCAGCGTCGATTATCAGATAAAATTTCGTCGTCTTTTCCTTGTGGAAGTTTGTGATGCTTGTTGTGGTTGTTGGTGACCTTCTGTGGTGCTCCTGTCCTGATCCAATTGGATCAGTGAATTCGCCGCATTAGCTTAACAGTAATTATGCTACGACGCCATAGTTTAGAGCGCCATTATAATGATACGACGCCGAAAAGTTGGCAAAAACGCTGCGCGAGAACCGAGCGAAAAAATGGGAAAAAGATTCGCAAAAAATAGGAAAAGGTCATTATGGTTTCAAATTCTGCGCGAAAATTGTGCAAAGAAGTCCCCAATATGCTAGGAAAAAAATTGGCCAAAAACGCTGCGCGAAGTTTGAAAGAAATATCTACGCCCCTTGTACACTGCGTCCCGTTTGCGAAATTGCAGGGACTGTATTATTCGAACAGCCGCTGTAATACGCGCTTCCCTCATCGTTGCGTGCGCTCCACGCACGCACTTGAACACTGCAATAATGCGTGCTGGCTTTACTTAGACGGCGCGTGCGCCCAGATGACGGATGACGCAGCGCTGCCGTGCCTTAGGTGCTACCGTACTGCATCAAATAAAATTTTGATAAAATATCAGCATTTTTGTCAATTTCTCATTGTTGGTAAGAGTTAGCGAAAATCGGATTAGAGATTCTTGCTCGGCTCATTTTGCCCTTTCGAACGATACCCGATTTGCCGCGAAAAGTGCACGTTTCGAATTTTCGATTTTTAAATTTTAAAATTAAATAACTTTTTTTTGAGAAATTTTAGAAAAAATCTGACCACCGTACGGTGCTCAGCGACCTAGATTACCCCTATCTAGACACTTGCCGTTGCTTACTTATTGCGTTTTGACCTTGCACGGACGGACGGACGGACGGACGGACGGACGGACAGCAAAGGCATCCGTATACAATCTCGCCGCGGCTGAGGCCGCGGCGAAAAAAGAGATCAGTATCTGGAGCGATGTTTGGTAAATTTGAGCAGTAATGTGCACTATATTGGATACCGGACCATTGGGCAGCTTGTGAAATGTTGACGCTTACAGAAACTATTTGGGCTGTGACTCTGATCCTTTTGGATCAGTGAAATCGCCGCATTCGCTTTTAGAGCTATTAGTCCCCCTCCTGATCCTAGTGGATCAGCGAAATCGCCGCATTCGCTTTTAGAGCTATTAGTCCCGCTCCTGATCCTATT
>JAAENC010001196.1 GCA_024224815.1 Chloroflexota bacterium
CGAAATTATTGTGATTTTATTTGCGCTTAAAAGAGAGATTAATCCCCAAAAGGTGAAAGATTGTTGCCTTTTTTTTACCGCTTGCAAGATGCTAATTATCTTGCATTTAACAAATTATTCCTCTTTTTTATTTCGGATAATCGCTCAATTTAGATTATACAGTTGGAAAGGACGGTTTAAAAAGTATATGGTCCGGACAAATGAAATTAGAGAGAAGTTAAAAAGACTAATCAGGTGAGGCTAAAAGGAAAAATTTATAGACTTCGTTACGTATCCCTTCGGCCATCGACATCTTGCCCATACATAAGATTTCGTTTATTTTTGCCTCGGCAGAAGTCTGTGCAGTTTATTTGCAAGGTAGTCGGGAATTTTAGAGAGGGTTTCTTTTAGCCATTTGAAAGGATCGAGATCATTCATTTTGCATGAGGCCAGTCGCGAGTAGATAACGGCGGCACGCTGGGCCGCATCATGTGATCGCGCGAACAAATAATTTTTTCTTTCGAGTGCTATCGGGCGAATAGTATTTTCTATAGGATTGTTGTCGATCCGAAAACGACCATCATCTATATACCTAACCAAACGGGGCCAAAGCCGGAGTGTGTAGCCATTGGCTTTGCCAATGGCACTTTGTGGAAGTACTTTGTAGATTTCTTCTTTATACCAGGCTTCCATTTCCGTTAACACCTCAAGGGC
>JAAENC010001197.1 GCA_024224815.1 Chloroflexota bacterium
GCAACACATTGAAATTTCAATAAAAATACCTAAAAACACCAGCATATCGGTCTTAATTGATCAAATTTCATGAGAAAACGGTCCGATTTAGGATGGGGTTATTGATTCCATAAAAATTTTTCGTCGATTCGCCTAATAAGTCAATTTTGGAGGAAAACCGGTCGATTAAGATCGTTTCAGGTCTAATCACAAAATGTGGTTGGATTTTCGCAATTTAGCTGGCTGCTGATGCAAAAGAATCTATCAACAGCTTTTTGAAGTCCGGATTACGAATCGTTTTTTTTATCTTATTTGAAGAATATATCTTTTGCTTTGTTTTAAGATTATTTCTCATTTCGCTTATAATATTTTTATCTACTTTTGCAAATTTTTCAGCTATTTTGTTTTCATCTCCAAAAATTAATTGCACATAATTTGGGTTTTTTAAATTTTCTACCATCGGAAACTGTTCAGGAATGTTTTCTAAATTGCGTCTGACTGAATGATTGCCATGGATTCTTCTACACCAGTAGTGAAATCGTCTGAAATGCTGTTCCAAAATATTGTTTGTTCGAAGAATAAAAATAATTCTTTTTTCGCCATTAACATACACAGTCATCGGATCAGAGAAAAGCCTTTTTCCGTTTTCTTTAAGTTTATCTATTATTTTTTTAAAACTTTTGCAAAGTGATTTGTCATCGGTGGTTTTAATTTTTTCTCTCAAATCGGTTTTAAAATTTGCAACGGCCCTTTTAATTGCCTTAAGTTCGGTGTGAGTGCCGGTTTCTTTCATTTGATTAAGTCCATTGTTTACGTTGCGAGGAACGGTACCAAGCGCATCACGCAGTTGTGAGAACACGGATAGTTTCATTTCATA
>JAAENC010001198.1 GCA_024224815.1 Chloroflexota bacterium
GAAAACGGGTCAAGAACAATGTCGCCTTCTCTACTTCCAGCAAGTACCATCGGCTCAACTAAATCAGCGGGGAAAGTTGCGAAGTGCGCGCCTTTATATGGCTTTGTTGTCACATCCCATACGCTGCGCTTGTTTCGGGTTTCGGTAATATCAAAATCTGTCTTACCTGCTTTATTCAATCCGCGCATCTTATTTTCTTTGCTGTCGTATTTTTTAGTTCTATTTCTTGAAACTCCATTTGCCCTATTTTCTTTAGTTGTACTATTTTCTTTTATCGACTCATGGTCATAATAATATCTTGCGTTCTTCGTTAGAAGAAAGATATACTCATGCGATTTTGTGCAACGATCTGTTACGCTCTCAGGCATTGGGTTTCTCTTGTGCCAAATAATATCTTGTCGCAAATACCAACCATCGGCGCGGAGAGCGAAGGCGACCATCCAGGGTATGCCTACGAGGTCTTTAGCCTTATATCCCTTTGTTAGTTTTTTTTCAAAAGTCTGTGTGACTGCATTAGGGTTTTTGTTCGTTTCAGTATTTCCCTTCTTGTTTCCAGCATAACTATCGCCCAAGTTCAGCCAAAGCACACCGTCATCTTTTAGCACGCGCCAAACTTCACGAAACACATTAACCATATTCTCAACGTATTTTTCTGGTGTTGATTCAAGTCCTAATTGGGCATCGCTTCCATAATCTCTAAGCCCCCAATAAGGAGGCGAAGTAATAGCGCACTGAACACTTTTATCTGCTAGTGGTATGCTTAATGAATTTCCGTTAATTATCATTTCTCTTCCTTCACTGCGTACCGCTCGCCGCTGCAATTTGTCGGGCAACTAACAAGCTCCGATCCCAGCGCACGATCTACAGGGTGTACGTTCATCACCTCCCCGCAATGGGGGCAAGTGCGGTAACGCTTCAATAATTCAGGGTTTTCGTGAACATTACC
>JAAENC010001199.1 GCA_024224815.1 Chloroflexota bacterium
GTGGTTTGGTGTATTTGAAAATAGTTGCGCGATAAATGAAATACCATTAGAAAAAAGATATAAAAAATTAATTTCTGAGATTATGTCACCTGAATTACGATCGAAATTATTAAAGAAATCCACATTTTTTAATAATATAAATGGGGCAGTTGATCGATATGAAGCATTACGTAAATGGTTATGTAAAGAAACAGAATTAATTGCATCAGTAATTGAAGCACATAATGCTATTAAAGGATGGCAAAAGACAGAAAAAACATTATTATTAAATTTTGAGAAATTTCAAGAAAAAATTGATCATTATGTATATGCAATAAGATTTGCAGTCACACATGGGATTGCAGAATCAAGATTTGATGTTGCAACTGAACCATCATTATTTAAATTATTTGTACAACGAGTTGGACAAGATCGTATTAGACAAGAAGCTGAGAAATATGCTGGAGAACGAAATATTGCGGTATTAAAAATTTTATGTAAACAAGTGGATAAAGAATTATCAATACCATTAGAATATCAAGTACCAGCAAGAAGAAGTACATCAGCGACTGCTGAAATTAATGTTTTAGAAGATGAAGAATATGGAGGTGACGTAAATTTTGAAACAATGACCGATGCTGAGATTTTATATTATAGTAGGAATTATAATTATAGACCATCAAGAGGTCAATTTAGAAAATATAATAATGGAGGGTATAATAATCGAAGTCGTAAACGATTTCCAACAAATAATTCGAACTATAATAATAATAATTATA
>JAAENC010001200.1 GCA_024224815.1 Chloroflexota bacterium
GGAAACAAATCCAGAACAGATCAAAAAACTCGATTTTTCAGAAAAACTGACTTTCTTTCTTGCTGCTATGCTTGAAGAGACAAGGCGAGCGGGACACGTTTTCATCTTCACCAGACTAAAGTCTGGTGTTGACTCAACACCAACTTCACGGGAAATATCAAAGAGCCGCCCATAATGCTGTTGACTTAAGAAAAAGGGAGGCGTGTTATGTACCCCTTTCAGGGGAAACGGGCCGTCTGGCATTCCGAACCCAGGGTGGCGCGGCGCTGACCCTGGGCTACAATATACAGCCCTTTCAGGGCAAGCAGCCTCCCCCGAAGGGGGTACATATATTAGCCCAGGGTCAACACCCTGGGGTTCGAAAGGCCACCGGACCTCATTCCCTGAAAGGGATATAGATGCTTAAGTCAACAGTATTGCCCCCCGCCATGTGCCGCCGCCAACGGCGGGGGGAGGACGATGTTTTGTGGTCCCAGGGCTCACGCCCTGGGCTACACATATGTCATCCCTCCGGGACTGTGTGTTCCCTGCCCTCACGGCATTTTAACGTCGTAATGTAGTACTATGAATATTTTTCAACAAAAA
>JAAENC010001201.1 GCA_024224815.1 Chloroflexota bacterium
GGGTCCCACATGGATTTGCTCGGGAGTGATCACGGAGTTGACTACGCAGTAGTCACCCACCCATACCCACCCAGGCGCCATAGAAATATGTTATTAGGGTCTAATAACACTCCTATGAACATAATCGATCCTATCCGGGGGGGGTATGGGTGGGTGACTACTGCGTAGTCAACTCCGTGATCACTCCCGAGCAAATCCATGTGGGACCCTATATTTCCACTATATATAGGGAAAATGGCCAAAAACAGGGGTACCCCCCTATTTTTTGAAACTTTTTTCAACGGCACCGAAATATTTTTTCACAGGGTCCTCATCTGGCTCCGGGAACCCTATGCGGGTATAGAGGGGTCTATACTATGTTTACGCATGAGGGTGGGTTCCGCTCCGAAAGCGTCCCAGAAAAAATATTTCGGTGCCGTTGAATTTTATGGGGGGGTCTAACTTAACATACATCAGTAAGGGAGAAATTTCTGGGCCCAAAAAAAGAGAAAATTCAATCAACTGAAGATAGAATTCAATATTCAGTAGAAGGTAAATCTGCAACTATTATTACTACAGCAAAAGACACAGATTTACGTTTAACAGAAACTGGAAAACAAAACTTTTCTAAAACACCTCAGGCATTAGAAACAGAAAACTCAATTTTTGTAAATCCAAACCATGAGTTTCAAACTTTTATTGGTATTGGAGGTGCCATAACGGATGCCTCCGCTGAGGTATTTGCCAAATTATCACCAAAAAAACAGGAGGAATTGTTATCTGCTTATTACGGAAAGGATGGGATTGATAATTCGCTAATGCGAACTTCTATTCACAGTTGCGATTTTAGTAGTGGAAGTTTTACTTACATAGAAGAGGGAGACAAAGAACTCAAAACTTTTAGTATAGAACATGATAGAGAATTTCGCTTACCAATGATAAAAAGAGCTATTGCAGAAGCTGGTGGAAATATGTTATTTTATATGAGCCCCTGGAGTCCGCCTGCCTTTATGAAAGGTAAAAAAGATATGCTTGGAGGCGGTAAATTATTACCAGAATATAACGATGCTTGGGCAATGTATTATGCAAAATCAATAAAA
>JAAENC010001202.1 GCA_024224815.1 Chloroflexota bacterium
AGCATCTGGAGTTGCGCAGCGCTTAAGTATTTTAATCAACGTAGATTTCTGACGGCGACGGATTTGTTGCGCACTGAAACGATCTTCCATCAGAACCAATGAGCTTTTTGAAAAGGGATTGATGCCGGTGTTTTTTTCATTCAAAAAGCCGGGAAAGAGCCGATCGACCAGGGTATGCATACGGTTTTTAACTTCGGTCTTCATCACTACCAGCTTTTTTCGATGTCGCACCAGCGTTCGCAGATTCCGATAAATGCCGTCTTGAGCCGGACTGCATTTTGCTCGCAGGTTGAGCAGCATCAGGGCAATGCCCATGAGGTCTATGCGGTCGGTACTGGCCTGTAGATTTTCCCGCTGCTTTTTGGCATCATGGGCATTGACGTTGGCCACCAGGAATCCTTTGGTACGTAATGCGTTGGCAAAGTTTTCTGCGTATGAATTGACATCTTCACCACCAAAGAAGACATATTCTTTTTTGATATGACGGTGACGACATGAACGCATCACTTGGTCAATCAAGTATTTGACGCCTTCAAGGGTGTTTTTCACTGAAAACGGTTTGCGTAGAATATCGCCGTATCCGTTGCAAAA
>JAAENC010001203.1 GCA_024224815.1 Chloroflexota bacterium
ATAACACATATATCACTGAATATATCACTGAATAACTCATGCAATTCTTTTCTCGTTCACTGTAACACTTTATTTTTTATATCATTTATTATCACAACCGCACTTGTATTCAATACACTCTCGCGATGTCCAGGACGCCAGGCGATAACATGTGTCCTCGTCTAAGGCTTTTAGCAAACTAATTATGATGAGAGATCTCTCTGGCTTTTATAAATGGTCAAATGTAACAGATATAACTGTTATCTAAGTCAACTTCAGGCCAATAAGAGCTCCTTATATAAGCTTGATAGAGGACACAATACCATACGCACCAGTGACCAACCCAAAAGTATTGCATACATATTGACCCTTATGATCATACAAATTGACCCTTATGATCCTTAAAATTGAGCCTTATGATCCATCAATATTACCAAGTAATAATAGTCTATATTATATATAAACATAAGGAATATATCTATGATTTAGATTTCAAAACCTCTCTGCCATTGTAAAAGTGACAGCCGATGCACG
>JAAENC010001204.1 GCA_024224815.1 Chloroflexota bacterium
ACCTATGTCATCGAAGAAATTCGTAAGTTATACGCAATTAAGGAATTGGGAATAGCGAAGAAATATATGGGATATGAAATTGAACGAGATACTAAAAAGGGAAGCTTAATGCTTTATCAAAAAGAATACATTAAAGGGATCAAAACTAGCTATAGAATTGACCCTAGGGGAGTAAAGACCCCGATGATTAGTGGAAAACTGAGTGAATCAAATGAAGAGGTAGATTTGAAGGAATATCAATCTTTGGTTGGAACTTTGCTATATGCATCAAAGAGCACAAGGCCGGACATAGCAAATGCTGTGAGGAACGCATCCCAGAACATGGTGAATCCCAAAAAGAGTCATATGGATCAAGCGTATCGCATTGCACAGTATCTTATAGATCATACAGAAGGAATAAAATATGACGAAAATAATGGTTTGGAAATGACAGCGTACGTAGACAGTAATTTTGCTGATAAAATGGAAAATCGGAAGAGCGTCACCGGTTTTATAATTATG
>JAAENC010001205.1 GCA_024224815.1 Chloroflexota bacterium
CAACGCCCAAAGATGGACCATTTTCGCTGCGTCCCTCTCGCAGATTCCAGTTGCCAGTTACCGTGTATGTGTTGGCTTGTGTAGGTGTTGGCGAGGGCGTGATCTGCGCGGTGGGGGAAATTGGCGCGGTGACGGTGCTACGCTTTAGTGGCTGCATACTGGTTACGGTAGATGATACACCGCAGGCAATAGTGACACTGGCAATCAATAAAACAATTATGAGCTTTTTCATTCTTCCCATCCAGTAACGGGTTTTCCGTTTAGTAAAATATGACTGTTGCCAGTGTCCAGTTCGTGACCAACAGGTCCAGGTAAAACAATGATGATGTGACCGTCAACGCTCTTTATTAGAGCTTTATGAAAAACAAGAGCTTCGCTATACCTTCGGACATCTTCCTGTATCAGGCTCAAAAGTTCTGCCAGTGCCTCTAAGCCACTGGCGTTTTCTTTCTTCGTCTGGACAGGTACGGAACGCTTTGCCGCCTTTCCTTTTTCGCTTGCCAGTGTCGGGGTCTTTGTAGACTTTTTGCCAGTAGAAGAAACCGCTTTTTTTGTATTTGCCATCTTTTCCTTTCTTCCTTCCTTCAAAGAAGTGGTACTTTGTGCCGCTGGCAATATCAGACTTGCCAGTGGCTAAGGTCTCAGCCAGTAAACTTTCAATACTATTGCCAGTGTTTATTATAGACACTGGCAAGTCTACTGGCTCTATTCTTTTGGGGCTAGTTCTTCTTTGTTGCCTTCGCTTGCGTATACTTTCTTTTTTCGATAGTCTTTATCCATCGCGTTAATAACACCGTCTCCATCTTCGTCACCAAAAAGTTCAATTAGCTCGTCAAGTGTGTAATAAAGAACCAGCGCGACGAAATGAACCAACGCTAAGACCTGCACAAAAAGAACCATCATTTCCAGATCGGATTGCGTCATCGTCATGCCTGTTTTTATCCATGCCTCAACCTGCATGCCATATCCAGCGGTGACAATTTCACCGATGATGCTTGCACC
>JAAENC010001206.1 GCA_024224815.1 Chloroflexota bacterium
AGCATAGCCTATAATGCTATTTATATTTCAAGGTTTCTAAAAAGCCTCTATTTGTAAAACTGATATTCTTAGTTTGTGATATTTGGAAGTTATTGATTGGTAATTATTGATCCCTGACGGATATTTTCTTAAATATCCATTTTTATGAAAATTTACTTGAATGCTTTTTTGGTTTGAAACATTTTTTTTATACTTTCGACATTATAATTGGATATTTTACCACTTTCGCGAATACTTGACAGAAAAATTATTTCTTAAATATCCATTTTTATGAAAATTTACACAAATACTTTTTTGTTGGAAATCGATTTTTGATAAAAATGGTTAAATCAATTCTGAAAATAAGTTTATAACAAAGTCACAATTTAACATTAAAAAATGTAAGTACCGTTAGAAAAAAACTCGGGCCAAATTTTCAAGTTTTGATTTCAGATTTGAAATCAGCACGAAAAACTGATTTAAGAAACACTTTACTTCCAGAAGTGACATTAATATTCAAAAAAGTAAATATGAAAGTTTCAATGTGGCAAGGCGG
>JAAENC010001207.1 GCA_024224815.1 Chloroflexota bacterium
CGACAATGAAATAGGTGCACTATTAACAACTTTCAACAAATTTGTCCTTGGTGTTAAAGATGCTGACAATTTCCTAAGAACAGTTCTCGATTCCTCGCCGACTGCCATGATAATCAGCACTATTTCTGACGGTATGATTTTGTACGCAAATCCAGTGGCGCAAACCATGCTTGGGCGAACAGACACCGAGCTCGTCGGTAGCATGATTAAAGACTTCTACGTCAAAATAGAAGACCAAGAATTATTGTTTGAAATTTCGGAAAAAAATGTGGAAATTAAAGATCATGAACCGCTGAAAAAGCAAGAATTGCTTGCAAAACATAAAGACGGAACCAAAATTTGCATAGATGTGAGCATCCAATTGATAGAATATGAAGGCAATAAGGTACTAATTTCAACTTTCTTTGATCTCACCGAACGAAAGAAGGCTGAAGAGGCATTGAGAAAGAGTGAAGGTAAGCACCGTGAGCTTAACAACCAATTGCAAAGAAGCATTGACAGTATGCCAACGGCATATATCAAATGGGACACAAATAATCAGGTTGTAGAATGGAATCAAGCAGCTGAAAAAATATTTGGCTATTCGAAAGAAGAAATATTGGGTAAAAATGCTGCTGATTATATTGTTCCTGAAGATGCTCGGCATTTAGTTGGAAAGGTTCTGAAACAACTGAAAGCAGGAGAAATTGCTGAATATTCAGAGCGCAATAATAACATTCGCAAAGGTGGAAAAAAGATTTCATGCCAATGGTATAATACACCTTTGGTGGATGATGAAAGTATCTATGGTTTTCTTACATTGGCGCAGGACATTACCAAACAGAAACAGACTGAGGAGAATCTGAAAAAAGCACATGAAGACTTAGAATTACGGGTCAAGGATCGAACGGCTGAACTTGCTAAAGCAAACGAGGTTTTACGTAATGAGATTTCTGAACGAAAAGAAATAGAAAAAGCACTAACGAAACAAGATTTCCGACTGATCGAGACACAAAAAGTAGCAAAAATTGGAAACTGGGACTTAGATTTGACAATCCAAAAACTTGACTGGTCAGACGAGACATATAAGCTGTTTGATAAAGATTCAAAAAAATTTACACCAAGCTTTGATGAGTTTGTCCGCTTAGTTCATCCTAATGATTTGGAAGCGATGCAAACAAAGTTCAATGATGCATTAGAGAGCGATGAGAACCCGTACCATGCCGAAGTTCGTATTATTAATGATTCAGGCCGGGAATGGGTAATGGAGGCATTTGGCAAAGTTATCCGTGATGAAAATGATAAAGCGCTCAGCATCTTTGGTACTGCTCAAGATGTAACCAAGAGAAATCTTGTCGATGCTTTACAGGCGAGTGAAAACAGATTTAAAAGGATTTTTGAAGATGCGACAGATGGTATTTTATTGGCTGATTTAAGTGGGAAATTCTTTGACTGTAATAGTAAGATGACTGAGATGCTGGAGTATCCTAAAAATAAAATTTTGAAAATGAGTATCAAAGATATCCATCCTCAAAAGGATTTACCTTACATTCTTGATAAATTTGAGAAAATGGCTCGAGGCGAGATTTCTTTGGCTACAAATATCCCAATAAAAAGAAGAAACAACAGTGTTTTATATGCAGATATTAGTTCGACACATATAGAACTTACCGGTGAAAGATGCATGATGGGGACCTTTCGTGACATGTCAGAATATAAAAAGATAGAGGCTCAACTTCAGCAAGCTCAAAAAATGGAAACTATAGGGACTCTAGCCGGTGGAATCGCCCATGACTTCAACAATATCCTATTCCCCATTGTTGGCCATGCAGAGATGTTATTGGAAGATATCCCCAATGACAGCCCTTTAAAGGACAGCTCGAATGAGATCTATGTGAGTGCACTAAGAGCCAAA
>JAAENC010001208.1 GCA_024224815.1 Chloroflexota bacterium
ATAAATATTAGAACACATAACGGTGACGGTAAATATACAGCTGGTTCTATAGAAATAAGAATATACGCAAAAACAAAACACATGGCAATAATCTATACTTATAATACAGGCCTTCCTGCGCTTGACGATATACTGTTAGGTACAGAGAAAGATGCTACACTTAGAAATCCTACAAAGAATTTTAAGATAAGTGATTTAGCTAAATTCATAATCGATAGCGTAAATGGTACAAATCTAACTGTGCCATTATTTTTTGATGTAACCGATCCTATAACAGGTTTAACATCTACCACACTAGCAGATTCGATATTAACACAAAACGCTAACCCGGGCGGAACAACTCTAACAATTGCGGGTAATCTATATATAACAGGTGCTTTAAGAGATAGTTCGAACAAACCTGGTTCACAAGGCCAAGTTTTAAAATCTACGGTTACAGGTATAGAGTGGGGTAATGTAAATAGTACTACAGAAGTTATACCTTTTAACAACGTAACAACAATCACAGCAACTCACACTGGAGCATTAGGAACTTTTCCTTCTATTACAGTAGTAAATAACAATAATATAGTTGTATATGGTGAAGTAGCTTATGTAAGCACAACACAACTAACAGTAACATTTGCCTCAGCACAGACAGGCACATTATATCTAAACTAAAAAAAATGGCAATTAATTTTTTAAATAACGTTAACTTAAACTCTATACAAGTAGAGAACATAGTTATAGAGAAGTTCGCAAGTGATGCTGCGGCAGGCACGGGTGTTGTTGGTCAATTATATTTTGACACGACAGCAGACACGTTAAAACAATATGTATCAAATACTGGTGGCGGTGCTGCTGGTTGGATAGAAGTAGGAACTACAAGTGGTGTAGAAACTATAACAACTACAGATGGTACTTATATTAATCTTACGCCTAACACACCTACACTTGGTAACGTAACAGTAACAGCAGATCTTTCCGCTGTTGATGGAACTTCTATAGCTAGTGATAGATTCTTAACTAAAAACAATAAATGGGCAACAATACCATTTGGTGATATAACAGAAGTACAAGGTGGTACTTATATAAATGTAACAAATCAAACTGGTCCTATACCAATTGTTAA
>JAAENC010001209.1 GCA_024224815.1 Chloroflexota bacterium
CCACTCGCTTTTCGATCTGATGGTTATTCGGACGCAGCCCCAGATAAGACTTTAAATCACGAAAAGCATTTTCTATCCGGGTCAACATCACATACATCTTCCATATTTCATCCGTGGCTAAATCCTTACGGTTGGTCTTCAAAAGATAGTTGCCGTCCATAAGCCTTTGTTTTTCCTGCTGCTCGTCGCTCGTCCACCACTTAAATTTTGCCTGCTTAAGATGAATATCGATCTGCGAATAATCGCACGGATATTTTCGGCTAAATTCAGCTAATTTCTTTTTGATGCCGGAAAAGGTGATCTTGTTCTCTTTTGCTTTGTTGCTCAGTATGTTTAGCGAATTTGTCAATCGTTTGGAGACCTTTGTGTTATCCGCCAGGGTATATGAAAACTCCCAGTGGTTATATTCGGTTTTATAATACTTCGACACACTGCCGTAACGCTCCTTCATCCTTCCTATTCTCTGTTCTATGGTAGATGCGATATTGATTTTGCCTTTTGCAATCTTTTCTTTTAAGTTGCTCAACTCGGCTTCAAATATGTTGCTTTAAAATGGCCATGTTTTCATCGGTTACCATGCCTCTATCAAATACGATCGTCGGCATGCGGCTTTCTTCAAATTCTTGCTCAATTGCCGAGATAATCTCTTTCAATGACTTCGCATCCGACATTTTGCCGCTAAACATCCGATGACGGCGTATAAATCCGTCACCGTCCAACACCAGTGCCACCACGAC
>JAAENC010001210.1 GCA_024224815.1 Chloroflexota bacterium
CTCCAAAAGGTCGGTAAAATTACCATTAAAAATCACTAAATGCAAAATTCGAAAAGTTGAAAGTAACTTAACATAGAAATAGTCTTATGTAGCTGCTGTCCAAAGGAGAACTCGATATTTTGAAAATTAGGACAGTTGAAGCTTTTTTAGTGAAATATGCCTATACTATGTATTTTACGTTGTATTAACACCTATTCAAAGGATTTTTCCAAGAAAATGAATTTGGCAATTTGAAAAATGGATGTAATTTTTTAAAAAGCTCTTTTTCAAAAGGCCATATATCGGTCAATTTTTGTCCGATTTTGAAAAACTTGGTACCATTATGATCGGAAAAGAGAGATTTTTAATTTGAGTACCCTAACTCCCTATCTGGAATTTTATTTTTAAAATTGATTTTTGTGGCGAATTTACTTAGCAAGGCCTAAAAAATAACGAATACAAGATAGGAATTCAAAAATACCTTCAAAAGTTGGGGCAACCATTGTTAGTTATTGGTCAATTGTAAACTAGGATTTTTTTTGTCAAGAAAAATAAACCTGGCTCCCCCCCC
>JAAENC010001211.1 GCA_024224815.1 Chloroflexota bacterium
ACAACAATGAAATACCACAACTTAGGACACAGCAATTTGGAAATCTCTGTCATTGGATTGGGCTGTATGGGGATGTCGGAGTTTTATGGTTCAGCCCAAGAAGCGGAGTCGATTGGTACCCTCCATCGAGCCATTGAACTGGGGATTAATTTTTTTGATACGGCTGATATATATGGCCCCTGGACAAATGAGATGTTAGTCGGCAAAGCGATTGCTGATCGAAGGGACAAGGTCGTTTTAGCCACTAAATTTGGTGTTGTGCGGAATGAAAAGCATGAATTTTTAGGCATTAATGGTCAGCCCGATTATGTGCGCTCAGCTTGTGATGCTTCCCTCAAACGATTGGGGCTGGATTATATCGACCTGTACTATCAACACCGCGTTGACCCAAATGTCCCAATTGAGGAGACCGTCGGCGCTATGGCTGAACTGGTACAAGCGGGCAAAATACGCTACCTTGGCCTGTCTGAAGCAGAGCCAGATATTATCCGAAGGGCACAAGCGGTCCATCCGATTAGCGCGCTACAAACCGAATATTCATTATGGAGTCGAGAGCCGGAGCAGGAGATTTTAGCCACGACTCGTGAGTTAGGGATCAGTTTTGTCTCTTATAGTCCGCTGGGACGAGGTTTTTTGACCGGTCAAATTAAGCGGTTTGAAGATTTGGCTGAGGATGACTTTCGACGAACCAATCCTCGCTTTCAAGGCGAAAATTTTGCCAAGAACCTGGTTCTGGTTGAAAGAATTACCGAGATTGCTCAAGACAAAAATGTTACTCCAGCCCAGTTGGCCTTGGCTTGGATTTTGGCACAGGGAGAGGATATTGTCACCATTCCGGGTACAAAACGCCGCACCTATTTAGAGCAAAATCTGGGCGCGCTTGATGTGACCTTGACTGAGGAAGATTTAGCTCGTATCAATGATGCGTTTCCGATGGACGCGGCAGTAGGAACGCGGTATTAGTTCTTATCAACATTCGCAAAATGCCGTGGTTCGGCAACCTACGCCCCCCTTACACAAACCCGGTGTGGATATCCGCTACAATTTTAGTTTCCGCTAAGAGAAAATGCTCCGATAGGTAATCGAAGCGATTAGAAGCATACTAATTTTAGGCTCTATCGGAAATAGCCATTTTCGGCTAATGTTAACAAATTGATGGTTTCTAGCGGATGACGAAATTCTTGGCGAAAATTATGTAAACCGCAGGCTATTCCCATAACTAAATCGTTGAATCCTGCTTTCAAATTGCGATATACCTCTTTGACGATGCGACCACGCTTAACGCCTGAAAAAACATGTTCGACAACCATACGCACGCTTGAAAATATCCGATTGATAAACTTTTCTGCTGCCGAAAGCGCACCATTTTTGGGCTTCTTTTTTGATTGGAAGGTGATCACACCCTCTGGTTCGTATCCTTGGTAACCGGTGTCTTTATCTAATAAAGCCTTCGCCGGAAAAGTTATCTCTTCCTGATCGCAAAGTTTTTTGTCGTGGGTTTTACCTGGAACTGTTTCACTCAGATAGACAACTTTTCGGTTGGTGGCGTTTGCTACAGCATTATTTTTGTAGGTGTGTGCCTTTTTTTTACCGCTATAGTACTCTTTTTGCTTCTTTTTATCCTTTGGACGTTGCCGACGACGTTCGGTACCATCAATTTGGAAGTTTAATGTAGCGTAGTTGTTTAGATTTTTGCCTAAAGCGTGTGGCGACCGACTAGGTAACTGATCTTCATACGCCAATGCTGCTTTCAAAATTGGGCTGAGTACATGAATCCAGTGATTAGCCTGAGGTTGGCTCATGCCAAATAGTTCTCCCTGCACTACTTGCAACGGATATGTTTTTTGATACACCAAAATGAATACTAATTTGTCTTCTATTTTCGTTATTGTTCCTTTTCGACCGCCTCCTTTCTGGCGCTTCCGTTTAGATTTGCGTTCATTCTCTTGCTCTTCCTGGTACTCCCTCCAAGCCTTTTTGAATGATAGCGATAATTTTTCGAATTCTTCGGGTGTCAAGCTGGTCAGGTCTAAAAACTTCTGGGATTTATTTTTTAGTTCTTGGTATTTCAACATTTTGGCTCCTGAAAATTTGATTTACCAAGTCTAATATATTATTTCCGATAGAGTCTAATGGACAAGTCGAGAACTGGCGGCTGAAATGCGAAATCGAGGTATCGTAAAAAACATATCCGTGCGCCATGTTGGAAG
>JAAENC010001212.1 GCA_024224815.1 Chloroflexota bacterium
CACCACATGCAAACAAAAAAATGTATAAATTCTCATTAAACACACAAAATACAAAATAAAAAAAAATCAATCTCTTTGAGCACAAAATCAAACGACATACAAATACAATGCAGAAACAATTTTGCACAAAATGAATGCACAATCTGAAATTGCACACACAATATATACAAATTGCACACACAATTACAAAAATCATTGAACAAAAAAAAATAATTGAAAAAAAAAATGGAAGTATTATCACTCTCACTCTTTTGTTCTTCTTTATTATTATTATTATTATTTGTATTCTTATTCTGTTGCTGTTGTGGTAATAATATTAAACGTTTTATTACGCCTTTATTTAAACATATATCACCAACATTTATTCCATCACTTGCAATATTTCCTAATACCCATATTAATTGTTCTAAGACTGGAATATCTGATAAATCTAATAATGATCAAATACATGCTATTTATTATATTATTACATTAAATATTATTTATATAAATACAATATACATTGTCATTGTACCTGTCTCAAAAAAATCTTTCTTAGTGTCAATGCAAAGTTTTTTCTTAGTGTGTCACTTCAAGGTTTTTTTTAGGGTGACTA
>JAAENC010001213.1 GCA_024224815.1 Chloroflexota bacterium
ATAGTGCGCATCCCTACTTTCAAGACACGGACTATTTCCGCATTGATGATTTTATCAGAATAATCTCCTTCATCACAGTTTGATAATATGTATGCGTTGCGATACGTCTGGATGGAATGACTGCCTTTTTTTATAATTTGCATCAACTCATTTCTTTCTGGTTGCGTTAAGGTTACTTTATATCTTACCAATGTTTTTTCCGGCAAAGAAAATAATTATCTACGTCATATTACATGTGTCTTGACGCTAGAATGATCACATCTTTTTCGCGATCACGTAGGGGAGGGGCGATGATTTTAACTGCATTTATCCTGAAAAGGAGGTCTTCCCTGAAAATATTCTAGTTAACCATTTCCTTTAGTGACCTGTTGGTTGCGCAAATCAGTCGGATAACTACATTTCTGTGAGTGGATGCCCTGACACGAATAATTTGTCTGTTTTGAAGTGCCGAAAGTAGTTTGGTTTGCAGTAGCAATGAGAGGTTACCATTATCATCCAAAAAAAGTGTGCCTATATCGGCTTGTTCGAGCCTCCCTGTGCGTTATTCCGGGCATCTGCGAAGGGCTCTGCCCCTTTCTCAGGGGCGAACAATTCCGATTTAAAAAATCTCTCTGAAATTGATCCCAAATTAACGTGTACAAATGTTTTGCCCTCCGTTTTGACAGATTATGGATTTCTAGGGCGAGCAGCTCTTTACCGGTCCCATTTTCACGCAGGATAAGAACATCGGCTTCAGGAAGTGCCACTTTAGCAATAGTATCGAATAGCTTTTGAATTAAGGATGATTCGCCAATAATTTCCCGTGCCGGTTGATTGATGGTTTCGGTGTGGATGTTCTCGCGTTGTTTTAGCGTTTAGATTTCCTGCTTCGACTGACTGAATTTACAGGCCGTCCGTACTGTGGCAATAAGTTTGTTATTATTCTACGGTTTTACTCATAAAGTCCATTGCGCCCAGTTTCATTGCTTTCACCGCAAGGTTGATGGCGTCATAGGCAGTTATTAAAATGACGTAGGTATCCGGGCTGGTTTCCAGGATTGATTTGAGCAATTTTAAACCTTCTGCACCGGATGTTGAGCCTGCCGAAAAATTCATGTCAAGCAGCACTACCTCAAAAGTTTCCTATTTTAGTGTATTCGAAAGATTCATTGGCGATGAGAGTACCCTTACATTGTTGAAGTGCTTTTTCGATACAACTTTTGTGGTTAACAAAATGTGTTTATCATCGTCAAGGATGAGGATATTTCCGGATTGTATCGTCATGTTTTTCCTGTAAAATTAAAAAAATGTTTCAAACTGAAACACTAAGCCGCTGTTAATAACTAACTTTCAAAAAGAGCTATATGTTTTTGTTAATTGTATAATTCCATTCACCATTAAATTCGTGTCTTGACAAGTTGATTTTTCTCCAATTCTTCATCTGTGATCTTTATCCCTTTTTCATATATGTTTTTATCCAATACAGCCTTTACCTTTAGTGCTCTTCTTGTTTTTGTAGCCCCTATCAGATTTACTACTGTTTGATAACTTCCAAGAGGTTATCCCTGCCAATTCATTGATATAAAAGAGAATAATTTGTGCCCTATTATATTCCATTTGCTTGTTCCCGGGGAAAAATGGCAAACAGTTATTTCCATACCAGTTTCATTAGCAAATTTCTGTAGTTCGGTTTTCCATAGTTTTCTTCTTGAGCCATTGATCCCCACACTATCCGCTGGTATCAATATCTTTTTGCTGTTTGGATATTCTTTCATGCCTATATCCAGCCACCAACGCCTAATGCTTTCCACAGCTAAAGACGATGTGTCATAGCTTGTCCCAACACCTACAAAATCTGAGTTTTTGTCTATATCATAAACTCCATAAGGGACTGCCTTGGTTGTTTCAAAATCATAAACATTTACCTCTATTGGATTTTTCTTTTTGCATAAGATTTTGCCATTGTTCTTATAGTTGCCGATTTGTTCTTTCTTCTTTGTGTCAATAGAAATTACCGGATTCCCAAATAAGATGTATTTTTTACCCATGTCATTGATGTCTTCAAATTGCCCCTTCCTATCAGGATACTTGCCACCCTCGTTTTTTTTTATTGGCCCGCAAACTATAGTCCATATCTCTTAAAATATCCGAAACGACAACATGGCTTATCTTGAAGTGCTTTTGCTGTAAAGCACCTGCCAAATTGCTGCTACTCTTACATGTCCAACGTAAAGGTCACATTGGATCCCCTAAAGTTGACGGTTCAATTAGATTGTCCAATTCTGCAACAATATCAGGATATTTTTCCGTAAGCGGTTTTCTGCCATCTCCTTTGCTTCTTGTCCTTGGTACCTCTAAAGGTGTAGATTCCAAATCTTCCTTGCCTTTCCTTATCGTAGGCCTTGAAA
>JAAENC010001214.1 GCA_024224815.1 Chloroflexota bacterium
AACCACATAGCTATGCCACGAATTGGTAACTGTGACCACTGATGTTTTCCCTAAAATCTCTAGCTACCTCACTTCCAAAAACAGTCTCAACAATGCTCAATACAGATACTGCAACCTGGCCAAACCAAAAAAACACCAATTTTATTGCAGATATGCAAACTTTATCATCATACCACACATGTCTATGCATCATTGGTCATCTAAAATTGGTGGTTCGTGATATGGTCATTCGTTGAAAAACAATTTATGGATAATGGGATAAATCATTCTGGAATATCAAAATAAGATTTATTATAATATGTTTATTGATTATCAAACATTTTTTGGAATCTGCATTTTTATATGGATAAATGAATGGAAAAATGAACCAGTTTGCCGCAAAACACAAAAAGTCGTACAATACCACAACTTGGTATATTTTGTGTTGCACAATATCAGAAAAATATTATAACATAATAAGAACCATTGGAACCTATTCAAAACACCTTATAATGTTAAGTCTCTGAAATTATTTTATATCAATAAAAAAACAGATTTTACAGGTAAACGTTTTTGTGTCTAGAATTTCAGAT
>JAAENC010001215.1 GCA_024224815.1 Chloroflexota bacterium
AATTTTAGGCTTTTGAAAAGCAAAGTTATTTTCAATATTTATTAACCTCTATGACCTCATATGATCTTCCTGGTTCTTGTAGGTTATATTTAAATGAAAAATGATGAAGCTCAAAATAGCAATATATGTGTATAAGCAAAATATTAAGGCTAGATCTTTTTTTTAAAGATTTAACCTCTCTTGAACTATAGTGACCTCAATGGTCAAAAACTTGAGGTCTGTAAAACTTCTGCTGGTAAAATAAAGATCATAAGATACCACAAAGTATAAAATATGTTAAAGATAACTTTGATTTTCAAAAACAACAAATAGGCTTTTGAAAAGCAAAAAAGAATAAATGGCCCTATCTGTTAAACTACACAATGGATTTTGACAAACTTTTCAGGAAGATGCCTCCTGATGTGCATATGAATATTTATCAACAATATCACGTACCTGGTTTTTGTCATTAAGGGAGTAAAGCTTTAACTTATCACTATAATGACCGCCAAAATCTGACCTCTTTATCTCATGAAATTTAAGAGGTCCCATGGGTATTTTTTCATATACTGATAGTACAGGGTATGTATATATGAAATATAAAGGTCATTAACTCCATAACGTCTGCCCTCATATTTTTTTTATACAAGTAAAAAAAACAGATAGACGGACAGAGAGACAAAAACATTTTTAAGAATCACAAAATTTTTATACCGGACACTTCCTTGACCTATGCCCAACTCCCCCAGAAAATACTGTTGAAATCCATTGTGTATTTTTAAAAATATGGCAGTTTTACTTTTTTGCCCTGGACCCTGAGCATGAC
>JAAENC010001216.1 GCA_024224815.1 Chloroflexota bacterium
ATACAAAATATATACATTGTTTAAATATAAAACATAAAAAACACAAGCAAAATTATTTACATTGTTTAAATATAAAAAACAAGCAATTTGTACAGGTGTTAAATATAATTGTTGTTGTGTGTGTGTTGGCGTATTTATATTCTAAATCATGTCGTTCTAAATCATGTCCATAATGGTGTTAAATTTAATTGTCGTTCTAAATCATGTCCATAATCAATATAATCAATTAAATGATGGACTAAATCTGTGACTTGTCTGTTTTCATCTTCAAAGGTTAAATAATCAATTGAAGGCAGTAACACCACCCATAACAAGTGATAATATCCAATTTAAATCTGCAAAATTTGGATTTTTTTGTTTCAAAACTTTTTTTGAAATTCTAAATAAAGCTTCATTGTCGGTTACCATTGTAATATCAGAATCTTTTATTAAATGTGCAATGGTTAATATTGCATTGTATGGTTCTACAACTACATCGGATACTTTTTGTGTTGGATATATAGACCATGGTGAGGTTAATCGATCAGGATATGTGTCTTTTAATTTTTCTAAAATTAATGTGCCAAAGCCAGAACCAGTGCCGCCACCTGTCAAATGATTTGTGTATATAGAATTTGATATATATTAATGTAGATTATATAATATATATACCTATACTATGTGACAATTGAAATCCTTGTAATGAGTCACAAACTTCAACATTTTTACGAATAATATCCATAGCTTCATCAATAACTTCAGCACCCATTGTATAATGTCCTTTTGCCCAATTATTTCCAGCACCAGATACACGTGTTAATATAGAATCTGGATGAAATAATGGACCAGTTGGTGAATGCATAATTTTATCAATTACACCTGGTTCTAAATCAATTAAGACTGTATGTGGTACAATATTACCACCTGCTGTTCCTATATATATATGCAAACATTTGTCCAACAAAAACTGAGTGAATATAAAAACGATGTACTTTTGACATGAATATATATATATATATAACAATCCCTTACCTGGTGTTCTATCAATTGCTTTTGGTATTGGTATTGGTATTGG
>JAAENC010001217.1 GCA_024224815.1 Chloroflexota bacterium
ATTGAAACATGATTTGGATAAGTCATTCCTGACATTCCTCCCCGCCTCTGGAGGGTTTTCTGAGTCCCCAAGGCAAAAACGAGTACCTCGAATGAATTTTATAGATTTAAATGAATTAAATTGATAAAATGGACAAAAAATTACCTACATGTACTCTGTTGGTTTCCCCTCCCCTCCCCCTAATGAGAGTTATCTGGGCCCCCGAGGCAAAAATAGTGCTTCTAGTAGATTAAACTATCCAAATCTGCTATGAGCTAATCTGTTTACATATAGCTATCTCCGTTCTCTAATCCTACATGACGCATAGAGAATGGACATTTCTATGGTAGGGCTATTGAAACATGATTTGGATAAGTCATTCCTGACATTCCTCACCCCTTCTGGAGGGTTTTCTGAGCCCCCAAGGAAAACATGACTTCCTCAAATGAATTTAATAGATTTAAATGAATTAAATTGATACAATGGACGAAAAATTACCTACATGTCTATTTTATTTTTGTACTCTGTTGTGTTCCCCCTTCCCCTCCCC
>JAAENC010001218.1 GCA_024224815.1 Chloroflexota bacterium
AGAAGACCGCAAACCGCGCACCACCCTGGGCTTGCGTTTTGACAAAACATACAGCGAGATGGATAAGATCGTCTTCAACAAGTCCAGTTACCGCGCGTCTATCGGAGAAATAAGCGCATATGAACACTGGCAATTTGTGATGCGCTCCCTCGACCTGCCCGATAGCGAAATCGAATCCTTTTATGATGCGTTTTTCGGTGGCGATGTAGTCGATCACGAGATCATCGATTATCTCCGCGACTTGCGCTCACAGCCCCAATTCACCACCGCCCTCCTCAGCAACGCCTGGGACGATCTGCGCGGTCTCCTGATCAATAAATGGGGAATAGATGATGCCTTCGACGAGATTTTCATCTCAGCCGAGATGGGCGTTGCCAAACCTGATACACGCATTTATAAAATGGTCTTGCAAGAATTAGACGTTGCCCCCAAAGAAACTGTCTTTGTGGATGACTTCATCGAAAATATCGAAGCTGCCCGTAAACTGGGGATGCATGGTATCCATTTTCAGGATGTGAATATAGCAATGGAAGAGTTGAAAGAGTTACTGGGAAAGAGTGCGTAATACTCAATTAGTGGTTTTATGAGAGTTTCTTCGCATAAAATCTAGCTAGGCGCGTTGAATAAGCTACGATGGATGGGACAAAGAATATGATGAAGATAATAAGTTCCAAGAATCTTGGTCCTTTCAGTAAGATTTGTATGGCAATTGAAAAGAGGTTTTCGGAAGTCTCAAAACCTCTTCCCTGGATTGAGCCTTCGATTAATATGATTCACCTAGATACCGTTAGATCGTATATTTTTGGCTCACCCCTCGCTTCTATTGGCTGTGCAACATACTTACTGGAACACTCACTCAGGATGGCAATTTGGGACCCTATTGAATCTGGAAGCCAAAGAACAATACCATCAAAAAAGATTTTCAAAGAAACTTTAGGAAAATTACTCGCTGATCAAAAATATACCAATAATCTTAATCTTATAGTGCCTGATGCTGCTGATCTGTTGTGGTGGAAGGAAGTCACCAAGGCTGTCAGGAATAAAGTGAATCATGTTGATGTTCCTGCGATATTTCGAATAGCAAAGGCACTCCAGCTTGAGAATGATTATGCTTATTTTGAATACGATAATCCTAACTCATGGAATATTGATGATCCTCATTCTTGGGGAATGTTCTGGCACCGGTATGGAGACAAATTAGCTTCTGATTTTATTGTTCAAGTCACCAATCAAGTATTTAAGCTAATTTGTAACACTAAATGGAAATCTGATGAAAGCTGGTGGATTTCGCAAAAACACGAATATGAAGGGTTTTTTCAGGAGAGTTGGGATTTCGAATCTCTACAGAGGTCTATTAATAAAGTTTATGAAAGCAGCGCTTAATAACGCGTATCTCAGGCTCATGGGATTCACACCGCTAAGAGAGTTGCAGCTTTAAAGAACCACTTCAGAAAATATAGGTGACAAAGTGTTTCATCAATTTTCTCACGAGATCAAAACTCAAATGCGTCGATTGGAAGAGATCGACGCACAAGACAGAAAAGGCGGCACGCCAAAGAGAAGATTGCTCACATACTGAAATAGCTCCATATTTATTATGAACCTAAAACTTGTCAGGTATGATGAAATCAGAGAAGAAAATTATGTTGACTATATCTCCGAGTGGGAAAACTATAAAGAAAAAGTCGTACCGAGTGCCGTGCATCGAGATGACCGTTCGTTTTCGGAAATGATGAATAATTGGAAGGAGGCAGAAACTGATATTCCCCTTTCAAAAGGCTTTGTCCCTGCAACCTTATATTTCCTAATTGATAATAACGGAAGAATTCTCGGCGGAATTCATTTCAGGCATTATCTAAATGCACGACTACACAAAAATGGAGGGCATATTGGCTATGGTGTCAGGAAGTGCGAACGGCAAAAAGGATATGCTCGTGAAATGCTTAACCTGCTTCTCGAAAAGATAAAAAAACAAAACCTAGATAAAGTACAGATTACATGCGATGATGATAATCTTGGATCCGCCAAGACAATTGAAAGTTGTGGTGGAATAATGCAAGATAAAGTTGTATTTGAGAATAAACTTACCAGAAGATATTGGATCATACTGAAGTGAAAAAGCAACTGAATAAGGCATGTACTGGTCGCTAATGTTGAAAGCAAAATGATAGGAGTTGTTTTATGCCCAGACCAGATTGGTATTGTGACGATGTACTTTCAGGAAAACTGGGCGTAGAAAAGGTCTGGGAAGACGAACACGTCCTCGCCTTTCACCATCCAAAACCAACAGCTGAAATTCACGTTGTTGTTATTCCCAAGAAACATATCAAATCGATCCTTGAGCCCGAAGCCCTGAACGGTGAATTGCTTTCGTCTATGGTTCTGGCTATCCAGAAGACAGCATCTAAACTGGAACTTGATCAAAATGGTTTTTATGTCAGAACAAATGCTGCAACGGAAGGCGTCACGCCGCATATGCATTGGCATATTTATGGGCCGGGAATACCCTAAACAGAAAAAACTCATATATTTGCGGTACACTGCATCTAATAATAGAATCGAAGATCAAAAATTTTTAAAGTCCCTTATTCAAACGGAGTGATCTTATGGCAAAGATAAAATATGTCATCAAAAGAAATGGGGCAACAGTCGCATTCTTGCGCAGTAGAGTTGTTAATGCCATCTTCCGTGCGGCGGTATCGGTTGGGGGGCGAGATAAAAAAACCGCTGAAAAATTAGCAGATCTGGTCGTCGCAACTTTAGAAAAAGAATGTCAACCCAAGCAATATCCACATGTGGAAGATGTTCAGGATATTGTCGAAAAAACGCTCATCGAAGCCGGGCACGCCAAGGTCGCGAAACATTACATCCTATATCGAGAAGAGCGTACCCAACGTCGGCAAAAACAGAAGCCACTCTCCGAGCAGCGCTCAGAATATATCCCCTGGGCAAAAATGTGGCGAACCCTGGATTGGTCTGTAGAGCATGAGCTAAATACCGTTCAAAAACTCAATCAGCGAGTAGAAAATGGCGAGATCAAAGAAGTTGTAGCCGAGTCAGAAGCCGCTTATGCAGAGGATATCGCCTCAGTCAGTGCCTTGCTTGAAGAACGAAAAGACGAAGTTCGTCTGGCTATTGTTGCTGGCCCCTCATCCTCTGGAAAAACGACGACGACCAATAAGGTCGCGCATCATCTTGGCAAAACAGGGATGCAATTTGTAGAGCTAAATCTGGATAATTATTATTTTGATCTGGAGATGCACCCAAAAGATGAGTTCGGTGACTATGATTTTGAAACACCCCAGGCGCTGAATATCGAATTGATCAACCAGCACCTTCATCAGCTCCTTAAAGGTGAAGAAGTGCTACTGCCTTTTTACGACTTCAAAACAGGCAAAGGCCACCCCGACCAAACTCCACTGCGTTTAAATAAAGGCGATATTATCCTGATCGACAGCCTTTATGGTTTATACCCGCCGTTGACAGACGGCATCACAGATAGCAAAGTCCGGCTCTATATTGAGCCTCTGCTGCAGATCAAAAATGATGAAGGCAAATTTGTTCGCTGGACAGATATTCGCCTCATGCGCAGAATGTTGCGTGACGCGATGCACCGTGCCTACGATTACGAAAAAACCCTGACCCACTGGCATTACGTCCGCTCCAGCGAAATGAGAAATATTATCCCCAACTCAGGCACAGCAGATTTCATCATAAACAGCGCCATGCCCTATGAATTGCCCCTATATAAATCCAAATTAATGGATGGTTTTACAGAATGGGTCGAAAAATACAAAGATGATCCGCTGCGGCTGGACGCCTTTCAGCGAGCCGAACGGATATTCAACTTGCTTCAAACCATCAGCCCTTATCCCGACGACAGCATCGTCCCCCAAGATTCTGTGATCCGGGAATTTATCGGGGGCTTGAAAATAGCATAGATTGGACAAAGAATTAAAAAAACAAGGCGAACTTACTTGCAGCTTTGCAAGTCTATTTGATGCTGCTTATTTCAATCACTATTAATTATTGAAGGATGGAATCAAACTTGAAAACTCAAAATTTAGGAAACGATAACTTGGTATCTATTAGTGGTACAAAATTATATGTAGAAAAAGCCGGAAAAGGCGAGACTGTTTTGCTGATCCATGCAGGGATTGCTGACAATCGTATGTGGGATAAGCAATTTGACCTTTTGTCAAAGACCAATACTGTTATTCGTTTTGATCTGCGGGGCTGCGGCGATTCAAAAATGTCTTCTGGGGCATTTTCACATCAACAGGATATTCTAGTGGTCAGTTAAGTTGATTTTTGTACATTTACAACAGGATAAAGCCGTTTGAGTTTGATGCGCGCATCATCAGTAGTAAAGCGCCAGTCAATACAAGCCTGTTTGGCATTGCGATGTTGAGACCAAGCAGCAGTTTTCTCAGATACTGAAGTAATATCAGGCAATCTGGTTCTGAGACACTGTCTCCGAAGAACAGACAATTCGCATTCAGCAATGTTGAGCCAACTAGCATGAACAGGTGTGTAATGCCACTCGATCTTCTCAGTAATTCGTCGAGCTTCAGCAGGTGAGTAACGTTCATACAAACAAGCCGGATGATGGATATTGAGATTGTCTGTTACTAACACGATCTTGTCAGCATCTGGATAGATCTCATCAACGAGTTCTTTGAGAATGACGGCAAAATCGAGCTTGGTGCGTTGAGATCGAACCCATACTTTTCTGAAACCTGCTAAGGGTTCAACAGCCAGAAATAGAGCACAGGTGCTCTTTCGCTCATATTCATAATCTACTCGTTTAGCCTTGCCCTTTTTCATTGGGATCTCACCTTTGGGTGTGCTTCTCAAGTTTTTATGGATTTCATCCAAACAGACTTGTGGGCGCTTGGCATCGTAGGGCTGTTGATAGACTGAAAGAATATCTTCCATCTGCGCCACAAATCGAGCTGATGCTTCAGGAATACACCATGATTTCACTTGCCAAGGCTTAAGTTCGTTTTTTTCAGTGTATCACCAATGGCTACATGGCTGATTGTCTCAACCAACTCGAGTTCCACCAGCTTGTCGGCGAGCAATCTCAGTGTCCAACGCACTTGCCCTTCCGGTGGGTCACTGCATACCAATGCAATCAAATGTGCTTCCACTTCGCCATCGATCTTTGGCTTTGCTCCTGGTCTGGGACGGTCGTAGAGGCCATGTTCAAGACCGCCATTCAGGTAGCGTCTTTTCACATTCGATATTGTGCCTATGCTAGTGAGCATCATGTTTGCGATTTCTTGGAGTTTTCTTTTCTCTCCTTGACTACGATCCAGCAATAGCAATATCCTGGCTCTTCCTAAAACTCGAGCTGAGTGTTTGCCTGACTTTATCAGGTGTGAAAGTTCTGTTCGTTCTTCTTCTGGGAGTGTGATATGTTTTGCCATTCTCCCAGTATTACATGTTTTCTCGTTTTGGCAAGATTTATCTTAACAATGCACTAG
>JAAENC010001219.1 GCA_024224815.1 Chloroflexota bacterium
CCATTTTAAAAGCTATTTTTTGGTATAGTGCCAATTTAAAATTACGGCATTTTAAAAATATGTTAAACTTAGAATATTTTGATAATATTTTCAGAAATGATGAAAAACTGTTTATATATCACAATTTATCAATATCAGCCAATTTCAGTTATTTTTGGGTATTTTTTAAAAAAAAACAATTAATTTACTAAATAATTTGTTAAAAAGTACTTTAAATCACTTATATTTTTATAAAAAATTGTTTATTTATTGAGCATATAAGTTTCTTTGTCATGCTAAATCAAACAAATTAAAATTCTGTATAACCCATGTGCTTAAATTAATTAAAACTTTAAAAAAACAGTTTTTTAAACAAATTAGGTATCAAAATTTGATATATTTTTATAAAAATCACATGACATATTTTTGATGGTTAAATGAGATACGAAAGTAATTTTTGTATATTTAAAATTGATTAGAGACCTTAAAATCGTAAAAAAACTTTTTTTTGAGTTTTAATTCATTTAAGCATATGAAATATGGAGCAATTTTTTCCTAAGTTTAGGGAGAAATAGTTGCTGACATTTTCAATAG
>JAAENC010001220.1 GCA_024224815.1 Chloroflexota bacterium
CATTTTACTGGTCAATTTACTAATTTTTTTTCATTTTACTGGTCAATTTACAATTTTTTCCCATTTTAATAAATTGATAATAAATTGATAATAAATTGATGATAAATTAATCATAAACTGAAAATGGTTGTAAATTGAATTGTAAATTGAATTGTAAATTGAAAAGTATAATCAATTTACTATCAATCTACATTCAACAGATTGAAAAAAATGCTTGTAAATTGAATTGTAAATTGAATTGTAAATTGAAATATTATGATCTTTGTAATCAATTTACTATTAATTTACAGTCAACAAATTGAACTCAGTTTCACTGTAAATTGATGACAAACATTTCAGAAACGAATGCGAAAAAGTAAAAAATAGCCAATGCTTTTAGATTTTATTACGGAAAAAACCTTAAAATGGTGGATGAAATGTCTGTTTTCCCATCAACTGTACAGCATGGCATGGCATTACCGTTCTATTGACTGAATGAAATTACTTGATTGGTGTTCAGTTTAATTTTTCAGTGAAAAATAAAGTGAAAATCATCAATTTTGAAAAAAACGTGATGATTGAATTATTTCTTTCTGTATTAACATCATAACACTGATGTGATGACCACCCAACCAAAAATAAATTCAACAAAGTCATTGTTGGTTGTAATTTGCGATTTTCATTTTCTCCAGCTGAAATTAACTTGACGTCATTTGAATGACGTCAGGTTTAATTGCAATGGCAGCTGACACAGAAACTCATAATCGCTTTATATCTATTGTTATACAGAACACTGAACACATTACATTATGCAGAACACTTAACAAACACAACTTGAACAAGACAGAACAAATGTCATAAAACAAGTTGATGGTGTCCAGACACTGAAAGACACAGTTGCAGATTTTCTGGGATATAGACGTGCATCATTTGTTTTACTTGATAAATGTGTACATTTGAAAGAAATTAAAGTAACTATTCAGCAAGAATGGCATGAGAAATTTAACATTTGTTTGTAAAGATTTAATGAAATCAATAATAAAATATGATTTGGTTGCAATTGCCAAACGTATTATCACAAATAAATGGCATGAATTGACCAACGATGACAGATTATTGGCGGAGTCTCTGGACTTGGAATGTTTTAAATGGATGATTGAAAGAGAGAAAGCTTACGCATATTATGAAGAAAACCAAGTGCATTGGGATTGGACTGATTGTGATTGGGAAGTGTGCGATAAATAAGACATTATTTTATCATTGAAAAGAATGAGGACTAGTTTACAGAAACGTTAACAAAAATTTAAACCAGAAACGCTTTTGGTGTTTTCTATTTTTATTCGCAGCCAATATATTTCATCGAATTGAACCACCATTGAATGCATTTTTGTTGACATTTCTGTTAAATGACATGAAGTTTGAAAACATCAACTGGTCAATGAAGTAAGTTGACATTCTCACCTTGCGTCAACTCAATTATCTTCAATTATCTGCAATTACCTCAAATTATCTCCAATTATCTTAGATTACCTTGAATTACCTGTCATTACCTCTAATTATCTATAATTAC
>JAAENC010001221.1 GCA_024224815.1 Chloroflexota bacterium
CCAATACAACAGGATGGGACCGAACACCCTTGACCCGCTGCCTGCTACCCATGTGGACACAGGTCTCGGCTTTGAGCGAATAGTATCCATTCTTCAAAAAGTTGATTCCAACTATAAAACTGATCTCTTTGCAGGCGCGCTAAAAGCCGTCCGCGAAATAACAGGGCATAACGAAGATGAGATGCTCGCAGATTTTACGCCCTACCGCGTAATTGCCGACCATGCCCGTACAGCTGCATTCCTAATTGCCGATGGCGTTGTCCCCGGCAATATGAGCCGCAATTATGTCTGCCGAATGATCATTCGGCGTGCGGCACGTTTTGGCGGGAAAATAGGTTTAGATGAACCTTTCCTTGCTAAAGTTGCTGATGAAATTGTCAACTCCTATGGCGAGTTCTACCCTGAATTAGCAAAAAACCGCCAAACCATTCTCGATAATTTGACGCGCGAAGAAATCCGTTTTGCGAAAACAGTTGAGAGTGGTGTAAGCCATCTGGACGACCTGCTCGACACATTGAAAGAAAGCGGCGAGAAAATTTTGGCAGGCGACAAAGCTTTTGACCTTTACGCGACCTATGGCCTTCCCTTTGAGATTACCCGCGACATTGCCAAAGAAATCGGCTTGGATGTAGATGAAGACGGTTTCAAAACCGCGATGGATGCACATAGAATCGCATCCGGCGGGGGCAAGGCGATGGGCGAATTAGGCGGCGAAGATGCCGAGATGTATGCCAATCTGGTTGCTGAATTGCAGAAAAAAGGCAAACTCAACGAAGATGGTGTTGCTTATGACCCTTATAGAAATCTAAGCGCTGAAGGTGAAGTTTTGGCCTTGGTTGTAGATGGATTGTCCGTTAAAGAGGCTGTTGCCGGGGATGCGGTCGAAGTGGCGATGCCCGAGACAGGATTCTATGTCGAAGCTGGCGGGCAAGTTGGGGATGAGGGCGTTATCTCCGCCGCGGATTGGCAGATAAAAGTATCAGCCACCCGAAAACCTGCACCGGGATTAATTGTCCACATTGGCACGGTTGAGAGCGGCAATCCCAAAATAGGCGATGTAGCTTCTGCAAATGTGAACGAAATTCGCAGAAAAGATATTATGAGAAATCACACCGCCACGCATTTGCTGCATTCGGCGCTGCACAATGTTTTGGGCGACCATGCACGGCAGGCTGGCTCTTTGGTTGCGCCGGAAAAATTGCGTTTTGACTTTACGCATCCTGAGGCCTTGACACGGGATGAAATTGAAAAAATTGAGCGTTATGTGAACGAGCGCGTGCTCGAAAATCATGTAATGCATACCGAAGTGAAATCG
>JAAENC010001222.1 GCA_024224815.1 Chloroflexota bacterium
CACAAGCGTTTCAGCAGAACACTAGTCAGGGCGTTCAAACGAAACGAAACGAAACTAGCACCTAAAATCTTAAATATATAAAAATCATTCTTTTATACACGATTTGTGTAACTAAAAATAACCAATTGAAACATATCTTTTCAAAGAGTCATAGATAGTATTTCAAAAAGTGACAATTCTTGATTTCATGATGGACATTTATCAGAATTAAAAAATATTCGGAAGCCGAACCAACTCCAGGCTAATGGTCACATGTATTTATAAATATAATATATCAGTATTTATCCCCTTGAGGGTATGGAGTTTACTCTACCCTAAGGGTTCATTTTTTTTTTTTTTTTCTAATTTATCTACTCCAGTTTTTTTTCTTCGAAATTTTTCTACCCTTCAAGGATCCTGAGTCTTATCCAACAAGAGATAGAATAGTACTAATTTCAATTGCATGTAAATGTTGAAATTTTTCACGATTTTTCGACGACTAACAAACAGGTGATTGAAGCTATATAAACTAGTGCAAACTTACTATGGTCACTTGCTTGTTTCAAATCCACCATAAAATATGAAAATTGGTATTTCTACGTTTCTCAGTGAGATATTCAGA
>JAAENC010001223.1 GCA_024224815.1 Chloroflexota bacterium
GTTTAAAGCCAACCCCTTTCCCGGTTCACTGCCGCAGCCAAACTGATTAACCGAATAACTTCTCTTCGTCAAATGCAACCTGATCGCGCATGATGTAATAAGAGGCTTTGGAAAGCTTATTGCTCAGTGCCTTGATCGCAACGGGATTTTTCTTTTTTGCTTCTTTGCTCTGATAAAAACTTTGCGCTTTCACACAATATCTTCTGCAAAATTGGGCCGCTTCCACATAAGCCCAGGCCAAATATTTGTTGCCATTTTTCTTGTTGTTTTCTCCTTTTTTCTTACCGTTGGAAAGACGTTTACTTTCCACACAGCGACTATAAGAAGAGTAATCACCTACTTTAGGAAACCGTCCAATATCCCCGACTTCCAGGTTGATGGTTAACCCCAATATATTGCCAATTCCCGGAATGGTAAGTAACATCTCAAATTCTTTTCGCATCTTGACTTGAGACTTTACTTTCTTTTCGATGCCTTTAGTGATCTTCTTCAAAAATTCAATAGCGGCCAGACTGTTGTTAGCCATAAACACTAAATTTGAACAATCGAATAAACTTTCAAGATCTGCCGGCTTCAACTTTTTGATCTCATTGTTGGACATCTTAAAACCAAGATTTCGACTGATCATACTTTGCAGACTCAAAATATGAGCCGTACTATGCCGAACAAATAAAAGTCTGCGCCGCAGAAGGTCTCTGACCGCTCGATGCTCTTTCGGGTAAATGTATCCCTCAGGCAGTATGCCCAACCGTTGCATGTGCGCCAGCCAAAACGAATCCCATTGATCATCGGTGTGTTTCAGCCCCTCGTATTGCTGGATGGCCGATGGATTCGCCAAATGTAACGAATAGCCGTGCTCTTGCAACCCGTCTACCAGCCAGTACCAATTAAACGTGGATTCCACCACAACGCCTTGAAGGCTATCTTTGAAGGGATCTAATGCTCTCAAAACATCATCCAATCGATTCGGATGCCGTTTGCCGTAAAGGATTTTATCTTTATCATTAATCACGCCAATAAAATTATTACTTGAATGTAGATCGATTCCAGCGTATGTTTGCATCAGACACCTCCTAAATCCTATAGGTTATTATTAACTGGTTCCATAGCATAGTTTGGTTGCTATGGATAGGGAGGTGTCTTTTCTCAAGCTCGTCAGGCTGTAGTGAGATTTAGCGCGCGCGGTCCGTAGGAAAACCTCACGCTTGACGAGCTAAATGTGCCGGCCATATAGCTGACACCGAAA
>JAAENC010001224.1 GCA_024224815.1 Chloroflexota bacterium
CCTAATCAAGATTTTTCAGTTCAGTGAGAGGCCCAGTATTGTCCCTCCAGAGGTCTAAAGCCCCTACGTCCTTAAACGAGCTCTCTCGCCGAAGATCAGAAACTGTTTACGCTATAATCAGGTGATCAGGATCAAACACCTCTTGTTTTCTCATTAAAGTCCAAGCTATTTTTAACATCTTCGCAGCCAACTTTACTTTCATTTTCGTTTTGATACCACGCTCACGTTCCCGGCCACGAAGCATCCGGGTATAATAGCGAATGAAATCCGGGTTGCGACTTGAAGCTACATGAGCGGCTTGATAAAGCGCATAGCGAAGTTCACTGTTTCCTCTTTTAGATATGACGGGAACAGCCTCATTGCTTGTTTTGCCACTACGGTTTGCACCAAGATCATAGCCGGCCAACTTTATGACTTGATTGCTGCTGTCAAAGCGCCAGGGATTGGAAATTGAAGCTAAAACCCTGGCGGCGATATACGGACCAAAACCGGGGATCGTAAGCAGCCAGCTGTACTCGGAAAACTCCATACAAAAATCTTCCATCAACTCTGCAATCTCTTTCAGCTGCCGACGAACTTGATCAAGCTTTTTTACCAAAAGCTCAGCTTCGAACTCTACGGCCGGACCCATTGGACATCCTACCGATTCAACTGCTAGCCGGTGGATCTTTTCTAAACGAAGCTTTTGTGCAATCCCACGCTTGGTTCTAGTGACTAACGAAAAAAACTCATCAAATTCCATACAAGCTATCATGGCTGGATCCAAAAACCAACGAACAATCGCCAGGCTTTCAGTTTCACAGGCGCTGTAAAAACGATCAAGCTCAGGGAAGTATTGAGCCAGCAGATTGTTGCGAATGCGCATGCGAAGACTATGCTCTTCTTTTTTCAAACGCCTTCGCAACGACAACAGCTCACGAAGCTGGTTGATACTTGCCGATGGGTAGTCATAGTAAAGACATTTGCCTTGGCAGATCAGATCAGCGACGTTGGCTGGATCCTTAATGTCGTTTTTATCCCAACGACCATCGAGAAGCTCGCGGTTGTTTTTGACCGCTTTACCGGTCACCAGCACTACATGATGCCCGCATCCGATAAGATATGCTCCCAATGGTTTGTGATAAGTACCGGTGGGTTCCATCCCAAAGACAATCTTGCTTAGCGCGTTTTGAATACCGATCGCCTCGCTACGCTCCTGCAGTTTGCGAAAGCCTTGCAGATTATTTTCAAAGACCAGTTTCCTCAAAAGCGATTTACCCGTAGCACTGCCCATAAACGCATGATGCTTATCTTTAGCCACATCAATACCAACTACCAAATGTTGGTCAGATCCACGGATCTCGCTTTTAATTTGACAAAATTGTTCTCGCCTAATAGTATCCTCGATTTTCATAGTAACCTCCTTTTGGCTATAGGTTAGAATTTGTGCTTTGATAATTTTTGACTCTATGCTATTAGGAGGTTATTTTTTTGTCTATGAGATAAGTCAATTTAACTCTACTACTTTTATAGTAACTAGCAGAAGTATATCCTC
>JAAENC010001225.1 GCA_024224815.1 Chloroflexota bacterium
CTGTTCGCTTTGAACCAAGCCGAGAGTTACGGTATTCGGCAAAAGCGTCCATAAACGCGTTGGCTGTCGCGTAATCCGCTTGGCCCGCGTTGCCTGTCGCTCCGGCCCCTGAAGAGAACAGAACGAAAAAGTCTAAATGATCCAATTTTTTTGCGGCTTGATCCAGATTGATGGCTCCCTCAACCTTCGGAGCAAGAACCTCTCTAAATTCTTCTTTACTTTTTTTCAAAATGTAATTGTCTTTAATCACCCCCGCGCTGTGGATCATCCCGTTCAAGCTTCCAAAATCTTTTTGAATTTCATCGATGAGTCCTTCAACGGCCTTTTTGTCGCAAACATCCACCGCCCGGTATTCTGCTTTTACTCCTAAAGCTTCAAGTTCCTCCAGTTTAGCCCTTTTCTCTTCGCTCAACTCCGAGCGGCCTGTGAGGATCAAGGTCGCGCCTTTCATCTTCTCCGCGATCTCTTTAGCAAAAATCAAACCCAATCCTCCGGCGCCGCCGGTGATCAAATACACCCCGCCTTCTTTCCACGGAATGTTTTGACCTTTTTTTAAACCCGCCACCTCTTCAAAAGAAGAAACCAAACGTTTGTCTGCCTCATAGCGGATTTGCTCATCTTCCGGAGATTTGCTGTTGTCTTGCAGTTTAGCGAGCACATCCTCGACTGAATCTTCTTCTCTCGCAGCAATCACTTGTCCCAAAATCCTGGGATTTTCTAAACGCGCTGTCTTTAAAA
>JAAENC010001226.1 GCA_024224815.1 Chloroflexota bacterium
AGCTTCTTCAAACTCAACTTCTGGAGCTTCGCCCTTTTGAGATTGCGTGCGCACGGCAAACTTCTCGGCAAACACGGCTTGATGTTCCTCACTCAAATATTTCGCGAAACTTTCTATGGTGGGGTACTCAAAAAATACCGTAGGCGTTAACTCCAACTTGTATTTTTGGTTCAGTTTATTGGCAAAATCCGTCAACGTGATCGAATCAAACCCGTATTCACTGAGCTCAGTATCAAAATCCAGATCTTCTATTCTAAGCTTTAGTAATTTGCAAACTGTCTGCAAAAGCATTTGCTGAATTTTATCAAACAAATGACCGGCATCAATTCCTGAAGGGGGCTCTGCTAAAGCAGGCGTCGTTTTTTGTTTAGAAATCTTTTGAGGTATTAACAGAAGTTTCTGTTTCATGCGCTTAAGCAGACCCTCCATCACCATCACCTGGGATTCTTTTGAAGATAGGCCTTGATAAAATGCCGTAATGCCCAAAGACGTCTCCATGGCCGCCATGCCCATGCTGTCTTTCATCATCTTCTCTGTGGCCGCATCCACTCCCATGCCGCCCTCTTTCCAAAGGGGCCAGTTGATTGAAAGCGTTTGGCCGGTTCGCTTTGAACTAGGCACAGAGTTACGGTATTTGGCAAAATCATCCATAAACGCGTTAGCGGTCGCATAATCCGCTTGACCCGCGTTGCCCGTCGCTCCGGCCCCTGAAGAGAACAGAACGAAAAAGTCCAGATGATCCAGTTTTTTTGCGGCTTGGTCCAGATTCACTACTCCCTCAACCTTCGGAGCAAGAACCTCTTTAAACTCTTCTTTACTCTTTTTCAAAATGAAATTGTCTTTAATCACCCCCGCGCTGTGGATCATCCCGTTCAAACTTCCAAAATCTTTTTTGATTTCCCGGATAAGTCCTTCAACGGCCTTTTTGTCACAAACATCCACCGCTCTGTATTCTACTTTTACCCCTAAAGCTTCAAGTTTTTCCAGTTTTGCCCTTTTATCTTCGCTCAGTTCCGAACGGCCTGTGAGGATCAATGTCGCGTTTTTGGTTTTTTGGGCAATCTCTTTGGCGAAAATCAAACCCAATCCTCCTGCGCCGCCGGTGATCAAATACACCCCGCCTTCTTTCCACGGAATGTTTTGACCTTTTTCTAAACCATCCACTTCTTCAAAAGAGTAGACCAAACGCTTGGCTTCCTCATAGCGGATTTGCTCATCTTCCGGAGATTTGCTGTTGTCTTGCAGTTTAGCGAGCACATCCTCGACTGAATCTTCTTCTCTCGCAGCAATCACTTGTCCCAAAATCCTGGGATTTTCTAAACGCGCTGTCTTTAAAA
>JAAENC010001227.1 GCA_024224815.1 Chloroflexota bacterium
AGCGTATGACTGGAACGCTGAAAAAACCTCTATCGATGTAGAGGCAGGTGATTCTGAGGTTCAGACAGCTTATTTTGTCTGGGAGACGGGTGATAATCGAAACGGAGGTCTCATCATGCCGGACAGCGATTATCGCTATTGTGACCCGCTTATTCTTTCGGATAACGTAAACGGTAGCGTATGCATAAAAGGCGCATGTGCCCGCCTTTGCCTGACTCCTGACAATGTACGGCTCTTCTTCAGGATTCGGGCTGCCGTAATAAGGGATGAGATTCAGGTCAATGGCGATGCTCTGTTTTCCATTGACAATACGGGAAGGTGGGCGCGCCTGCATCGCCCTGTTTATTTTATTTTCCAACTCATTCATTTTATTATATTTTTCCAAATGATAATGAATGTTTGCACCGCACGGCATATCCCGCATTGTCCTACAGGTATTTTCCACGCTGTCCCCCGCAGCAGCAGCCCGGATCAGTACCTCAAAAACAGTTTTCCAATCGCAGGCTCCCTGAGTTTCCAGGGGAATATTTTTTTCCAGGCATGTAATCACCTTTTCTAAAGCTGGTTTATCGGTAAGAGCGGGGGCCGGATTTTTCATTTCTTTAACATCCTCGGTTTTTTATTATTTTATATTCCGATGCATGTTAAAATTAGCAGCTTTGAAAATCAAGATTTTAATAGTTTTCGATCTACGGATCCTGCTAGAGAGCAGCCCACTCGACTGCCAGGCCAGCAGCAATCAGGCGTCGGTCTGTCTCTTTCCGACAAACCAACGCAATAAAGATGCCAATCACATGTACTCCAACGTTTTTAAGGAGCAAATGATA
>JAAENC010001228.1 GCA_024224815.1 Chloroflexota bacterium
CACCAGTAACTGTGGCAGAAGCATAGCAAAGGCTGCAAGTATTGTGGAAATATGGCTGTCTTTTAAACGCACTTCAAATTGACAATTAAAATTAATGGTGATACCTTGGTTTTGTGGGGTAATTCCCATATTGCCCTCCTCATTGTTATGGTTATTTTGTCAAAATCTATCATTACCATAAAATGGAGGGCAATTCTTTACTTTTTATGCCATAGGTCTCTTTTTTTCTACGTTACCAAAAAGTTGACTAATTCTGAATCAAGATCGTTGTATGTTTCTACCTGAGCAGGCTTTCGATTAATCAAAATTGTATAGACTGTCACATAAATAATTTCTAAAATTTACACTTTTTGCTGGACATTAAATCCGTTTTGTGGAATATATTCTCAATCAATTTCTATTACATCAGAAAAGAGACTGAGGATATGAAAATTTCATTTCAAAACAAAACGAAAAAAAGAATGGTCAAAGAACTTGAAATCGCTCTGGAATTGAACAACTTAAGGTTGTTTCGGATAGCAAAAGCGCTCTTGATGATTGCAGATGAAAAATCACCTGCTGAAGTTGCCGCCACATTTCATGTTACCGAGCGGACTATTTACAACTGGGTGTCAAGATTCATAGTTGAAAGGTTCTCATGGCTTTCAGGCATTCATTACAAAGGCCGTGGAGCCAAATCAAAGTTGTCAGACACACAAAAAAAGAGATTATACAATGTCATTGATGACGGCCCGGAGAAAGTCGGTTTTGATTGCGGAGTGTGGAATTCACCGATGATTGCGGAAGTTATCTGGCAGGAATTTCATGTGAAATACAATCCGAGATATTTATGCCGCCTTTTAAAAAAAATCGGGCTTTCATTTCAGAAAGCCGCATTTGAGGCAGACCGAACAGATGATAATACAAAGAAACGCAAAGAATGGTTGGAGAAGACATGGCCGGAAATCCTCCGACTGTATAGTAGCCGTTGAGATACCCCGCCTGGCTCGGCGTGTCGTACTCGTCAATCAGGATGACGCTTGCTCATTGTGAACGCGAGCCAGAAACGCGCTCAAATAGCGCAACGCTTCGCTATAGTCACGCGGTTTGGCGTTGTCTTCCAGAATGGATTCAATATAACGTTTTTCCGGTCGGGACAATATATCCGCGCGCAAGATATCCCCGTGGCGCAAAAATTCATCCCGAATCGCGTTGCATAACCCGCGAAACAGCGTCTTTCAGGAAAGCTCTTTCTGATCTTTGAAGGTCAAATAGATGACCGGATATTCCCCTGGTGTTGATCGAAGAGCGATGTCTTGCGAATGGCCAGACCGCGAAACAGATCGCGGCGCGGCGCCTCGTTCTTTTCAAAAAAATAGCGAAGCATGCTCAGATTGAGCGTCTTGCCAAAACGACGCGGCCTCGGCAACAGAAGCCGCCTGCATCCCGGATTCAAGGACATCCTGAATACACAGACTTTTCTCCACGTAATAGCCGCCCGTCCGTCTGAATTGCGCAAAGTCTGATTGCCCGATGAGCAATGACGCCCAGAACTCCTTTATGGCGATCATGCCTGATCTGAAGCGATCTCCCCCCACTATGACAGAGGTGTCGCCAAGTCCTTTTGCCATCATGGAAGACAAGCCCATCTATCTGTTTGACGAATCAAACTCCAATAACTTATGGCCCCAAAAAATATAATGACTACCAGTCAATTTCATAACGCAGCCGGACAGGATGAATTGGCTTTTAAAAATGCGGAGCTGTTTTTGATCGCGCCCTATAATCCGCCGAAACCGTCGTCGGGCATTTCGATGGCCGCCCCGACGCCGGCCTTTATGGAATCATATCTTGCGATAGTCTCATATAAAACCGTGTTTATAAAAAATTCCGCGGTCTTAACCTGGCCCACGTAAAAAGAGAGGTCCTTTTTTTTCGCTTTCTCAATTTTTGGGGCCGCCACACATGCCCGCCATAGAAGCATCCATGCCATAATAGTGTCGCCCCCTGCGGACAAAAAGGGGAGCGAATGCGCCAGGGCGTTGTTGATTTTCCCCTCCATGGCCATTGCTCCGAGGGTCGCGGCGGCCTCTCCCATTCGATTTACGGCCTTTTCAAGCCTTTTCGCCATATCTTTTGTCGTTTCGATCTTTTCGGCCAAAGCTATGGTTTCCCGGATTTTTTCCATTAAAGCCATAAAAACTTTGCCGTTTTTCATTGGCATCTTGCGTCCCAGGAGATCAAGCGCCTGTATTCCGCTACAGCCTTCGACTATGGATGTGATTTTGCAATCCCTCAGATACTGCTCCACAAGCAAATCCCGGGTATAGCCCGCGCCTCCGTGGACCTGCATCGCCTGTGCGCAGACCTCATAACCCCTTGTGGCGAAATAGTCCTTGACAAAAGGCGTCAGAAGACCGAATAGATCGAAGTGATGCTCCTTCTCCTCATCCGTTTCCGCCGCAAGAGCTTTCGATCCCAGTATGGAGACATAGTAGAAAAAGCTGCGCATCCCGTCCACCATCGACTTCATCCACAAAAGATTTCGTCTCACATCAGGGTGCTTGATGATCGGGGCTGAAGGCGCTTTTGCGTCAAAAATTTTTTCGGCCTCCTTCCCCTGGATTCTCTCCCTGGCATAATTCACCGCTAGCATATAAGCCGCCGACGAATAGGAAAAAGCCTGGAGTCCGGTGGCCATGCGGGCTTCATTCATCATTTCGAACATAATCTTCATGCCCATTTTTTCTGGCTCTTCAGGATAATCTATGGGTAAATATTGCTTCAATATTACTGACTCCCTCATTTTTTGTGGCGGAAGTTAAGATCAAAAAAAATGTTGATTATATCACAACGGTTTGGCATG
>JAAENC010001229.1 GCA_024224815.1 Chloroflexota bacterium
GCACTCCCTGGTCAGAATGGGCCAAAAATGGTCGAAAATCCTAAAAATCTAAGAAAATTCGAAAGAAATGATTTTCTTCCGGTGGAGGGCTGTAAAAATCGCAGGGTCTCACCTTGTTAATCATCGATGGTGAAAAGTCATGACCATTTCGAGTTGTGAGGAAAAACGCTTCACAATGGGGCGCTACCTTAGAGAAATTTTCGGTACAAAAATGTACCCGTCCAATCTGCCTGCTGGTGAAGGTGAGAGGTAGGCAGGACTGTGCAAGTAAATGAGGCAAGTGGCGCCAACGTGTTATTGTAAAGAGCTCGAAGGCAGCAACCCGATACACCAGTTACACGAGGCAGTCAAAGGAAGCATAGATATTTGGCACTGGAGCCGTCGCCAAGGACGGATCCAGGAAGGATTTCAAGGGGCACTGTGTACAGAGGATACATTTTTACATGTCATTTTAAAAAAAGGGGGAAAGGAGGGTGGGTAGATCCAAGAAGGAATGTAGTGTAGCTAGTGTAAATTTGGTGGTTTTTTTTTTTTAAGAGCCGC
>JAAENC010001230.1 GCA_024224815.1 Chloroflexota bacterium
AATAGCTCGGCTAATCTAAATTGCGGATCGGTTTGGTTTGCCATAATATCCTCCAAATGATAACGTATTAAACACAGGCAGATTTAGCTTATATGTTTAATACTATATCATACTATAGAGAAAATCAAGGCAATACTAAATTATGGCAAGATTCTTTATTTCATTAAAATACGGTTAGTTATGATTTTAAAGGTACGTTGGTGAAATGTAAAAAGCAGAAAAAATATTTTGAAATTGGATAAGTATTAAGCATAGAGTTGGTGTAACCTATTGAAATCATTAGATCCAGCCACATTTTGGGGGAACACCTTTTTAATGGTTTTTAACTATTTATTTTTGATGTAATTACGGAAGGATACAATAATTTTAGTGGAAACTTGCAATTTCTTTGCCCAGGGACTGGACAATGCTTCCCAAATATGTCATATACTCTGAAACTGGTATGACAATAAAAAGGGGGGCAAAATGAGAGTGCCACTTGAGGTTGAAAAACAGATCGAACGGGAAAAGATAGCGGCTTATGTTGTTGGCCACTTACCAATCATTAAATCGTACGCAGTTAAGATCGGCCTTGTTGATATTATCAATGAGCTTGTTCCCAGCAAAATGGATGTGGATCCGGGAACCATCTTTCTGGGGATGGTGATGGACACGCTGTCGGGGCGTACCCCGCTTTATCGATTGGATGAGTTTTTCAAGATCAGGATACAGAGCTGCTTTTGGGAAAAAGAATCAATCCGGCAGTTTTTAACGATTATAACGTTGGCCGTGTTCTTGACAAGGCGTATGAAATTGGGGCCATCAAGATCTTTTCGGCGATTAGTAAACAGGCTGTAGATGTTTTTGAAGTCGACAACCGCCATGTTAGCTTTGATACGACATCGGTCAGTGTTTTTGGGGATTACGATCTTTACAGCGAGGATGCTGAAAGCTCGATTCTAAAAATAACCCACGGCCATAGCAAGGACCATCGTCCTGATTTAAAGCAGTTTTTAATATCAATGCTATGCGTTGACCGCAGTGTACCGGTATTCGGCAAGACCGAAGATGGCAACGGCTCGGATAAAACGATCAACAATGAAATTCTGACAAGTATTTCAAAACGAATGGCATCACATGGTCTGCAACCAGGAGCTTTTATCTATATTGCCGATTCAGCGATGGTGACCCAAAAAAACCTGTTGGCCATAGGTGACACTACGTTATTCATAAGTCGTCTACCGGCCAGCTATAAGGAGTGTCTGCGGGTAATAAAAGATGCCATTGAAAAGGATCAATGGCAGGATATAGGCATATTATCCAGTACTAAACCGACAGTTAAGCGACCGGCTGCCCATTATAAGGCCTATGAATCAAGCGTTGAACTTCACGGTAAAAAGTATCGAGCTGTCGTGATCCACTCAAGTGCCCATGATAAGCGTCGTCAAAAGCGCATAGATCGAGAGTTAAAAGCAGATCGAAAGGCCTTGGAAGATCAATGCAAGGCAATTTATAAAAAGGATTTTTTTTGTCTTGCTGACGTACAAACTGCACAACAAGAACTTAGCAAGACGAAGTGTAAATATTACGTTTTAAATTCACAGATTGAACAAAGACCAAAGTATAAAAAAGGAAGGCCCAAGGGCGGTATTAAAGAAGTTAATCAGATGCGATATGGACTTTTAGCAACCATCATAGAAGATGAAAAATCAGTTTCAAAGTTAAGACAACAAGCCGGTTGCTTTGTGATGCTTACCAATGTTGCCAAAGAGGGAAAAGAAAGTTACGACGCAAAAGACATCTTAAAAGCCTACAAGGATCAATACGGGATAGAACAAAACTTTGGCTTTCTGAAAGACCCTGTAATCGTAAACAGTATATTTTTGAAGAGGCCGGAACGCATAGAAGTACTTGGCTTAGTTCTTCTGCTTTCACTACTAATATGGCGATTGATTGAAAGAGAGATGCGCCAATATGTTGAAAGAGAAAAACGAGATTTACCTGGATGGAAAAGAAGGCGAACCACACGGCCGACAACCTTTATGCTTATGACCAATTTCCAAAGAATCATGATTATAAAAATTGGAGATAACCGACAACTCAATAAGCCGTTTACTGCAAAGCAAATGGAGTATTTAGTATCACTAAAAGTTGACCCGAATGCC
>JAAENC010001231.1 GCA_024224815.1 Chloroflexota bacterium
AATTTCCAACCCCGTGCATGGAGCACGGGGTTGGAAATTGTGCACGAATTGCGTACCGATGCTTTGATATTTATTTATGCACGAACTGCATACCGATGCTGCTACATCGGGGTTGGAAAATGCTGGAGGAAAATGAGACTTCCTCAAATGCATTACTGTTTTGTGACACAATTTCCAACCCGGGGCATGGAGACCGGGGTTGGAAATTGTGCACGAATTGCGTACCGATGCTTTGATATTTGTTTGTGCACGAACTGCATACCGATGCTGCTACATCGGGGTTGGAAATTGCTGGAGGACAATGAGACTTCCCCAAATGACTTAATGTTTTGTGAAGCAATTTCCAACCCGGTGCATGGCGGACGGGGTTGGAAATTGTGCACGAATTGCGTACCGATGCTTTGATATTTATTTATGCACGAACTGCATACCGATGCCGCTACATCGGGGTTGGAAATTGCTGGAGGACAATGAGACTTCCCCAAATGCCTTACTGTTTTGTGAAGCAATTTCCAACCCGGTGCATGGAGGACGGGGTTCGAAATTGTGCACGAATTGCGTACCGATGCTTTGATATTTATTTATGCACGAACTGCATACCGATGCTGCTACATCGGGGTTGAAAATTGCTGG
>JAAENC010001232.1 GCA_024224815.1 Chloroflexota bacterium
CTTTAATTTGAGACAACTTTACTTTTATAGACTGCCATTTCGGTTTCTTCATTACCTTATTTTATCACATAAGTCAAGGAAAACGTAAACAAGTGTATGATGTCACACAGAAAAAGGAAGAATGTCACTATTCTTTTTGCGCGTGACCTGATAGTATAGTGAGTGATCTCCTTAATGAGCTGGGTCTGTGTCGAAAGCGGCGCAGACCCAGCGACAATTAACTTAGCAAAGGAAAAATTATGGCAAACAAAAACAAAGCGAAACAAATGGTTAGCGTGGGTATTGAGGCAATTTTAGGGGTCGCGGTTCTTGCTTTCATGGGATTCCACACTATCAACTTTTTCACATTTATCTTCCCCGAAGAAAAATTCTATCTTGCTGTGCTTGGGTTCGCCCTGACATCTGGCGCAGCTATTGGGTACTTGATTATTTTCAAGTTCAAGTCTGAGAGCGGATACCAGAAAACGATTGCCGCTGTTATGATGGGTGCAAGCATCATCGGTGAAATTGTCACCGCTGGATATGGTATGCAAGTTGAAGCATGGATAAAAACGGGCATGACGATGACGCAATCCGATCTTGAAATGATGGTTCTTTTTGTGCAGGTCTTAGCGTTGGTTCATTTCGTCGC
>JAAENC010001233.1 GCA_024224815.1 Chloroflexota bacterium
ATTTAAACTCCGTTGCTGCTCACCAACAGATACCTTTGATTCATGTTGTCCATGAAGACGATGAACTACTCGCAAACTCACCTGATGCTGAGTGGTATAAAATTTTACAAAATTTACCATGGGAACAATATCGATCGATAGCCGCCGATTACTACAATGCTTTGTACCATTTCAATAAATCAAAAACCCATAGCCAACAAAGCAGCGACTTATCTGAAGAGCAGAAAGAAACAGCCGCTCAGCGCTTGCTATTCGAGCGGGCTACCATGGATGAAACCGCCCCGGTGTTGTCAGAAGAAGAATTCATAACAGACATACTTCCAACCGTCTCCCCATCGATGATTGCACCCGGCATTACGCCGGATCGGCTCGGTGGTAAAAAACCTAAATGCTTTTTTGCTCTGTTCAAAAGCTTTATCGGCGCTTCGTTGATGGGTTTGGAAGCTATTCCCGAAAAAGTTTATTTGCTACTGACTTCTAATCTTTCCTTTGCTCGGGTCTGCGGGTTTATCCCCAAAGGAGACAATGATCAGTATTGGTTCAAATACGTTCCGAGCATTCGCAAGCTTGAGCAATTTGATCAGATCATGACCGATTATGGTCTGTGGGATCGCTTAAAAATCAAAGAAGTC
>JAAENC010001234.1 GCA_024224815.1 Chloroflexota bacterium
AACAAGCCCATCACCAAGAAGTTATTAGGTCCATTACGTGAACGCAGTGGATATTTGATAATATCATGTTCTGAAGTATCAGAATATGGATATTCAATGGATTTATTTTCGGCGAGACAACCGACACATTGCTTGGAAGTTAGATCGGTTTATATGGGGCTGTGAACCAAGTTATAGACAGAAACACTTCCGGAGCATCAAAAGTTGCTGACGAACTTTGACAAAAATGTAATTGGACAGGAAAATGAAAACAGTACAACTTTATTTGCCGTTAATTTAAATTACTTGTTCAATCATGTTGACTCAAAATGGGTAGTTTCCATTGTTCTTTCACTTGTCTTGTTGGTATTATGTCATATATTTTATATTGATATATTATCCATTCAACAAACTCTTTAGCTTCTTCTATCTTATTTTTATTCTCTTCTTTTTGAAAATAATTCTCCCCTACATTCATTATCAATTGTAACGAAGTCATATTACAACTCACTTGAGATTCATTTACCATTTGATCATAATACATTCTCGCTCGTTGAATATCATCAATACAAAGTTCAAACAATTTAAAATAAGTTCCAACATTTGGTTGAATATCACATTCTTTCATAATATTTAATACCTTTTCAACTTCATTCCATTTACGATTATTATCCTTCATAAACAACAATGAAATAAATACATTTCTAAAC
>JAAENC010001235.1 GCA_024224815.1 Chloroflexota bacterium
GATTCAAGAAGTTATCACATTCGATATATGAATGCAAGTATCACATCGTATTTTGTCCCAAATACCGTTACCGGATATTTGATGGGTCCGTGGGTGATTATGCCAGCCAACAGGTGTATCAATTGGCCCGGCAAAAGGATTTGGTTGAGGTAGAAGAGCTGAATGTACAAGCGGATCATGTGCATGCAATTTTATCAGTTCCTCCAAAGTACGCCATATCCGATTTAATGGGGTTTTTGAAAGGGAAAATGGCTCTAAATCTATTTCATCGTTACAAAAAGCTTGGCAAGCAATACTGGGGCAGGCATCTTTGGTCCAGGGGGTATTGTGTCAGCACTATTGGTTTAGACGAAGATCAAATTCGAAAGTATGTTAGATGGCAAGAACAAAAGGATAAAGTAGCTGAACAAATGAGTTTGTGGGATAACTAAAACTGATCGGAAACCAGTAAAAGCGTACCTTCCAGGTACTCACTGTCAAGCCACCGCCTCTGGCCAATAGTTCCGAAATTTAGTTAGATTATTTGTTCGATTGCTGGTGTTGCCCATCAAATCTATGAATTACATCAATTGTTAAAAATATTTATCAGATCATCGATAAAGGTTTCTCTCCTTAACATGCGAGCTGGAAGCCTGCCAATATGCACGGGTTTTTGCTTTTTATACCAATGGCTATACGGACCTGACGTCTTACCGGCCTCAGCCATTTTTTCGGGAAGTTGCTCAAGACTGCCGAGAACTATTTCTATATAGCGTGCATTATTTAAGTTTGGTATTAGCATGTATTCTAATGGAAGTGCATGAAAATCACGTGTTAGTTTACTTCGGCCATGGGTTTGGCGACGAGCTCGTTTGCCCTGACTCCAATGCGATTCAATCCCATTGGTTGTGCGCACAAGCTGATACTTTTCAGTTCCATTTGCTTTTGCTGGAAATAGATATGGTTCATATTTTTCTAAATGGACATTCACGATATCATACAGCTTTATCTCTTTGGGATTTGAGCAATCACGTTTACTTTCATCAAACTGTTTTTTAAGTTCCTCCAGAGATTCGCTCACCTCATTTTGTTCATCAGATTGTAGTTCATACAATTCATGCATAGGGTTTGAGCCTTTCGCACCTAAACGAAGGGCAGCCCGTAGCCGCTCAAAAATATCAAAAGCTTTTTCATATAGTTCAGTTGCTTCGATTATTAGAGGATCACTAAGATAATTTTCAAGCTTACTGGAGAAAGTCAAAAATGCTTTCGGTAAATCCTTCTTCGCAGTCTCACTGGAAAGTAAACGTTGTGAAGCATCATAAGCTATGACAACTCTTCGATGGAAATAAAGATGATAGGGATCAAAAGGAAATCCCTGCCGATTGCCATCGCTGGGATAGTCAAGCATCCAGCCATGTAAGGATAACAAAACTTCGCGCCCCAGACCCTTAGTCCATCCATTGTCTATTTTTTCCCCATTCAACAAATCCTTGAGAATTAAGGGCATTTGTTTTTCTTTGACCGCCTTTTGCAGCCACTGGGTTTGGTTGCTGCGTTGATCTTTGAGATTATGTTGTAATTTCATGGCACGAAGACGTTTGTTGAGCATCTCTTGGGGAACCTCATAGAGATCTTCTCCTATATCTCTAACCAGATGATAGTGACATACACGGTGGGGGTTTCCCGGAAAAGCGATTTCACAAGCATTGAACATTCTCTCACTTAAGTCGTGAAGGGTTTCATCGGGTACACCATAAAAGTCAGCTACTTTGATCAAACAATTTGCAATGTCCCGATCATTTTCGGTGGGGATTTTCGCTCCACCAAGAAAGATTCCATCATAAGCCTCTTTGACCCCTAAAAA
>JAAENC010001236.1 GCA_024224815.1 Chloroflexota bacterium
TCAAAGGCTTTTCACATAATAGAAGTTCGCAAATTCTTGATTTTTTCAGGGTCGGTTACCAAACGAGCATATTCTGGCGGACGAAGTTCCCCGCCCATAAAAACGCCTTCGCGGCAATATTGCATAGCACTTCCCCTCTCTTTTGGGCCAATAACATGGGCTTCTTTAATCAAAGCTTCGGTGATAACTTTCTGAAGATTTCGTTCTGTTCCGCCCCCAGGCATAATAATAATACGATCTCCCGCTACTTGCACCAGTTTCGCAATCAGATCAAGCCCTTCCAGCACAGAATAAGCTTGCCCTGAAGTAAGAATACGATCTACACCTAGTTCCACCAAATCTTCCAGAGCCTGATAGGGGTCACGGGTCATATCAAATGCTCTGTGAAAAGTGATATTAAGTGGTCGGGCTAAATCAATAAGTGCCGCTGTTCGCTCTAAATCTACTATACCCTCTGGTTTGAGAATACCGATCACAACACCATCTGCTCCCAATTCTTTGGCAATTTGAATATCATGTTTCATAATCTCGAATTCAATATCTGAATAGCAGAAATCTCCACCACGCGGCCGAATTATGACCTGTAACCCAATGGAAAGGTGTTTGCGAGCCAACTCGATCATGCCAGCGCTAGGCGTAGTACCACCCTCCATCAGATTATCGCATAACTCAACACGATCTGCCCTACTGCGTTCAGCGGCGATTGCAGATTCGACAGAGCCTACACATACTTCAATTATGATTGGATTTGTCATAGGAATCTCAATTAGTTTATTTACTGATTGGCCCTTAGCGCGTTTCAGTTACTTTACTTATTGTTCTAGGCTTATTAGCATCATAGCCTTTTACAAGGGTCAGATAGTAAGCAAATAACTGCGCCGGGATGATGCTCACAATCGGCGAAAGCCACTCGGGGACACGCTCTGGGATCGGGATTGCTATCTCAGCCAGCTCTAACGCCGCGAGAGAGTTAGAAATAACAATCAATTCTGCTTGCAAGTCATTTTTTAGATGCGCTAACGTTCCCTGCATTGAGTCGAAAACTTTTCCCTTCGGAGAAATGGCAAAGACAGGAAATCCGCTCTCAA
>JAAENC010001237.1 GCA_024224815.1 Chloroflexota bacterium
CAATCGCTGTTGCATTTATATTAGCGGGTCTTTCTGTAAGTGGCTATTATGGTCTTGCTGACTACCTAATTGCTAACGGTATGACTATAAATGCTGAAATGGCTTTCGTGGTTGCAATCACCGCGACCATAGGAATTATCAGCGGTTCTATTTTGTTTGCGACTATTGATGACAAGATTTCAGCAAAGCGTAGACACAATGAGCTAAAGCGACAGGCCAAAGAAAAAGAAATGGAAATGCAAATTAGAAAATCTTTATTAGAAAAGGCTGAGGCATTAGAAAAACAAGAGGCAAAACTTCGTCAGATTTACGGCGATGATGCTGTGCAACTTGTAAACGAAAATTCTTTCGGTATGCCAGCGTTGGCAAGTGAAGTAAAACAGGAGAAGCCAAAAAACTCACACAGCCAACGGTAGCCGCCGAACCGTTGGCAGATAAAGAAGTGTTGGCAGAGCTTGTTAGGCGACACCTAAACAAAGAGAAAACAGACTTGCCAACAGAGTTAGAGCTTAGACCAGAAGCAAGGCGAAACGAGAAAGGCGAAATAAGAGGAATATATTACCGCCTAAGAGTTGGCGGGAAGGATGTAGAAAAGGTTTATTATGGTAAAAGAAGCGAAGATTTTGAAAGACACGTTGAGAGATACAAAGAACACATCAATGGCTAGAGTGTTGGCAATGGTTTTTTTACTGTTGGCAACCCTAGCCTGTGGAGTGCCGGCTACCGTAACCAGTATACAACCACTAGAGCGCAGCACCGGCACCGCGCCAACACTTTCCCCCACCGCGCAGATCACGCCCTCGCCAACACCTACACAAGCCAACATATACACGGTAACTGGAAACTGGAATCTGCGAG
>JAAENC010001238.1 GCA_024224815.1 Chloroflexota bacterium
ATTGGCGCGTGAGATGCCATGATTTTACTGATTTAATCTTCCTCCCTTCGCTCCTAACTTCATTCACCGAACAGTTGAAAATCACCTCCAACAAGGGTTCTTCTCGGCAGACCCCATATAGAACATCGTCCCATATCGTGTATTTACGACCTTCGTTGTAATACAGATTCCTAAGGAGAATTTCCTCGAGAATACCCCCCTCCTTGGCATCTTTTCCATGGGCCCCACAGATTGTAAACGCCGTTTAAAAAGTTGTCCACTTGGCGGCCTTTTCAGGTCCGGTTTCGCCGTTTGAAAAGTTTACCACAATCCCGGAATCGTGACCGGCCGGGAATAGCAAAGGATGTATCAAGTGGACAGATATGTAGAAATCCGTCAAGCGGTAATCAAGGAGGGGATCAGTAAGAGGGAGGCCTCAAGGTGCTTTGGAGTCAGTCGCCAATTTGTTGATAAGGCTATGGAATGTCCTGTACCAAAACCGTATGTCAGATCGAAGGTAAAGCCTTCAAAATTGGACCCTCACAAAGGTTTCATTGACTCGATTCTCGAAAGTGACAAAGGAGTACACAAGAAACAGAGGCATACAGCAAAACGAATTCACGAACGCCTTTGTGAAGAAGAAGGCTTTAAAGGAGGGTACACCTTGGTGAAGGACTACCTTCAAAGCAAAAGGAGAAAATGTAGAGAGAGCTTTGTTCCGCTTTCTCATCCTCCAGGAGAGGCACAAGTTGATTTTGGCGAGGCTGATATTTACCTCAATGGAGAACTGGAGCGGTGTCATTACTTCGCGATGACCTTGCCTTATAGCAACGCGACGTTCATCAAAGCTTACCCTTTGGAAAGGACAGAGTCCTTCCTTGATGGGCATGTCAGTGCCTTTGAGTTTTTTGGAAAAGTACCTCAGCGAATTCTTTATGACAATGCCTCCATCATGGTAAAGAAAATCGAGGCAGACAAAACCCGCGATGTAACGGATGCTTTCTTGGGCCTTGTCTCTCACTATCTGATGGACTATAAATTCGCCAATGTTGCCAGCGGAAATGAAAAGGGGCATGTCGAAGGAAATGTGGGGTATTCACGTCGAAAATTCATGGTTCCCATTCCAAGGGTGAATAGCTATGATGAACTGAATTTAGATTTGAAGGAGCAGTGCACACGATTCCTTGATCGGCGGGTACGTGGTAAAAAGAGCTCCATAAGAACCATGCTCTGTGATGACCTTCAAGCAATGGAGTCACTTCCTAAATATCCTTTGGACCCATGTTCCAAAAAAGCAGGAACAGTTAGCTCAACCTTACTGGTGAGGTTTGATACCAATGACTATTCGGTTCCTTTCGAATACGCAAATTGTGATGTATCCATCAAAGCCTATTGGGATCAAGTCCAGATTTATCAGCGAGATGTCTTGATTGCCTGTCACCAAAGACTGTTTGGCAAAGAAGGCTTCTCGTATCATCCGATGCATTACCTGAAGCTTCTAGAGCGAAAGCCTGGTGCTATGGAGCAGGCTGCTCCCCTTAAAGGATGGAATCTTCCCAAGTCATTCATCAAGTTCAAAGAAGCATTGGAATCTAGGCTCAAGCAGAATGGGAAACGAGAATTCATTCAGACCCTCAGGCTACTTGAGGCCTATGAGATGACCGAAATAGAGATTGCGATTGAAGAAGCCTTACGGCTTCAGACGATCAGTGTTGATGCCGTCAAACTGTTGGCTGACGGCCTACGGGACCATTCAACACCTGACCTAGACTTAAGTGCCTACCCTCATATTCCAATGGTTCAAGTCAAGAAAACCCAGACAAATGATTACATGTTTCTACTGGGTGGGAGCGCTGCATGAACGATAAGACCCGCCTTCTTTTGGAGCATTACCTCAAACAACTCAAACTTCCTGCGATCAAAAGAGACTATCAGCAATTCTCCGAAGAGTGCTCAAAATCCAACGCAACTTTTCAAGATTATCTGTTTCGAGTCGTAGAGCGTGAGTGTCTAGATCGAGACGTCAAAATGAAAGAGAGACTGATCAAGCAAGCTAAGTTTGGTACTCTTAAAATGCTGGAAAGTTTTGATTTCAAGGCCATTCCAAGTCTAAACAAACGCTTAGTGCTAGAGTTGGCCCGAGGAGACTTCATAGAGCAAAAGGAAAATGTTGTCATCATTGGAAATAGCGGAACTGGGAAAACCCACATTGCGAAAAGCCTAGGAGTTAAAGCCTGTCATTCCAGACAATCAGTATTGTTTTATACAGCTCCCGCATTAGCTCGAGAACTCATGGAGTCTCATGATGACAAAACCCTTCAAAAGACATTCAGAAAGCTCATGCGAGCCAAATTGTTAATCATCGATGAGCTTGGCTATGTTCCCTTAACAAAATCATCAGCAGAACTATTCTTCGAAGTGTTCAGTCGAAGATATGAGCAGGGGTCGATCATGCTGACCAGCAATTTGCCTTTCAATGAATGGACCCAGACTTTTGGTTCGGAGCGACTTACCGGTGCCCTTTTAGATAGATTAACTCACCACGTTCATATTGTAGAAATCAATGGCGACAGTTATAGGCTAAAGACAGGCAAGAAAATCAAGTAAGAAAAAAATAGGGATTCAGTCGAATGGCACCCGGGCCGATCTCTTTACGTCACTTCGTCGTTCCCGCTAGAAAGTTCAGCGCTGGCACCAATTCATCCTAAAAGACATCGTTATCTTTACGGGTGCCATCACAGAACTTTCTAGGCTCCCACTCTTACGTTCCTCTGCAAGTTTTTTTTCTTTCACCCCCTCTTTATTGAGGGGTGAAAGAAAAAAAATGTCATAGAAACCAGGTAAGCAAGATCAGACCACACGGTTTCTTGAGACTCAAAGTGGCTTGATTTTCAAACGGCGAATGGTAAACATTTCAACCGGCGTTGACAGGAATTCAACTAGAAGCAAGAACAACATGGAGGAGTTTTTGAATGATGAGTCAGCCCTATTTATTTTGGGAGGACTACATTCACCACCTTTGATCAAACACCGTCAATGGATCAATGAAAAACATATTTCAGTGTTGGTTCCATGGGCAGCTGGTGGGCCGATCACTCGATTTCCATCCAGTGAGAATTGGGTGTTTAGGTGCTC
>JAAENC010001239.1 GCA_024224815.1 Chloroflexota bacterium
CAGGGTCGCCAACGGTTTGCACTAGTGCCCAATCCCAAGCGGGGTCATCGTGTACTACTTCGATAGCTCTTCCACCAAATACAACGCCCAAAGATGGACCATTTTCGCTACGTCCCTCTCGCAGATTCCAGTTGCCAGTTACCGTGTATATGTTGGCTTGCGTAGGCGGGGGCGATGGCGTGATCTGCGCGGTGGGGGAAATTGGCGCGGTGACGGTGCTACGCTTTAGTGGCTGCATACTGGTTACGGTAGACGATACGCCACAAGAGATAGCCACTAAAGCCACCAAAGAGATTGCCAGTAATATTTTTTTCATATAACATCCTTACCGTTATATACAAATTTATAGTCTTTATATTGAAGGCTGTCTTCGATTGGGATAATGGTTATTGTTACACCCTTTAGGTGAAGATGTTCTCTGCCTTCTATATCTACAAAAAAGCCCGCCTTTCTTAGAGCCATTAAATCATCTCTAAGCTTAGCCACTAATACAGGCCTATTTGCGGGGTCTGTAAGTAGCGCACTCGGTTGGATAGATTTCGTTGGCTTGCTCCCAGCTTCCAATGTATCTGCTTTCTCTTTTTCTTCTTCCATCTTTCGTTATCCTTCGGCGTAATTGCCAGTAATTTCTTTTTTTACTTGTTGGTTCTACTCGCCACGCGGTAGGGTTGCCAGTAATTTCTTTTTGCTCTGAGACATTGCCACTAAGCCACGCCTCTATCTTTTTTTCAAGGTCTGTAGTGGCTGCTTTATTAGCCACTAACGAACTACTTAGTGGCTTTATTCTTTTGGGGCTAGTTCTTCTTTGTTACCTTCACTTGCGTATACTTTCTTTTTTCGATAGTATTTATCTATCGCGTTAATAACACCGTCGCTATCTTCGTCACCGAAAAGTTCAATTAGCTCGTCAAGTGTATAATAGAGAACTAGGGCGACGAAATGAACTAACGCTAAGACCTGCACAAAAAGAACCATCATCTCAAGATCGGATTGCGTCATTTTTACGCCTGTTTTTATCCAGGCTTCGACCTGCATGCCATATCCAGCGGTAACAATTTCACCGATGATGCTTGCGCCCATCATAACAGCGGCAATCGTTTTCTGGTATCCGCTCTCGGACTTGAACTTGAAAATAATCAAGTACCCAATAGCTGCGCCAGATGTCAGGGCGAACCCAAGCACAGCAAGATAGAATTTTTCTTCGGGGAAGATAAA
>JAAENC010001240.1 GCA_024224815.1 Chloroflexota bacterium
CAAAACAAAGTGAATAAATGTAGGAATGTCTTTTTCAAAGGATTTGAGAAAGATGAGATACAGATAGTCAATGATGAAATAATCAAAGTTAGAATTGCAAAGCTGAAAGAACTTTCCAAGAGAGATGAGTTCGATCAACCTGAAAGTGACGAAAGTGATGAACAAGAGACAAGGAAAGAGGATGAGAGCAAACAGGACGAAAAAAAGACAAAGACGAATAATGAAAATGAGAGCAATAAAGCTAATGATAGTAATGGAATTGGAAGTAGTAAAGACACTAAGAAAAATGGAGGAAATAACAATATTGGTAATATAGGAGGGAACAACAATAACGGCAATAACAACACAATAAAAAACACATGTAAATATTTCGTAAACAGTGCATGTTTTATGGCCATAGCTGTAGAAATTTTCACCCAGAAGTGTGCAAAGAATGGGCAAAAAACGGAAAGTGTCAAAATTTAAACAGAGGCCAGGGATGTAAATTACTCCATCAACGAAAATGCAGATCGATC
>JAAENC010001241.1 GCA_024224815.1 Chloroflexota bacterium
CATCATCATCATCATCATCATCATCATCATCATCATCATCATCATCATCATCATCATCATCATCATCATCACCATCATCATCATCATCATCATCATCATCATCATCATCCATCACCATCATCATCATCATCACCATCATCACCATCATCATCATCATCATCATCATCATCATCATCATCATCATCATCATCATCATCATCATCATCCTCATCACCATCATCATCATCATCACCATCATTCTTTTTCTTCTTCATCATCATATCATCATCATCACGGCAGGATGACGGACACGTTGCATGTGCTGCTGAAATGCGCCTTTTACGCTGGGTTATGGTAGGGACGAATTTCGGCCCTTCACCAGCGACGTGCCGCGAAAGGACGTAAGCTTTCTTTAAATATCTGTTATAATTTCTATATAAATTGAAATAAAAAATTAAATTACGATTTTATTGATTAAAATTTGTGTTCTATTGTTGCTGTAGACTGTACCGATAAATAAAACACCCGTGAACTGCTGAATTTTATTTTGCAGATTGAAGTGCTAGTTTGCAATAATAATTGTATCTTTATTGTAGGTAACTGTTTTAGCTTGTATGCAGTTTTTATGTTTAGTTGACAACTACAGACGCGGGCTTTTTCGTGACACATTTTTCGGGCATTTTCGTGTGATTTGTCACGCATTTTAAAATAAGACTATGCGGTACTTCAGCTTCAAGTAC
>JAAENC010001242.1 GCA_024224815.1 Chloroflexota bacterium
TATTTTAAACAGGGGTACCTAGGGACATTATTGAGAAGTACTTTTTTTCTAAATTCCAAAATTTTAAAAATTGAACTCTACAGGTCAAAGTTTGACCTTTTTTTATCTTTTTAGGTTAGGTTTTTGTAAAAAAACTAACCTTATCCAATGGCTCTGTGTCTGTGCGTCTGTACGTCTGTGTGTCTGTGCGTTCGCCCCTGGGAATTTTTTATGAAAGCATGTACATTCATGTTTATGGTAGTCAATGGTCACCATGGAGGGTATCTTTCGACTTTTTATGAAGGTTTCAGTATGAAAGCTTCATTATAGGACGCTGCGGTGTCGTTGTAGTAGTAGTGTGCTATGCGTTTGCACCTGGCGTTTACTTTTGGGAACACCTAGAGCTTCGAAATTTGGCAAATGTGAGCCTTGGTACATTGCCTGGAGGCTTTTTTCAAAAAAATTTCAAAAATCTCAAAATGGGATTTTTGGCGAATTTTTTTACCTTTTTCCTTAAAAACGGCGCCGTTTTTTTATGAACGCATGTACAGTCATGAAATTGCGGGGAAATTATGCGCGGATGTTTAATGAAGTGTATTTTTTTTGGTCGTTTTTCAAAAATCTCAAAATTGGATTTTTGGCGAATTTTTTTATGAAAGTCTCATGAAAGTCTCGTATATATTCTCGTGTATATTTCAATAGAGGATATATTTCGGTTGGTGTTTTGTTGAGAAAATCTTTGATCTCGCCGTTATATATAAGTTTAAGTATTTTATATTACATATTAGTTTTATTAAGATGTATTTGATATGCAGGGGGAAATTAACCCTTGCAGCCCCAAGGGGGGTCTAAAAGGCCCCCCCCTAAACCCTATCAACGGAAGGAGAAAAACGATATTGTTTAAATTATGATTAAAATGATAATGTCGGCCGATTAGTATATGCTACATTAATAATAATCTTCGAACATTTCGAACTTTGAACTTTTGTAACGTCGATCTTTTCCAACTTCGATCTTTTCCAACTTCGAACTTTTCCAACTTCAAACTTTTCGAATTTCGAACATACAGAGTGTAACAAAAACAAACATACAGAGTGTAACAAAAATAAACATACAGAGTGTAACAAAAATAAACATACAGAGTGTAACAAAAACAAACATACAGAGTGTAACAAAAACAAACATACAGAGTGTAACAAAAAACAAACATACAGAGTGTTACAAAAACAACATACAGAGTGTAGCAAAAACAAACATACAGAGTGTAACAAAAATAAACATACAGAGTGTAAGAAAAATAAACATACAGAGTGTAACAAAAACAAAGTATTTTGGAGAAAAACAAAATTTCTCCACATTTTTCCCAGTGCAGCCTCCAATCAAAACTGTGTGGTACTGTGGACTGGCAATGTGCACATGCTGTGATTGGCTGTTTCTCTGCTACAAAGCTGGCATGCAGCCTCCAATCAAAACTGTGGGGTACTGTGGACTGGCAATGTGCACATGCTGTGATTGGCTGTTTCTCTGCTACAGAGCTGGCAATCTGATAATTTGTTTGTCAAATACA
>JAAENC010001243.1 GCA_024224815.1 Chloroflexota bacterium
CTCCCGCGTTTGCGAAATTTCGAGTTTTTGTTTTGTTTTGTTTTTCGCGCAATTTTTCAAAAACGCGCAAAAAATTCGTTTCGAAAACTCCTGCGTTTGCGCAATTTCGAGTTTTTGTTTTGTTTTTTGCTCGTTTTTTCGAAAAATCGCAAATAATTCGAATCGTACGCCCGCCGCTTTGCTAAATTCTCGAGTTTTTGTCTTGTTTTTTGCGCGTTTTTTCGAAAAAGCACAAAAATTTCGATTCGAAAACTCGCGCGTTTGCGAAATTTCGAGTTTTTGTTTTGTTTTTCGCGCGTTTTTTCGAAAACGCGCAAAAAAATCGTTTCGAAAACTCGCGGGTTTACGAAATTTCGATTTTTTGTTTTGTTTTTTGCGCGTTTTTTCGAAAACGCGCAAAAAAATCGTTTCGAAAACTCGCGGGTTTGCGAAATTTTGAGTTTTTGTTTTGTTTTTCGCGCGTTTTTTCGAAAGCGCGCAATAATTTCGCTGCAAAAACTCGCGCGTTTGCGAAATTTCGAGTTTCCGTTTTGTTTTTCGCGCGTTTTTCCGAAAACGCGCAAAAATTTCGTTCCGAAAATTCGCGCGTTTGCGAAATTTCGAGTTTTCGTTTTGTTTTTCGCGCAATTTTTCGAAAACGCGCGAAAAAATCGTTTCGAAAACTCGCGC
>JAAENC010001244.1 GCA_024224815.1 Chloroflexota bacterium
AATAATGCCTCATATTCATCCATGGATAATCGATAGCGTTCATTCAAGTGACGTTCCATCTCAAAACCACGCTGGCGTTCCTGAGCGTCCGGGGGCACAATCCCACTATAAAAGAGGACTCTCGGATTTATAAGTGTTTGATTATATTGTCAATTAAATAACGCCTTGATAAATATCAATACACTTTTAATAGCCTGCCCGCCCCTCTCGGATATAATTGAATCCGGCCCGCCGGCACCGGCCAGCCCAGAGCGGCAGGCCAGTCACCTCATCACCGACTCACCCATATAATCCTGATATACCCCTGTTCATATATAATTTTTGTTGACAATTCGCCCGGTATGCTTATCCTGTAATATAGATAAGAGAAGGCTGATCATTATTCAGGCAGAGGAATTATTCAATGACGCACGAACAATACCTGCAACATCTGAATAAACATATCACCTCACGGGAGCATGATGACTCCTTTAATGAATTGCTGCGCCATAACATGAAAATTTTCGAGATTCTGACTGAACTGAATCTCGACCCTGCCAAACCCGGCCTCGACCCTGCTTATTGCCCTGCAGTGAGGGTTAAACCACGCCCGCCTTTAACCATGCTGCGTTCCATGATTTTAATGACCATGCTTAAAATAACGAGCATTACAAAATGGGTCGCCCTGACACGAAGCGTAGCGTTTTACGCTGTTTTAGCCGGGTTCGAACCCGATGACACCCCCGGCGTAGGCACTTATTATGATTTTATGAAGCGCATCATTGACGGCCCGTACCGAAAACCGGCCGAAGGGCGCGTCTTACGCAGTCGATTGAATGCAGGCGGACATCAGCGCAATATTAAGAAAGAGAAAGATAAAAAAGCCGATGAGATATGCCCGAACCAGACCCGATCCGAAATCCTCGTCAAAGAATTACTTAACGGGGTGGATGAACCGCGACCGGATGATTTTGAAAAAATACTCGAAGACCTGCTTTTCAGCTTAGGCATCGCTCCTTCGGTCGCGACAGGTCTGATCACCGACATTGACAATTTCGTCATTTCCGGTGACGGCTCTATCATGGCCACCGCCGCATCATCTGCCGGCCAGCCTGCATGTGACTGCCGGAAAAACGGTGTTTATCGCTGCGATCATGATCGGTTTTACACCAGTCCTACGGCACAATGGTGCTATGATCATCATCATAACTGTTTCGTCTTCGGCGATCGCTATTACCATCTGGTCGTCACACAGAACGGGCATGACTTTCCTTTGCTGACTGTTATGCCGGGCGGGAATGAAAGCGATTACACGCTTTCGCTCAAAGCCTTCGACCGTTTTGTGAAAGCCGCTGATGAAAACGGACTCCCGATCAGTGTGAGCGCTTTTATCGGTGACGGCCATCATGATTCTTACGCCCATTATGAATATTTTGCCGCCAAACAGGTCATTCCGATTATCCCTCTGACAAAAAACACACGGCCTGTTTATCCGCATCCCTCCGAAGCGCCGGATGCGCCTGTGTTCGATTCGGATGGCGTGCCTTTATGCCCTGTCGGCATGCGCATGCGTCATCATATGTTTAATAAGAATAAACAGACCCATGTGTATGTCTGTCCCGCTAAACGCGGAACCCATCGGCAAGGTAAGGCCGTATATGTTTTTCACCCGGACGATTGCCCTGACAGGAAGGATTGTCAGCCTCACAGCAGTATCGGCCCGCTGGTATATCTTAAATCCGATGCGGACCGCAGATTGTACCCCCCGATTCCGCGCGCCAGTCCGAAATTCAAAGCGATGATGAATCAGCGCAGCGCCTCAGAGCGCTGCAATTTTATAAACGATACGTATCATTTAGATCACACCTGCCGCAACGTCGATTACGCCTTGTTTCGTCTGACTCTGGTCAATATCGCACATCATGCCATGGTGCGTTATGACGCCGCCAGGCTGAATGAGTCTAAGACCCGAGCCGAACCGCTTTCCACTCTCAGACTCGCTGCCGGCGTCAATCAGTCACAGTTAACGGCCGGATAAAAGCTGTTCCTCAATTTAGCGCTGATAATCTTACAGCTTTTAACATCCTGCTGGATAAGTGTCAACTTCAGACCGCTGCAAAACCTCATCTGACCTTTTCAGACTTAAATCCTATGAGAAATTCAATTTTGAACGCGCCAGGCTGTTGATTTCAGCTCCCTGGCGCACCTTTTTGCCCAGGCGGGCATCCCCGCGCTCGCCCTGATCGCCGCTAATAGCTCTCGGATTTCAAATCCGAGAGTCCTCAAATCCGGTCTCTGATTTTCCCCCTTGCCGATTTTTAATTAATAATTTCATTACGTTTACCCCCCTAAATCGAACTCCCCATTTTTGACGCATTTTTTCACCCCCCATTTCTAAGCAGTTTAA
>JAAENC010001245.1 GCA_024224815.1 Chloroflexota bacterium
TAAAACAGAAAGCCCCGTAAGCAACGGACTATCGATGTCCCAATCTTTGAGGAGTCCATTTTTGGCGCAAAAATGGCCATTGACGAAAAGCACATAGGTGAAGATTTCTATACAATTATAAGCAACAGAGATACCGGCAAAATAGCTATGTTGTGCAACAGTTAAAACTTCACAGGGTTCGAACAGGTACTTGTTGGGCACCCATCTGTCCAATCAAAAGTAAAAAGCATCACCAGTGATTTTTAAGCATTGTACCAAATACTATATGACCGGTTATTTACCGATGCGGTCCAGGTTGGGGATAAATTCACGTAATACGCTATTTAATGGAAGCCAACCAGGCAATAAGCATAAAAATCAGACAAAAGGAACTTCAAAAACGCAGGGAGGCTTATAATGAGTTCAAGGGGGCCGAAAAATTACGGGAGGAAGAATGTGAGAGAAATGGAAAAGAATTTAAGCCCAGGAAATTCCGGTACAAGGAAGCACGGCTTGAAACTGGGGAGACCCCGTTGGAACAGTTGGCCAGGAGCAGGTACCTGCTCTGCAAGTTCCCCCATCAATGGAAGCCCAAGTAAAAGATAAGGGCCAATGTTCTGTTTCGTTTGTACCCTAAA
>JAAENC010001246.1 GCA_024224815.1 Chloroflexota bacterium
CGCCGACATATCAAGACGGCTTTTGCCTCATTATTTCAGAGCATGGCAGATTGCTACCGAGCGTTATCAAGACACAAGAGCCAAGAAAGACCGGCAAGAACTTATTTTGCGTGCTCTTTGCAAAGTTGGTCAGGGGAAAGTGTCAGCCCATTGCGAGAACCCAAAGCGGGTATATTTTGAAAATGCTCAGGCGGAACTTCATCTTGGAAGCGATGAAGTGCGTCTCAAACTTGATCGCCTCACGCCTGAAAAAGCAATTCAGATTTTGGGTTTGCTGGATGGGGAATAGCGCGTTAAGTACAGAATTTGTGATACAGATAATCGGATATATGGAACCAGAGGCAAAAAACCTGATGGTTTTTTGCCTCCCCTGCCCTTGTGAGCAGAGGTGCAATATATTTCTGAACGCCTAAAAACTCGATAGATTTGCCAATTTTCAGAGGATATTATATACTACTAAGTAGTACAATATTTATTTTGGAGCGTGCAATGGTAATGGTCAAAAAAAGCATAACGGTTACAGATCAACAAAATGATTGGATTAAAGCCCGTATTGCATCGGGGCATTACGGCAATGAAAGTGAAGTGCTACGCGAATTAATCCGCGAGAGGCAGATGCAAGAGCAAGAAACACCTGCTGAAATCAAGGCCATCCGTGCCGCATTGATTGAAGGCGAGAAAAGCGGATTCACGAAATTAGATCGCGCCGAAATCCTTGAAAAATCAAAGGCCGAGTTGCGTAAAAATGGGGAATTATAGACTTACCGAATCCGCCGAAGACGATTTAATTGGAATCCATCAATGGGGTGTTCGAACGTACGGCGAAGTGCAGGCGGACAAATATTATGATGCCTTATTTGATCGAATTGAACAAATTGCGGAGGAACCCTATTTGTACCCCGCAGTTGGGTCTATCCCAACAAAGGTAATGGAATGGACGGGTTAGAAAGCGTAGTGCAGATTAATCACAAAACCACAAATGTGGTTATGTTGTAGGATGGCTATCAATAACACATGCGGCAATCATATCTCCAATCATTTCCGCAAACTCTGGGTCGGCAACTGGGTCAGGCGTACCTACAATGAGAGCATGCGAAGGGTCGGCTTCTTGATTGTCGGCTTCATCGGCCTCAAGCGGGTCTTCTTTAAACCCGAGATCAACCAATTCATCGATGAGGTGTTGGATGGTATCCCCGACATGAAGTTCGGCGAACCTGCCATTGGGTCTCACCGATAAGCGAAAAAGCCGCCTAACCTCACCTAATTGTTCTTCTTTTGTCATTCCTTGAAAACACTCTATCCAGTTAATTGATATAGCATCTTCACTGGCTCGTTTTTGAAACGCGGCACCATCAATGTCGCCATCATCTACGAGACTTGGTTTGGCGTATCTCACGATGTGGTCATTTTCTGGGAGAGTATCACCCTTCATGCGTAAACTAGATCACTTGTTGCAGAGGCCTCCATGTGGCGCGCAATACCATCAAAATCTGACCGTCCTCTAATACGTGATACTTGGTTTGAATGTGTGGGCTTCGAAAACATAACAAATTGGATTTGCCCCTTCCCTAGAAATTGCAAACCGATTTGTTCGTCAAGACCACCCTTCCAAACGATCCGAAAGTTTCCATTTTCCAGTAAGAATAATTTTGGTTGTTTTATAAATGAGAGTCGTTTGAGAAAGCGCCAGAGGTCTGTTTCCGAATCTGAATTGATCGTTATGTCGTCCTCTTCTGCTATTTCAGCTAAAATTTTGATACGGTTTTGAATATTGTTGGAAATATTTGCAGTCTGCATTTCCATTTCTACAAGCAGTGAGATTGCAAGCTTGTCTCTTACAGATTCAACCCCCAAATCCGTGAGTGTGCGCAATATGTTTTCTGTGAATTTGTCGATTTTATCCTGCTCCACAACTGTAAAGTCGGAAATCGCAGAAGGAACAATTTTGTGTTTAGCCCACTTTGAAACCGAAGTTTTCTTTGGTGCAGATGACGAACTGCTGGGGCGAATAGCAGGCTCAGATATCACAATTTGCGGTGTAAACGCTGCATAATTAGGTTCAATATTGGGTTCTGCCACAGCAAACTCAAACATTATTATCCTCCTTTTTTAACTTCCATACATCTTTCTGAAGCGTTTTGTTAGTCATGCCCACGAAACAATCAATTATAGAATTGTGTGCTCTGTTAAACCAATTGTCTGCCTCTGATTTAGTGCCTTTTTCAATATTTCCAACTGTTCTTAATTCCATTACTAACGCGGGCTCTTTTGGGTTGTTGGTTTTCTTTGCGCTCTTAATGTCAGCGCTAAGTGTAATGCCTCGGGAAGTTTGATAAGAAATATTGTAGTTAAAACTCTTTAAGATTGAGTCATTGTCGCCGATGTTGATGAGTTTAAATGAAGGGATAATTTTGCTGCTATCCTCTATTGATGACCAACGTGTGTTTTTATCAATTACATTGATGTAAACAAGTTCACATGAGCCTATTTTGATTTCTTGAGAAATGCCAATTTCGCGAATGAATTGCAGGAAAAAGGCATAGTGTTCATCGAATTTTGCTTTAACATGGTCATAGTGCGGATAGCTAGCCTCACGCTTACGCCAGTTAAACAGGAATGCCGTTTTCTGGAGTTGTATTAAAGTAGTTTCATCACTTGATGTAAGCCAGTATCGAGGCATTGGGTATGGCTCAGGATCGACAAAAAGTTCTGGCCCCAGCATTGGATTTTGAGTGATGTTGGGGAATTCCTTATGAAGTTTTGACCATAGAAGCCCAATATGTTCACTTCTGAAATTTGCGATCGGCTGTTTAAAGTATACGCCGATGATAACTTCGTTTATTGGCGGGTTTTCAAATTTAATTGTCATGGCGAGCCTGTATAATTAATTGAAAAGACCACAAATGTGGGTTTGTGTTATTGTGGTTATGTGGCATCTTTTTCCAATTCCAGAACGCGCCGTTCAATAAAGGCTATAATTTCAGGAGCCATTTTGGCGCGTGTCTTGGCGCAAGCCACCTTAAAGCGCGTGTGCAGGCTTTCAGGGACATCAATGGAAACCCGTTTTGTTGGTTCATCGGGTTTTTTGTCCGTCCCTGCCCCGCCGCTTGTGAAAGCTGCTACCTGCTCAGGCGTGGGCTGTTTTGCTTGCGGCACGGTTTTGAAGTTTTTTCTGGCCATTGTGCATCCTTTCAATTTCTTGAGCGAATGCGTGAATTTCCTTCGCCGCATCGCTGTTAGGCTGATATTCAAAAATTGTTTGCGCCAGTGTGGCCGCTTCTGCAAATGCCACCCGCGTGGCAATGTCTTGCTCCAGAATAGGAAATCCAGACTCGGCGGCAATGTCTCGAATATCACTCCCGATAACCGTGCCCGTTATTTTGCGGGAAACCACAATCCCACATTTGAGGGTTGGCTTTATGATCTGGCATTCCTCGATCTGGGCAATCGTGGTTTTAGCGGCGTTTGTGGAAAAGGCCGAGGGTTCAATCGGCACAACGACAATTTCCGAGGTCACAATCACGTTGCGTGTGATGGCCTCTGCGTCGCGAGGGCCATCAATAACAACGTGGTCATAGTCGCCTGCCATTTGCATGGCATCACGCGCCATGTTCTCCCGCGCCATTTCAATAACGGTGAAGGGAGGAGGGGCATCGCCACGGCTTTCTGCCCATGTGGCAGCACTTCGCTGTCTGTCAGCGTCAATCAACAGAACGCGCGCGCCTTTAAGAGCGAGGTAATGCGCCACGTTCAGGGATAGGGTGGTTTTCCCCACGCCGCCTTTTTGATTTACAAATCCTATAATCATCGAATCAACAATGCCACATTTGTGGAATTGTGTAAAACCTCAAATGTGGGTTTTAAGCATTTCATTGGAGATTATTTGCAGTCGGGTCATTATCGGAAAATAGGTCTTCGCCTTTTTCGCCAAGAACTTTGTCAGATTGCAGAATGACAACGGTTTCCTGAACACCCTCCATTCTGGCTTTACGGCCAGCCTTTGATTTTTCCAGTTCGGCACGGGCTTTGGCGCGGCCTTCCCTGTCTTTTGGTACCCAACTCATAATGAGTTTGGTTACTCTCTGGCCTGTCTTTTTGAAAGATAGTGTAATGCGGAAGGGCGCCCAATAATTCACTTCTTCCAAGGCTGGAACGATTGCCCGTTGCTTGAGATTGCCAAAGGCCTTGAGTTGGCCTTCACCAACGCCCAGAACGTCACGGAATTGATCTATAGTATATTCCTGCATCCATACGTGTTTCAGGTTCACACGGCGCGAAACATGCTCATAGAGGGCGAGGGCGTACTTGCTGTTAAAGGCCGCCATAACGGACAATTCCAATTTGCCAAAGCTGATGGAATCTCGCAGGACTTCAATCAGGCGCTTGTCAAAGCTGTAAGTGAGTTCTCCACGCGGTCGCATGGGATCGCCCATGTTATTGCCGCCAAGAAGCTGGACGCGCGTCACAGAGCCGTTAGGCATCCTGCACCGCGCTATGGTTTTCATCAGGCGTTCGATAGTCTCATCAACGCGTTCATTACTGTTGTGATTAGCGCGGAGAGGGGTTAGGTCTATTTTGAAATCACGCTCAATGTCTCGCATTTCAGGCCCAAAAGCATTGGCTATCAATGCGTTCCAGACGCGCTTGTCTTGCAGTGTCAGGCCTTCAACACCGACAATATCAATGGTTTCAGCAGGCTTGATCATTTGCCCGTCATCGGGCTTTATATCGAGCGTACCCCAGTTCTTTTTTTGTACCGATTTTTGAGCCATTGAAACTATAACATATTGGGTGGAAGCGCCATACAGCACCTATAACATGTTAACGAATCTATGTTATAGTTTATAAAAGGACAAGGAAATAGGGGATTTCACCCCCAAGAGATAATGAAAACTCCCCAATATGTTATGACTACCCATAACAAGCCACCCAATATGTTATGGGTGGGGCAAAATAGCCACCCAATATGTTATATCTCACCCAGTATGTTATAATTAGGCTCCCCAATATGTTATCGTGAACCATCCAATTTGTAGTGCCGAATCAACCGAATCGTTATCGTGAACCACCCGATTCGTTATCGGTTAAGCACCAATATGTTATATCTAATCACGTAAGCCTCTGAGTTAAAACACTGAATCGCTCTAGGAAGTAGAATCTAGAATAAGAAATAAGAAAAGAGGCTTTCCGCCTCGCTACAAGCCATAAAAGGAAACCAGCTTTGCTGGTTACTCAAAAGGAATTTGGCCTACAGGTTCGCTTCGCTCACACGGACAAATACTCAAAAATTATAAAAGGGGCTATCTGCCCCTCTTGGCTTAACAGCCAATTCACCCCGAGGATATTTAAAGCACAGTGATTAGGGAAAGAAAACAAAACGGCCAGTTCAATTAAGAACCAACCGTTTTGGGTGATTTATCACCGTGCACGGCCAACGGCTTCCCAGCCTGTACCGTGAAACCATCCTACCCGATTTATCATTGTGCTTCAAATATCCCCGTCGGAGACATCAAAACAATATTATTTGTATATCAAAAAGATATCAGAAGCTAAGGGCTTCGCCCTCGCGCACTGCAAGTAAAATAATCATGGCCGTGGCTCATACGCCTATCGGCTTCTTGCGCCCGCACCACCCATGAAGATTTTTCTTTCCGTTTGCTACCCCACATTCGCCATGTGGCAGGAATGAAAGGCGAGCTTACATTCCAATCTAATTAAAGGATTAAAGTAAACCAAATTTAATGTTAAACTATTGAAAATAGAAAGGAATTTCAATTATGACAAAACCAACACATGATATATTACTGGCCGAAAACTACACTGACGGCCAAGGTGAGGAAAAATCTTACTTCACCAACATTGGCAGCGCGTGGGTGAAAGATAGTGGCTCGATCAGTTGCGAAATGCGCTCTGGTCTATCCGTATCTGGTCGCTTTGTGATCTTGCCGAAGAAG
>JAAENC010001247.1 GCA_024224815.1 Chloroflexota bacterium
CCGACCTGCCTTTTTTTTTTTGGATCGAACTGACAAGGAATATGTTGTTCTATAACCTATAATACATGTTTTTTGTTTACTACAGTATACTTAAAAAAAGATTGGCGAAGATTTTACTACAGTGTTTTTTAAACGTTTAACTGCTTTATAATGAGAACCGATTATGTATCCCCACTATCCATGCCCTACGGGCACCATCTAGCCTCTAGAACCTACATCCGTCTCTTGTCGCTTTGGCGTTGAACACACGCGATCAGATCTTGCAAAGCAAGATCTGATCGCGTAACTGCTTCATATCTTGTGACCAGTGAGATTCTGTATCCACCCTCATAACACGCATCCATGGTATATACTGCTCACTGGAGTCATAACCTCTACCACTTGCTCAACAGTATCCTCTCTCGTACCCACAACCTGCGGCTATGAGGCAACAGGTATACGAACACCCAACGCATGGTGCCCATTTACAGAGGCAGCCTCTTAGAATCTCATATTTCGGTGGACCAGGTATGGGTTGCTCCCTGAAGTGGTAGAGGTTATGACTCCATTGAGCAGTTTATACCATGGATGCGTGTTATGAGGGTGGATACAGAA
>JAAENC010001248.1 GCA_024224815.1 Chloroflexota bacterium
GATTTTTTTGATTTTTTTTCAAAAATTTCTTTTTTCAAAAAATTTTCCTTAGAAAAATGCCCATTTTTCACACTTAGAGGTTTTTTTTTGCCCAAAAATGCCCATTTTGGGGCCATTTTGGGCCGATTCGCCGAGGCCATATCTCCACGTTTTGAAGAGCTTTTCTGATAATTCCAGCTGATTTTGAATCCCGCGCCTCACTTTTGGGGGGTAAGTGATTTTTCCTGAAGCTGCGACTCCTTCAATTTCCCCAAGAAAAATGGTCCTCGAAATGCAAAAAAATGGCCTACACACTGCCAACAGGGGAAATTCTCCCAAAAACCGTTTCGACCCCCCCATCTAGCGCAACGCCATCGAACAATCAACCCATGATCACTACCAACGGCGGTGGAGAAGGCTGTCTGCCGGCGCAACAATGCCCTCGGGGTGGCGGCAGACGGCGTGGGCAGAGGGGGCTGGTGCAGTCAGGTCAGCCAGGCATGTGCACAGGAGGAAGCTGCAGAACTTGGATAAACCCCACCAGCGCTTCTCAACAAAAACCCAACAACGCTCAGCAACAAAACACGACATCTCTTCCCAACAAAGCCCAACAATGCAAATCGTCTTCAAGTGCTCCCGGTACAGCGCGAGCTCCTTGGGGCTCCTGAGCCCGCTCGCGCCTAATATGAATTGTTTGGGGAGGGTTATGTCGCGCCTCGCAGAGCTGCCTGTGTCCCGCGGAACGAAGTGGAGCGCCAATATTTTTGGGGTTGGTAAATTCATTTAGGGGGTAAAATAATTTAGGGGAGGGGTAAAATTTTCCAAAAAAATGAAAAGTGAAAAAATACTCTTGGTCGGTTGGACGTTCCTAGAAAAATCGATTTTCCCAAACAAATTTGA
>JAAENC010001249.1 GCA_024224815.1 Chloroflexota bacterium
CCAAAGCATCGCAGCTTTTTTGTTTACAAATGCGCGAATCATATCGGCAGTAGCAATATCCTGATTAGAAAATTGTCGCAAATCATAGATTTGTTTCCATAGTTCAAGGTATCGCGGGTCATCTTTAGTAAAAAAACCTTTTTTGAAAAGAAGCTTTTTCTGCGATATGCGAAAATGGCGTTTTTTCTGTGGCAGAAAAAGGTCTTTGACCGTGGGAATTTTTTTAATTCGATCTTAAACGGTCCGGGAGAGAACGTTTTGATTTCGGAAGCACTTTTTGAAGCAATTTCAAGAAATATTGCTTGAAGAAGCTATAGAAAGTGCATTTTGAAACTCGAAATTCGAACAAAAATGCTTCAAAAAGTGCAAAAATTGCATTTTTGAAATCCTAAATCCTGAACTATAAAAAGTGCTAAAAAGATCTAAAAAGTCACTTCAAAATGCTAAATTCTAAAAACGAGTTTCAAAAAGTGTCAAAAAGTGCACTTTTGAAATCCTAAACCCTAAACCATAAAAAGTGCTAAAAAGTCGCTTCAAAATGCTAAATTCTAAAAAAGTGCTTCAAAAAGTTGCAAAAAGTGCACTTTTGAAATCCTATACCCTAAACATTAAAAAGTGCTAAAAG
>JAAENC010001250.1 GCA_024224815.1 Chloroflexota bacterium
AAAAATCACGTCAGATATTTAGGAGTGTGGTGTTGCCCCCTATGTTATTGACAATCAGTCTGTTACAAAAACGGTTTTAGTTTTGCCGGGCCCCCCAACTTTCTAGGTTTACAATGCATATATATAACGTTATCAGCCAGTTACGCCTACATGTTTGACTTTTTTCTACACTAACTAATACTATTATAATACTTTACAGACAAAATACGATTTACATTGGATAATAATAATGTAAGTAACAAACAAACTAACAATAGTTTCTAAGTTACACATAACGAAGTGTAGTGGTACAACTACTAACTAAAATTAAATAGCAAATAAAACTACACTCTTTACAAACAAAATACGAACTCAACTGGATAATAATATAAATACTCAATAACAATTAAATATAAACACTATGCAAAATTCAATTCAATCAAAAAGATTCGTCATCAGAAAATCCCTAATCGGTCAACACTCTATCATTGAAGTTACATTCAAAAATGGTATAACATTCAAATACAATCA
>JAAENC010001251.1 GCA_024224815.1 Chloroflexota bacterium
AGTGCGGCTCGGTAACGGGCTGTAACGAAGGGGCCAGACAGCGATACTCCGGGAGGTGCCGCGTTTCGGCCTCCATGGTGCGCCAACCTCCGAACGTTGGTGAAGCGCCAGGGTGTATACACATCCTCTTTCTCCAGATAGACGGTTACCAGAGAAAGACCATGGGGGTGTTTGGCGACATCGCCTGGAGATAATGGTGCGGTGTGCTGACCGACGAGGTCCCACATGGTTCCCTTTCAGGGATAAGTCCAGGCTATAAGGCAACGCCGAAATGCTTGGATCATGCCATGGCGAGCACGGGGTTATCTTCAACTCTTGCTCCTTAGGGTCTACAGCGTGTCCGGAGGAGGTTGGCCGATGGCCTGCCAAAAGGACACACCTGAGTCAGAATGGGTAATGCCCGCAACTGCACGGGGATAGTTAACCCGGAAGTTGGAGACCTTGCAGGTCTTCCCTCTGCCTTTTCAGGGAGAGCTTCCGGCTTGTTAAAAACGCCCTCAACGTCGTTGTAGACACAACCCGCCGGTGTCACTACGTTAGGAGAATCAACAGTGAAGATAGTACCCAAGAAGTTTAAAGTCCATTCCCTCACTGGGAGAATTAACCCGCAGCTGATGAGGCTGGCTTTTAAAGCCGTTAAAAAGAATCGAGG
>JAAENC010001252.1 GCA_024224815.1 Chloroflexota bacterium
AAGTTTACTATATCTCAGTCATTAAAAAAAAAACTACATAAAAAAAAAACCTAGATGGGTTTTTTGGTATTTTTAACTATTTACTTTTTGTTATCATCAAAAAAAAAACCTACAAAAAAAAAAACTAGAGGCACAATTTTTCACAATTTTCAGAATGTTTTTACATTTTCTCAGATTTTATCAGAATTTCTACTTTTTCACAATTTTTGTGCCCAGAATATTTTGCGTTCTAAAGATAGGTCCAGTATTTTAGCGTGGCGAGCTCTAATATTGCGATTCAGAAGCTGGGAATAGCGCCAATCGACGCAGCGTGAAATTCTGGACCAGGACGTGTTTTTTCAGATTCTAAAACGCGAAATTTGAGCTTCCCACGCTAAAATACTTTTAATTTCGCTCGCAGAAATTCCTAAAATTCTAAAATCAACAATTATCCTATAATAATGCTTAAATTTGCACAGATTCTTAATTCTAATTTTCTGAAAACAGAATTTTGGATACTAATAGTATTTTAGCGTGGCGAGCTCTAATATTGCGATCCAGAAGCTCGGAATAACGCCAATCGACGCAGAATGAAATTCTGGACCAGGACGTGTTTTTTCAGATTCTAAAACGCAAAATTAGAGCTTCCCACGCTAAAATACTTTCGATTCTGAAACTTGAAAAATAAACATGTTTTTTTAAAGTGACCTCGCTAAGGGGGGGGGGATCTGAGTGCCTCCAAAAACGTTAGT
>JAAENC010001253.1 GCA_024224815.1 Chloroflexota bacterium
CCTTCGGCAACTACCTACCCAACGTTCAGCAATCCCGTTCTGCCAGGGGCTGCGATAGGAAGTTCTTACCGATTCGATGCCTAATCCTTTAAGTGTCTCACGGACCAATGGTGAGAAATTTGTGCCCCGGTCATGGATCATATATTTAATCTTATCAACGGAGGCAAAGGCTTCTTTGAGCTGTTGCGAAACCCATTCAGCAGTGGGATTAAAGGTCACGTTGAAGTGAACGAGCTTTCGCTTGTCGTGACGAATAATAAAAAAGCAATAAAGGTTACGGAAGAACAACGTAGGCACAGTAAAGAAATCCATTGCAGCGATTCCTTCTTTGTGGTTTTTCAAGAAGGATATCCATTTCTAGGGGTTATCTCTGGATGGCTCTTTCTTAGGCATATACCGGGAAACCGTCCGTTCTGAAAGTTTGAAGCCCAGCTTCAACAATTCACCATGAATCCGGGGCGCTCCCCACGTCTCATTATCTACGGCCATCTTACGAACCAATGCCCGGGCCTCTCTCCATGAGTTATTCTGCTCTTTTTTCTTTCTCCGATTAGAGATAAAATCCCAATAGAGCTTGAAACCTTTTTTGTGCCAGTTGACTACGGTTTCGGGTTTCACGATGAAAAGAACATCCTCCCATTTTCTCCACAGTCGCCGTAAGAAAACCCAGAAAATCCTGTCAAACCCAGAAAGCTTTGGCCGGGTTTTTTCTTTTTTAAAAGTGGCAAGCTGTTGATGGAGCGCCATATTTTCAAACCTGAGTTCCGCATTTGAATAGAATATGCAGCGCAGGGAACGTAAAAAGGCTGCAAGCCTGGATAGAATTGTTTTCAACATATATTCAATGTCCTTATTAATTGTTAATTTTCTGTAACGTGCTCTCTGTAATTCTTTCACAATCTTCTTTTGATGTCAAGGCTGGAATTATGGCGAAAATAACGCGAAGCCCTTGATAATACAATGATATAGAAGTATAATGAAGATGCGATTGTTTGTTTTTTTAATCGTTGCACAATCGAAGGTGTCCGA
>JAAENC010001254.1 GCA_024224815.1 Chloroflexota bacterium
CTCGATGTGAAAAAGCATTGAGAAAGGCAATTAAGATATTCGTCTTTGCCTTCAATAAACGACAACTTTACAAACAACAGTATCCGAAATATCCAGCTCACATTATTGATTTCGCTTACACACCAAATTAGCCACTCCGCGCACATATCATATCCCAGAACCATCGGTAAAAAAAATGCTTTGTGAGCAAGGCTATGCCTGTACGTCTTCAAAGTTTTGCAAATTAGATGAAGCGGGGCAGCAACTTGTCAAGGCTGCAATGCCCCAGCTCCAGTTATCCGCGCGAGCCTATCACCGCATCCTAAAAATGGCGCGCACAATTGCTGATTTGCCCCTTTTCCGCTTCCCAATAACGTGCAAAGTCGTAAATATCGCGCCGATAATAGTCTTTCGTAGATTCTGCCCAACCTTGTGAATCACAGAGCTGTAGGCATTGTGCTAATGTCATCATCTTTAACTCCTTTTCTTCTCTTCGATCAGCCCCAAATGACGTCGGTAGAGATAGATGCCGCCTAAGCACCATCCTAGCGCTTTGGCTTCCTCGGTATATTTCTCGCGTAGGTCATCGCTTAGACGTACTTCAACCCTGAAGTCTGAACTTCGATCTTGAAAATCAGGTATCTGGAAGACGACCTGCAAAGGACCGCCTCGACCAAGTCCATGATGAAAGAGTAGCACGTCCCAGAGTAGCCCTGTGACCGTTTCGCGTAGCATGACCATGCCAGGGTTCCGTTTGTGGATGCGGGTGAGGCTTTGTCTGAGTTCCGTTTTTACCGCTCCCATGCGTGGATCGTTGAGGTAGCGATGTAGCAGCCAAATCGACGCATGTGGGAAGACGGCGGCTTTCAGGCTCGGGCTGTTGGGGTAGTAAGAAGCAGTGTGGATTAGGAGACCCAGTTCGGTTAGGGCAATCAAGCTACGGTCCGGGGGCGCGCCGAGCAGGTTATCCAGTGCTTCTTGAAAGCTGAAGAGGGTGTCTTCGCTGATGTACTCGGGGCGTGCTTCATCAGGTTCTCTTTCGGTGTTCCTCTCGTTTGCGTAAAGAGTTTCATCGATGAAAAGTTCAGCTTCATGCAGGGCATTTAGGAAAGACGGGGGTTCCAGCAAATCTCTGGCGTTGATGTAATAGAGATCGTAGGGTAGTTCACCGAATTCTTTTTGGGCTTCGTGGAAGGCTTCTTTCCAATAGCGCACTAGCGTAGGCTCTTCGCGTGGGCGAATATTGAAGACCAATTGGATACTCCAGCGTTCATCACTATTTTCTGCTTGGATAAATCTAGCCCAGCGGACTAGTTTCGCTTGGGCGCGTCTAAGGTGTTGGCGCAGGAGTTTTTGCTCTACTTCAATAACTAGCGGGATATCGTCCAGCTCAGTATAAATATCTGCTCGTACTTCCTGAACTGAGTTGCTGAGCCTATGTTCAACCATTGGCTCCAGACCATCTTTTTTTGCCCGTTCTGCTATTTTAAGAGTGATATAGCGATGCGCTAGATCAGATGGGTCGCGTATATTGGGTGCTCTGATCTCCAAATTATCAGGTAGCATATTGAGGACTGCGGCGCCAAATTTTGTGAGCCAATAGGATTTTGCGGGCCTGCCGTTGCTGCCTTCGGGCTTTAGCTCTATCATTTCAGTAGGGGCGGAAAGCCATGTTGTACTGGTGGGGCAGCTAACCAATTCAGTTTTCTGCGCAGTACTCTTCCTGAGACGCTTTCGTTGCCGAGATGCTGCTGTATCTTTTGAGTATTTGTCATCCCGCCCTGAATACAGGTTGAAAGAGCGGCCAGTTTGAGCTGATCTTGTTCCGCAATCTTTAACGCGTGCTTAATTTGTGTCTTAGATTCAATTTCTCTGAACCCGTAAGGACAAAGATGCGGGCGCCAGTTTTTTTCTTTTAGCAAAGGGATTGTCTCGAAGCCGTCTAGTTCAGGCATCATCAAATCTAACAAGATTACATCTGGCCTTAGTTTTTTTACCTGTCTTAATGCTTCAACACCATCTCCTGCTTAACCAATAACATCAATGTTTTCATGGTAAGAGAGCATTGCGATTATTCCTTCTCTTATCATATCCTGGTAATCGATAACTAGAATTTTGATTTTTTCCATCTTTTGAAATTATCAAAGTGTATTCATGTTATTTAAACGACTTGGGGTATTGCCATTTGTACCTTGGCACCCTTTGTTGTCGGAAGGAATTCCACATCACCTCCAAAAGAACGAGCAATATAACGAGCTATCGTAAGGCCAACCCCCAGTCCACCATATGAACGATTATCTCCTTTGCTGATTTGATAATATTTCTCAAACACCTTTTCTGCTTTGTCGTCAGGAACGCCCTGCCCTTCATCAGTAACGACCAATACGCAACCACCATCACCCAAACTTGATAAGTCGATCATAATACGCCCATTGTCAGGGCTGTATTTGATGGCATTATCAATCAGGTGTACTGCAGCACAGCTAAATTCTCTTTTAGGGGCATATATTTCAAGCTCCTTTTCAATTTTGTAGTCAATAAATACTGTCTTAGGTTTATAGAACTCAAGACGCTCATCAACTTGAGGGAAGAGATGGAAATTTAAGTCGACTAAAGGTCGATGGTGAAAAAAGCTTCTTTCGGTGCCATTACTTTCAACCATTTTATTCAGCATGATCAGGCTGTCAATTAAAAACATCATCTGCTTAGCCCCTGACTGGGCAATTTTTATAAACTCAGTTCGCTCTTCAACGTTATCAAAACGTTTCTGTAAGAGAATATCTAGGGACATTATGGTGACTCCTAGAGGAGTATATAATTCATGATTGATATTACTGAGTAGCTCCTCCTTAAAATCTTCTAGCATTTGAGAGTATTGGGCTTCTGCTACTTGACGACTTTTTTCATCGCGGTTTAGGACCGCCCGAATACGTGCGAGCAACTCTGCTCTCTTGAATGGCTTGGTAAGATAGTCATCAGCACCACTTTCAAATCCATACAATAGGTCGCTACCATCGGTTCGTGCGGTTAAAAAGATAAAAGGAATATTATTTGTGTGGGGAGAGTATGAAAGCTGATTGCGAAAACTAAATCCGTCTATATCTGGCATCATAACGTCACATAGAATTAAGTCAGGAGCGGTCTCATCTAATACCTTATAGGCTTCATTAACATGATATGCAGTATGAACTTCATATTTATAATTAGTTAAAAATAAACTGAGACCATCTGCGAACTTAGCTTCATCATCAATGATGAGGATTGTTTTTTTTCTAATTACATTCATTTTTTTCTCCTTTTTGTTGAGAGAGAAGATCATTTATAAAAGCTGTCGCCATATCAGGGTCAAAGTGTTTTCCTATATTTTTTTCGATAATTTGCAAGGCCTTGTTGGATGACATTCCTTTGCGATAAGAGCGGTCACTAGTCATGGCATCATAAGCGTCGGCTATAGTAAGCAAGCGTGCAACTGGGGGGATTTTCTCTCCTGCAAGTCCATCTGGATATCCGGAGCCATCATATTTTTCATGATGATGGCGAAGCCCTTCTGATAATGTAGGTAAATTGTCATAGCCTAGAGGAGCTATAAGTTTTTCTCCCTCTACTGGATGTTTTTGGATTATTTGCCATTCTTCATCGTTTAGTGGACCAGCTTTGTTCAATATGCTATCAGGAACGACTACTTTCCCTAAGTCATGTAGAATGGCCACCAATTGCACTTCTTGTATTTTTGTTGTTGGCCAATCTAATACACGTGCGAGGCTTACTGAGTAATTCATTACACGCCGAACATGCCCGCCTGTATATCTATCTCGACTTTCAATAGCAATCGCCATTACTTCTATTGTGTTTAGAAGAGTTTTGGTTGTATAAAGTGTTTCCAACTCTTGAGCCCTATTGAGGCGTGAGCGAACGATGGAGAGCAATGCACCTACTTTGACTGGTTTGTAGACGAGTTCTTCGCATCCCATTACCCTGGCTTTTTCCATTAATTCTGGATTATGAAAAGCTGTCAAGAAGATTAAGGGTACATTTGCCCGCGTCTGACTTTTTCGTAAATATTCAAGTAAATCAAACCCATTCTTGCCTGGCATGTTAATATCGCTGATTATCAGATCAGGCCTGATAGTATCCAAAATTTGTACGGCTTCAAAGTAATTATTGGCCGCAAGGACTTTGAAATCGTTATTTTCAAGTGCAAACTTCAGACCATGCAGTAGGCTGGTATTGTCATCGACGATTAAAACATTCTTACTTGTATCAGATATCATGATTTTCTTTCCTCATTTAGGAAGCATTACTTTTGCCGTCGTTCCTTTCCCAAGTTCACTCTTAAATTCAAGCTTGCCTCCGTGTTTTTTAATAATTTCATTAGTAATTGATAATCCCAGGCCTGTGCCAGAAATTTCTTTTTTTAGAGCGTAATTTCCGCGTGAAAACCGTTCCATAATATGTGGTAATTCATCTTCAGGAATACCAATGCCATGATCTTGTATTGTTATAAAATAAGTATTATCGTTTTCAGAAAACTTCACTAAAACATCATCTTCGGCTAATGAAAATTTGGTTGCATTTCCGATTAAATTCCTAAATGCCTGCCGAAGTTTATCCTTATCTGCGAGGAGATAAACTTCTTTTTCAGGGGACTGAAGTTTTATATTGATTTTTCTCCTTTTATTAAGCAGGGTTTCTTTTTTAACGATATCTCTGAGGAAATCCCCTAGAGCAATTTCACTGACGTTTAATGTGGATCTTGAATCTAATTTAGAAAGTAATAGGACATCTTCAATCAATTCTTGTAGTACTAAGGCTTCTGTGCTGATCTCAAGAAGTGTTTCTTTGCGTTGTTTATCATTCATGCGTGAATAAAATTCGATCAAGTTTTCACAATAGAGACTGATGATAGATAATGGCGTTCGTAATTCATGTGAGATATTAGAAACAAAATTGCTTTTCATGCGTTCAAGCGCATTGCTTTCTGTAATATCTCGGATGCTTAAAATGAAGCCTGTTGGATGGTTATTGCCACTGCACGTAGCAGTAAAAACAAAGGCCGCATCAATCTTTTCTCCAGATTTTGTTTCGATTTCTACTACCTTTTGCCAGCGTTCTTTTTTCTGAAGTTTCTTATGTACCGTGCTTATCCTATTTTTAAATTCCTGGCCTCCACAGAAATGAAACATCTCCGCGTTTTGTTCAAGGAAAGTTTCTGCCGGCTGTTTCATTAGATTGGCAAAAGCTGGGTTTGCGGCTTTTATAATAGGTTTTTCTTTTTCAATCTCAATTACCAAAATGGCGTCTGGGACAGAATTAAAGAGATCTCGATAGTGTCGTTCCCTTTCTTCTAAACTTTGCCTCGCTTTTACTCTGTCTGTAATGTTTAGATGGGTACCTGTCATCCGCAAGGGTTTGCCGTCTTCCCCCCATTGGACGACCTTGCCACGATCTAGTACCCACACCCAATGACCTTTTTTGTGCTTCATTCGAGCTTCACATTCATATATTTCACTTTCTCCTGATATGTGTTGCTCGAGCAATCTGTTTGATTTTTTTAGGTCATCTGGATGGCAAAAATCGATCCATGTAGCAATGCTGGTCGGTTCCAGTTCTTCTAATTTGTATCCTATTATTTGAGCCCACTTCTCATTGAAAATCGCTTCATCTGTTTGGATTTGCCAATCCCATAATCCAACTCCGCCTCCTTCTACCGCTAGTTTCAGGCGCTCCTCGCTCGCATATAATTCTGTTTCAGCTTTTTTTCTTGCAGAAATATCACGTAGTATTCCTGATGTTCCTGTTGGTTTCCCGTTTTTGTCGAACGTCAAGTGTATATTTGTAGAACAAATATATTTTTTCTGATCTTTTCCGAAGATCATAATTTCATAATCTTTAACGACACCTGTTTTTTTCAACTCTTGGTTTAGATCAAGAAAATTTTGATGGCTTACAAAGAATTGTTGAACTGATTTTCCGATAAATTCTTTCCTGCTAAAATCAGTATAGTTCTCGATAGAAGGGCTGGCGTCTGTTACGATATCGTTGTTATCCGTTGTAAAGAAAAGATCCTGCATGCTATTAAAAATACTGCGATATCTAAATTCACTGTCGCTCACTTTTTTGAAAAGATTTGCATTAAGAATGGCACTTGTAAGTTGTTGAACAGCAGACAAAGCTAATCTTATTTCGTGTTCGCTAAAATCATGAAGGTGGCGAGTATCTTTGCTTAGGATCGTTAAGCCAATGACTTTCTCATCTATAATTATTGGCAGCCCGAGAATACTTTTATGTGGGAATTGTTTAGCTATACGAGGGCTAATAATATGTGGTGATTTAAGCACATCAGAAACCAAAACGGGCTGTTTTGTTTTTTGCACTTCCTGAATTATTGAAGGTTCTCCTGGAAGTACAGAATAATGTTTTTTTGCATGCTTTTTCATTGAGTCATAAGATTTTGGCTCAATTTCCTTAAAATTTTCGTCACAAATCATAATAATTGTGGCGCTCGTACCTATAAACATTTTCTCCAAATAGCGAACTATATATGGGAAAAGCTCGTCTGCCTCACTTAATACACTGATTTTTTTGCTGATTTCGACCAGAGCGTCCAATTTCCTGACCTGGTCTTCAAGTGCTGAAAAGCTGTTACTAAGTTTTTTTGCCATTTGATTGAAACCAGAAGCTAATATTTCTATCTGGTCTTTAGAGTTGATACGGATACGGTGCTTCAAATTGCCATCACTGATGATTTTTACCCCATTTGCAAATTCATTTATGGGTTCCAAAACGAGGCTCATGAACCTGTATGCCAAAGCCACGCTTAGCACTGTGATTAAAAGTGCTATTCCAACGGTCAGATATGTGAATCTTCTATCAAAGGCGAAAGCTTCTTCTTGGCTAACCTCGGCTACCAGAACGATCTTATATTGGGACAAGTGTGTACAAGTTCCCAATACAAGTTCTCCAGAGTAGTTGGGATATAGTGAAGGGCGGCTAGCACGATTATCTTTATTTTCTATACAATTAATTACCCCTTCCGTTCGAATAAAATAAGAACTCGAGGAGTTACTCAATGCTGTCAAGGATGAATTATTGTCATTAACTAAGTAAGTTTCCCCTGTGCTTCCTAAACCATTATTTTCCTGCATCATGTCAACGACAGATGTATGGTCGACAACTATCTCTATAACTGCTAAAAGCACACCCTCTTCATCTAAAATAGGTCGACTGATCGTTATTTTTTGTTTGTTTTCCTGTATATTATAATAAATGTTGTTGTGGAGCCCCTTCTGACCTTCAATAAATGATGCGGTATTAGATAAGAGCATGCCTTCATTACCCGGAATGGATGAGAGATATATCTCTCCTTTCGTATCTATTAGTTGGATAGCCGAAATTTTTGGGAATATATTTAGTAAATATTCAAGCTGCCTTTGAGAATTCAAACTCTCTGATAGTATTGGCTGTATAGGTGTAGAGGTTTCTGACGAAGGAAGAAGTTGCATTTGCTTGGCAAATGATGCCAAATTGTTAATATCACTAACCCGTTCTTCAAAATATGCGTTTAGACGATTTGTTTTTAATTGGCTGACGCCAAGCAAATAAGCTTCTATGCTTGCCTTTTGCGATAGATTGCCTAAATATATTGCGGAATAGGCTGTTGACATTACCCCAAATAAGACAAGAAATGTTCCTATAATGGGTATTTTGTGTCTGAGTTTCATCTTTTTTCCATATTAATATATTAGACCTCTTGTAAAAGTCTGTTTTTGACCATGCTCCTGCTCAGTCCTCGGCGCAGGCTTCTCTAAAAAAATGCCGCAGAGAACTGTGGCTAGAGCACTTATGCAAGAGGCCTATTGGCTCATTACGCAAAATTATTTTTTTGTGTCACTGACCATTATATATTCGGTTCAGGAAATCCATAGTGAAAGCGTCCTTGATAGCGATTTTTTTTTGAATTGCCCCTTGCTCAAGCAAGAATTTCTGTGTATTTACTAAAGTTTCTTCTTCAATCCATCCAAGACGACCTTGTTCTCCGTAAATTAATGGACTGCTTATATCCAGAACAAATATTAGGTGTTCAGCATTAGTTCCCGGATCATAGGCTTGAGTAAGGAGCGCTGCTTCTTTCTCATGAACCAAAGCCTCTTCCCATCCTCTTGATGTTGCTCCTAAAAAGTCTTCCACGACATTGCTTTGAGTTTGAATTCTCTGATTGGTCGTGACGATCAGATCTGCATACCAATTGACATCGTAGTTGTAGGGATGAATAACATTGTAATCTCCGATTGTTTTCTCAACGGTATCTCCATCTGTTATCCACCCAGCTTCAACATCTAATTGCCCCTCTTTTAAAGAGAGATAATCATAATTCCGTTCAACTATGTTCACTGTCTCCAGATCAATTCCCTTGTTAACTAACATAGCCACGAGCGGATACCGCTCGGAATATGCTACACCAACTGTTTTACCAGCAAAATCTTCAGGCTTAGTAATCGCTTCTGCTTTTTTGGAGAAATAACAGGTTGGCATTAGTTGATAAGTTGCCCAAATCGCTTTGACCGGCAATCCTTTTTCGCGTGCTTGAAAAAGAGTATCGGATTGCATAATCACAAAATCATATTTCCCATCAATAAGAGCTTGCCCAAGATCTTCGTATTGATAGGGAATAAACTCTACAATTAAGCCCGCTTCTTCATAGTACCCTTTTTGATCGGCCCAATACATGCCAGCATATTGTGCTTCATGTATCCACGAGAGTCCAATTTTTAGTTTGACAGGTTGCTCTTTTGCGCAACTTAATGTTGAGAAAATAATAAAAAAAGCCAGAAGAAATAATGATGCTGAATTGCTTCTCATACGATTTTTGACCTCCGTAATTGAGTATATTTGGGCTGTGTTTTCCATAGTGCAAGGAAGAAGGATGTTGGCTTTATTTTTTTATCCAGAGTCATAACTTGGGGAAGTAATAAGTACAGCGTAAATTAAATTCTTCAATGTTCTGAAACGTGTCATTGCGAGGCAGTTTTTCCGCCGAAGCAATCTCCCTGCCAATCTGGGTGGGAGGGAGACTGCTTCGCAAGCACGGCTCGCAGCGACATAATGCGCGAAATGTCAAAAACTTAGTTTACTGTGTACTTAGCTATGAAACGTATGAAACATTATACAAGTGAAAACCAGGGGGTGTGTAAAGGAATCGAAAAGAAAATATATAGATTTCATAAAATCTTTTCTCCATTTAATGGTTCTTCTCTTCCTGATATATAGGTTTCGCAGGCATATAGATTGAAAGGCGTAGAGACACAAACTATATATCTATGAACTCCCCCTCAAGAGCACGTGTACGAACCGAACTTTCGGAGCAACGTAATCTCATTGCCTCTGGAAAAATTTGCCTATAATGAGATTGCCTTAATGCGCTGTCGCCCTCCTGAATAAAAACGTTTTTGCTTATAGTCAGACAATAGCGGCAAACCCTATAATCTATTCTTTCTCGAAGCGATAACCAATTCCTCTTATATTTGTAATTAAACCTTTGGATGATTGGCTTATATCTAACTTTTTTCTCAGGTTATTAACGTGAACCCGAATCGTTTGTTCTAGATGAGCAGGCTTGAAACTTACAGGATAAATAGCTTGTGCCAATTGAATAAATTGACATACCCTTCCTGAATTTTTCACAAAGTAAAGTAATAATTCAAACTCTATAGGAGAGAGTGAGATTTCTGTTCCAGAGCGAAAGACTAGGCGAGAGCTTGGAGAAATATCAAGGTCATAAATTTTGAAGTTTTGCGGTATTTTTTCTTTGTGAAGCTCATTTGCTGCTTGTTCTAGTTCTTTCTTACGACGCAGGCGCCCCTGAATACTGCAAACTAATTCTTCAGCTTTAAATGGTTTAACAATATAATCATCTGCCCCTAAAATTTTGCCCTTATTAATTTCATCCTCAGCGGATAGAGCTGTCAAAAAAATAAAAGGAATCATTGAAAGATGTGGCTTTGCTCGCACTCGTTTAAAAAGCTCAATCCCACTCATTCCAGGCATTCTAATGTCAGCAACAATTAGATCTGGGGGTGATCGCTCCAAAATCTTTAGGGCTTCAGAACCTGATGATGCAATTAAAATCCGGTAGTTTAGCATCTCTAAATGCATCCTTATGCCCTGTAGTAATTTCACTTTATCGTCAACTAATAAAATTAGCTCTTGCATTGTTCCCTCACTTTTATTATTTTGTATTTGTATGGAGCCAAGTACATTCATTATACATCGAATACATTCTAAGCAAATAATAGAAATAAGACGGAGTGGCTAATTTGGTGTGTAAGCGAAATCAATAATGTGAGCTGGATATTTCGGATACTGTTGTTTGTAAAGTTGTCGTTTATTGAAGGCAAAGACGAATATCTTAATTGCCTTTCTCAATGCTTTTTCACATCGAGA
>JAAENC010001255.1 GCA_024224815.1 Chloroflexota bacterium
CTCGATGTGAAAAAGCATTGAGAAAGGCAATTAAGATATTCGTCTTTGCCTTCAATAAACGACAACTTTACAAACAACAGTATCCGAAATATCCAGCTCACATTATTGATTTCGCTTACACACCAAATTAGCCACTCCGCAGGAGAAGCTTAGGCAATACGCAGTTGAGAATGGTTTATAATTTCTTCAGGCAATCATAAAAATGCCTTTGCGAGACCTGATGCTTTTCGGGGCGTGGTAATCCCCCTCACAGTAGGGGAGACTGCTTCGTCGCACACCCACCTTAGGGTGAGTGCAGGCGAACATGCTCCTCGCAGAATCATAAAATGGGAAAGGCAAAATGGGCATTAAACAAAAAACCGTATTCATCAGCTACAGAAGAACAAACTTTTGCACCGCTCTGGCGGTTTATCAAGATTTAACCAAACACGGCTACGATTGCTTTTTTGATTACGAAAGTATCGACAGCGGGGATTTTGAGAAAGTCATCTTTGAAAATATTCAACACCGCGCCCATTTTGTCCTGATTCTCTCGCCTTCTGCATTGGAAAGGCTAAAAGAGCCAAAATCTGTCATGCGCCGTGAAGTAGAACTAGCGATCGACGAGCAGCGCAATATCGTCCCCGTGATGATGGAATCTTTTGATTTCGGCAGCCCAAGCGCCAAAGCAGCGTTGAGGGGAAAATTGGAAGCTCTCAGCAGCTATAACGGTTTGAAATTCGTTCCTGAATATATCTTTGCAGGGATGGAAAAACTGCGCCGCTTTTTAGATGTGGAACTAGAAGATGTGCGCCAATCTCCCCTCAGCGAAACAACAGAAGAAAAGACCGAAAAACGACAAGTAAAAGCCAGTGCAGAACCAAAGGTAGAAGAAAAATCGCTCACAGCAGAAGAGTGGTTTGAGCGAGGCTATGCTTTTATCGAAACCAATAATTACCAAGAAGCTATTCGTTGCTATTCGAAAGCAATAGAACTTAATCCGAAAGACTTCATGTCCTATAACAACTTAGGAATTTTGTTTGAAGAAACTAAACACTACCGCAAAGCAAAAAAAGCCTATAAAAAATCCATCGAAATCAACCCTGAAGACGGGGTTGCTCATACAGCTCTATTTGGCATATTACAAAGACTGGGCAAAGCTGAAGAAGCCAAAGAGCAACAGAAAATTGCGCGTGAACTTATCGAAAAAGAAAGCGAATATAACCGTGCTTGTTTTGAATCTCTTTGTGGAAATGTGGATGAAGCCCTTGCTTTGCTCAAAATAGCAATGGAAAAAGGGCAAAGCAACAAAGAGTGGGCAAAAGAAGACCCTGATCTTGAAAACTTACGCGATGATCCGCGTTTTTGGGAGATTGTGGGGGAAGAGGGCAGTGAACAGTAATTAGTTTTCAGTGGTCAGTAGCGTAAGGGCGATCCTATGTGTTTAGGAGCGTCCTTTTGTTTTTAATGGGATGTAGAAAAAGAGTAGCGTTTTAGTTTTTATCCAAGCGGGTCGCCCCTACGCCCCCTCTGCCCTAAAAGGCATCTCCCCCATTTTGAAAAACGAAAATGGGGGAGAAAATGATGCAATACAGTTTTTTTTAATTCCGCATTCATCATTCAGCATTCTGCATTTCTAGTGGTGATGGTGTCCCCCGCCGCTGTTTTTCTCCCCTAAAAAGGGGCGCAGGGCGCCGAATTTATCGTCGTTCATGGCGAAGTAGGCGGCGATAATGGTAGTGATGGGGACAGCGGCGATTAATCCTAATGAGCCGACTAATGTGCGGACAACTTCTTCGGCGACGAAGGAGAAATTGACCAGATAGCCGAAATCACCTTTTGACATGGAGAAAACAAGGAGCATGGGGAGGGCTGTCCCGGCGTAGGCCATGACGAGGGTGTTAACGGTCGCGGCAACGTGATCCTGTCCGATATTGGTAGCGCGTTTATATAAGGCTCGCAAGCCTAAATTTGGGTTCGCATCGTGAATTTCAAAAAGGGCAGAGGCTTGGGTGATGACCAAATCGTCCAGTACGCCGAGCGCGCCGATGATGATCCCGCCCAATAAAAGCCCGCGTAAATTGATCGAAGAATTTGCCATCTGAACAAGGAAAAGTGCATTTTCATCGCCCGATCCTGTTAATTTGGTTGCGCTTACGAAAATCCACGCCAGCGAGCCGGTGATGATAAGCGAAAAAATCATGCTCAGAACGGCGGCGTGCGTTTTCATTGTCCAGCCGTAGGTTAGGTAGAGCGTGACCGAAAGCAAAATGGCCGCGCCAATAATGCTGACGCGCACAGGGTCTTCGCCGTCCAAAATATGGGGGATGATATAGCCAATGACAACCAGCAAAGAAAATGCCAGCCCGAGCAAAGACCCTAGCCCTTTGCGCCCTGCCATTGCCAAAATGGCGACGACAAAAATCCCGACCAAAAGCAAGAGCAAATGCGAGCGAATATAGTCTACAAAATAGGCGTTGAGCGTGCCGTCGGGCGCAACCGTGACAGCAATGAGCAACTCATCGCCAGGCGCGAGATGAATGTCGTCGTAACGAACTTGGCGCGTGCCATTATCAATTTCGAGTTCGACACCTTCGTATTTCCCCTCGAGGGGTTTTACACGCAGGATTTGGTAAAGCTGTAGCGGATTATCGCCGAGCGCTATCTCCCCTTCTTCCAAAATCTGCGTCACCTCGGCGCGCACCGTCCCTGACCCGAAACCTGCTTCTGTTTGTACACGTTCTATGGGAGAGAAAAAATAAGGCACGCCCCAAATCACAAAAGCGGCGATGGCGAGGATAATGAGGAGGGCAAAGAGAAGAAAGAGTTTATTTTTCATAGATTTGTCCACATTTTTTTTACCACAGAGCACACAGAGAACATAGAGAAAACTAAAGAAGGTTTTAAGAGGCTTGGGGAGTTTTTTTACCACGAAGGACACGAAGGGTCACAAAGTTTGCAAAGCATCGCTCGTCCCCTTCGTGCTTCTTCGTGTCCTTCGTGGTTAATTTTTTAAGCCTTTAAGTACTGCCATCCCACCCCACACCAGCCCAAAAATGGCCGTGCAAACCAAGACGATTGCTGCGCCAGAAGCGATGCTCCAATAATAGGAAATGTAGAGGCCGATTATGCCAGAAAGCGAAGCAATAATAGCCGCAAAAGCCATCATTACAGGCAAGCGTTTGGTGAGCAGATACCCTGTCGCGGCGGGGGTGACGAGCATGGCGACCATTAAGGCGACACCGACTGTTTGGAGCGAAACTACGATCGTTACCGCAATTAAGATCAGAAGTAAAAAGTCGAGCAATTTGACAGGAAGTCTTAAAGTAGTCGCCAAAACGGGGTCAAAAGACAAGATCATGAATTCTTTGTAGAAGGCAAAAATAATCAGAAGTGTGATTCCGCCAAAAATGGCGATCAGCCACAAATCGCTATTCCGAACGCCGAGCACATCGCCAAAGAGGAAGTGCGCCAGATCAACGGTATAAGAGCGCACCGTAGAAATGAGCGCGACACCGAGCGCAAATGTCCCCGCAAAGATGATGCCGATGGCCGTATCTTCTTTTATTTTCGTATTTCTGCTAATTATCCCGATGCCTAAGGCACTGATAATCGCGGCAACGAGCGCAGACCAAAAGAGGGGTTCTTTTTTGCCACCACCCAAAAGATAACCGACGGCAACGCCCGGCAAAATAGAATGAGCGAGGGCATCGCCAAAAAATGCCATCCCGCGTAATACAACATAGGTGCCGACAACGGCGCTGACGATTCCGACCATCACGGCCGCGGCGAGTCCGCGCAGCATAAAGGCATATTGGAGGGGTTCGAGGAGGAAATTCATAGAAAGTAGATAAGTAGAGAGAAGAGAGTAGTTAGAGATTTACAGAACGGATTTCGTGTTACATAATGCATAAGCAAAACCATTACGCAATACCTTTAGGTGACAGTCACCTATACAGAATTTATAGGCATAAGCTCATCAGATATTGAAATTCGGGACAGCCAAAGATATGCTCGAAGGTGACTGTCACCTCCTATTTATCTACCGCTCCCAAGTCAAAAAAGCTTTCAGTACAGAGATATTATCATCATAATCGGTATCACGGTGATTTCTAAGTTCAATATCGACAGCGGGAACGCCTTTAACCGAAGAGGCCCAATCGGTCAGATTTCCGCTATAGTCACAGCCGGTATTATAAGGCGGGTAAGCGTAGGCGCTCACATCTGCGAGGGCTTTTGCCAAACGTTCAGAGGGTTCAAAAGGAGGTACACCGCCAGCAAAAATGCCTAAAGCCGCGCTATGATAGCTGATCAGCGCAGAAAAATCATGCAGGCTAATAAAATTCATTACAGCAATCGTTTCCGGCTCAGAGCCGGGGTGCGTCCCGCCTGTGGTCGGCAGATAATTCCAGCAGCCGTCTCTGTCCCATTTTTCTTTCCAATGATAGGGGAAATTATGGTTTAAATCGACGCCGTGCTCGTTAACGCGGCCTTCGTATCCGCGCGCGCGTTCATAGCCATCGGGGTTCATAGCGCGCAAAATATAGAGGCTGACATCTTTGGGGACGATATCTGGGTTTTCTTCGAGATATAGAATCAACTCATCGGCGAGGGCAATGGTATTCCATTCGTTGCCGCCGTGAATCCCGGCGATGATTAATCTTTCGTCGGGGCCTGTCCCGAAGCGGTAAACTTCGAGAGGACGTCCGGCAACCGAGTAGCCGATGGCTATCGACTGTTTTTTGCTTAAGTCAAGCACGAAAGGCGTTGGTGTTGTGCCTACAATCGGCGTGCTCTTGGGGTTTGGGGTAACGCTGGGGAGCAAATAAACAGTCGGGAGCGCAAAAATCTCCAGGGTGGCGATTTCGAGGGTAGCTGTTGGGGTCGCAGAAATTGCATCTACAGCGGCATCAATTTTCGGGGAAGAGCGAAAGGGATTTCCTATCCATAAAAAGAAGACGACGGCCCCAACGATATTGAGTGACCAGATCCCGACTAAAAATGTAGGGATTTTCTTTTTCTTTTTTGCCATTATTTTTGAACCACTCGGCGCAGGGTATTAATGGCGATATTTGGCGCCCAGCGCAAAACATTTTTTGGGTGTCCGCCATAAGAAAGGGTGCGTTTTTTCTCGCGAGTAGGCGTGATCAGGACAAGCTCGGCAATTTGCTGCTCTTCGCCGGGGAAAAAAGCAACACCCAACGCGGCTTCGGCCTTCTTTTCTGCGCGCATTTTTTGAAGGGCGGGGAACAACTCTCCGCGTTCTAGATTTTGATCTTCAACTTGTAAAAGAGTAGGATTGGCGGCTTTTTTAAGCAGATTTGAGAGAGCGCCTTCAAGCCCGGATTCAAGGGCGACAAGTTTCCAACCGCGTTTTTCGAGCGCCGCCAGCGTTACGCTCTCCAATTGTTCTTGGTCAGTGCCAAAAATATTTTTTCCTAATCTCTGACGAATCTCGTTTTCAACTTCGGCGATCATCTGATTAACTTCGGCTTCTGTCTTTGCCTTGGCCGCTAAACGAATATCTACTACGCCCGCGTGCGCGGCCAAGCCAACGGTTGGGTTGCGTAGTTCTTCCAGATCGGCGATTTTTTCGTCGAGATCACCTTCGCCAATTCCTGCTGTGCGCAGCAACCGGACTTTGATAATTTCATCGAGCGTAAATCGCTCTTTAAGATAGGGGATTACAGCATTATGGAGGACTGTTTCCATCTCGCGCGGGACACCGGGGAGGGAAATGATTGCGCCTACGCCATCAGAAAAGGGGGCATCATATTCGAGAATAAAACAAGGCGCAGTACCAACGGGGTTTTCGAGTGCAATTGCATCTTGTGGTACATAGGCTTGGCGTTTTTGGTTTTCACTGGGCTTTTTACCATAGCGAGAAATACGGTTTACGATTTGCGCCCACAATTCTTCTCTAAATTCTGTTTCTATACCTAGAGCAAGTGCAACGGCATCGCGAGTGGGGTCGTCAATAGTTGGTCCCAGCCCGCCGGTGGTGATGATAATATCTGCGCGCTGCATCGCTTCACGGATGGTTTCTGCGATCCGTTCGGCGTTATCGCCAATGGTAACTGTGCGATAAAGGTCTACACCGAGGTCACGCAGGTTACGCGCAATATAGCGAGTGTTTGTGTCTACAATTTCGCCGAGAAGGATCTCTGTTCCGATCGTGATAATTTCTGCTGAGGGCATGGTTTTTAGGTAGGTTTTGGGTTGTTGAATAATTTAGTGGTTGGTGTTGAGATGGTGCTTTGAAAAGTGACGAGTGAAAAGTGATTGGCATCACGCATCACTTTTCAGAATTTCAGATGCTTTACGGTCAGTCCGTGATTGATAAGTTCGTTGAGCGAATCAATGCCAAGTTGAAGGTGTTTTTCAACGTAGGCTTCGGTTACTTTTTCATCGCTTTTGGCGGTTTTGATCCCTGCTGAGATCATTGGCTGGTCAGAGACAAGCAGCAATGCACCGGTAGGTATCTCATTCGCAAAACCAGTGATAAAGAGTGTGGCTGTTTCCATATCGATTGCCATCGTGCGGACTCGTTCAAGGTAATCTTTAAATTCTTCGTCATGCTCCCAAACACGGCGATTGGTAGAGAAAACTGTGCCTGTCCAATAATCCAGTTCGTGGTTACGGATCGTTGTAGAGACAGCTTTTTGTAAACTAAATGCTGGCAAAGCGGGGACTTCGGGCGGGTAATAATCGTTTGATGTTCCTTCTCCACGTATAGCCGCAATAGGAAGGATAAAATCACCGAGATCGGTTTTCTTTTTTAGACCACCGCATTTGCCCAGGAATAGGGCTGCTTTTGGCTGAATGGCACTGAGCAAGTCCATGACAAGAGCGGCGTTCGGACTTCCTATCCCAAAATTAATAAGAGTTACCCCATTAGCCGTGACGTTGGGCATCGGTTTTTCATGTCCACGAATGGGTACGTTGTACCACTCCGCAAAAAGATGAATATAGTGTTCAAAATTAGTCAGCAGGATATAGTCGGCAAAGTCTTCAAGGGCTGTGCCTGTGTAACGTGGCAGCCAATCTCGTACGATTTGTTCTTTATTTTTTAGAGTCATCATTTTTTAGATTAGTTTTTAGGTAGTGGTAAAAGACTAAGTGATGGTGATTTTACGAGCGGAGCGAAGTAATCTCTTTTGCTGAAAAGGAGACTGCTTCGTCAGGCTAAAGCCTTCCTCGCAGAATCAGTAGATCACTTTAATTTACCGACGACCAATTTTTGAAGGTTTGTGTATTTTACCTGATAAACAAAGATGCCCGACAGAAAACCTGCCGAGCATCTTTTGATTTTTATGTAGTTATTTATTTTAGTCCATGCCAAGATAGGCTTTTTGCACCATTTCGTTGTTTTTAAGCTCGGCGGCATCGTCATGAAGCACTATTTGCCCTGTTTGCAAAACGTATCCACGATTTGCGATAGAGAGTGCCATGAGTGCATTTTGTTCAACGAGTAAGATAGTAGTGCCTTCTTTATTAATCTCAACAATGGCATCAAAAACAGCGTCAACGAGTACGGGAGCGAGACCCATTGAGGGTTCGTCCAACATGAGGAGGCGGGGACTGGCCATCATTGCGCGGCCGGTGGCTAACATCTGCTGTTCGCCGCCAGAAAGTGTTCCTGCAACTTGTTTCTCTCGCTCTTTAAGACGTGGGAAAAGTGCAAAAACGCGTTCCAGATCTCTGGCTATTCCGTCTTTGTCATCTCGGCTGTAGGAACCCATTTCCAGGTTTTCCATAACAGAGAGTTTTGCAAAAACGCCGCGTCCTTCGGGGACCATTGCCATTTTTTCATAAACAAGTTTATGTGCCGGTGTACCGACAATGTCTTTTCCAAGATAAGATATGCTGCCTTCGCGCGGGGTTAATAGACCACTGATCGTTCTCAGCGTTGTGGTTTTCCCTGCGCCGTTGGCACCGATAAGGGTAACAATTTCGCCTTCTTCAACGGTTAGGGAGATGCCTTTTAGGGCATGAATATTTCCATAATAGGTATGGATGTCATTTACTTCTAGCATTGCCATATTATTCTCCCTGCTCCAAATTTAAACCAGAGGCTGCACCACTCCCCAAATAGGCTTCAATAACTTTCGGGTTACGCTGAATTTCAAGCGGTGTACCTTCTGCAATTTTTTGCCCAAAGTCCATTACCCAAATTTCTTCGCTAATGCCCATGACGACTTTCATATCATGCTCGATCAACAAGATCGTGATTCCTACTTCATCGCGTAATTGGCGAATGAAGTGCATCAATTCGATGGATTCGTTCGGGTTCATACCCGCTGTTGGTTCATCCAGCAAGAGTAATTTTGGTTTGCTTGCAAGCGCACGAGCGATCTCAAGTCGGCGTTGTGCACCATAGGGCAAATTGTGTGCCAGGTGATCACCGAGACCATTTAGTCCAACAAAGTTGAGCAGACGAATGGCTTCTTCAAGAGCTTCCTCTTCTTCCTTGACAAATCTTTTGGTCTTGAAGATGGCTTCGACCCAGTGGGTTTTCAGGTGACGATGTTGCCCAACGAGGATATTTTCAATTGCCGTCATTTTTGAGAAGAGACGAATATTTTGATAGGTGCGCGAAATCCCTTTTAGAGTAACTTGGTCGGGGCGTAAACCTTGAATATGTTGATTTTCGTCAAAGATAATTTCGCCTTCTGTTGGCGTATAAAATCCAGTGATGCAGTTAAAGAAAGTTGTTTTACCTGCTCCGTTCGGTCCGATAACACTAGAAATAGAGTTTTCTTTTACGTCAATTTCAAAGCTATTGACAGCAATAAGACCACCAAAGCGCTTTGTAACATTCTTTGTGCTGAGTATTATTCCCATGATTTTCTCCTACTTCTCTGCCCAATCGAGCTCGGCTTCGGATTTTAGCTCTCGCTTTTTGCGTTGATCGGGCAAAAGACCTTCAGGCTTTACAAGCATCATCACAATGAGCAATACACCGTAAATTAGCAAACGGTATTCGGCAAATTCCCTGAGTAGTTCAGGCAATCCTACAAGTACCAATGCCCCAACGAAAACTCCAGGGATACTGCCAACGCCACCGACAATGATCAGTGACAAAACATTGATGGAAATAAGCAGATTAAAACTATGAGGGAAGATGGATGTCAACTTGGATGCGAAAATTGCTCCCGATAAACCAGAGAATGCCGCACCCGTTGCAAATGCCATTAATTTCGTGCTAACAAGATTCATGCCCATTGCTTCGGCTACATCTTCGTCTTCGCGAAGAGCCATCCACTGGCGTCCCAAGCGAGAGTCACGTAGGCGTGTAGCGATAAATACGGCCAGCAATACCCCCGCCAGAACGACATAATATAGCTCTCCCGGTTGGACTAGCTCTATGCCGAAGAATTCTGGTTTGGGGATTTGCAAAATGCCTTGCGCGCCGCCTAATGTGTCTTTGAAAAGGTCAGAAACAGCAACAACGCGGATGATTTCACCAAATCCGAGCGTAACAATTGCCAAATAATCGCCACGCATACCCAAAACAGGGATGCCGAGCACGATGCCAAAGAGCGTAGCTACAATGACGGAGATCGGCAATGCTGTCCAGAAAGAGAAGCCTGCATCTAATCCCAGTGCGCCTTCAGATGTGAGGACGCCCATAACATAGGCTCCGATGGCGAAAAAGGCGACGTATCCTAAATCGAGTAGACCGGCGAAGCCAACCACGATATTTAATCCTAATCCCATTAGGATGTAAATGCCGACATTATTGGCAACTTCTGTGAGATAAGATCCCAAAATTAGGGGCAGGAAGAGGATTACGAGCATCAATAAGATCGACTGCCCTTGAGAGAGTTGTTTTCTTTTTGCCGGTGCGAGATTTTCGAGTTTCTCTTTGAAGCTATCTCCACGTTTGTCCCACCAAATTGTGAAGCCAAAAACTGCGGCAAAGAATACTATTGCAAAAATTGGATTGAGCGATTTTCCCGAGAAGATAACTTTTACCAAGCCTCTGCCTAAAAGGCTTCGAACACGGCTCAGAAGAATTTCTGAAAATGTTGCTATACCTAATGTCCAGACAAGCGCATTGACAAGAGGGTGGCGAATATTTTCAGGTATTATGTTGAAAGATGCAGCAAATACGCCAATTATCCCGAAAAGGAGCAAAAGTAAAATACTGCCGAGAACGGGTGTTTGCCCAAAAGTGAGCAGTTCTATTAGGGCAGGGGATACATTTGATAAGAATTGGCGAATATCTATTGCGACAGCCAAAAACGAAAGGACAATAAGCGGAATGGAAGCGACAGCGCCGATGATAAAACCCGTTTGAAGCGGTTTTGCATTGCCCTCATATTCCATATCTCTAGTGGTCACATAGGCAAAAGCGAAAGGAGAGGCCACGAGAAAAATATGACCTAAGGAAAACCAGCCTTTAATCAGTTCTCGTTCAGCCAGCAAGGCGATAAAACCAATTACACTTAAGCTTAGAACAACTGCACCCGCTAATAAACCTTTATTGATAATCTCTTTAGTTGTGAAAGTTTTTTTCATAGCAGATCTCCTATGCCTTTTCTTCAGCTAAGGCTTCACCCAGAATACCTTGCGGGCGGAAGATTAGCACTAAGACCAACATAGTAAATGCGATCACGTCTTTTAGTTGGTGAGGGGATGGGACTCCCAAGCCTTCGAGGAAGAGGCCGGGGCCTACAGATTCGAAGATGCCTAAGAATAGTCCACCAAGGGCTGCTCCGGGAATACTCCCGATACCACCCAGAACTGCGGCTGTAAACGCTTTAATGCCGGGGAAGAAACCCATAAAGAAGTGGATTTGCCTGAAGACAAGCGCATATAGTACACCTGCAATACCTGCCATTGCAGCACCCATTGTGAAGGTGAGAGTAATTGCTCGATCTACGTCGATACCCATTAATCTGGCAACGTCTTTGTTTTCTGCCGCTGCTCGGATGGATTTCCCTGTTTTGGTTTTTACAACAAAGAAATACAAACCGATAAGCATAAGAACGGTGACAATAATAACAATTACTTGTGTTTTCAAAATTTCAACACCACCGATATTTATTTTTCCGGTCAAAATATCTGTTTGCGGGAAAGGTTTTACCTCTGAGCCGTATAAACCTTGGAAAAAGTATTGCCAAAAGAATGATGCACCAATAGCAGTAATCAAGGGAACCAAACGAGGTGCGCCACGAAGAGGGCGATATGCAACACGTTCTGTTAGTATGGCTATACCAATAGATACGAGCATTGTGACAACCGCAATAATTAGCAAGCCAATTATGGGGTGTCGGTCTAAATATCCAGATGCACTCATCGGCTGAGCAATAAAAATTGTTGCCGTCATAATGCCTGACATGAAAAATTCGCCATGGGCGAAGTTGATCATAAAGAGCACGCCGTAAACGAGCGTATATCCGATTGCGATAAGTGCATAAAGACTACCTTGGGCAATACCGGCAACGATGGTATCTGTCCAAGCTTTAGCTGAATAAGGATTATCCATTACTGTAGCTATCGTTCCCCAAAGCATGGCAACGATAATGGCGGTACGGAAAACCCACAATATAAGACCTAAGAAGTCAATTTGTTTAATCCGTTCTTGCATAAGAGTTATCCTCTTCTTTCTCTATTTCGTACAAAAGGGATGGGGTCGCAAATCTTTCAGCGACCCCATCCCCACTAACTACAATCTAAATTCTATCTGACTTGAAATTATGGCCAGACAACTTCGTATTCGCCAGCGGTAAGCTGAGAAACGGTGATTTGAGGATCTGCACAGTCACCATATTCGTTACAAGTGAGGGTGCCGGTGATGCCATCATAGCCAGATGTGGCGTCGAGGCAGTCACGGAGAGCTTGGCGACCAACATGGAGATATTCACCATCTACAACGCCGACTTCTTCAACACAGCTTAAGATCATATTGGTTGCATCAAAAGCGTGAGCGTGGAAAACGGAGAGAGGCTCGGTGCCGTATTTTTCCAAGTGAGTTTCAAGGAAAGTGTTATAAAGTTCGTTTTCAAAACCAAGATCGGGACCGGAGAAGTACATACCTTCGCCAGCTTCGCCAACTGCTTCAACAGCAGCGGGGGAGATCATACCATCGGCAGCAGCCAAAATGGTCTCTTCAAGACCGGCAACTTCTTTAGCCTGTTTGGTCAAGAAACCGCCTTCTGCGGTGAAAACAGGGTAATAGATGAGCTCAGGAGGACCAGCAGCAGCAACAGCGGTCAAAACGGGGCGCATATCAGTGTCGCCTGTATTGACAGCGGTAAACTCAACAATGGTGCCACCAAGAGCTTCAAAATTATCAGCAAATACGCGAGCTAAACCTTCTGTATAGGGATCGCCATCATGGATTGCAGCAGCGGTGGTTACACCCAAAACTTCAAAAGCGAAATCAGCCATTGCTTTGCCTTGAACTTTGTCATTGTGGGCGGTGCGGTAATAGCCGGGGTTCCAAGCGGAATCAGGATTAGTCAATGCAGGGGAGGTATTCGAAGGGGAAACCATCGAGTAACCGGCATCAGACATTACTTTGGACAAAGGAACGCCAGCGCCGGAGCAGCTGGTACCAATGATACCGACGATTGTGGGGTCAGAAACAATTTTCTGGCCAGCAGCCTGTCCACCTTCAGCGGAACAGCCATCATCTTCGGCTTGGAGTTCAATAGCGTGACCAGCAATATCACCTTTGAAATCGATAGCAATTTCAACACCATTCTGGGAATCAACGCCAAGATCGGTGTTAGGACCAGAAATAACCAATGCAGAAGCTAAGCGAACGGGTTCTTCGGGACCATAAGTTACACAACCGATGGAATCGGTGCACTCATAGCTAGGACCAGCAGGGCCGCAAGCGGTCAAAACCATACCTACAACCATCAATGCAGCAAAAACAACAAATAAACGTTTGGACATATTCTTTCTCCTCTTTCGTAAAGATTTATATAAATCCCAAAAATTGGGGCTAACTTAGTTGACAGACAACGCCAGAAAAAATGTCGCCACCACCTCCTTTGTAGTTCCTATCAAAAGGTAAAAACACATAAATATCTCTGAGGATACGCAGAGATAAAAATATTTCTTCAATTAATAATCGTACAAGCAGACTCACTCAGGGTCAAGAGCGATAAATAGTTTTTACGAATTTTTTACTTCCTTTGGAGGGGAGTATAAAACCTGATCTCGAATGCGCAAATCCGTATTGCGAATCTTCATCGCCAGATCAGCAGAAAGATTATACATCAGACGATATCCCAACTGCGGATAAGTCTCACACAAAGTCAACAAACGATCACGCGGAATAACCACCAAACGAGTTTCTTTTGCCCCCGCACTGGCTGAAGCAGAGCGTAAACCTTCATCAACCAAAGATACCTCACCAAAAGATTGCCCACGCCGTAAAATAGCCACTACAGTCCCCTTCTTCCCCGCAGAAGAATTGATAAGGATATTCACCTCACCATTTGCAATCACATAAAGCTCTTTACTGCCGCTATTTTCTTCAAAGATCATCTCACCCTTAGAAAAACTAACATCATGGCATAAATTTGCCACTAACTCTAATTGTGTTGGGGTAAATTGATAAAAAATATCGCTTTGCTTCAATGCACTAATAAATGAACTCATTTTCTTATACTCCGGGGGGATACATTTCGTAGTTTAGCATACTTGAATAACCCCTGCAACACTTTTATGATTGGGATTTTCGTTTTTACCTACCAACTTCGAGAGAAAGAGACTAATCGACAAAGCTTTTGCCTATAGAAGGGCAGATTTTTATCGTTTTAGCACGATACACTCTCGGTTAAGAGAAAGCTCCAATAACAAGAAATCCTTTTTTCCCAGATCTCGGATTTGAAAAGCACCCCGCTCCTGAGAAAGGCTTGCTACCACTTAAAACCATTTTTTCTACCCCAATATATTCGCATTAAAAACACAGCTCCGTCATTTAGACGGAGCTGTGTTTAATTAACTTGTTTTTACAGAGAAAATAAAGAACTACTCTGTCAAGAAAGTGACTTCTACTGTCATACCCCAGCGGAGTGCGGGGTCAAATTCATCCAAACCGACATTGACAGCATAAACAATATCGCCAGCCTGTGTTGTAAAAGATTGCCCTATGCTTTCTACGCTGCCATCTAAAACCAACTCGGGCAATGCGTCGGGGCTAACTTCTACCGCCTGGCCTTCGCTAATTTTGACAACTTCTAGCTCTGTCAGATCACTGGTTTCAACATAGAACTCAGAAAAGTCAGCGATCTGGGCCGCCCATAGCTCTGCCCCTATTAACTGGCCGACTTCTACATTAATATCTGTGATCGTGCCATCGAAGGGGGCTTTTAGCTCATAAGCATCCAGAGCGTTCGATGCTGCCGCTACTTGGGCTTTAGCGTTAGATAATCGGGCTTCGAGTAATGCTTTTTCATCGGGATCAAGCCCATCGTCGGCGCGTGATTCGTATTCTCTTTTTGCTTCGGCTTCTGCTGCGAGAGCGGCATCCAGTTCGGCACGGACGGCATCCAGATCACGAATCGCTTCTTCCAGATCACGAAGGGCTTCATTTACATCATTTTGTGCGTCTTCGAGGTCATCTTCGGCATTTTCTCTTTTGCTATTGTCTTTGTCCAGATCTGCATATTTATCAAATTCTTCTTGGGCATCCTGAAGATCTTCTTCAAAATCGCTGAGATCGGCTTGGGCATCTTCAACATCATCTTCGAGATTATCTGTATTCAGCTTTTCCCATTCTCGCTCGGCTTCTGCGCGGAGAATTTGAGCGTCCATATAGGCCTGCCAGGCATTGGCTGTTGCCAAACCACCTGTGCGAACAAAATCATCGTAATTTTGTTGCGCACTGGTTAGCTCAAGTTCCGCAGCACGGAGAGATGCCTCTGCCTGCTCTTGATCGGCAAGACGGATAATGACTTGGTCTTTAGCTACGTTTTCGCCTTCTGCAACCAAAATTTCGGCTACTGTACCGCGTGCAGAGAAATTAAGCCGCACATCTTGCACGGGGAGAATATGCCCTTCAGCGACGACATAGTCTATGCTTATCGGTTCTACCTGTTCAACCTCGGGGGCTTCTTCCGCGCCGCAGGCACTTAGTGCCAAAGCAAATGCGATGAGCAATATAGAGAGAGTTTTTATTTTTTGTCTTTTCATTTTATTTTCCTTTTTGAAGATTATAGACTTCAGACTTTGGATTTCAGATTTATAATTTGTGGTTTGAGATTATTCATAGGCCAAAACTTCACGAATAGTAAGACGTGCCGCGCCTCGAGCCGGGATTACGCTTGCCAGCACTGAAAGAAGAATAACCAGACCCAACCAGATACCGTAACCGACAGGGGTAAAGACAACGGCAATCGGGGTTTCGAAAGTTGCGCTACTTACGATCCATGAAAGTAAGTATGTAAATGGAAATGCGACAAGGATACTAAGCACGAAAGAAATCATCCCTATTAGCAGCCCTTCGACCAAGACCATGCGAATAATCTCAAAATCGGTTGCGCCGACTGCGCGCATAATGCCGATCTCGCGAGTACGTTCGAGTACATTCATACTCATCGTGCCTGCAAGCCCCATTGCCCCAACGACCGCTGTTAAGACGGCCATAATGAGCAAGAAAGTGATCAAAATATCAATGCTCTCGGAGGCTTCATTGAGCATTGACAACCCAGGTGAAGTTTCGCTAACCTGAAAACCGTTATCACGGAAGAAGGCATCCAGGTCTTTTGCCAATTCTTCCTGTACTTCAAGTTCGTGGGAATCACTAACAATGCGGAAAGAAGCCGACTGATTGACCACATTTGTTTCTTTTGCAATATATTCATAAGGCGCATAGGCGATTGTGCCTTCCATCCCAATGAACTTGAAAATACCAACCACTTCCCAGATTTCTTCACGTCCAAGAATTTTGAGCGGAATTTTATCTCCGGCTTGTAGGTCGGGATAACTATCGTAGACGCTTTCGCTGATCGCCAGCTTACGTTTATCCGTTGGAGCAATCCAACGCCCATCTACCAATAAGGGGTTTACTAGCGGGCTTTCAGCAGGCGGTGCAAGAATATCTACATTGTCGGCAACAGTATCGTCGTCATATAAAATTTCAGCTGAGGCAAAGGCCCATCCTTCTACCGCTGTTACACGTGGGTCATCCATTGCAAATTGCTGAACTTCGTTAATGCGATAGAGTTTTTCAAAACTGATCGTTACATCTGCAAGGAAATAATTTCCCACTACCTGAATATATTCTGTCAAAGACACGCGCACATTGAAAACAGAGATGAAAGTCGCTCCGCCCATCAGCAGCGTAAAGAGCGTCAATATCAAACGGTTACGCTGACGGAAAGTGTTGCGCAAGGAAACTAATAAGGGACGTGAGATGCGAATACCGCGGTCTGCAAGAACGCTAACGGCACGAATTTGAAAGCTTTCCAGACGAGATTCTTTCTTTTCCCCACCCTCGTCCGCTTCTCGAGCAAGATCCCCGCTGAGAGCTTTTTGTACAGTTACCCGCGAGCCTTTGATCACCGGAACCAAACCCGCTGCGAGGGGGACTAAAATCCCTATCAAGATTTGTACGATAAATGCAAGAGGAACGATTCTGTAGCCAAGCAATTCAAAACCGATTTTGGTCCCCATAAATTCTGAAAGGGCATAGGCACCCTGCCCGCCAAGCGGCACAGCGATCACCAACGAGAGCACGCCAAATGCAAAGAGGAGCACGATATACATCCGAAAAATTAGTTTATCGCGTCCGCCGATCAATTTCATTACGCCAATGTGACGAAGATGTTGATTGAGCAGTGCACTGAGCGTATTCGCGATCAAGGAACTGGAGAGGAAAAGAATTAAAACTCCCAATGCAAAGAGAATACCCAAAACTGCGTTGATGGTTGATTCAAGTGGATGCTCATGGGTTTTGGAGTTAAAGGCGCGCCAAACCATATAATCATTTTTTTCCACTTTATCTTTAATATTGCTGAGCACATCCTTGATGTGATCTTCATCGTCTTTGCCTTCTCCAACTGTTGCGTAGAGACGGTTGAAATTGCCTTCCGGTTCGTTGAAAAGGCGCAATGTTTTGGGCGTGATATAGCCAAGTGGCGGCGCAAGAAAATCAATGGCATCTGTGGACGAGTCTGCAACAATGCCCGCTACCACAATGCTTTTTACCGTTTGATCAGAAAGCTGAAATTCGATCGTGTCGCCGGGCGCGACATCAAAATCTTCAAAAATTTCTTTTTGGAGAAGGATTTGGTTCTTTTCCGGTGCAGCTGTGCCGCTTACGGGAGAAAGCAAGTTGATCTTGTTTTCTTCAAAATTATCAATTGTGATGACATTCAACGAGGTCCATTCATCACTGCCTAAGGGGCGCACGCGAATACCAAAAACCCAGCGGCCTTCTACATCTTCAACGCCCTCTACATTGCCCAGCGTATGCAAAAACTCTTCATCGAAATCACTCATCCGAATTTCGATATTAGAAGGATTATTGGCAGCATAGCTGACACTCATATCGGTAGAGATAATTTCGTAGGCGCCAACCAAGACACCGATCGCAAAAACACCGACTGCAATTGAAAATACGACCAGCAGCGTGCGGGCTTTATTATCTATTAGGTCTGAAAATACTTTTCGCCATCGAGGGCGCATATGAAACTCCGTTAATCATAAATACAACTTACTTCTTGATCGAAATACGATTGCATACTTCAAATTTTGTTCACTGACTGTTATTTTCTTCCAAACAGCCTATTTCTTTTTCTTCTATCGGCTTGCTTTTTCTCTCCAAGCCTCTTTTGCACAATATCACCAATCGCCTTTTCTGTTAGCGGCGATTCTTGCATAAGCCAGTTAAAATCTTCGCGGGGGAGAGCAAGCAATTCAACAGGCCTCTCTGAACCAGCGCGTACACTTGCGATAGATTTTCCACCACGCAATAATTCCATCTCACCAAAGAAATCGTTCATTCCTAGTTGAGAAATAACCAAATCATCTTTGCCACGACCGTGCAACACTACATCCACATCGCCCTTTGCGATCATAAAGAATTTTTCAACGCTTTCATTACTCCGAATAATTGTCTCACCGGGTTGAAAATGTAGTTTCTCTACTTTCGCACTTAACTCTTTCATTAAAGATTGTGAGAGCAAAGGCAGCGCTTGCGCAATGGTTTCATTAACGATGACCCCATCCGAAATAACAACTGTGCGAGAGGTACGTTTGGTCATCGAGGGATCGTGCGTGACCATGACAATCGTTTTTCCGCGATCTGAAAGTTCTGTAAAAAGATCAATAATATGACTCGCTGAACGTGAATCTAGATTTCCTGTTGGTTCATCAGCAACGATGATCGGGGCATCGGTAGAGAGGGCACGCGCAATGGCTGCGCTCTGTTGTTGTCCTGTAGAAACGGCACGGGGTAATTTTTGGGCTTGTTCTTCCAAGCCGACCATACGCAATAATTCCATCGCGCGTTTGGGGCGTTCATTTACCTCGTACATGCCCACATAATCCATCGGGAGCATCACGTTTTCGAGCAAGTTGAGCATTGGTAATAATTGAAAAAATTGAAAAACGATGCCCAAATTACGTCCGCGCCAGAGCGAGCGTTTACTTTCGCTCATCGCGTAAATATCTACGCCACCGACAAGCACTTTGCCCGATGTAGGATGATCAATACCCGTAAACATATTTAGCAATGTCGATTTTCCACTGCCCGATTTGCCGATAACAGCGACGAATTCACCTTCTTGAAAACTTAAGTCGATGCCGCGCAAAGCGGTGAATTCGCCTGCGGCGTTCGAGAAGGTTTTAACGAGCTGCTGTATCTCTATTAGATTCTGTTTTTCAACGGAAGCAAGTTTGGGTTGCGTGTGTTCCATCATTTTGCCCCCTTCCCAACCTTCCCCCTCAGGGGGAAGGAGTGATTCTCCCCCATAAGGGGGGAGTTAGAGGGGGGCAAAAGTTCGCCATCCACAATTTCTATATGGCGCGAGAATCGTGGCACCAATCCTTTATCATGCGTCACCATTACGATGGTACGCCCGGATTGGACAAGCCGCTCAAAGAGCTGGAAGATGTGGTCCGCAGTGACAGAATCGAGGCTGCCGGTTGGTTCGTCCGCAACGATCACGGGCGGATCGTTCGCGAGTGCACGTGCTATCGCTACTCGTTGCTGCTGCCCGCCCGAAATATATGCCGGTAATTTATGAGCGTGCTCAATTAACTCGACCATATCGAGTAATTCGAGGGCTTTTTCACGACTCTTGCGCGGATGATATAGCCCGCTCATATCCATTGGCATCATCACATTTTGGACGAGGGTCAGCATGGGCAAAAGTTGAAAAGATTGGTAAATAACGCCCATCGTGCGCCCGCGCCAAAGAGCGAGATCGTTTTCGCTGAGGGTATGCAAGGAAATGCTTTCCCCGTTTGCATGGACGATCACTTCGCCGGAGGTGAGTTCGTCTACACCGGTAAACATATTGAGCAGGGTTGATTTCCCTGCACCAGATTTTCCGATAATGCCGAGAAATTCACTACGCTCAACTTGCAGATTAATGCCCTTCAATGCAGGAAAAATACCGGCTTCGCTTTTGTAGTTTTTGACTACGTCGCGGAATTCAATAAGTGGGAGAGATTGGGTTTCTGTCATATTTTAGATTTCTTTATAAAGCGTCCCTCCCCCGCGTGCGGGGGAGGGGGGGGAGAACTTTTTTATTCCTGCATCATTGCCAACCATGTTGGCTGGACAATAAGGTTAGTGAAAATTTCACCCATCCGCTCTGGGGGGTGGGGCATGTCGTTATCTAGCCACCAGCGCATAAGCGAAAAGGCTGAGGCAATGATGTGATTGGCTGCGAGATTTGGAGAAATATTCCTTCGTGGCAAAGAACTCAGGATGCCTTCTGTCCGCTCACGAGCGCGCTTCATGATCGGTTCAAGCACAAAGCGGAGGTTATTATCGAGCAGTAAAAAGCGGAAATTGGTCTGATTTTCCTGGATATGTTGAAAAAGGTTTTTCCCGACATCGTAAAAAAAGAGAATGGGGTCTTCCAGCTCAGTATCAGCAGGGGGGATGTTAAGAATTTCGTAAATTTCATCCAAACGCGATTGGGCTACATCCATCAACAACTCGTCTAAACCGGCGTAATGCCTAAAATAGGTCCGATAACCAATATCCGCACGCTCGGTGACCTCCTGAATAGTGATATTTTTATATCCTTTTTCCAGGGCAAGGGAAACCAAGGCTTCTGCTAATAATTTTTGTGTTCTCCGTATACGACGATCTTTACTCATCTTTTTTTTTTGGCTCTCTATGTGCGATATGGCACTCAATATGCCATATTTTTATCATGGATATTGAGGAGAGTCAAGATATAGAGTGTTATACTTTTTTTAGAAATAGGCAGAAGTTTATTCTGCCTATCACCTAGTTAGGTAGCCTAAAACATGTGTTTTTTCAGAACGCGCCTTGATAAGGCAACATGAAAACTATCAGGTGTATTTCGTTCTTTCAGATGATAGAGTTTTTTACAAAAAAAGCACGGTTGTTATATAGTGTAGGAGAAAATTATGGGCCTGGAAATTGAAAGAAAATATCTTGTAAGAGATGATTCTTGGCGAATTGGTGAAGGAAGAATAAGTCGCCAGGGTTATATACAAAATGAAAAAGATGGAATAGTGCGAGTACGGATTATAGGCAATAAGGCCGTACTAACTATAAAGGGCGGTACAACAGGGATTACTCGATTAGAATACGAATACGAGATACCAGTAGATGAAGCAAATGAAATGTTGGAAAAACTGTGTGAGAAACCCATCATCGAGAAAATTCGTCATGAGGTAGTAGAAGCCGGTCAGAAATGGGAGATTGATGAGTTTTTGAGGCAAAATGCAGGTTTGGTGATTGCGGAGATAGAATTAGAAAGAGAAGATCAAGAATTTGCTGAACCTAAATGGTTGGGAAAAGAAGTCTCGAAAGATATTCGGTATCTAAATGCAAAACTCGTGAAAGAGCCGTATAGCCAATGGGGTAAATTCGAGTAAGAAAGGTACACACCGCCCTATTACGCTCGGCTCGCCTTTGGCCCTGATATGCGGCGCATTTTTCTGTAATCCTTGCTAGAATCACAAAGGCGCGTATTTCAGTACACGCCTTTGTTGCATTGAGGAGATGCAATTAGATGGAGGGCTTAAGGAAGACCTTTCGCTACTCCTATTCTTCTCTTATTTCGGCTTCTACGATCATTTTGCCTGATTTTTCAAATTCCAATTCAACAGTTATAACCTGACCAACTTCAAGCTTTTCGTGTAAGCCGATGAACATAACGTGTTTTCCACCGGGTTTTAGCTCAACGGAACCACCAGCGGGGATAACATATCCTTCTTCGACGTGGAACATTTTCATGACGCCATCGTCCATGGTCATATCGTGAAGTTCAACAACATCAGAAACGCTACTTGTTGCGTTAATCAGCCTGTCATCTTCGCTGCCTTTATTTTCGATCAGGAAATAAGTTGCGCCATTTCCCGCTTTCATTGGGGAGGGGCGTCCCCAGACACCAGAAACTTCAATTTGGGGGCCTTCGGGGGCAGATTGGCAGGCGGATAAGCCAATCACCATCAGGGATATAACAAGTAGGGCTAAAAGTGCTTTCTTCATTTTCATTCTTCTCCTTGGATATTTTTTCAGGGCAAAAACCCTGTTTTACATATTTTCTGGTGGGGCGTGGGTGCTGCTCAGAAAGGATTTGGCTTCTGAAAAAACCATTATCTCGCCGCCAAAACCTTGTTGAAAGCGTTGGGCGTCTTCAGAGGATGCAAAAGCGATCACGGCGGGAGAGCAGCAAGTTTTAAGATCGGGTTTTATAAGATAGGTTGCCTGTAATGCGTTAACTTTGTTTCCACGCAAAAAGTCTGTAGCAAGCATTAGCGCAGGATTTTGCATCTTCGACATCATCAAGCCGCAATGCGGGCAACAGGCTTGTTTTTGTTCGCCATTTTCAAGTTGAAGAACAAAAGCTAATTGTGAGCGGATGCTCTGTTTACACATTGGGCAAGAGGAGGCAGATTCTGCATTTTTTTCAGTATCAGGGCGTAGTATGGCACCACCGTGTACTTTGACTACGACACCTTCTTTTTCGAGTTTGTCCAGATCCCGATGAATGGTCATTGCAGAAACAGAGAGAAGTTCTGCTAATCCATGAATGGTGCAGGCTTCGTTTTCTGATAAAGAGTCTAGTATTTTTTGTTGGCGTTCGTGAGCAGTTGTCATTTATTTGTTAAGTTTTGTTATATTTAGTGGCAAAAAAACATATTTTATCAATCTTTTAGAAATAAAGCAAAGGCTTACTGTAATAGTAAACGTTACTTTGTTTGCGAGATCATTAAGGGAAAACACCCCTCTCTGGCAGATGTCGATAAATGGAAGCAAGTTGAAAGGAGTGCGTTGCGATTTTTTATCCCCAAAAAGATGTTAATCTCGTATAATTTCTTTATGATCTATTCTTATCAAATTGAGGGGCTGGTTGTACAGACCGGCGATATTATTTGCACACGAAATGGGAAGCCTGATATTTTGCCCGGTGAGTTTTGGTTTCTTGTTGGTTTGCTTGTCCCCGGCGATGTGGATCATGTTGCGATTTATTTGGGGCCTGATGGGCGCTGTATAGAGGCTGGCTCACGCGGTGTAACTCCTTTTTCTGTACATGATGGCATTTGGGATGCTGAGAAGATGACCGATGAACGGGGTTTTTTGATCGATACTTTTTATGGAGTTGCCGCCCCGCTAGATGGGATGGAGCTTTCTGAAAACGAAGAAATGCACATGCGTGCAAAAATAGCGGAATATTGCTTGGCACAAATTGGCAAGCCATATAACCTAAACTTCTTTAACGCTGAGAGTGAGAGGGCTTTTTATTGTAGTCAATTGGCCTATAAAGCCTACGAAAAAGTTGGCATTAACTTAAATACAGGTTTGGCAATAGAACAATTGCCAGGCTCAAATGAGATTGTTTATCCTCAGGAAATTTGGGACAGTTTTTCGCATAGATTACGGGGAGAGTGATGTTACGAGGAACCTTTGATTTCCTCGTAACGAAAACAGCTTACTAAATGATCGTTTACCATGCCGACGGCTTGCATAAAGGCATAGCAAATAGTGGGGCCGACAAAATTAAAACCGCGTTTTTTCAAATCTTTCGACATTGCAATAGATTCTGGCGAGGTTGCGACATAATCTGCTTCTGATTGCAGAGCTTTGACAATAGGCTTGCCACCGACAAATCCCCATAAATATTCATCGAAAGACCCCAACTCTTCTCGTAAACGCAAATAGGCTTGCGCATTTTTTATCGCTGCGTTGATCTTTAGCCGATTGCGAACAATGCCTGCATTATTCATTAATTCTGCTATTTTTGCATCGTCGTAGCGCGCCATTTTTTCGGCATCAAAATTGTCGAAGGCCTGCCAATAATTTTCTCGTTTGCGCAAGATCGTGATCCAACTCAAACCTGCCTGCGCACCATCGAGGAGTAATTTTGCAAAGAGCAATTTATCATCATGCACAGGAAGGCCCCACTCTTCATCGTGATAGCGGATATAAAGCGCATCATCTGTGGGCCAAGGGCAACGAGTGAGATTGTCTGTTTTTGTCATCTTACATCCTTTTTTTCTGAAAGATATTTACTCAACCAAGATAATCCCCACTCCATAATCAGCTTCCATTTTTTTTGCAAAAGCTTTTAGCTCATCAAGACTAAAGCTGCTCTCATTACTCTCCGAAAGAGGCTTCCCCATCACAACTGCTTCAAGATTCATATCCTGGCACATTGCTAAAATCTCTTCAAGAACATCACCTTGGCGCACAAAAGTATCCGCGACAACCCCTTCTCTGGCGGCGGCGGCCTGTGCCATCAAGAGCACATATTCTCCCATCCGACGCAATTCAATAGCAATATTTTCTTTACGCTCACCACTCGAAGACAGATAAATTTCAAGATTAATTACATAGGAGAAGACCAAACGCGCCCGTTCTTTTTTTGCCAGAGCAACCGCATAAGCAATTGCTTTCTCACTATCGGAGCCACCCCGCACAGCACAAAGAATTCGATTCATTTTTTTCCCCAGCTTTTTACTTGTGCAAAAAGCTCACCAAGGGGCTTTAAATCTGCCACAGGCACGACCAAATTTTTCGTCCGTGTACGCTTATATTGATAAACACGACTACCCGCAGGCAATTCTTTTGCCTTTTGACGAAATCCCGCTCGTGTTAGATAACCGGCCAAAACCACGCGCATTCCATAAAGCCAAATATTTTTCCATTCAGTAAATGGGATTAAATAAGTCTCATCTTTTTGGGGACTATGGATACCAACTCGTCCGCTCGGCATTTTATCGACGTGGGCGTAAGCGAGCGTGTGGAAACTTGCTTCCGTTTTAACGCGTTCTCTCGGCATTAGCGTGATCGTCTTCGAGAGAAACTTCCTTTCAGCATCTTGCCCGCCCAATTCTATGGTCAGCGTCTCGTCGCAATCGCTTTTTAAGGCCAATTCCCCTAGCGAATGCCAGCCTTTTGGATTTGCCCACGCCTTTGGCATCGTGTGGATCAAATGAAGAGGCTCGCCCGCATCGATCGCTTTTGCCATATCCTTTTGCGATGAAGCCTGCAAACCTGTCAGAAAAGAGAATATATAAATATCGCTCTCATGCTGATTTGCCGCCGCAAACTGATCGGAGGGGATTAACGCCGAGGCGCTGAGTAGCAAGCCCCAATCACGGTTGAGATCGGTGATCTGTTTTTTTCGGGAAAGCATAAATGATTTTACATCGCAGCGATGCCCACCGAGGGCGACATCATATTTATCGGGGTCGGTAAAAGGGGTTGCGCCTTTCACATCGAAAGGGATATTTTGCTCGTTAAGATAACGCCGAAAGGCCAACTCCACCGCTATCCCGCCCACAATGCGACGCATCCGCTTGGCATTTGAGCCACCCATCCGATTATAGGTATGCGGCAAAGAACGACAAGCGTAGGCTATGCCGCCTTGTGTCAGATCAGCTGTATATGGGATGTGAATGAAATCGTTTTTTGTGACCATGTCGTTGGGGATGTGGGGTGCAGAGGCATTGTCCCCTTTTGAAAACGGGAAGATTGTATCTATATTCTATCAGGCAAAGTAAAAATTTCTAGCGCAAATCGAAAATAAGATAAGTTTCCTTTTCTGTATAAAGAGAATAATTTGCCAGCAAATATTCACGCAATTCACTTTGTTTTTCCCATTCTTCAAAATCAGTGACAAGGAAAAAAGCACGATCTTTGGCATTTTTATTAAAAGTTTGCGCGAAGTTCTGTGGGTCACCACGTTTTTCCTGATACCAAAGATCGCCCGCAGAAGGCCAGACAGTGGCATTTAGCCAGCCCCAATAATTGATTCTGTAGCCATAATCTTCGCTGAGGGCAACTATTTTGCCTTGGTCACGAAGGAGATCGCCTGCTTCTCTATAAGATTCTGCCAGAGGGCGGTAATCTGTTGCGCGGAGTTCGCTGCGAACTGTCCACGCCGCGCCGAGCAGAGCAAGTATCCACGCAAAGAGAAAGATGAAGCGCGGAAAAATGCCTTTTGACAAGCGCGTTCGCAGCGTCCCGCTAATTATTTCCCCAATCGGCGCAAGTGAGAGCGCCACAACGGGCAAAAATGGCATTTGGTAATAATCGTGGGTCGAAAAATGGTAGTTAAAAATCAATCCGTAAAGGATATAGCCGACCCATAACCCGAGCAAAATCCCCTTTTTCTTTTTGGGGAAAAGTAACAATCCAAGCAGCGCGAGCGCGATGGCGAGATAGCCAATGACTTGATTTAAATTTAGCCCCCAGCGTAAATAAAAAGAGGGCGAAATGAGCAATTCGGGAAAAAATCGTCCGTCAGAACTTCCGGATGTGCCGCCGCTGAGCACAAAGCCGTTAAGATAATAAGCGAGGGTCGGTAAAAGAGAGAGGGCGGCAATGCCCCAAATTTGCGCGTTGTTAAAGGCTTTTTTGAGCGACATTTTTTGCAGGATGGAAAAGAGCGCCGCGCCCGCAATAAAGAAAATGGCCACCACTTTTAGAAGGGTTGCCAGCCCCCCGAATAGTCCCGCTAAAATAGCCCATCGCCATTTTCTTTCATCCGACCAGCCTGCCAATGCCCAAATAAATATCGCCAAAAAAGCGACCATTAACGGATCGGGTTGAAGGCTGCGGCTGGCGTAAACACCATAAGGGAGAAAAAGATAAAAAGATGCCGTTAACAAGGCGCCATCAGCCGAGACAAGACGACGCGCGGCAAGAAAGAGAAATATTCCGCCAAGAACCCAGAATACCGCCGTGATCTGACGCGGAAGCGCAAGGTCTGCTTCGCCTTTTTGGGTATAGGCGATGAGGGTTAAGTATTCAATAAGCTCTGGTTCTAATGTGGGCTGCGTTTTCCTTTGCTGGATTGCCATCTCGCGCTGCCATTCGGGGATGTTGGGCGCAGTTTCGTAATACATACCGCGCACTTTGAGCGCAGAAAAAAGCTGGCGCGTGGGATGAAAATCGAGGGGCAAGTCGTCGATATCGACCATCCGCAGAGCAAAAGAGCCGAGGGAAATGGCGAGAACGAAGAACCAGTAAATGGCTTTGGGTAGGTAGGATTTGGTTTCTTTCATAGACATTCTCTAAAAGAATAGAGCACGGATATTACGGGTTTAACGGATTTTCACGGACAAAGCTTTTAAAAATCTGTGCAAATCTGCTCTATCCGCTTAATCCGCGTTCTATTTTCTTCCGTTTTTTCTTTGTATAAATCTCACGCACACGCGCAAAGCCCAAAAGACTTAGAAGTGCGTACAAAATTCGTTTCCAGCTTTTCAGTGGGGTAAAGGGATGCTTTGTAAAAGCTTTTCCATACGCAGCCAAGCCAGCGCGCATTTTACCAGCTTCAACAAGATAGAAAGCATCCAGATGATATGCGCCAGCAAGAACTTTATTTTTATTCTTTCGCAGAATTTGTGCAAGAATTGGTTGCTGCTCCATCCATGCGAGAATTTTGAAGGCTTCTTGCCCAAATTTCTCGGCATGGGCAATATTTTTCGCATCGGCGTGGTAGCGGGCTTTTGCCAAAATTTGCGGCGAATAAATGATCGGGGCGAGTTGTGCCATCCGCAGCCAAAGATGGTGATCGAGGAGAAAATGATAGTCAAGATCGAGATAGCCCGCCTGCTCTAAAATGCTGCGACGCATAAAAACGCCGGGCTGGCTGATAATATTGAATGCCATCAAATCATCTAATTCGTAAGGTGAAAAACGCTGCACGTTGATGGGGTTTCCTTCGCCATCAATGGAGAGAACATCGCCGTAAATGATGCCTGCATTTGGGTTTTGCTCAAAAAGCGCGGCAACTTTTTCTAAAGTTTGGGGTAAATAGACATCATCTGAGTTGAGCCAAGCGACGATATCGCCTGTTGCGCGGGGAAAACCTTTGTTAATCGCATCTGCTTGTCCGGCGTCGATCTCGGAGACCCACCATGTCAAATGCTCGGAATGCTCTTTGATGATTCCCACGCTTCCATCCGTGGACGCACCATCCACAATCGCATATTCAACCTGCGAATAACTTTGTTCCAAAACGGAATTGATTGTTTCTGCCAAATAATCCGCTTGGTTAAAAGAGGGAGTAATGATCGAGAATTTCATTCTAAGGGAAAGACCTCGTAAATTTGATAATTGCCGAAGCTACGCAAGATTTTCAGCGTATCTGTATTGAATTTATATTTCTCAGAAAACTTCCTGAGTAAAACGTCCAAATTTTCGCCATTTTTTTCCACAACAATGAGAATAATGCGCTGATATTCCTTCTCACGGTGGAAATATCCTTCATAATCACCTTGAATAAGTAGATGATATTCAAGGAAAGGCGCATGTGAGCCATCCATTAAGATCATATCACTTGGGCGAAGTTCTTTGATCAAGAAATCTGCCGAGGCTTCAACATTCCCCTTTTCGGTCGGGTAAATGGATAGCTGCGGGATTCGTTGCGCTGCGCCCCAAAAGAGAGCGAGAGACGCGATCCCTATCATAATCCAATCGAGCGAAAACTGCTTGATTTTCACTTTGCTCATAATACCCGTCCACCCCGCAGCAGACCAAACGAGCAAGGGGGCAATGGCAAAAGACCAAATCCGTGGCCAGGCATTGGGGCGTTGAATGAGAATTAATGTAATAACACCAATAACCAAAGCGACTTGCAACGGAAATTTATGTTTGGAAAGTTTTTTGTGGAAAAGCAAAGCGAGAACACCACCCAAAACGCCCAGCCAAGCTAGCCACAGCGGAATCGGTGCTGTCCACGCATTCCAAGTATTCATTAATTTCCCCAGCATACGATCAGATAATACTTCCCAGGGAACAGGGATAAGCCAATGGTTATTAAAAAGATCATCGGGGGAAAAAATCAAAATAGGAGAATAAAGCACAATTGTTATAAGCCCGGTCAGAATCCCGCTAAAAAGCCAATAACTTAAAAAGTTCCTTTTTGATGCATAGCTCCCATCAAAATCTCCCAGAAAAGCAGAGAAAAGTAGCCAAAAATAAAGAATTACAAAGGGAAAAAGCATTGTCGGAATAGTGTAAAGCCCCAACACAAAAACAATAATCAACATTCCCCAGACAAAGAGGTTTTTCTTATTACGCAATCTATCACCCAAAATAAAAACAATCAAAGTGAAAAAAGCAACAAGAATATAGCCACGAAAAACTGCCGAAAAATGTATTAATTCAGGAAAAGCTGCTACCAAAATAGCCGCAAAAACTCCCGCAGATGAGGCGTAAAGATTTTTGCCTAGCATGTAACTGGCAGGAACCATCAAGATACCAAAAATTAAGGGAGGCACTCTTAATACCCATAAATTTCCACCAAAGCTACGATATATAAAATTAAGAATCAAGCTCAAAAAGATATGATTATTAGGCAAGTGGTAGTCTATCGCCGTCTGCAAAAAACTCCCTCGAATAAAGGCCAAATAAGTGTAGGCTTCATCATAAGAAACACCCACACCTATTTCAGAAAAACGATAAATTGCAGCGGAAATGGTAATCAAGAAAAGAAAAATAGAACGAGAGAAAGAAAACTCTTTCTGCGTCAAGCCTCTAAAAAAAACACTGGCGTCTCGTAAAAAACCGAGAACAAAGCCCTTTAATAAAACAGCCATAGTCCCTCCCTAAAAGAGCATGGGGTATTCCTTTTTAACTCAAATTACGCCCTAAAACTTTCTTACTCCCTTAAATCATAAATCAAATACCCATCACCCTCTGCAGCAATGGGATATTCCATCAAAATCTCCTGCAAGCCCGATTGTTTTTCATACTGCCCAAAAGCCGTAATCACAAAAAACTCTACACCCTCAGTGCGCGCATCAAATTCTTTTTGCGCATCTACACTGCCACCGCGCACTTCCATTAGCGTGGTCGAAAGCGGCCAAAGCGAAGTTTTTCGCCAACCAAATGCCATCAACCTAAAGCCATAATCTTGCGTTAGGGCAATCACATCATAATCGGGCGGGATAGCTTCGCCGATATTCTCCCAAAAAGGAACTTCGTGGCGATAATTTTCGGATACGAGCACCGAACGCGCCACCCAAGTGGGATAGGCAACCCCAAGCAAAATCACGCCCACAAGCAGACTCCGCCAGAAACGCCCCTGACCCTTAACTTGCTCAGTGACCAAATGGGCAATGGGCGCGATCCCCAACGCGACAACGGGAATCAGCTGAATATGATAATAGCTGTGTGTATACATCTGGAAAGGCAGCGTTAACCCATAAAGCAGATAACCGATCCAGGCCGCAACTAGAAGTGTGCGTCCTCGTGAAGGCAGGAGCAAAACACCGATAATGCTCAAATAAATGGTCGGCAGACCAAATAACGAAGCAATAAAAGTCATCCACTGAAGATAGAATTTTGTGCTAGAAAGCAGATGAATAAGATCAAGTGTCCAACTAATAAAATATTCGCTTGAACGTTCTCCGCCGCCGATAATATAGTAGAGAAAAGCGGGCAAAATCATTAAGATAGCCATCACCCAAACTTGCGGGGATTTCCAGAATTTCTTCCAGCCATATGCGAGCAAAACAGCGGCAATTGCAACGGCCGCAACGAAAAAGGCGATCACGATCTTGGCAAGGGTTGCCAAACCTAGAAGAAGAGCTGAAAGAATTGCCCATTTCCATATTTTTTCTTCTGTCCAACGATATAGCGTATATAAGCCAGCAACAAAAAGCGATGTCATCAAAGGGTCTGGCTGGAAAGAGCGCGATGCCTGCACAGAAAAAGGCAAAACAAGGTAAAAAGCGAGCGAAATTAATGCCGCTTCATCAGATGTCATTCGGCGAGCAAGGTCGAAGAGGGCCAGTCCAGCAAGGAGCCAGAAGATCGTATTTATGATACGGGGAATAGCGAAGCTCTCTCCGCCAGCAACTTTATAGCCAAGAGCGGTTAATGTTTCGATAACGGGCGGCTCAAAGTCGCCAACTCTTTTAGCGAAGGAGGCTGCTAAATCACGGTTTTGGGCATCCAGATCGGGGGAGATTTGGTGGTAGATGTCACGGGCAACGAGGATATTGCGAAGTTGACGCGTTGAATGAAAGTCGAGAGGGGGGTCTGTAAGATCTATCAGGCGCAGAATTGCGCCCAAGAGAAGCAAGCAAGCCAAAAGCGCGAGCGTGACTCTGCGAGGAGCATGCTTTTGCGACGTGGCAGTCTTATCTTTCAGTGGAGGAGATTGCTTCGTCGCTCCGCTCGCAATGACAGGCTTTGGGGTTTTTTCAGAAGAGGCTGTCATAATCTGCTTTTTCAAAAATAGTCAGTTGCCCACCGATAGTGGCATCCAAAATTTGGCGACCGGCTTTCTCGTAGTTGACGCGCGCCATCGCGTAGGCGATTTCGGACATATCGAGGTCGGGAAGTTGCCAGCGGAAGCCTTTGCCAAAATAACGCGGGTCAAAATGGTTGGGATCATCACCATCTGATGTGATGGTTTTATTGGCTTCGCCTTTGCTCTTGAAACTGTGATCTACACCGATAAGAATGGCTTGCTCAAAACCCATGTGAAAGGCAAGTTGGAGACAAATATTGGTAACCGTTGCCCCCTCCCAAACGCGATAACGAATATCTTCAGAGAATTTCTCACCTGAATATGTTGTATATAAAAAGTTCGGCAGATTTTCACTCGCAGATTTCGGGAAAAATTTGCGAGAACGCCAAGAGAAGAAACGGGGCATATCGAGGGCGAGAAAATCATCTACACATTGCTCGATGACAAGGTCATTAACTGAGGCAAGGAAGGTGGTCTGGAAACCCCATTCTTCAAAGGCGAGATAAATTCTATTCATCCCGAAGGTATATTCGTCTTTGAGTTTGGAGACATCCGTTTTTCGTAAGCTGGGACCATTGCCAATAATAAAACAGCGTTCACCGCGATATTTATCTTTGAGCGCGGCAAGAGAGTCCATGCTTTTTCTACGCCAGGGATGAAGATAAGCCGCAGGCATGCTCGGGAAATTCTGCGCCGCGATAACGCCGCTGCGGGCAATGCGCCAAAGCGGCGCGGGGATGAGAGATTTAAAGGTGTTTTTCATTTTTTTGATAAGTGATGCGTGAAAAGTGATGATTTATGGGTAAGCTAGACAAAAAATTTCTGTCTTTGCGAGGAGCATGCATTTACCCTGAAGGGTACACGTGCGACGTGGCAATCTCCACACTGAGAAGGAGATTGCTTCACCCCGAAAAGCATCGGGCTTCGCAAAGACACGCTTTTGTGCGAACTCTAAACAGTTTATCCATTAGCAAATAAGATTCACTCATCACTTTTCAGGCTCTAATTCTACTTTACGTCTGACCTGCGTCCATTTTACCTTGCCCGCTTTTACAGCATCACGAAGTTGTCGTTCGCGTTTGCTCAGACTGCCTTTATTGGTTTTGACCTCGACAAGAACAATCTCTTTAAGCTCACCTTCGCTCATACCGTCGAAAACGACAAAGTCAATTGGTGCGCCCAAAAAGCGGGCATCCTGTGGATCGTAGGGAAATTCGGGCAAATAAGGAATAAAATGCTCAGTAATTTTGCCGACCAAGGTAGAGCGGCTCTTTGTTGCAGCATCTTTTCGGATATTTTTCTCGTACTCTTTTTTCCATTTCTCAAAAAGAAGCCTGTACTCGCTATTGATCCGTCTTTGCATTTCTCTTTCAAGACTTTCTTGTGCTTTCTTATTCTCTTTAAGGAGATAAACTAAAACAGCGATCGTCGCCAGCGCAACAAGAAAAAGAGTCAACAAAACGAGCGTAGACGTCTGCATATCCTCTTTACTCTGTGCTCAAACGCGCCGTTGCGCCGCCATCTACGACCATTGGCTGCCCCGTCATAAAGGATGATTCTTCGCTATCAGCCAAAAAGTAGATGGCATTGGCAATTTCTTTAGGGAGACCAACTTTCCCGCTGACCGTTTTACGCGCGAGATTTTCAAGACGGGATTGGACGTCCCCCTCTCCAACGTGACCACGCCCGAGGCCATCTCGGAGCATTTGGGTATCTACTGCCCCCGGCAAAATAGCATTGACGCGAATCCCGTCCGGCGCAAATTCGATTGCCATAGCTCTTGTTAAGGCCAAAAGTCCACCTTTGCTAGCAGCATAGGCAGACATCCCCGCCGAAGTTTGGATCGCATGGACAGAAGATACATTTACGACCGCCCCACCACCCTCCGCTTTCAAAAGCGGATGCGCAAATTTAACACCCAGAAAAACCGAACGCAAATTGGCTTCCATAACAGCATCCCACTCCTCCACAGGAGTTTCGAGAATAGGCTTTGCAATTTGCAAGGCTGCATTATTAACCAGCGCATCGAGACTATCAGTGAATTCTTGCGCCTGCGTAAAAATAATTTCCATTGCGTCGCTGCGAGAAATATCGGCTTGGATGAAAAGTCCGTTTTCGGGGAAATTATCACCATATTCGGCAATATCCACACCAATAACGCGCCATTTTTTTTCAGCAAAAAGTTGAACGGTAGCACGCCCGATCCCACCGGCGGCACCTGTAATAAGAACGGTTTTATTTGTCATTATTTAAATCACCTGAATTTATCCCTAAACCATCCAGCAAATTCTTGATCGTATTCCAATGCACGCGCTCCCATGCTGCGGGGCTAGAATTGGCATTATGTGGCGCGAGCATAACATTATCCATTTTTTTCAAGGGACTATCTGCGGGCAGCGGCTCAACTTCAAAAACGTCCATTGCTGCGCCATCAAGTTTGCCGGATTCTAAGGCCGCAATTAATGCTTTTTCGTCCACAATGGGACCGCGAGCGGTGTTGATTAACACAGCGTTCTCTTTCATTTTTGACAAAGTTAAGGGATTAATAAGATGTTCGCTCGTTGCGTTCAAATCACAATTGACCGATATAAAATCAGATTTAGACAAGAGAATATCGAGCGTGGTTAGCTCAATACCTGTCTCGCCAATAAAAACATGGTCAACTTCAATAATATCGGTGCCCAAGACCTTCATTCCGAAGGCTTTAGCTCGCCGTGTAACTGCTTTGCCGATATTGCCCAAACCGATCACGCCTAATGTGCATTCGCTGAGTGTTTTACCGGGAATTTTCTTCCATTCACCAGATTTCATCGCTTTATCCATTGCAGGGTGACGGCGAGAAAAAGCAAGGATATAGCCCAAAACCGTATCCGCGACAGGGGTTGTGAAGGCGTTTGGGGTGCGGCCAATCTGCACACCATAACGTGAGCAAGCTTGGGCATCGAGCGAATCGATCCCCGTTCCCCATTTTGAGATCACTTTCAGGCGCGGGGCACAGGCCTCTATTACGCGGGCGGTATATCGGTCATCCCCACAAATTGCGCCATCGAATTGCCCGGCATATTTGAGCAAATCGGCTTCTTCCATCCGCTCTTCAACTTCCGGTACGATCACTTTTAAGCCGTAGCTTTCGAGCACGGGGATAAAGCGGTCTACAAAGGGGATCATGTAGGGGGCGGTCAATAAAAGGGTTTTAGTCATTGCGTTCTCTCATTAATATGTCGGCGATCTTAAAATCGGATTCTTCGTCAATATCCACCGCTTCGAGGGTGGGGATTTCAAACATCATCGGCTTGGGGCCAACGCGGTGATTATACTGCTGCAAATTTTCGCGGGAGAAAAGATAAATGCAGGAATTTTCTTCATAAACAGGCGGAAGGTCCTGCGTTTGGATTAGTTCTGCAGGGTTATGATTGATGGCTGCACCGTGCCGATCATATAATCTGGTTTGCCACCGTGTTACAGAGAAAAGTGAGTCGTGAGCGGGATACGCTTCAAGAAAAGCCTGAATCCCGGCAGATACCGTTTCTGCACGCAAAAGCGGATTTGTACTATGGCTTTGCAAATAAAAATCTGCTTCAACTTGCTCCGTATCATAAAGCAAGATGTCGTTCATCGGGCGGTCATCTTCGCGCAGGTCTTCGGGGCGGTTAATAATAACGACATCGGGGAAATGTGCCCGTAAACCATCCATTACTGGTTGAGAATCTGTATCCACGACAATAATGTCAATTTCAGGAACGGCTTCTAAAGTCTCGATAATGTGGTGAAAAAGCGGCTTTCCTGCTAATTCACGGTAATTTTTCCCCGGCACACGCTGGGAGTGGTGTCTCATAGGGACAAGAGCGGCGATTTTCATTGTTTGGTTCTCATTTTAGCTTGCAACGTGATAGTTCTACTTTTCTCTTGGATTATATGGTTTTATTGTTCAAAGAAATATATACCTTCCGAAAACTTCCAAATTCTATAAAACTCCGAACGCTCTAAATAGTCTGGTAATTGTAAAGGTTTATTGTCATCCTGAATAATATAACCAAATTCATCAGCCATATTGAATAATCTCCCAACCCCAACAAGAAGTATTTTCTTATCTTGCTCTATCTTTGTCCAATAACCAAGTTTTTCTATAGACGCGAGTATTTCTTCATCTGCCGGATACTCATTTGATGATTTTAACAACTCTGAACTATCAGCCCTAATCACGTCAACCCCTCCAGCTAAGATTAAGCGTGTCCAGCCACCAACAACATTAGAATTTACTCGTTTTTGACCATAATAGAAAAGTCCTAAAGGCGACATTATAAGAAAGATTAGAGGAAATATAACCAAAGGTGAAAAAGCCAATCTCTTTTGTTTGTCTGCCCAACCTGTTTGTATAGGCTTGGAGAAAAAGAAAGCTAAGTACGAAATTGTTATGATGATAAATACTGTGTCGGGGAAATAAAAGCCCAATATGGCATTAAAAGGAAGTGTTATTACAAAAACCATCCAATCAATTGGGAGAAACAGATTACGGGCAATAAAGGGATTGATAATTTCGAACAAGGAGGAAAGAAACGGCTCAAAGAAATAGAATAGACCAAAAAGGAAATAGGCACTAGGAATAAAAGCTTTACTTTTCAGAAATTTCATTCATTAGCCTTCAAAAACATATCCTGATTTTGTCAAAATTTTTTCCGCAACAGACAACTTCTCTTTCTTCACCAAAACATAATCCGTATCATAAGTCGAAATCGCAAAGATGCTGATCTTTGCTTCTGCGAGTACGCCAGAAATACGAGCAAGGATACCTGTCAGCCCAAAATCGAGTGGACCCAACACTTTAATGCAAGCCCAGCCATCTTCATTCTTTTCGCTGTCCACAGGAATATTTGCATCACAAAGGATAGATAATTCGTCATCCGTGCGTGTAATGGATAGAAAGCCGCTCTTCAGAATACTTGAAGGAATATCTTGCTCTGGCAAGAAACGGTGAATGGTGTATTCTCCGTCGAGTATGGTTAATTTCAAGTTAGTTTTCATATTCTATCGGCTCAACATCTCGTGGTGCCGGTGTCTTTTCTGAGAGAATGCCCGGTGGGTAATAAAATCCCTGATGAAGTTGCGCATCTATCCTACCCGAATAATTATAGCCCTGGTAGGTTCCCCAATACTGTAAAAGGCGAAACCAGAGAATGCTCTGCCAGTGCTTTTGTAAAAGACCTTCTCTTTTTGCTTGTAACAGGTCAGAATAAGTACTGCTTAACCATAAGCGAAGAAAGTTCCACAAAGAGAAAGTGCTGGAGGGAAGGATTTGTTTCATCGCAATCGCTTCTCGTCTATAGCGATTATGCACCTGAGCTGGTTTCTCATCATGAAGATGGATAATTTCCGCTTCGGCAGTATAGGCGATGCTATAACCCTCTTCCATTGCCCAACTGCTCCACGCCAAATCTTCGAGACCGGTTAATTGCTCGTTATAGGGATGTTTCTCCCAAAGCGAGTGGCGAATAGCGGCGTTGGCGTTGTGTGAGTAGGGATGCCCCTGTCTGGGCTGGGAGATATCGGGGAAATATTGTCTAAAAAATTGATGCTCGGAGTATTGGTTTGTTTCTCCCCCCCGTTGCTTTCCATAGCTAACGGCAAGATTTTCATCGTCAAAGGGTTTTAGCAATTGCGCCAACCAATCAGGATAAACGGGATAACAATGCGCGCTGACGTTAACAATAAACTCCCCGCTAGCAGCTTCTACGCCAAAGTTGAGCGAACGCCCAAAGGTAAACTCTTCGGGCGTGATGTGGACGATTTTCGCATCGTAGCTTTCTGCAATAGAGACGGTTTTGTCAGTGGAGCCAGAATCGACAAGGATAATTTCTACCCCATCGAGCGTTTGCTGCTTAATTCCCTCTAGTAACCGGGCTATATGCTTGCCTTCGTTATAGGCGCGAATGACTACGGAACATTTCATGATAACTTCATGTCATTGCGAGGAGGACGTAATCCAACGTGGCAATCTCCAACTCTGAGAGGGAGATTCTCCGCTCCGCTCGCAAAGACATTACCAGTCACTATTCTCTTCATACCCCAACTTAATTAGCAAATCTCCTGCGACTTCTTTAAAGACGCGCTTATGTTCGTCGGTGAAGTATTTTTTCCATTCACCGGTTTTCCCAGAGCGGAAGGTCGGTGAGTTTTTGGGATTAATGCTTTCTTCGAGAATATCAATCGCTTTTACGCGATCAACAGGCAGATTAGGGACACGCTCAGAGACATGGTCAAAAACTTTGCCCAATGTTTCACGCCGTTTATGAATAAAGTTTTCAAATTTAAGGGGCAAAACTTCGGGGCGATCAAGCCAATCGGTGTATAGGGCAAAACGCTCAGCGATATTGGGAAACTCGACATCTGCGTCGGGAAGCCCCATAATACTAACGGTGAGCCGCTCTTCAAAAGAGTGGAGTTCTTCTGCGTAATATCGGTGGTGGTGGTGGTCGGGTAACATCTCGGCAATATAGAAAACGTGCGAGACAACGACATCGCGCGGGTCACGGAAGATGAAAAAGGGGACAAAAGCCGGGGTACCGACTTTGTCTACAACCTCCGGCCAAGCCAAGAGATGCGCTGCGGTCACATCCAATGGGCGCAGAGAATTTAGGTAGGCCAGCGCTTCATCCACACTGCGTTTGCGTCCGGTATCGCCATCGTAAGCGGCAAAAGAAACTGGAATATGGTGAGCAAAAGGGGCAAACTCAGAAAAGCCGAGCAAAATTTGGTTAAGCAAATGCGTGCCGCTTTTTGGGAAAGAAATACCCAGTAAAATAGGCCAGCCATCTTTAGGCGCGGAAATCTCAGAAAAACGCGGGCGGCGGGCAGCCGTTTCGGCTCTATAGGCATAAATGCGCAGGCGATCGCGTAGTTTGGTTGGCAGGAGGGCTTTTAGTTTGTTTTTTGTAGACATAGGCTCTCTTTGAATAATTTAAGTCGCTGGCAATTGTATCAGCTTTCAAGTTTTTTTTAGCCGAGAAGAAAAGGGCATTTGCTATAATTCTCTCATAGGAATTTATGCCAAAAAGGAAAACTGATGCCTACAGAAAAAGAAGTTTACGAAGCACATGCAGATAAATATGATCTGCTCATCCAGCGGGAAGATTATCAGGGAAATATTTTAGGGGAGATAGAAAAACGCGTCTCGCTCCAGGATTTGGACGTGGTCGACCTTGGCGCAGGGACGGGGCGGCTGACACGTTTACTTGCCCCCTACGCCCGCACGATAAAGGCTTTCGATAGCTCTGAGCATATGCTCGGAATTGCAGCGAAATCACTCGCTGAGATGGGAATGAAGAATTGGGAAACAGAAGTCGCTGACCATCGCGAAATCCCGCTTGACAATTCTTCTGTTGATTTGATCGTCTCTGGCTGGAGCTTTTGCTATTTAGCCGTTTGGGGCGGCAATGAATGGAAATCTGCGCTCGAAGATGGGCTAAAAGAGATGCACAGAATCCTGCGTTCGGGCGGGATGGTGATTATTTTCGAGACGATGGGCACAGGGCATAGAGAACCAACCCCACCTGAGCATCTCGCCGAATATTATGCCTGGTTAACGGAGGCAGGTTTTGGGTCAGGTTGGTTACGGACGGATTATCGCTTCGAATCAATGAAAGAAGCTGAAGAATTATCCACTTTTTTCTTTGGCAAGGAGATGGGAGAGAATGTCATCCAGAAAAATTGGCAGACGTTGCCAGAGTGCACGGGGATTTGGTGGAAATCTTTTTCCCCCTCTGTCCTTCGGACATCTCCCTCTTAGGGGGAAGGCTAGGATGGGGGCATAAGTCGTTTCGAATAAAAGAGGGGCGAGTTACGTTAAGGATATAGAAGTCTCAATTTGAAAGGATCACTTGCTGTGACGATAAGCACTCAGGCCAATGAAAGTGAGTTGGTTTCAAAAGCACAAAATGGCGATAGAAACGCCTATGGCGAATTAGTTCGCACCCATTCTCAGGGCGTGCTGAATGTAGTTTATCGTATGTGCGGCAACAGCGATCTGGCCGAAGACGCAGCGCAAGAAGCTTTTATTCAGGCATGGTTGAAAATATCGTCATACCAGAAAAAAGCATCTTTTAAAAGTTGGCTCTACAGAATTGCTGTCAACGCTGCTGTTGACATGCTCCGCAAAGAAAAGCGGATTTTGCCAAACACAATTGAAGATTTGAATTTGAGCGATTCAAGACCCAGCCCAGAAAGTTTGTTGGCGAGCAGCGAAAAAGCAGAGTTAATCCGTGGTGCTGTTCTTAGTTTACCCAACGCAAGCCGCGCAGTATTGGTTTTGAGAGAGTACGAGGGTCTTTCTTATCAGGAGATCGCAGAATCACTTGAAATCCCTATCGGTACAGTCATGTCACGTTTGAGCTACGCTCGCAAATTGCTAAAAGAAAAATTGGAGACGCATTTCTTCTCATATGCGGAGGTTGAAAATGTCTGAGCATATTATTGAAAAACTCAGCGCCTACTTGGACGATGAATTAAATAACAGAGAAACCCAAAAGGTAGAAAAGCATCTTGAAGATTGCGCTATCTGCCAAGAAGAATACGAATCCTTGCAAATGTTGTCTTCTCTCTTAGCAGAAGCCCCTCTGCCGGATTTTCCTTCACCTAAAGAATTTTCGGCAAATCTAGCGCTACGTTTGCCACGCAAGACAGTCGCCCCCCAAAGCTCAAAAGCATTGGAGATCGGCTGGTGGATGGCGCCGATCGGTCTGCTCACAGCATGGGCATTTATCATCACAATGAATTGGGTCGGCGATATGCTCGGTGCAGCAAACACTTTTGGATTGGTAAATATCACAGAGATATTTGGAACTGGTATTTCAACACAGGCGACTTGGTCGGCAACGCTCTCGAATTTCGGCTTGCTCGGCGGAAGTAATCTTCAATGGGCAGAAATACTGGAATCTTTCACCAGAACAACCGTGCCGCAAATCATCTTTCAAATTTCCATCGCCACCCTCTACCTAAGTTGGATGGCAATTTGGTGGGCTCGGCATACGCGTCAACCTACTGTACAGACAGTAAAAAAGAATATATAAACTCAAACGATGTCTTTGCAAACAAAGCGTAGCGAAGTGCGGCAATCCCCTTCTCATCTGAGGAGACTGCTTCGCAAAAAACGCTCGCAGAGGTATATATAAGCAAAAGGAGAAAATAATGGACCCCGTCAAAATTCTAAAACGTGCATGGCATATCTTATGGAACTACAAAACACTTTGGGTATTTGGCTTTATTCTGGCACTTACGGCTGCCGGCTCTTCGGGCGGAAACAGCAATAACGGAACTCGTTATCAGGGTGATGGCAGTGATTTCCCCGGTTACCAATCTGATATGCCGAAAACACCTAAAGAGTTTTTCCAGGAAGCTGGGAAGATCTTTGAACAAACGCTCGAAAACGGTATTCCTTCAGCCAATATCACCGGCGAAGAAATGACCACGCTGGTCTGGAGCGTTGTTGCCTTTATCATCTTCATGATCTTGATCAGCATCGTGATGACCTTTGCTCATTATGTTTCACAGACAGCCCTCATCCGCATGGTGGATGAATACGAAGCAAATGACAGCAAAATGACGATAAAAGAAGGATTCAAAATTGGCTGGTCACGCACATCATGGCGACTTTTCCTCATCAACCTGATCGTCAATATTCCCACCCTCATACTGATGGCGCTACTGGTTGTAGATGGTGTAGTCGTTTACAGGATGGCCATAAACAGCGGAGATTTCTTCGCTACAACCAGTTTCATTGCGCTGATTGGCATCACCTTTCTCGTCATTTTCATCACCATTCTGGTTATGGCTGTTCTACTTCTCGTGCGCAAATTTGTTTGGAGAGTATGCGTACTCGAAGACCTTGGCGTAACCGAATCCTTCCAGCGTGGGTTTGCAATGGCGCGTAAAAACTGGAAGAACGTAGGCATAATGTGGTTAGTTATGCTTGGTTTGGGTGTTGCGATGGCAATCGTCTCCTTTATCTCACTTTTCCTGCTGATACCGGTCGCATTCTTTACCGCCATCTTTGGTGCCGTAATTGCGGGCATCCCCGGTTTGCTCATGGTCGGTTTCTTCAGCATTTTTATGAACGGATACCTGCCCTGGATCGTTGGCGCACTCTTCATCGCCCCGCTTTTTTTCACCCTCGCCTTCTCCCCCTGGATACTGCTGAGCGCATGGCAATTGACCTTCACATCCACAGTTTGGACGCTCGTTTACAGAGAATTCAAAGCACTGGAAACACTTGATGAACCAGTCATGGAAATAGAACCAACTATCGAATAGCGTAATCCTTAACAAAAAACCTGTCAGCGTAAATATCTGACAGGTTTTTTTGTTCCCCCAGACAGTTACCCAAAGATAAATACGTGGTATTAAAATAAAAGAAGACAAAGTGGCGGGTGATTCTCGTTTTAGTCTACTCTTCTAAAGAGAATTCTGAGAGAGCGTCTTGATAAGCTAAGGTTGAAAAAACCTTAGCTTTTTGATTCATAGGCATGGAGGCTTTATGAAACTCTTTCAAAATCGAAAAACAACCCTTGGATTAGGTGGCATAGCAGTGCTTTTCTTATGCTTGGTAGTCGTTGCTGTAGGAGGGTATTTTTATTGGAATGCTTCTCAATATACCAACGTTGGCGTGCAGGAAGGGCCGATTGTTACTATTCAACACCCACTCAATGGCACTCAATTGACTCAAGGCGAGACATTTGCCTTCTTTGCTTCGGCTAATGACGAAACTGGTGTAGAGCGCATAGAGTTGTGGATTGAAAGTACACTACTTATCAGTCTGGATAGCTCTTCTGAAGGCGGTAATACGCCTTTGACGCTCAGCTATTCCTTAGTCGCGGATGATGTAGGGACTTATCCTATTTTTGTTCGTGCCTATAATAGCAAGGGAATAATGAGTACATCCACAGTGCATTATGTAAATGTAAATGCGCCTATTGCTTCTGAAAATCTGGCACAATACACAGTGCAAGATGGCGATACGCTAGAAAGTATTGCGGCAAAAGTTGGCGTGGGTGCAGACAAAATATTAGCGGCTAACCCGAAGGTTTCGGCTGGGAATATTAAGCCCGGGTTGGTGATATTAATCCCGATGGCTCCGCCCGCGCAACCAAAAGTCGCTGTCCCTGCACCATCCGGAAATGGGGCACAACCAAGAGGCTCATCCGGAGGACAATCAGGCGGGCAGTCTGGTGGACAATCGGGAGGGCAAGCAGGCGGACAAGCCGGTGGGAATTTACCGGGGATTTTGCCAATTTGGAATCAACCAGGCGGGAATGTAGGGCAAATTGACCCAAAGCTTTTCCCTGACCCTGGCGGCATGGTTGTTATCGGAAATCTCCCTGCATCCGGGCTTAATGAGCCAAGCGGGTTAAAAGTTGCCAGTCAAAATGACTGTGTAATCGATTTGACATGGACAGATAATTCAGATAATGAAACGGGGTATGAAATATTTCGTTACAACCCTGGTAATCCAGTATCTAATCGTATTGCCCAGCGAGAAGCCAATACCACGCAATATCAAGACAGGGTTCCCCAACCCGGAAAATATGGCTATACAGTCAACGTAATACGAGATGAGGGAAAAAATAAACCTCGTAAATATAGCAATACAGTATGGGTGGATGTTCAACCTACAGCAAATTGCCAGTTGGGGAGTGGGCCCAAACGTCTTTTCTTCCAACCTGTTGGGTTTGTTCCAAAAGATGGCGGCATCCAAAAGGGTTTTGTCATGGTCACAATTGGCAACTTATCACCGATCCGCGCGCCTCGCGGAAGTCAAAACTACATCCCAACCGGGCATTGGGGGAATTCTGGTGAGTGGGCAATTCCCATGCCCGAGTCTATGCTTATGAAATCTGGCGATTCCATTACTTTAGAAGTGAACGGGAATGGTTTTACCTCCACTGGCCCCAGCAATTTAGGAACTTTCCAAAATTCACATGCCTATGATTTGCTGGTTGACCCAGCCAACCGAAATTCACAATACCAAGGCTCTGGCGCTGCATTTGATCTGTATTATCGACTTTGGGCAGAAGATTGGAGCTGGGGCGGCAAGGTGTCTGACTCTAAATTGCCGGCACCCACAAACGTTCGGCTAGATAGAGCGGATGCAGTTATTCATCGTGTTCTTTGGGATTATGACCCTGTAGCAAAACAAAATTACGATGTTGATGGTTTCATTGTCTACGGAAACTACACCTGCCCAAATGCACCTTTAGGAAAAGAAAACACCTTTGTGGCACTTAATGAACAACTTATAAAGATTCCTGTTAATAATGAACCAAGAGGCTGTAGTTGCTCTTATCAGGTAAGTGCCTTTAGCAAGCAAGGTGAATCAGCCTTAAGTGCTCCGACGACAGCAGAGTGCTTTACGAACCCGCCAGAAATTAGTCTGTCTGTTGCTTTTCAAAATCTACACATCGATGGGATTGCTCCTATCAGTTCGTCCCTTCACTTATTTGCAAATGATGCAACAATAAAGTCTGAAAAAATCTTGCTAGAAGATACAACCTACGCTATTGATCAATTAATGCCCAATGGAGAAAACACTATTCTTGTGGGATTTAAGAGCGAGATGTCATCTACGCTAAAACTTGCTTTTCAAATACCTGGCATTTGTATGGGAGAAGCCACATACATCTCTGTAGGAGATGGTATCCAGGCAAATGATCTCAGTGACATCTCTGGCTCTCGCGAGTTAGTCTCTTCTAATGGTCGTTGCAAAATCAATGTTTTTGTCAAAAGAGCAATATGGTCTATACCCGGATTACCGGCATCGGGAAGCCAGATAGCCAATGGGCAAAAATGCGTTGCTGATGACGAGTGTGACTCTAATTATTGTGGCGGGGATGGCTTATGTATTTCACGCCACGGCAATGGTAGCCCTGGAGAATTTTGCACAGAAGGATCTCAATGCTATAGTGGTTCCTGTATCACAAAGAGTTTAGTGGATGGGTTTGATTTTGTACCCATAGGTAAAGTAAATAGCTCAGGAGATATAGGTGGATGGTGCTCTGGAGGTAAGCCTAATGGTCATATCTGCGCAGAAAACAATGACTGTGCCAGTTCAAATTGTGATGATAATTATTGTCAACCGCAATTGGGTTTAGGCCAAGCAGGAGAGTATTGTTCTAAAGATGAACAGTGCGCAAATAATTTCTGTGTCTGTCCAGGTGGATATAAAAATGGTCAATGTGTCACATCTGGATGGGGAAAAGATAAAGGTTTCTGTGGCGATTGGCCAGGAGACGAAAATGGAAAAAGTTGCAAGGAAAATGATGACTGCAAATCCCGTTACTGTGCAAACGGAAGCTGCGCCCCACAAGACGGGACGGGTCTGGGCGGAGAGTATTGTCACCACAATGCTCATTGTCTTACTCAAACTTGTAGCTGCCCCAATGGCACAGATTGGCTTGGTTTTTGTAAAGCAGACAAAGCCTTCACATATACCGCTGGCACATGCAAGCCCTAGCTGGAAGAGAGGAAAATCTTATGAATAGATCTCAACGAATTAGAAAGTTTTTGCTTGGCGTATCTCTGATGATGGTATTCTTCCTAAATGCCTGTGATGGGGGAGCGACATCGCTCGATTCTTCGGCAAAAGCCTGGTTTGAATATCCCTTCAATGGCGATATATTGCCGATGGGCCCGGTTACGCTTGTCGTTTATGCAGCAGATGCTGGAGGCGTTGGCTCGATCCAGGTTACTGTAAATGGAGAGAAATTATCTCTTGCCCCGATCGCTTCTTTGGCGGCTGACGGGAGCACACGCTTGGTGCGCACCGATACAGTTTGGCAGCCGACAGAAGAGGGGGAGTATATAGTGGAGGCAGTAGGTGTTAATTCAGCGGGAGCAAGTGGCGGGTCAGGAACGACACGATTCTGCATCGTCAGTTGTATTCCAGGAAAAGGTAGTACGCCTACGCCGGCAGGGGAAGAATATCTAAAAGAAGGTTCAGAAGAACCAAAAGAGACGGTGAACGATAGCGAGTCTTCTACGGCAACACCGACACCACAAGAATCTACAGAAGTAGCCACAAATACGCCTACTTCTGCGCCACCGCCTGCGGGTAAAGTTGATGTTGAATTCTACGCACATCCTGCTACTGTAGATGCGGGAAATTGCGCCACGCTGCACTGGGATGCAAGCGGGGCAACGAATATCTATTTAGATGAAGTTTCAGCGTGGGAAGTCGGTAGCCAAGAGAGTTGCCCCTGCCAGAACGAAACGCATAGCCTACAAGTGACTCAACCAGATGGAAGCTCAGAAGATTATTATGCAACGATATCGGTAAATGGCACTTGTGATAGCGGTGGATTTGATACGCCAACCCTCGAAGCCCCCCCACCCGCAGATATAAGCGGGCCAAGCATCTCATCTCTAAGCACCTATTGGGATGGCTGTAGTTTATATGGAAATGCCTATATTACCGACCCTTCTGGCGTTTCATGGGCTGAGTTTTGGTTCAATCTGAACGGTTCAGGCTGGGCGTGGGCGCAGATGAATCCCGGTGGCGACACTTGGGTTAGTCAGGCTGGCGTAGATACCATTAGCGGTTCCGGCACACTGGAATATAAAGTACGCACGCTAGATACACTGAATAATGAAAGCTGGTCTGGTGTCTCTTCACGTAATTTTTCCTACTGTGGAGAGTAAAGACTTATTCTAAACAAGTAAAGAGAGTGTGTCGCACGAAAATGATGAGAATCAACCCCTCGATGAGCAAAACACTGTCGATTGACATCCTTTTGTCAAAGTTCATGCGATGCACTCCAATCTGAGCGAAAGCTCTACTAAGGAGAGCCTAAAAATGAATAGAAAAAGAAACTTTATTCTCTTACCCTTACTTACCCTAATAATTTTAGCGTGCTCATTGTCGCAACCCAAAGCGCAAGTTGCACCTGTAATTACGCTTACGCCAATTCCTGAGGCAATGCCAATAACACCCATACCAACCGCGCTGCCCCCAACAGCAACGGCAACAATTGTTGTAGAAAAAGAATTCTCCGCCCTATTCGATGCTGCAAACAGCGGCAACCTTTGTCCAAAAGGGCCTATCGATGTAGTGGGAGGAAGCCCGCCCAGTGTGATCGGAGAAAAGAATGACAGTTACGACTGTGAAGGATATTGGACTTTCGATATTCAGGGATTGCCTAGGTCGGCTGTTATTTCGTCTGCCATTTTTTCCCCTGGTACTTGTACAACAAGCGGCACGCCTTTCTCATACGGAGATCTTGGTTTTGAATTAGTTGAATACAACATACTGGCCATCGGCGATTATGGCAATGGAGGCATAGGATACTTTCAAAATGACGAGATCGCTCTGATGTTCAAGAATTGCTCCCCAAGCTCAATGAATATTACGGCACATGTCACAGATCGCTTTATAATAGAAGAAAGAAAAATTATCCAGATTCGTGCCTATATCACTTCAGGGAATTTCTCAAATGGCGTAAATGATTACGTTTCTTTTAGCGGCACTACGCCAACGCTCATCATTAAGTACAAATAATTCCCTTCTTTGTCAGATTCTAAAAGTCGCTTCTCGTTTGAGAAGCGACTTTTTATTTTAGATTAATCCAGCGATAAGATATGCGTTACCGCAGTGGATGCGGGGCCTCCCAGCGATTGGATTAGGGCGATTTGATCCGGGACGCTCTCATCCCTGAGCTTGCTCGCTGCTTCCACAGCTTGGTACACGCCCGTTGCCCCTCCCGGATAACCGCGTGCTTTCAGCCCGCCCGCTATCGTGCAGGGGATTTTTCCACCTTTTGCAATTTCGCCATCTCTAGCGAGTTCCCAGCCTTTGCCTTTTTCTGCAAATCCGGCTGCTTCGAGCGAAAGCGCAGCGTAGATGGAGTAGGCATCGTGATATTCGAAAAAGTCGATTTGCTCACGCGTAATGTTCGCTTTTTGAAGTGCAATTTCTACAGAACGATAGGCGGCATCAAAGCTTAACGGATCCTGCCTATCGTGTAGAGTCAGCATATCCGAAGCGGAAGCAGACCCAGAGACACGTACGAGCCGATGATGATAATGGGCAGGCAGAAGCTCGGAGCGAGTAAGAATGATCGCGGCCGCGCCATCCGCCGGAGGTGCCGCATCAAACATATTTAAAGGTGGCGCGACCATCCCTGCGCGCAGATAATTTGCTTCTTTAATGGCGCGCTGGAACATGGCGTTTGGGTTATCAACTGCGTTAGCGTGCGCCGTGACAGGAAAACCGGCAAAGCCATCGGCGGGGACCTTATATTCGTGCATATAACGCTGCATGAGCATGGCGGCCTGGGATGTGGGCGTAAGCCCCTGCACAGCTTCAAAATCGCTGTCTGTGGCGGTTGCGAGGGCATCTTCGACTTTTGCATCGACAAGATCAGTAAATTTCTCCACACCAACGACGAGAGCGACATCGACCATACCGCTTTTTACAGCGAGATAGCCCTGACGAAGGGCTGCCCCGCCCGATGCGCCCGCGGCTTCGATGCTCACGGCTTCGATGCCGATCAGCCCGCTAAAATCGGCAATTAATGCGCCAAGATGGGCTTGACGGGAGAGATTTGGGGCGAGCATATTGCCCACAAAAAGGGCTTGGGGGCGTAGCCCGCCCGCATCTTTGACTGCGGCTTCAAGGGCAAAATGGGCGAGTTCTCGAATTGAGAATTCCCAATGTTCGCCAACGGTGGTTTGGCCGATTCCGGCTATTACGATGGATTCTGTCATAAAGGAATTTCCTTAATGTGTTTTTCTTATTATGTAGAAAGACGGATGAGTGATGAGTGAAAAGTGAATCACGTATCACTCGTCACTTTTCACTTTATTTCATCAAAATTTTGCCACGCATACGCGCATAAGTTGCGTAATCTATCTCTTTGCGGCGGGCAATATAGTCTTGGGTTTTTAGGGCAAGATCACGGCGTTCGAGCAATTTATCTGTCACGAGGATAGACATTGAATCTGCCCCCGCGCCAGAGCCGAAGGAGGTCATTAAGATTCTGTCGCCGGGTTTTGCGACATCTAATGTGGCGGTGAGACCAATAATCGCTGCGCCGGAATAGGTATTGCCGATGACGGGAGAAAGTAATCCCGGCTCCCATTGTTCGGGTGCGAACCCGAGCGTTTTTGCCGCTCGCGTCGGGAATTTGGCATTAGGCTGGTGGAAAATGGCATAGTCATAATCCGATGCTCTTGTACCCATCTCTGCCATTAATGTTTCGCTCGCTTTGCTGACATGCTCAAAATAGGCAGGTTCGCCCGTAAAACGTGAGCCATGTTCGGGGTATTTCTGGTAGGCGCGCCGCCAGAAATCGGGCGTATCGGTGACGTAGGAATAAGTCGCTTCGATCGCTGCCAAAGATTCTTCGGCAGGTCCCAGCACAAAGGCTGCGCCACCGGCTGCGGCGGTATATTCGAGGGCGTTGCCGGGTTTTCCCTGCGCGGTATCCATGCCGATTGCAAGGGCGTACTCGGCCATTTCTGAGCCGACCAATCCCATTGCCGCGACCATTGCTTCTGTCCCGGCTTTGCAGGCGAATTCCCAATCTCCGGCCTGGATATGGGGAACAGCCCCAATTGCCTCCGCGACAATTGTGGATGTGGGCTTAACGGCATAGGGATGAGATTCTGATCCCACCCAAACAGCGCGGAGCCGATGAGCATGGATTTGCGCACGTGCAATAGCGTTGCGTGCTGCTTCGATAGACATAGTTGCCACATCTTCATCCAGCCCGGGAACGCTTTTTTCTTTAATTGGCACACCGCCTTCGCCACCTTTCCAAACACGATTAATTTCTGCTGCGGGAAGACGATAACGCGGCACATAAGCGCCGTACCCGACGATGCCGACGGGGCGAGCGGGTTGTAATAAAAGACTTTTCTTTTCTGTCATTTTTTCTCCGTTTTCTGTAACGTTTTTCTCTACTGAGTATTTGTTTCAATAAATTGCTTTACAGTTTCTTTGACTTTCCTAATAATATCTTCTCGTGGCAAAAATACAAAATCATGATAAGTAGCTTTTACCACAGACATATCACCCGTTTCTTTTCCAAGATTCCTTTTCACGCTTGCAGATGTACATCTCGGACAACGAGCATTAACAGAAAGTGATTTACCGTTAATTTTATCCGTTATCGTAGCAAGAGAAAACCAAAACAACTCAGATCCGCAATCTTTGGGTAAGAGAACGTGTATTAATTTTGCGCTTGCTTCAAATGCATTTGCATGAATATAATACCTTCCGTCTTCACTGTAGAATATATTTTGCCCATAAGAAAAATCAGACAGAGCTGGTACAGAAAACACATGCTCGCAAGAAGAACAGGTTGTTTCAAATGCTGTAATTCTTATTTCATCCATATTCTTTTCTGTCATGGAATAAATCTCCTTGAATAATTACTTTTTATAGGGGCGAGTCTGAGACTCGCCCTTACTTTATCTGAGCGCTATTGCCAGATCATAGGCTTTTGTTCGTAAGGTGCTGAGTTCGGCATTCTTTTCTTTTGCGCCATCTTTCCAAGCAAATTCCCCATTTTTATAGTTTTGGCCGATGACCAAATCATTGAAAGACCCCATCCCGCCATAGATGCCCAAAAGTCTTCTTATCGCAGAAGCTATTTTTGCATCATCCAAATCTTGTTTTATTTTGATGATAGTTTCTTGCCAATGCTTTTCATCATCCCATGCAAGGATGGCGATAATGCTCTCTAGTATTTTTGAAAGTTCTTCAACTTTTTCTTGAGTGGGCATATCAGGCTGTTATCTCTCTCAAAATTTCTTCTGCTCTATCAATTCTGACGACTTTTTCGGACACCATCTGCGCCGCAACTTTATCTACCATCCCACCTTCTGCACCTGCCGCGATGGCAACCTGCCGCGCGTGCAGAGACATATGTCCGCGCTGGATGCCTTCGGTGGCCAGGGCGCGCAGGGCGGCTAAATTTTGCGCTAATCCGACCGAGACAATAATTTCTGCGAGTTCAGATGCGGTTTTTACATTCATTAGTTTAAGGGCCGCTTGGGCGGTAGGGTGTACTTTTGTTGCGCCGCCAACGATGCCGACAGCCATCGGCATTTCTAACGTGCCAACTAAATTGCCTTCATCATCTTTGCCCCAAGTCGAGAGCGATGTATATTTCCCGTCTCTTGCGGCATAGGCGTGTGCGCCCGCTTCGATGGCGCGCCAATCATTTCCTGTGGCGATAACAACTGCGTCCACGCCGTTCATGATTCCTTTGTTGTGGGTCGCGGCACGGTATGGGTCAGCAGCGGCAAAAGCGTAGGCTTCGATGATTCCGTCGCGGACTTGCTCACCGGAGAAGCCCCCACCCTCCGCCCGCCCCCTGAGGGGGCGGGGACTTTTTGTCTCCGGAGAAGCTTGCTTCTCTCCCTGAGGGGGGGCTTTTCCAAAAGCCAACGCTTCAACAGGAATCCTGCATCTCACTCTTGCCATTCTTCTGTCTGACAAATTGGATAATATCTTTAAATGCACACGCCCACCTGTGAGGGTTTCGATGCGTGGGGCGAGTTTTTCGCAGGCGGTATTTACGGCATTTGCGCCCATTGCGTCGCGGACATCGTAGATTAAATGTAGAACAAGGAATTTACCTATGGGGGAATTTTCGATTATGCGCACTTCTAAATCTCTTGCGCCGCCGCCAAGTTTCTTTAGGATGGGGTCAATCGTATCTGCTTCTGCTAATAAATTATCACGTTCTTCATATATCGCCATCTTTGCGGCGTGGGTATCGGCGACATCGAGCACTTGCATTTGGCCGATCATTTCGGGGGCAGAGGTTGTTGCGTAAAAACCGCCACCTTTGCGAGCGAGTTTTGCCATGAAGGAGGCGCCTGCTACGACAGAGGGTTCTTCGATAACCATCGGGATCAATCTATCCGCGCCGTTGATTTTGAAGTTGAGTCCAATGCCGAGGGGCAAGTTATGCGTGGCAACCACGTTCTCGACCATTTTGTCTGCTTGTTGCGCAGTCAGCAAGTTGAAATCGGGGGGCGTTCCCTCGCTCGCTTTAGCGAGCGCATCCAGTTTTTCATCCAGTGTAAGTTTATAAAATCCTGCTATGCGTGAGTTTGTCATAATTATCCTTTATGAAGACCTGTCAGGTTTTAGAAAGCTGACAGGTCTAATTTTACAAAAGTTTTCTAGCAAAAGCTATCAAAGTGGTTATAATAGGCGCGAGGAGTATTATGACATTATCTTGTGAAGATTTGCAAGCGCGCTTGCTGGCCTTGCATCGCGCCAATTTGGAGCTAATTAAGGACGTTTCTTTAAACACCTTGCTTCAACGCATTGCTCAAGTAGCAAGTGAGCAGGCAGAAGCAGAATATGCCGCTTTGGCAGTTTTAGATGAAGAAGGGGGCATAGCAAATTTTGTTACCTTGGGAATGACCGAAGCTCAAATGGAAAAAATGCCTCACCCGCCAAAAGGTTTAGGGCTTTTAGGCGCATTAATGGATACGGAAAACCCGATCCGTTTAACTGTTTTGGGTGATGACCCGCGCAGTATCGGTTTTCCCAAACATCATCCCCCGATGCGCTCCTTTTTGGGCGTGCCCATCCTCACAGCAAATCATCAACTCGGACAGATCTACCTGACCAACAAAAAAGGCGATGAAGCCTTTACAGAAGAAGATGAGCAAATTATCCAAATGCTGGCGGGCTACGCTGCCGCGGCGATCCAAAATGCACGACTTTACGATAATTTGCGCGAACGCGATATTGCCTTAACCCAACGCAGCGAAGATTTAACCCTGCTAAACGATATTGCCGCAGCACTTGTCCCTACACAGGGTCTGGATGAGATCGTCAGCAAGACCCTCGCGCTGGCTATGGATTATCTTAGCGTAGAAGCGGGGGAGATTTTCCTGTTAGATGAAGAAACCCAAACTTTACGCTTGGTTTTACATCGTGGAGAAGCAGCAGAAGCCTTCTGGACACGCAGCCGCTTCAAACTAAACGAAGGCTTTGTCGGCATCGTTGCCGCTGAAAATAGAACCCTAATAAGCGAAGACCTTTCTAAAGATATGCGCTATTTGCGCTCGGCCGTGGTAGATGCTGGCTTCCGCCAATTTGTTTGTTTGCCGCTCACATCCGGCGAAAAAATGATTGGCGTTCTCGGCATAGCCAAACGCGGCGACGAAGCATTTGATGATCGCAGCATCCAACTATTAACAGCTGTTGGTAATTGGGCAGGCTTGGCAATAGACAACTCCCGTTTACACACAGATGCACGCCGTTTAGCCGTTCTTGAAGAACGAAATAGAATCGGCATGGATATGCACGATGGCGTTATCCAATCTATTTTTGGCGTGGGCCTGGGCTTGGAAAACGTACGCCATCTTATTGATGAAAATCCCGCTCAGGCAAAAGAAGGGGTTAGGCTCGCCATAGATGGGCTAAACCAGGCAATTCGTGATCTACGCACCTATATTCTCGATCTACGCCCCCGCCAATTGGGTGAAGAAAACCTACTCGTTGGTCTTCGCCGATTACTGACAGAATACCGCGTAAACACCCTTTCTGAAGCAGCACTGTCGGGCAAAGAAGATGACCTTAGCAATCTGGAATCTTCGCAGGCATTGGTTTTATTTCACATTGCACAAGAAGCACTTGCCAACACAGCCAAACATGCAAAAGCCAAACGCGTCAGCGTTAACTTGTGGACAACAGCAGAACGCGTTTTGATGGAGATCGAAGATAATGGAGAAGGATTTTCCATTGATAAAATGAGCATGACTCTCGGGCACGGTCTCTCAAATATGCACACCCGCATCCGCAATGCTGGTGGCGAAGTAGAAATCACCGCCATACCAGGAACAGGAACAACGATTTTGGCATGGCTGCCAATAGACTAAATTCTGTCCGTAAAAAGTTCACCTAATACCCTGCATTCTATTTCCTAAATTGATGCAGGGTGTTTTTTATCCTCAAGTGCTAAATAAAAAGTGATTCTATTCTGCACAAAACACTTAAAAGATGACAGCCTAAAATGTCCGGAGTGGCTAATTTGGTGTGTAAGCGAAATCAATAATGTGAGCTGGATATTTCGGATACTGTTGTTTGTAAAGTTGTCGTTTATTGAAGGCAAAGACGAATATCTTAATTGCCTTTCTCAATGCTTTTTCACATCGAG
>JAAENC010001256.1 GCA_024224815.1 Chloroflexota bacterium
CCAACGAACGATAGTTGGCTGGGAGAGAAATGCCTTCCTGGAAATAAATTGACAGTTCTATCAAAAATCTTGTAATGTATCAGCCAAAAATCTTCCAAAAGAACATGGCTTGATTGAAAAAACATTCGTGGTGAGTGAATGTTTTGAAACATTCTCCTGAAATTTGTCCTTTTTTGGATTTATGAATTATTCAGGTTAGACTGGACTCAAAGATAAAACAAAACTGTATCATTACAAAACAATGATGAGTCCGGTCTAAAAACGAAGTTTTTGAAGATTAGTGAAATTGTACTCTTTTCAAACACTTGATTACAATGCAATTAGAAAATTTTATTAGTCCATTCGTGGCTAAGTATGTCTTTTTAGACTGGTCTCAATGATGTTTTAAATAAAAGTTTTCAACATGGAAATAAGCGTCATAAAACAAAGCCTTTCGATACTTACAGTTTTGCAACATTACAACCTCAAACCCGACCGCAACCACCTAATAAAATGCCATTCCACGATGATGATAAACCAAGCTGCCGAATTTATGGAGACACAAATACTTTCCATCGCTTTGGCTGTAACACCACAGGCGACCAGATAGAATTTATTGAGAAGTACGAGAAATGCAGCAAACACTAGGCTTTTTAAAAGCCACGTAGCTCTGCGGAATACCTGAACCAGTAAACAACAACCCCAAAGCAAAACCAACAATAAAAAACGGAACGGAAATACTCCCCCAAGCCTTTACCCACATAGCACGGAGCTTAAACGCCGAACCAAGGAAAGCAATCGAATATTGGGAAAAACGCAAGCTCAATCACAAAGTTTCATCGTATCCCTTTGGCCATCTACATCTTGCCCATAAATAAGATTTCGTTTATTTTTGCCCCGGCAGAAGTCTGTGCAGCTGATTTGCGAAGTAGTCGGGGATTTTAGAGAGGGTTTCTTTTAGCCATTTGAAAGGTTCGATATCATTCATTTTGCATGAGGCCAGTAGCGAGTAGATAATGGCGGCATGCTGGGCCGCAAGACGTGATCCCGCGAATAAATAATTTTTTCTTCCGAGTGCTATCGAGCGAATAGTATTTTCTATAGGATCGTTGTCGATCCGGAAATGA
>JAAENC010001257.1 GCA_024224815.1 Chloroflexota bacterium
CTCATATTAAAGGAAGAAGCTGAAGAACAATTATCTGATTTATCTCAATGTGGTCAAATTAAGATTGTATTTTTGTATGATAACAGAATCACCGGTAAAGTTGTCAATCACCAAATCATATCAGTGACTTTGCAGGATTTGTTTGTTATTGGATGAAATGAATTTGATTTTATTGAACTTTATTGGATTTAGAAATCGTAATAAATCTGTGTTCATCCGATTTTATCTGCTCCATTATTTGTTGCGGAATTGATAATTACAAATAGTCAGCAGATATTTTGCAAGTCACTGCATATGATTTTAAAATCACAATAAAATCACCGTCAAGTCACTGAAACCCATCACAAATCATTTTTGCGATTTACAGTGATTTGCAGGTGACTTGAGAGTGATTTTGTTGTGATTTTAAAATCATATGTGATGACTTGCAAAATATCTGCTGACTATTTGTAATTATCAATTCCGCAACAAATAATGGAGAATATAAAATCGGATAAAGACACATTTATTA
>JAAENC010001258.1 GCA_024224815.1 Chloroflexota bacterium
CGTGAACACTTGAAGTAAAAATACACTAAGCCCAATGTGTGGTCAGGCTGGGTGTTCACGATCACCAGAATAGGCGTTCACGTTCGCCAGAATACGCAATGATACGGGAATATATCCGTAACCAGGAAAAAGAAGAAAGGCGTCAGGAGCAAATGCACATGGCTGGTTTATAATCATATACTACCCGTTTTGCGGGTAGTATATGATTATAAACCAGCCATGAATGCAGCGTAGAGAAACTACGCATGAAGTTTGCAGCCGATTTAACCCTATCGTGAAAACTGGGTGGGGGGGCTTCGATCACATCAGCGGAGTTTATTGATGTCGTTTTTTGATCTAAGAAGACGCTCTATTGAGCCAGGAAGCTGGGAAGGAATGAAACCTCCCCCTTTCAACCCGTATGCGATATATCAAGACCTACGATGGCACTACGCACTATATAGAAATGATCGACTATCGTGGTGGACAATTATCAGGTTCTTAAGTCTGCGGGTCGTCCAATTGTATCAATATAAGAAAGGTTGGCGAGAAGGAAACTAACATGCTTAAAGCACCAGCACTTGACGCGAACTCGTTCTCGCTGGACCGGAGAAACTTCGATTTATTGCCTGACGCAGTAGCACAAGACTGGCGAAGTGAATTTCTCCATTGTCGGCGCGGCAATCGACCCAAGCCAACCCGCCTAATAGTTGAAATTTTCAACTCATGCAATCTTGACTGTCCTATGTGTAGGGTGGGCCAATATGGCATAGATTATTCTAGGTTGATGAGTGTCGGTGATTTTACCGATATCATAGATCAATTAGATAGTCTCAAAGAGGTGCGGCTTAATGGATTGGGGGAAAGCACGTTAGTCCATAATCTCAAAGAGTATATTGATGTTCTCAGTCAAAGGTCGATAAAAACAGAATTGGTAACTAATGGTACCGGCGAGTTTGATGATTACAAATATATCATTGACAGGGGTGGAAGTATATTTTTTTCCTGGGATGCGGCAACGAAGGCGATTTTTGAAAAATTAAGGCGGCCCGCTCGTTGGAAAAAAGTGTTCGAGACGCTCCAGAAGGTTAGTGAACATGCATCTGCATCCCATATTGGAAATGTAGGCTTAATATTTACGCTACAGAAGCTCAACGTTTCCCACTTTTCCGGCGTGATTCAAATGGCAGCAGATCTTAAAGTGCAAAGCGTGCAAATGAACGTTATAAAGAAAGGTGCTAACGAATGGATTAAAGATTCGAAGGGGGAAATATCCTATGAAATAAATAAAGCTTGCGAAATAAGCAAGCGACATCGAATCAAATTATTCGTTCCAAGCCAAATATCCGGAACTGCCTTAGCTGGTTGCTCGTCCTCTACGGCGGGCTCTCATTGTTTAGCGCCAACGCATGAAACCGTTATTCGTTGGAATGGAGATGTACAGGTGTGCAATATGTTTAATCCCTACGTTCTGGGAAGTGCGCTTGATGATAATTTTATGAACTCCTGGAACAGCGCATTTGCGGAACTATTTTTGAGAAGATTAAACTCCAATGCGAAGCATCCCTATTGTATAAACTGCGTTTACATGCCGCAGGCGTATGCCTAATAAATGCGACATAATTATTATCAGAGGTGCGCCGGGATCCGGGAAATCTACTCTTGCTCGAAAGTTAATGGGTTGGTTTGGGCGAGGTGTAACAGTAGAAGTAGACGACGTCAGAGGGATGATAAATCAAGTGGATTGGGAATTTCACCAGCAACATTTTGACGCCATTAAATCCTCCGCTGAATTATGCGATCGATTTATTTGTCTAGGATATCGTCCGATTGTCTTGGTAGATACATTTGGTTATGGAAGTCTAGATATTGCGTTAAATGAACTCGGACAGCACGCATATATTGTAATTTCCCTCGTTACCAGCAACAAAGCGCTTTCGTGGCGTATGTTTCGTCGTATTCGTGGCTATAGGAATGCCCTGAAAGCCAAACAATTTAATTCTCATATAAAGGAGGATGTGGGAAAAGATGACATGTGTTTTGACACTTCTCTTCATAGGGCAGAGAAGATAGCGCGAATGGTAGCGTTACGGGTATTGGCGGAATGAAATCAAATATGCGCGCGCCATCGACGCTGTTTCTTGAGATTACCACTGAGTGTAATTCTCGTTGCAGATACTGTCATATGTGGGCTCTTAAGGACCAGAGCGATTCTCTGTCGACTAACGAAAAAGTCGCAATAATCAATCAATTTTATCAAATGAATCCTGAGGGAGAGGTCGTTCTTACGGGCGGTGAGCCATTTCTTAAAAAGGAAGAATTCTTTGAACTGGTTCAGGTCTGTAGACAGCTCGGTTTGACAAGTTCTACAAATACAAATGGCACGTTGATCGAAGGGCAAATTGTCAACGATATTGCCTGTCGCGGCCCATCCTACATTGTTTTTTCGCTGGACTCGGATGAGGCGACAGTACATGATTATCATCGAGGGGCACAAGGGAGTTATGATCAGACAGTTGGTGCTTTAACTTCGTTGGTTTCGACGCGAAATAAATCAGGTCTTCGTGAAACAGAGGTGTTAATTAACACCGTTGTAACAAGCAAAAATGTCGGTAAGCTTATTGATATAGTATGTTTTGCAGAGCATCTAGGCGTTGACGGCGTGACATTGCAAATGCTTACTCCGACGTTTTTTAGAGTAGGTAGGCATGATAAATTTTTTGAAGATCACTTCTTTTTGAATAAGCCGAGCGCAATTAATTCGTTGCAAATCCTGCGTGAAAGTAGAAATAAGTTTCCAATATTGCGAGTTACAGATGCTGACTTATTCTGGATGCAAAAATATATATTAGATGCATTTTTGACAGCGCGCCCAATCTGTAATTCACACTACCGAAATCTTGTGGTCGACCATAAAGGAGATGTTAGGTTGTGTTTTAATATGTCTAAGATTCTAGATGGAAGAGTGCTTGGAAATACACGATCGCTAACATTGGAAGATATGTGGAGTGGGCAACTCGCGAATGCGGCACGAGATGTTATGGAGGAATGCCGGCTTTCCTGTGGAATATTGAACTGTCATAGAAGGCAGGATCTAACGTGCTAATGTAAACCACACGCTTGAATGAACGGTAGAGAAAATTCCACAATCGCTAGCTAAGGTTGTCAAATTTCCTATTTGGAGATTGTTGCAAAGGGGTCTCGTTGGCGGCGTTTTAAGTTATCGGTGATTCATAAAAGATTCCTCTGCGCGCAAGTACGCCTAGAAGAATGTGTTCTCTTTGCATGATACTTTTCTCGCAATCTTTACTAAAAGTTATAGACCTTTGTGTGCTCGTTAGATTCGAAGGGGGTATGGACGTGGCTTGCTTGGCAATTAACACTCCTACCCACTTAGAAAGTGTCTGCTCAAAATCCGAAGAGAGTTTTTCTTTCTGATGAAGAATAAGGTGGGGAATGGACTCGTCCACAAGGTCCAAAGATAGGTTGCCAAGCTTTATTTCACTAAAAACATCACCTGGCGATCTCGAAAACATTACGATAAAATGTGCAGTCAAATAACCGATGTTATGTTCTTCGTATGTTACTCCCCAGCGTTTATACATTGTGCCTTCAATGTATCTCAAAAACACTTCGAAAAGTTCCTGGTCGCTCAATGTGTCGCAGTTCGCAGGGTTTGAGCCATCAGCAATCATTCGCCTTTGCCACAATCCAAGTAAAAAGGTAGAGCGAATTAAAGAGATTGGGTGTCTAACCGAACTCACTATGCTAAGGTCACTGGCATATTTAGGTATCTGATGAACGGTTCCGTGATGGTCTTTTTGCAAGCTATTTAAGCCGCGAATGTTTTTTAACGTGAGCTCCTCACATTTTATGTAAGGCAAGTGGTTCTCTTTGGCAATTTGAAAGGCGCTCCAAATTGCTTTTCTAGAGAATGTGCTACCGCACCGAGGATTCGCAATGTGTACAAATTTATCGGTAATAATCATTCAGATTTACACTGTTGGCGCCATTGCGATTCTTTATCATTCTGTGCTTAAAAGTGGAGCCGGAAGAACCAAGGCAATACCGGCAGCTAGAGGAAAAGGTGACTTCCTCTAAAAAGCTTCTTATTTGGTGGCCAAGATCCCGGGAGTCATTAATATAGATGCTTCCTGGCCTATCTCCTGGATCAACGTCAGAGCAATAATTAACGCTTGGTGCGCATTTGTATAGTTGTTGGCCGGAAAGAGAGGTCGTGAAATGTCTGTATTCGCAGTGATCGAAGACGTGCTGAACGACTTTCGCATTGTCGGTGCGATAGGGTTTTCCGATATAGTTGAAATGTGAAAAGTGGCGATACTCAACAAGGCACCCTGCTCGAACAGCGATTTCGAAAATGTCTTTTCTTGTCTTACTTAAGCGGACTGCCGTCGCTGGGTAGCTTGAGACTTGCGTATTCTGGCGAACGTGAACGCCTATTCTGGTGATCGTGAACACCCAGCCTGACCACACATTGGGCTTAGTGTATTTTTACTTCAAGTGTTCACGATCAGTCAAGTTATGGCCTGTTTTTTCCGTAATGACTCACC
>JAAENC010001259.1 GCA_024224815.1 Chloroflexota bacterium
TCATCAGCTCGCAAGGCATCAAAATATAAATCTCTGTAAGCTTCCCAAGCGTCCAAATTGACTGGCATTTTTCGCATCATTTGGTAAATCTCACCGCGCCACCTGGGAGAAATCTTTTTGTCTAAAAGCTTCGCCGCTAAATCATCGGGGGCGATAATAGTACAGGGGCAAACGCCGTCTATTCTTTTGCCTGCACCGGCTAAACCTAAGACATCTTTATTAATTAACTCTTCGCGCTTTGCAATCTGTGTGACTGAGTTCGCGCTCTCGGTTGTTTGCGGGTCATCAATGATAACAAAGTCGGGGCGTAATATTTCACCATCGGGCGTAATATGTTGCTTGCCTCGGATCGCAGATGTTAAACCGCCAGTTTCAACAATTAAAGAACTAGTTGGATATGGCAAACCCTCTTCATTCTCGATATAAGGCAGAATTATTTTATCCTTGCCAAGTTTTATTTTTGTCGTTAAGCCATTACAAAGCTGACCGCCCGCCCTATTCGCTTGACCGCCTAAAGCCTGGAATGGTACACAAGCTTCCGGGAAGTCTTCAAGCAATAGTTGATTAGTGGTCATGAAGGTAATCACACCCATCAACATTTTTTCAGCCGCGGGAGATGTTGCACCAATTAAAACCGGATAGCGTTTATGGGCGTAAAGTATTACCCACATCAAAGCGCCTAGGCACATCGTACTTTTACCACTACCGCGAGGCATAGCAAGCGCAAATAATCCCTTGTCTAAAACTGAGGTTTGAATTTTGGCAAGTGCTTTTAAATGATCGGGCGACCACTCCAAATAAAAAGCCTCTGCCATGTAGGTTTCAAGAAAAAGCTTTAAATCAAGTCTGCACTCTTCGCGCCTCTTTGGATTCATGCAAGAATACATGGCGTCGGAAATATCTCTCGACTTCTCGGAGACTTCCCGCGCCCGTCTTAGTTTGCGGTTCTTCTCCCGTTGGTCTAGCTCCTCCTTGGTATATTTCTTTTCTGCGGGCATAGCGTGGCCTTATTTATTCATCATTTGCATATGATTATATTGCATCATTTGCACTTGTTTATTATACCGCTTTTCATTGCGTTTTCTAATCTCTCGATTTTCCAGGGATACCGACAAGCAGATTAAAACCCAAACCGGCAGCCAAAAACCGAAGCTGATTATTGATAGTAATAGATGTAAAACGTGGCTTACTTTTTTCGATTCTTCCATTAATGGTGACATGTTATTTTTCCTTTGTTTTGTTTAAATACTTTCGATTAATTTATAAAGATTCATCAAGTGCGGCAGACCCAAAAACTGAACCTCTCCCTCCGATAAATCTATAGTGTATGTTGACCAATCA
>JAAENC010001260.1 GCA_024224815.1 Chloroflexota bacterium
AAAACAAAATGTCCAATTTTTTTTTGAAAATTTTTTTTTATTTCTTCAAAATCACTTTATGTTAAGTTTTTTCGATAAAATTTTTTTGTTCGTGAAAATAATTTTTTGACGAGCTTTTTTTCGGCCTTCGTGAAATTTTCAGGCAAAACGGTGTTTGTAGATGTTGGTGTTTGTAGATGTTGGTGTCTTGTGCGTTGTGCCTGTCCTTGTCCGGTGTCCGTTGTCCTTGTCCCTTGTCAGTGTCCCTGGTCCGTGCCACTTGTCCTGGTCTCTTCGCCTTGCCCCTCCCGTGTCCTTGTCCCTTGTCCTTGTCCCTTGTCCTTGTCCTTGTCCTTGTCCCTTGTCCTTGTCCTTGTCCAGCGAGCACAGTGAGCGGCCCGAAGGGCCGCGAACTGAGCGCAGCTCCGGACTAGTGGCCGGTGTCCACCCTAGGTGTCGACGTGTCGTGTAGGCATCCGATGCGCGCCCTGGCTTGTCCTGCGAGCACGGTGAGCGGCCCGAAGGGCCGCGAACCGAGCGGAGCCCCGTTCTCGTGCACGTGTCCTGGAGGTGCCGACGTGTCGTGTAGGCGTAGATGCGCCCTGAGCAGGTGTCCTGGACCATAGAGGAGGCCAAAAAAAACTTCTAAGTCAAAAAAAATTTTTTTTTGTTTGAAAAAAAATTTTTTTTATCGAAAAACCCTTCCCCAAAGTGATTTCGAAGAAATGAGGAAAAATTTTTTTTCGAAAATTTTCGAAAAAAAATTTTAGGCATTTTGATTTCCCCCCCCCCGATTTTGAACCAATTTTAGGCATTTTGATTTCACCCCCCCCCAATTTTGATTTTTGGGTGTCAAAATTTTTACAGGCATTTTGATTTCCCCCCCCCCCCCACCCATTTTGACACTAGACATTTTGATTTCTCCCCCCCCCCCCAATTTTGACACCCAAAAATCAAAATTGGGGGGGGGGGGGGGGGGGAGAAAAAAGAAAAAAAGTTGGTGAAAAAGGGGGGGGGGGGGAA
>JAAENC010001261.1 GCA_024224815.1 Chloroflexota bacterium
GACAGGAACGTAGTCAGAAAACTTGAAAGTTCAAAAAAGATAATGGGGATTTTTAGCTTCATTAAAAAAGTTTTTTTTTTTTAATGAAACCACAATGATGTAGTCTACTTTTTTTAATGGGACCAAGATAAGGAGCCACGTCTCTGTTCTTTTGACTCGCCGTCAAGGCGTTTGATTCACCATCCACCCAAAAAAAAAAACACTACTATTTTTACTACTTTTACTATTATAGTATAGATTATTTACCATTAACACTACTATCCTATAATAAAACATATATATATATATATGTACTATCCTATACTATAACCACTACCAATTGCAAAGTGGAGGGCGAAGCCTGGAACTTTGCTATGGAGGGCGTAAGCCCGACCAACCACCAATCGTGGCACCTTATGTTTTTTTTTTATAATTCACAATTAAAAATGATACCATCACTAATTGCAAAGAGGAGAGCGAAGCTCGTAACTTTGCTATGGAGGGCGTAAGCCCGACCAACCATAAAGAAAATGACATTATTGATTGCAAACTGGAGAGCGAATCTCGGAAGTTTGCAAGGGAGGGCGTAAGCCCGACCCTGTTGAATTCAACGGATTTAATAACATATTTTATTATAGCTTTTGAATCTAAACAGGCTACGCCTGTTGAATTCAACAGATTTAATAGCATATTGTAATATAGTTTTTGAATCTAAACAGGCTACGCCTGTTACATTCAACAGATTTAATGGCATATTTTACTATAGCTTTTGAATCTAAACAGGCTGCGCCTGTTAAATTCAACACATTTAATAGCATATTTTATTATAGCTTTTGAATCTAAACAGGCTACGCCTGTTACATTCAACAAATTTAATAGCATATTTTATTATAGCTTTGGAATCTAAACAGGCTGCGCCTGTTCAATTCAACAGATTTAATAGCATATTTTATTATAGCTTTTGAATCTAAACAGGCTACGCCTGTTAAATGCCACGTGTCGTTGAAATGGATTTTTGATGGTTGTTATATGGTCACGGTCAAAATTGGAAAGTCAACTTTA
>JAAENC010001262.1 GCA_024224815.1 Chloroflexota bacterium
CTTTTACTACGAAAATACCGAAGGCGGCCACGCCGGGGCCTCAAATAAAAAACAAAGGGCTTACAGTTCCGCATTGGATTATGCCTACCTCTATAAACTTCTGATGGGGAAGTGAGAGAAGAAGTGCCTAAAGTGCCTAAAGTGAACTAACGCGACCTTGATACACTAGACAACTTTTTTGAATTTGAGAGGAAACTGAAATACCAAAGGACTCGAAGAAAAAAAAGCAAAAAACAGTTATTTTTAGCTTGACTTTTGCATAAAAAAGTAATATGTTGATATCATATGCGAAAACAGTTTACTTTAATACGATTTGCATTGCTGCTTATATCGAGCCCTTTGATTATTTTTTCGAGGAAAATGTCCTTTTGGGAATGGCTGAAAAAAATGATTGTACCTTATGTGAAGGTTTTGGGGCAATTCGACTCAAATGTCTAAAAGGCGAAGGAGCCCAAATGTCCATTCTGAATACATCTATGAACGTCTGTCAGGTCGAAAACTTTCGCAAACCTATCAACTTCTGGTATCGTTTTCAGTTCCCGAGATATTGCCCACCTCAGAAGCGAATGCTGATATTAAAAAAGGAGGTGGTTTAGATGAAGAGAGTAGAAACGCTGATTACCGGTGTGTATGCCCGGGTATCATCCAGCAAACAGAGGGAGGAAAAGACCATTGAGAGCCAAGTTGCGTCTCTCTCGAAGTATGCGCAAGAGCAAGGTTATCGAGTGGCCAGCGATTACATTTTTCGTGATGATGGCTACAGTGGGAGCGTATTGGTGCGTCCAGGGCTTGAGCGCTTACGTGATTTGGGCTCAGAAGGGCAATTAGACGTGATTTTAATTTATTCCCCGGACCGTTTGAGCCGTAAGTACGCTTATCAGGTTCTACTGTTGGAAGAATTTAATCGTAATGGAGTGGAAGTTGTCTTTATAAATTCTCCCCAAGCCACGACCCCGGAAGAGGCACTATTGTTGCAATTCCAGGGTATGATATCAGAATACGAGAGAGCCCAAATCACAGAGCGCAGTAGAAGGGGTAAAAAGCATAAGGCCAAATGCGGTTTGGTAAATGCGCTTTCAAAGGCACCATACGGTTATCGTTACATTAAGAAAGGGGAAAGCACCTGTGCGACCTATGAAGTGGTTGAAAGAGAGGCTGAAACCGTAAGGGAGATCTATCGCCTATATGCAGAAGAATTGTTGAGTCTTGGTGCTATTGCCCGTTATCTTGGTGAGCAAGGTGTTCCCACGCGAACAGGTAAAAAAAAATGGAGCAGTCAGACGATATATAATATGATAAAAAATCCAGCTTACAAAGGGACAGCCTGTTATGGTAAGACCGAGCGAACGGTCAGTCAGCGAATAAATCGAACCACGCGCCGTAAGGGAGGTTTTCCTAAACGTGCTTCAAGCCGCCCTTGTAACCCGAAAGAATGGATTGAAATTCCCGTACCCTGCATTGTGAGCGCAGAAACCTTTGCACTTGCTGCCGAGCGCTTAAAAAGGAATAAACGGCAGTCAGCTCGAAACACAAAGGTTTTCACGTTATTACAGGGTTTTTTGGTATGTAAGGAATGTGGGTATTCCTTATACAAATCAATTTCAGGCAAAAATAAATACTACCGCTGTCTTGGTTCAGATAACAACCGTTTTCCAGATGGGCGCGTTTGCAATAGTCACCCGATACGGCAGGATTACCTGGACGAATTAATTTGGGAGAATATAATAGGGTTCCTTGACAATCCTTTACTGATAGGCGAAGAATTGGAAAGAAGACGGCAAGAGGTGCTTAATTCCAAGCCAACTCAGATGAGGCGAGAAACCTTGAAAAATGAAACCGCTCGTGCTACGGAGGCAATGAAAAAACTGCTTGATGCCTACCAAGAAGGACTTGTTGAGCTTGATGAGTTGCGTAGCCGGATGGCGGTTTTAAAGAAAAGAACGAGCAAATTGAACTCGGAACTTCAGAGTTTAGAAGCGAAAGTCATAGAACAGAGGTATTTTATGGAGCTTTCGCTAAAGATTGAGGATTTCTCAAAAAGCTTGCGTGCATCTGCTAAAAGCTTAGGTGTACTAGAGCGGCGAAAGATCCTAAAGCTTGTAGTTAAAGATGTTTTGGTTGGGGAGGAAGAGATTACAATTAGGCATTCGATCCCCCTTGCCGGGGCAATTGGGGAAAATACAAAAAGTTATCAAGTGTGTAAAGGTCACCAAAGTGACTAAAGTTTAGGTGCAGTTTCGCTGCAAGTTTAACGCGCCTTCGGCACGGATAGTGTGTTTGGTGGTCAATTGATTTTTACTCACTTCTTTCACTTTTTTATTTTTTTTCGAGCGAAGCTAGCTAAACACCTGCGAAGCACGCCAAAACTTTAGGCACTCCTCCCGGTGGTTTTCTTGAAGAATTCAGTGCGATTGCGGCCGCTTTCTTTTGCCGTGTAAAGGGCGGTATCGGCGTTGCCGATAATCCTATTGATGCTGTCGGCGATATCGGGAAAGATAGAGGCGCAACCAAGACTGATAGTCACGTAGCCAATAGACTTGGAGCCAATATGCGGAATTTTAACCGCCTCGATGGATTTTCGCAGTTTTTCAGCCACCAGGGCCGCGCCCTTTAACTCCGTACCGGGTAGAATAACAACAAATTCCTCACCGCCATACCGTGCCAGTAAGTCACCGGTCCGGACCAGTGCGTTTTGCAAA
>JAAENC010001263.1 GCA_024224815.1 Chloroflexota bacterium
GGATTATTTAAATAGGTTAATATGGATAATTTATCAAATTCTAAATATTATATCATCTATAGGATTATCATATAAGTATGATATATTATCATTTGGGATGGTTTCAAACAAATATTAATATCACAATTTGCCTTGGAATCACTACGGAAAATATAACTTATTCCTCCGATTAAACGTTTTGTAAGGAGCTAATTAAGTTCCGATTTTGAACTTAACTAGGTTAATTTCAACTTGTGCAAACTCAGAACCAGTATTTGCTAATTAAGTTCCATTTTGGAACTTAACTAGCATCTAATTAGGTTGAGTTGAAGTTGAAATAGATGCATTCCAACATGGATATATAGTGCGATTCCATTTGAAATAAAAATCAAATTCGTACAGAATCTCTTATTAAATATGATTGGTCGTACCACCATTCCATACACGTGTTTTTATAGTAGACCAATCATATTTAATAAAACATTTGCCACAAATTTTATTGCAACCTTTAATACAATGATATTTCTATTATTTTTTTAAAGAAAGCTGGTAAAGATATTAAAAAAGGTAATAAAGAACTGAAAAGTTGGTAAAGAATTGGAAAGGAGGTAAAGAATTGTAAAGGTGGTAAAGTAATAATACAGTACGCAATTTATTGATATGAAATTTATTGCAAACTGTTCTCAAAATCATACGGCAC
>JAAENC010001264.1 GCA_024224815.1 Chloroflexota bacterium
CATCCGTATTAAAGCCCTCCGAAACTTGGCAGCAGGACGCTCCGTCCTTTTGGCATTTTCTACCTTTAGGGATACACCCAAAGGCTGCAGTTTGGACTTCAGATCGGTTAAAGTTCGTCATCCGACCTGCTATATCGAGGGAATTTACTTCCAGGTCAATGTCAAGAAGCATCCAGAAGGGTTCTTCTCTACGTGGACCCATATATTTAAAAAGATGTTGATATTGATTGCGTAGCATCGTTCCTGTTACTGCGGCCTTGTTTGCCAATACCCCCATCCAATTTGGGGTTAGATCTTGTTCGGGCAAATCTTTACACCAAGATACATCGTATTGCCGAGATACATCGTATTGATTAATATAATTCTTAGAGCTCTCAAGCAGAACAATATTATCCTTTTTGGTTACTTTATCCCCCGTGATAGAAACCTTATAAGTAATAGGCCTTGCCCCTGCCCACAACTTTTCATTACCAAATAAACAGTCCCGCCTAAGGATAAATTGATTGGATGTGAGGGTGCACGAATTTTCCATTCCCCAGTACTCAACATGATAGCCCGTTTGCCTGCTCGAACCTCCATGTTCCTTCCACCATTGTTCAAACGTCTTGTGCGCCCCGCC
>JAAENC010001265.1 GCA_024224815.1 Chloroflexota bacterium
ACTGTTAGAGGAACTATGAAAACAATAATACTAATGTTAATTGGCACTTTATTATTTGCTTCCTTAGCCTTTTCTAAAGAGGAAATGAAAGTAGTTTACTTTAGTGATTACCCACCATTTTCGTGGGAAGTTAATGAGCAAATGCATGGGATCCTTATCGATGTATTAAATGAGGCTCTTAAAAATAGAATGAAGATTCCTCTGACACACGAAGGCTTTCCTTAGGGCCCGTGTACAGGAAATGGTTATATATGGGGAAAGAGATGCATTTGTCACTGTTCCAACCCCAACTCGCAGAAAATTTACTGTAATTAGTATCTGCTGAATTTCTCTTTCAAGAGATTATCCCCATAGTACCCGACCAAATAAGTTTTGACGGGTTCATGATTCCGTAACTCCCTGTCAATCAAGGATTTTCGAAAAATGTCACCCATCAAAACTTATTTGGTGAGGTAATAGTCTGATACAGGGTTAAAATTTTATGATTTAAGGGGTTCTAAATGTCTTTTACAGAATTTCAGGAAAATAATTGTCTGAAATCCGGTTTTCCGGACAGAACTGTCCTGTCTTCGGAACACCTGATTCCGGAACAGGATGAGAGCGGAGTTTCGGAAAGCCTTGTGAAATCAGGCGAGACCGAGTTTTATCAGGCTTTCCTCCCCGATTCTGTCCTCATCCCACAGTTGGAGGAATTTTTTGAGGTTGCAGGCGGTCTGACAGATCAGGGACCACATCCTGTGTCCCCCCACTCTGTGCCACATGCTTTTGCCGAAACCGCGGAGGTTTTTAGCGACGGCGATGAATCCCTCCGTAGCGGAGCGGGCGCTACGGCAACGGTCGCGCTCCTCCCCGGCTACGTCTTCACTGCGTCCCATGAACGTATGGACGACATTGTCGGGCGTGTTTCCACCGAGGTTCGCCAGGCTGCGGAATCCGAGGTCTGTCACGACTGTAGCCGGGCATCTGCCCATCCTTTTTATATAAAGGTCAAGGGTTTCCGGATAAAGAGTTTTGTCATTGGGACTGCCGATGAAGTTTTCAACGGTTATCATAAAGCCGTCCCGGTTGAATGTCAGCTGCAGAGTTGTCCCGAACTCGCAGTCCGGATGACTCTTTCCCTTTTTTATCGGTCGGGCGTCCGGGTCGTCGAGGGAGACGATGCGGTCCTTTATATGCCGCTCCCCGGCAATCTTCAGCAGGGTCTGCTTTTCGAGAATGTTCAGGAGGCGGAGCATTATGACGGCTTTCTTTTTCCGCTTCGACGAAGTCTTCAACGCCCCGACCTTTTCCTGAAAAATTTTCAGGGCGGAAACGAACATTTCGTTGAAAACGCCCAGCCATGCGGCCCTGTTCCCTTTTTTGTCCAGGCCGAACTCCCGCCAGAGCCTCTTCAGCTCCTTATCATCC
>JAAENC010001266.1 GCA_024224815.1 Chloroflexota bacterium
CGGCGCCCTCCTTGAAGCAGAAGAGATTTTGCCTTTGGAAGTAGTCAAAAAAGCCCTCGAAGAACATCTCCCCGAACGCCATCATAAAACCCTGCCCAGTAACTTCAAGGCAATGGATCAAGGCGCGGCTTTTGTGAGAGAGCTCAGTTAGACTTTGCCCATAGATTGAACAAACGATAAGCATGACAAAAAAAGTCCTGTACTGAAATTTCAGTACAGGACTTTTTCAATTTTGTCACAGTATCTTGGATTTAAACCAAGAATATAGAGTATTTTTTATGGTCGCAAGTAATTCTTAATCTTTCCACTAAAATCACTGTTGTGTTTCTCTGAAATCGATTTGGGGTAATATATTTCATGCTCATCCGCAGAATAAATAGCAACTGCCGTAATGGCCAGATCTGTCAACATATCGTATTCAGCCGGTGTAGTCTCGGTCATAAGTTCCTTCACTTCATCGGAAATACTGTCTGTCAGAATCATTCCAAATGTGTATACATAGGCGGATTTATTTTTGGACTCAACAGCACAGTATTCTTCGAATTCATTCTCTAATTCGATCAAGCGATCTTCATCAAGATCCGCCTCATACAAAAATAAAAAGCGATGATAATCCACTATGGGGATCAACAGCATTTTATATTTATCTTTTCGCTCAAAGGCCATATCCAATCGGAGTTCGCCAAAGCGCTCATATTCCAATTCCTGATAATCATCGCGCACTAATTTCCTGACGACCTTTTCAAGATATTCGTCTACGGAACCAATTTTAGTGTCTGCGGATGTCTTTTCTCTCCCCTCAGGTTTTTCTCTTTCTTTGGGTGCTGCACTATGTGAAACAGCCTTCTTGTTTTCAGTTTCTTCACCAAGTCTTTCTCTCAAAATAGAGATTAACCTGGCAAAATCACTCCCTTCGTGCATATCGGGAGTGAGTGTATTCATATCTTTGAATAAATAGGTCAGTTCTGAAACATTATCACGGATCTCATCATAACTATCCAGCTCTTCTCGCAAGCCATCCAAATTGGCTGAACTCACGGATTTCATAGCTTCATCTAACTCTTTAAGCTTATCTTCCCAGTGCTTAATATATTTTATACGGCTAACCGGGTTATAGATATCTGCATCACCCAGAACGATTGGGAATATTCGATCATGAATATTCTTGTACTGCGCGATCTCTACCAATTCATACATACAATTGGGAGACTTCAAATATTTATCGCTTACAATAACGATGATCGCATTTCCACGCCCAATTTCCTGCATGAATTCACTGATGGAACCCTTATAGCCTAGGTCACGCTTATCACGAATGATCGTGATGCCGTTCTCCTGTAGGTCAGCATCCAATTCATTTGCGATACGCTCGCTCTCGCCTCCCCATGCATAAGAAATATATACTTGCTGATCAGTATTAGCCATAAAGCCTCGCTTATTATTCACTACATATAAAAGTTAGACAGATTATATAATACTTCTTGGGGCGTTGGTGCATAAAAAGAATATTTGCTCATCATAAGTGAATCAAAACCACACAATAAACCCTATAAAGATAATACCAAGTATCAACATTGGCGTACTTGCGAAAAAATTTGACCGCAGTAAACTTGTTTCATTTCGATCCAGAACAGATTTAAATGGCTTATCAGGATGATAATAAATTGTTACGATGCTATCAATCGGAAAGCGTTCAACTATTCCGCTGATTTTTGGATATTCCTTTGATGTTGGTTTACCCCAAAAAATTTGTGTTGACGTAAAAGGTTCCAAATTTACACTATAACTGTAAGTTACATCTGGCAGAAATTGAGTAGTTACTCTATTGCCTACTTGAACAGAGACTTTTTTAATTTCCGATTTTGTCACTTTGCCAGTAACCGACGGCCATTTTTTGCTCATTTGGAAATATATGAAATGCTCAATAAAACCAATCAAAACTTTTCCGCCATTGAACAAAGATAAAGCAGCCAATACTAGATAAAAAATATCGTTAGTTTCCATGAGCTATCACTTATTATTAGTTATTCAAATTCGCTTGTACTTTTTTGTAACCGTAATTACCATAAAGTATTTATCTTATTCTCCCAATAAAGTTTACCATCAGGACTTCATTCATCAAAAGATAAAAGCCCAAACTTCCCCCGTGCGAGATGTTTGGTCGAATATTTGGCTAATCAGATAACTTCATACGTTCTCCGCGCTTGAGTTAAATTAAGAAGGAAAGGACTTTTCAGCCCTTTCCTTCTTTATAAACTATAAAACTTGCTTTTTTCTACTAATTAGCAAACTCAGGCACAGTCATTCCAGAATCAGTATAAACTGGACTCTCGCAACCACTTAGACTCAAGCTCAAATCACGCGCAGTATAGGCGTATTCAGCGGGCAGGTTAATTCTGCAATATAGTCTTTCGGCATAGCCGCTAACGAACTCACAATTCGTTGTTAAATGATCGCCGATCTTTCCCGTATACTCCCAAGTATTGGATGTATCAGGAATTGTTTTTTCTAGTCCAGGCACACCTCCGGGCATTTTGAAATAAAATTCCAAGGGCTTTTCTCTCATCCAATCCAGATAAACGACCGATATATTCATATTCTTAAAAAGGTCACAGGATTGTGTTTCACTAGCCGGGGTAGCTAGTTCCTGAGTGGCCGTTGCTGCTATTTCAGGTGTCGGTGAAGGTTCCTGGCGTTCTGGCGCTGGTACCTGAACCTGAACATCAGGCACTTCAACCACTATCGGGGCTGGCGGTGCTTGTGGATAGTCGGTACCCGAACATGCCGCAAATAAAAAGATTGCAACCATCCCCAGCAATCCTAACATCACTCTCCTATGTGTTTTTTTTCTCATTAGCCTATGTCCTGAACCATTTTTGGATATTTTTTTTTGCAACATGCATATTTCATTTTTTTACTCCACTGGTATCTCTTTTATAAAAGAAAAGTATAGACTGAACAACTTGAAAAATAAGTCTGATAAAATAATAACATAAACCGCACCATTTTTGTCCACATTGTTTTTTTTGCAGATACATAGAATCCCAAAAGGAGTTTCTTATGGCTGAAAAGAAAGCGCAAGTTGTCTACCTCTCACACGGAGGCGGCCCTTTGCCTATTTTAGGAGATCCCAGTCATCAGGAAATGGTCGATTTTATGACCCAGCTCCCCTCTAAACTCAGAAAACCAGATGTAATTTTGGTCATCAGCGCACATTGGGAAGAAAACGTAGCAACGCTCCTCGGCGCAAATAATCCCCCGCTATACTACGATTATTACGGCTTCCCCCAAGAAGCCTACGAAATCCCTTATCCAATTTCGGGACAGCCAGCATTTGCCAAAAAAATTACCGCCCTTTTCGAAAAAAATAATATCACCACACGTATCGACATAGAACGCGGATTCGACCACGGCACATTTATCCCGCTCAAATTGATCTACCCAAAAGCAGATATTCCCGTCATCCAACTCTCATTACTACGCGGACTTGACCCATCCGCTCATATCGCATTGGGAAACGCCCTAAATGAACTCATGCAAGAAAATATCCTGGTACTGGGTTCTGGCTCTTCCTTCCATAATCAAAATGCCTTCTTTGGGCTCAAAGCAGATGCCACGGACACAGCCAACGACAGTTTTCAAGATTGGCTCATTGAAACCTGTACATCTTCGCTTTCTCAAAATAAACGAGAAGAAGAGTTAAAAGCATGGGAGAAAGCCCCCGCAGCCCGTTATTGCCACCCGCGCGAAGAACACCTACTCCCATTACATATTTGCATTGGGATGGCAAAAACGCCCGCCAAAACCGTCTTTGATGGTCAAGTCTTAGGAAAGCGCAGTGTGGCATTTCTATGGTGATTAATACGGATGACCTAAAGATTCGCCCCCGATTTAGGCTTGCTTCCCTTTAACAAAACTTCCTTCTCTTTTGCCTTATCCCGTTAAAATAAAGCTGGCACTCAATGAGTGCCAGCTTTTCTTTATTCTTCACATCGGTAATGGTATAGCACTAAGCGATGAAATGATTCTGCGAGGAGCATGCATTTGCGACGTGGCAGTCCCGCACTCTAAAAAACGAGATTGCTTCGGCGATGAAACGGCCTCGCACTGTACCTTGTAGGTAAAATCATCATTCCTTATCGCTTTACCACTACCAATAAAACTTAGGTACAATACAAAGCATTATCAAAAAACTTCATAGGGAATGGGATATCAATGGGTGAATACAACACGGTTTTTATTTTCACAGAGAAAGCAAATTTGCAATGGACAGGCTCTGGAGAATTAGGTATCAACATAATCCTCTTTATTGCAATTAGTATATGGGTTTTATATTCACTGCACAGCGTGTTATTTAACAATAATAGAAAGTACATATCCCATTTTATATTATCGGTAATACTGTTTCTTTTTATGTCAGCTGGAATTTGGAGTAATTATGAGGAGGTGAAACGCTGGAGAAATGAGTATGAAGATTTACAAAAAAGATATGTTTCAGAAGACTACAATATTGCAGAAGGCACTGTAGACTTAATACAAGTAGGACGAAGAGGTGGTCATGATGGAGGAGATATTATTCAAATTGACGGCATAGAATTTTCCATTAGCTTCTTTGAAAGAACATATGCCTATTCTCAACCAATTCGCTATGGGGGAGCGTTACTCCATGATGTGGTAGCCAGAATTTATTATTATGTAGATGATCACGATGACTATAAAATACTACGAGTTGATGTGAAGGAGTAATAAAATTCTCTCATCACTTCTTCTTCCAATCCATTTTCATATATACATCCCCCTTTTCTAACTCAACCAGCATTTGCGCAAGACGCTTTTCTCGCGTTTCTTCTCGTTTAGCGCGTGTGATCCAGCCAATATAGTCATTTTGCTGATAATCGGGGCGGGCATAATAAGCCTCGGTCAACTTATACTCTTCGAGCGCATCGCGGATAAAATCCGGCATCGGGTAGCGGGGGCGTTTTAACGGAGCCACTTATTCTCACCAAAACCCAAGATGAACCTGCCGCGCTTCCTCTTCCAAAAAGGGACCTTCGACTTCAACCGGATGTGTGCCGCGAGCAAAAACTTCCCGACAGGGCAAAGCTAACTCATAAGGGGTTTCGCCCGTTATTTCATATAAGCCTACTTCTTTGAGCGCGTAAACCACATGTCTTACATCTCCCCAAAAGATCGCGCCGGAGCACATAGCGCAAGGCTCTGTGCTTGTATAAAGCGTGAAATTTTGCAGTTCTTCTGGCGCATATTTTTTCGATGCCTTCCGCATCAAATTGCTTTCAGCGTGGCCGGTGCAATCATTTTCCGTCACGACCGTATTCTCTGCTTCGAGTAAGATATTTCCATCCGCGTCAGCAAGCAATGCACCAAATGGATGGTTCCCATGCTCGCGCGCATTTTTGGCGATCTCGATCGCTCGTCGTAGTAGTTTTTCATTTACTTTCATCAGAAATTTAACTCCATGACATCTTCACCATCTTCTATTTCACCGGTTGGTTCAAAGCCCAATTTCTTATAAAAGTTGAAAGGGCTGCCCTCTCCTGGGACACAACTGGTGAGTAGCTTACTTGCGTTCGGACGTGCTTTAACATGCTTAATAAGAAGATCTATAGCATACCGCCCAAAACCCATCCCCTGATATTTAGCATCTACCATTAATCGCCATAAGAAATATTCGGCCTTCTTGGGCGTATCGGATAACATCAAAAAACCAACGGGGGTTTCGTCTGCGTAAATGGCACGAAACCAAGCTTCTTCAGGATAAAAATGTGCTTCCGCGATGGAAACCGCATTCGGCGCGACAAATTTCTTTTGCTCTTCAGCAACGCCCAGTTTGATCACTTGCCAAAAAGTTTCGCGCGTCACTTCGCGCAAAGAGATTTCCGAATCTTTGTGGATAACTTCGTCTTTTTCTGTCATTATTTGCTCCCTAAAACTGTCTTCAGCTGCTTTTCTTTTCCTTCTCGCATTCTGATCGCGATGGGTGCATCTAAAAATCTGCGAATGGCAGATTCTTGAAGATCGGGAGCATAGTAGTCACGATAAAGATCTACGATCGTTACACTTTTCTCTTCATATTCCTCTATGCGAACAGCGGTACCAGCTTGCACAGCACCCTCTTTGAGAACACGGCAATATAGCCCGGGGCGTTCTGCTGCGCGGAATTTCTTTATAAATTGCGAGTCTTCCATACGGGCGGAAAAAGTTTTGCAGGGGAAGCGCGGCGCAGTCACTTGCAGGATTACTTCGCCAATATGTAGAATATCCCCAATTACGAAATTCGCGCTTTCCAATCCGCTTATTGTCAGATTCTCGCCAAATATACCGGGAGCAAGCTCACGGTCAAGTTCGTTCCGCCACCAATCATAATCGGCATCCCCGTAGATATAGACTGCCTGATCCGGGCCGCCGTGATGCTTTTTGCTGATAATCACATCCCCGATTAAGCCCTCTTTATTGATCTGCACAGCTTTATCGGTGGGGATTTTGAATATCCCGGTTTTTTCTTTATATAGCTTACGCTGCACTATGCCTTCTTGCCCGACGTTGACACTAATTATTTTCATTTATTCATCCAATAATGCGACAAAGTCGATTTCTAGCAATACTTCTTCGTCGACGCTAGCAACGCGGGGGACGGAGGGAATTGAAATATCAAAATCTGCGTAGGCGATCATTGTCTCAGCGTGGCCTTCGATCTGTGTTGCGGAAATGGGCGTGATATTGGCGGTGAAAGTTATATTTTCAGTAACGCCTTTGATGGTCAGATCACCGCTAATTTCGAGCGTGAGGCTTTCACCAAATTCGACGCTATCGGGGATAGGCGCAATCTCTGTTGGCAGAAAAGAAATTAGTTGATATGTACCGGTGTTCAATATCCGATTTTGAATGGCTCTGTTTCTATAAGAATTATCTGTAACGAAGGTGCTTGCGTCAATTAAAATTTCGCCAAGCTCTGTGTCTTGCAGATTTTCAAAATCAAGGGAAAATGCGCCCGTGACCTGATTTGTTTTCCCGATCACGGTTGTTGCTTCGCCGCCTAAAACTTCTCCCAAGGTAAAACGAGCTTCAGATTGTGATGCCGCAATTCGGAAAAGACCATCTGATGGTAATTCAGACGAAGTGCTTTCCTCGGCTTCAGCGGGAGGGGGCGTCAGTGATTTTTTAAAAAGGAATTGGTCCATTGCTGCAATTCCCAATACAGCAAGAACACCGATAACAATCACGAGGGTGAGCATATTTTGACTTTTTTTCATTTCAATCTCCTTAATAGGACTATTTGAAGAAGAAGAAAGGGGAGTGCGTACCCTTTCGGGCATGTATCGCACCAAAACGACGAGAATCTACCCTTCGACAAACAAAATACTTGTCGATAAGATTCTTTTTATCGAAGTTGGTGCGACGCACTCCTGCCTGAGCGACAAGTCCTATATATATTAATTCAGAGCATAATACCATAAAGATTATCGCATAAAAAATGCTCGCTACTCGGTATTTTTATTTTTGAAGGTGGTTGAATAAGCAATGCTTTTCGCCCTATCGACATCGTACCCTTTAGGGTAAATCAGAATTAAGCAGAAAATCTCGCCTTGTGATTTCGATACGCCCCTCTAAAAGCATTCGGAGCTACTCAATCACCATCAGAAATGGGGGAGTGGCTAAATAAGTGTGTAAAGGAAAGGCTCTAAGGGGATTTGTAATCCCCGGCTTGCCCTGTAAATCGCTGGATTGCCTGTGCTCGAAGGGTGCAAATCCAGCAGGAGCTTTTGGAAACTTTGTATACACACCACAATTGCCACTCCCAGAGATGAATCTATCAGGTAATTAGAAAAAATATACTATAATTCTTTTTACCTATATAGTCCTTTCTATCTTCCCCAAAACAGGAGAAAAAATGCGTAAAAAAGCAACCCTCATTACTGGCGCAGCCGGTGAAGTCGGCCAAGCCCTCGTAGAGAGAGTCGTCGAGCAAAATAATACCCATGTCATCAGCATGGATATTAAGCCTCTCCCCCCAGAACTGGATGCAAAGGTTCAACATATCGTGGGCGACATCCTCGATCACTCCCTTTTTGACCGTATTGTCAGCAGATATGACATCACGCATATTTACCACCTCGCTGCGCTGCTCTCTACCAGCGCAGAGTATTCCCCCATGCTCGCCCACAATGTCAACGTCGGCGGGACCATGCGTCTGCTTCAGCTTGCCGCCGAGCAATCTGAATGGAAGCGCGAACCGGTCATTTTCATCTTCCCCAGTTCTGTCGCCGCCTTCGGCATGGATAGCCTGGAAAACAAAGCTGCAAACCCACGTCCAGAAGAATGGGAATGGAATAAACCCATCACGATGTACGGTTGCAATAAACTTTACGGAGAAACGCTCGGCATCTATTACAGTAATCACTATCAACAACTTGCGGAGAATGAGCCTACCATGCTCGATTTCCGCTGCGTACGCTACCCAGGGCTAATTTCTGCCTTCACTGTTCCTAGCGGTGGAACCAGTGATTATGGTCCCGAAATGCTCCATGCTGCTGCACAAGGCAAAGCTTATGCATCTTTCGTCCGCAAAGACGCAGCAATTTCCTTTATGGCAATGCCAGATGCTGTTGGATCCGTCATTCAATTGGCAAATGCCCCGCGCGAAAATCTCACCAGGCAAATCTACAATATCACTGCTTTTAGCTTGACCGCTGAAGAGTTTGCAGCGCATGTAAAAGAGCATTTTCCCGATGCCGAAATTACCTATAATCCCGATATTAGCCGTCAGCGCATCATAGATTCCTGGCCCATCGACATGAACGACGATGCCGCCCGCCGCGATTGGGGCTGGGATCCTGAATATGATGCCGAAAAAGCCTTCAGCGAGTATCTCGTGCCGAATATTCGCAAGCGTTACGAGAAATAAATCATAGCAAGTGACAGTCACCTTAAAGGTGACTGTCACTTTTTTAGGTGCAACGCACTCTACATAACCTCTTTTTAAACAGTCTCTAAAGTGACTGTCATTTTTATTTACCTGATAGAATCTTTCTATGGAATCCAGACAGCTACGCGCCCGCATCTTTATCCTGCCCATCATCATTTTTGTGGCTCTGGCTGCTTGCGCCCCGATACAAACGCCACCTACACTTGCTCCCGCTACAGAAACAACAACCCCGATCCCCAGCGCGACGGTGCAATGGTTTCCCCCAACATCTACCCCCACCCCTCGTTTGGTAGAAATTTCAACAGCGACCCCCATCCAAATGCCAGGATTAGGCGCCAAGCTATTCTCTGATAATTTCGATTCAGAAAGCGCGTGGAATACCTCCGTTTCAGATCAAGGAAATGTCAGCGTCAGTCGAAATCGAATTACCATCGCCGCAAAAGAACCCGAAATCTATATTTTCTCTTTACGCAACGAACCTTTGCTAACCGATTTTTACGCCGAAATTGATGCGCATCTCGCGCTCTGCAAAGGCGATGATTCTTACGGCCTCCTCTTTCGGGCAAATAATAACGCATCCTACAGATACGCCCTTTCCTGCAATGGAACAGTCCGCCTTGAAAGGATGAGCGTTAGCCGCGCCCGCCCTATCCACGAAGCCATTTACAGCGGAGATGTTCCACCCGGCTCCCCCGGAGATGTTCACCTCGGTGTTTGGGTCGCAGGCTCTGAGATGCGATTCTTTTTAAATGGTCGCCACCAATTTACCGCTACAGATGTTAACCTGGGTATCGGCACGATCGGTGTTTTTGCCCAAACTGCGCCCGAAAATAAGGCAATGACAGTCACATTTTCGGACTTAGTTGTGCAATCAGTGGGATACGTCAGCCCGACCCCAACAGCTACCCTAACAAAAACACCCGTACCGACAAGTACGAGAAGCCCATAAAAGCTATAGCAGTAGGTGATAAAAAGGATTAGAAGAACAGTATTCTCTTGAATTTAGACCTTATTTATCGTAAAATCTTTCTCTATTCATATCTTAGAAAGAGGAGAAATAATGAGAAAGAACACCCTATATATTATCTTGGCATTTTTAATACTTACACTTTCTGCATGTAATTTAAAGACCGATGCGCCAACACCAACTCCCACAGCAGAAGTTATTACTCTTGTCGTGACGGCAACGCCCGAAGCTGCAACCCCAGAACCTGTTTTAACTGAGACGCCCATCCCTCCGACGGCAACGCTTGCTCCCCCAACGGCTACAATTGTGGTTGAAACGGCTACTCCTGAATTGCTGCGCTTCTATGTTTCGGGGACAGTTTGGCACGATCAATGTGCGCCAGGTTTAGACGGTGGCGGCCCCACACCGACTGCCCTTCCTAATGGATGTATATCTAAACCTTCGGGCGGCGTGGGCGCAAATGGCACTTTTGATGCTGGTGAGCCGGGGATTGCTGGCATAACTGTACGTTTAGAAATTGCCTGTAGTTATGGTGCTTTTACAACAGTTACTGATGCGAATGGATTTTATAGTATGTCATTTACTGTCCCCGCAGATGCTGGCGTATCAGAACAGCGGATCTGCCTTTCTATAGATGTCCTTGGTGATGGGAATGATTCTATTCTAATCCCTGGCGGTTGGACTTACCCTGCAGGAAGTGGCACAACTGCTCTTTATGATATTGTTATTCCTGTAGAGCAAGAAAATATCTATAGTTTTGGATGGGATTACCAATTTAAATAGCAGCATATAAAACAAGCGAAAACGCCTGAGTCCTTGTTAAATAGTGGAACTCAGGCGTTTTTAATTTAAAGTGCATTTTTTTTCAATTTAGTTGTACAATCAGTAGGCTGCGTAAGCCCGTGTCAACAGCTATGATGAGAAAAACGCCTGTGAGAAGTGACGAGTGAAAAGTGATGCGTAAAACGTGATGGTCAGCAACTCACTTTTCACGTTTCGCTCATCATTCCCTGTCATTGCGAGGCAGTTTTATCGCCGTGGCAATCTCCCGCACTGAGATGGGGATCGCCGCGTCGGAAAAGCATCCTCCTCGCAAAGACATATTCATTTATGTTTTATTCGTATAATTCGCCCTATTCGCCTAATTCGTGTTCAAAAAAAAGAGACCCAAAATATGGCCTACAAAAACCGCATGAACGACATGGACAACAAAAGCTGGTTGAAATTTCAGAAATCATGGTTTATCCACAATCCTCCACGCCGAAAAAAGGATGTGTTAACGCACCCTGCCAAATACCCAGAAACGATGGTGCAGGAGTTTATCGAATTCTTTACCAAAGAAGGCGCGACTGTGCTAGACCCAATGGCGGGAACGGGATCGTCACTCGTGGCGGCTTTACGTTGTGGGCGAAATTCCTACGGGATCGAGTTAAACCCCAAATACGCGGGGATTGCAAGAGATATTCTGGCCGAGGAAAAAGCATCTTTAACGGAAGCAGGCCAAAATTCAAGTTTGACGGCGGAGATTATTAACGGAGATGCAGCGAATGCGACGAGTTTCGACATCCCGGAAATTGATTATCTGATCACATCTCCCCCTTATTGGGATATGCTGCACGCGCGCGGCTCGGCGACGCAGAAGAAACGCCGCGAAGAGTCTGATCTGGATGTGATTTATTCGGAGAATCCCGATGATGTGGGGAATATCCGTGATTATGAAGCGTTTTTGGAGAAGTTGATCCATATTTATGCGGCGATGAAGCCGCTAATGCGGGATCGGGCTTATCTGACGATCATTGTGAAGAATGTGAAGAAGGGCGGGAAAATTTACCCGCTGGCCTGGGATATCGGGCGCGAGTTGGGGAAGGTGTATACGCTGAAGGATGAGAAGGTTTGGTGCCAGGATAATCAGCGCCTTGCGCCTTATGGGATGGGGAATGCCTGGGTGAGCAATACTTTCCATCACTATTGTTTGCAGTTTAGAAAAGAAGATAAGTAGAGATTAGAGAGTAGGGGCGAGGTCTTCTCGCCCGCTGAAATAGAACGCGGATTTTACGGATGCCGCTAAGCATAGCGGCAGATTTTCGCAGATAAAATGATTATTGGGTATCATCGCACGGGGATAAATCCACCATGCTACCGATACAAAGCCCGCTCACGAGCGGACTAGTCCAGAGGACTTCGCAATACTAGCACGGTCGGTTTACCGCCGTGCGGTCATAAGGGACAAAGTAAAATGGCAAACGAAGAACAATTAGCAATTTTGAAACAAGGCGTTGACGTTTGGAATCAGTGGCGGGAAAAATATCCTGATGTGGTGATTGATCTCAAAGAAGCCAATTTAGAGGGAGC
>JAAENC010001267.1 GCA_024224815.1 Chloroflexota bacterium
GCCGCTTATCTCTAATGAGACGATCTCTCGGTTGAAAACGATAGGGGATGGCTGTGTGATCCAGGACTCAACCATCGAAAACGGTGATGTCAGGGTGAAGGAAGTCACTGGCTTCTCAATGACTAGAAGCGTCGTTAGTAATGGTGACGTCGACATTGAAGACGTGGGCGGCGCGGTTTCGGTACAAAGAAACAGAGTCACCAATGGTGACATCGAGATCACGGGAACGACCGCCCCGAATGTGAGAGGAAACATTGTCAATGGCAGGATCTCAATACGCGAGAACGACTCTCCGAGCGTCATCGGCAACGCCTTCTCGAACAACAACATGGTGGTTAAAGATAACACCGGAAGCACGGTGGTCGAGCAGAACACCGGTTTGGAAAGCAGCAATCTTGAGGTCGGCAACAACGCGACCGTAGCCGTTACGAACAATACAACGGGCCGGGACATCACGTGCGAAGACAATGAGGATCTGAGCGCAAGTGGAAACTCGGCGGGCCGCATATTCTTTGCCAATCTGCTGGTAGACAGGATTCTGATCGGTCATCAGTTGGGCATCCTTTTGAACCAAACTTTCAACCAAGGGGTGCATCTCAGCGGCTTGATCACTTTCAATCAAAGCCGAACGTACAGGGCCATGGCGCTCGACGGCAACCAAGACACCTTGCTTTTCAGTGCCCTTGCCACGTTTGTGTTTAATTCCTTTTTCATAGCGCGGCTTACCGCCTACGTATTTTTCATCCAGCTCAACAATGCCGGCCAGAGGCGGCTGGCCTTCAGGACCCGGATCCATCATTTCGCGAATGGCGTGACCCATTTTCCAGGCGGTTTTCTGCGCAACACCGATCCATTTGCCCATAAATACCGAGGATACACCTTTGCTGGAATTAACCATATAGTACATCATCTGCAGCCATTTCCATAAAGGCAGCTTTGTGCTATGCAGCGGAGTACGGGTGGTTACTGTAAATTGCCGTTTACACTCGTCACATTCATAGAGTCCTGGCCGCGAGGTTTTTCCGCGAATGGGGTAGGACTTTTCGCAAGCGCAATGCGGGCATCCTCGTCCGTTCTGCCAAATGATTGATTCGAAAAACTGTCTGCAAGCGCTTTCATCTGGAAATCTTGTTCTGAGTTGGTCCGTATTCATAATATCTCCTCCTTATTTTTTGGAGAAGATATTATCACGATGGATTGTCAGATCAGGGCAAACCGCAGCCTTTTTTTTGGTTATAGAACCGTAAAAAAATCGCCAAACGGACAAGAACTGCTGTAAATTCATTGCCCTGTATGATATCGAATAAAATTCTCCTTAAAGATGTAATTTTTCATAATAATTAAAATCTATAATTATCTTCGTAAAGACTTTAAAGATTTAAACAAATATGGTGACATAAATCCGTTAGTTATTGCGATAGTTAATGTTATCGTTATAATCTTCAATAAAAATAATAAGAAAAAAAGAAA
>JAAENC010001268.1 GCA_024224815.1 Chloroflexota bacterium
ATTTTACGATGGCGTTCAAAACAGTTTTGACCGTATTATAGGAAGTGTTTCAGAAGATTTTCAAAAGGAACTAACAGAAGGCTTTGAGTTAGCTAAAAACCGCAGAGTTACTGCGGCTAAAATCAGAGATGCAGTCTTTGATGAAAAGACAGGCACGATGACTTACTCTCCTATTCGTGGGCAAGTTCAGTCTAATCGAGTGAAAGATATTGCATCCAGGTATGGTGTGTTTTCTCAAGCAGAATCAGGAGCAGGATTAGAAAGCGTTGTTCTTGAAACCATAAACAAGTATACAGATGAGTTGATTGATTTTGTCAAACTTGATGATGTTTCAGATCAACAAGCTATAGACGCTTTCCTTATTCGGGCCAGAGAAAAAGGAAAGGATTTAGCGGAAGCAGAGAAAATAGCCGCGAGTTTGAAAGGAGAAAAGCTATTACCTCCTATGGTTGGCAATCCAACCTACGCAAGAGCAATCTACGAAAGTATGGATGGGTTCAAGCGCGGCATTGGCGAGTTCAAGAAGTTCGCTGTAGACAACTGGCAACAACAAATACCGGCACTTTCTGACGACTTAGAGAAGGTTTTAGCAAATGCGCCGAAG
>JAAENC010001269.1 GCA_024224815.1 Chloroflexota bacterium
ATTTTACGATGGCGTTCAAAACAGTTTTGACCGTATTATAGGAAGTGTTTCAGAAGATTTTCAAAAGGAACTAACAGAAGGCTTTGAGTTAGCTAAAAACCGCAGAGTTACTGCGGCTAAAATCAGAGATGCAGTCTTTGACCCAAAAACGGGTCATATGACCCATTCTACGATAAGTCAAGAGCTGGAGGGTGCAGATCGTGCAGTAGAAATTGCCAAGCTGTTTGGAGTAGAAAAACCAAACAGAAAGCATATTGAAAACATTGTCAGAAAATACAGTGACGATGCTGTTGGCATCGGAAAACCTGATAACGCAGAAGTTATTGCTAAGGTCGGGAAAATAGATAACGAGGGAGATATAGCAGAGGTAGTAACTGAACTTCCGCGAAAAGATTTACCTGATTATGCAAGTAATCGTGTGAAGGAAGAGGCTGAAAGGTTATTGTCCGAACTTTACAGTGGATCAGGTCCAGGCTTTTCAGCAGGCGGACAACTTGAGGGTGGTGGAGAAGGATTTGGCTCTACCAATGTTTCATGGTATAGAGAATTATATAAGCAAGGAATGGGCAAAAAACAAGTAGATGCTGCGCTGAATAGAATTATTCAAAATGCTGGAAAGGACAAGGGCGTGCAGGTTGAAAGGGTGAAAGACCTTATTGTAGACACGTTTACTTTCGGTGACGACGCAAGCGGAATACCACCTGATTTGGGCGTTCTAAAATCTTTGGGTGCTCCTGATAGTGTTATGGATGACGCTCTAAAAGCGTTCAATGGCATAGCGGGCGAAACGATGTCGATGGATGATGCACTAAGGGCTAGTGGTTATGTAGAAGAAGCTACTGCTATAGCAAAAAAAGTAAATATTGATGACTTGACAGACGATGAAATAATAAAAATTTTAACAAACAGAGCAGAAAGTAAAGGTGTTTCCGCTGATGAAATCGCAAAAATAACAGATGGAATCGCTGGTGAAAAATTACTGCCCCCTATGGTTGGCAACCCGACATACGCAAGAGCAATCTACGAAAGTATGGATGGGTTCAAGCGCGGCATTGGCGAGTTCAAGAAGTTCGCTGTAGACAACTGGCAACAACAAATACCGGCACTTTCTGACGACTTAGAGAAGGTTTTAGCAAATGCGCCGAAG
>JAAENC010001270.1 GCA_024224815.1 Chloroflexota bacterium
CTGCCGGGGCAAAAATAAACGAAATCTTATTTATGGGCAAGATGTCAATGGCCGAAGGGGTACAAAAAAACAATGCAGCGAAAAAATTAAATTGCCATTTCGTCAGATAAAATTTCTAAATATAGAAAATATCTGTATAATTTGTAATTTGAAAGTGTCCCTTCGGCCCTCGACATCTTGCCCATAAATAAGATTTCGTTTATTTTTGCCTCGGCAGAAGTCTGTACAGCCAATTTGCCGAGTAGTCGGGGATTTTAGAGAGGGTTTCTTTTAGCCATTTAAAAGGTTCGATATCATTCATTTTGCTTAAGGCCTGTAGCGAGTAGATAATAGCGGCATGCTGGGCCGCATCATGTGATCCCGCTAACAGATAATTTTTTCTTCCGAATGCTATCGGGCGAATAGTATTTTCTATAGGATTGTTGTCGATCCGGAAACGACCATCATCAATATACCTGACCAAGCGGGGCCAAAGTCGGAATGTGTAGGCAATGGCTTTGCCAATAGCACTTTGTAGAAGTACTTTGTAGATTTCTTCTTTAGACCAGGCTTCTATTTCCGTTAACACCTCAAGGGCTTCTTCATGGTGCAAACACCAGGTTTCTTCCGGATTTAATCCCAGAATACTGCCCTTACGGTCGATAGCGTTTAGCTTCTGGAACTGTTGCAATGCTATTTTA